>NZ_GL732439.1:835225-981702 GCF_000187465.1 Streptococcus infantis ATCC 700779 | reverse complement strand
ATCGCGATTTCTCGCGATTTTTTTATAATTTTTCATTTACAAATCGAACAAAACGATTCCACCAAACTTTTAAGAAGAAGGCTTTTTCAACATTCTTTTCAGCGACCATTTCAAAGGTGGGTTTATCAGTGGTGATATAACCTTGACCGACTAAGTCCTTGTCCTCATAGGTCAGATGTCCAACGACCGTACCTGCTTCTAGAGGAGCAACATGCTCAGTAGCATCAGGTGTGTATGTAACAGTTGATTCCGCTCGACTACCAAGACGTTGAACAATTTTTATATCTTCTTTAGCGACTGCTGTAACCGTATCTTGCTTCCCGTCATAAACTGGAGATTTGCTATCTTGGTAGCTTTCCCCCTGCTTAACGATTGTTTGGAGAGCAAAATTAGATGAGATATAGTCCAGAAGAGCTGAAGTTGCTGTGAAACGAGCGTATGGATTGGTATCTTGGTTGTCAGCGTTAAGGACAACTGTAATAATACGCATTCCTTTTTCAACAGTCGTACCAACAAAGGAAGCTCCTGCCTTATCAGTATTTCCAGTCTTAAGACCATCAATACCACCACGGTAAGCAGGCATACCATCTAACATTGAGTTTGTAGAGTGAATAGTCATTCCTGCAAAAGTGGAAGAAGGTTTCTTCGTGATTTCTAAAACCTGAGGATATTTTAGGATAAGATTACGAGCGACAACTGCAACATCATAGGCGCTCATCTTATTTTCGTCATCTTTCTTAGACCCAGGATAGATATTATTCCCGAGAGTTTCATTATTTAGACCAGTTGTATTGACGAGGGTAGCATCTTGAATTCCCCATTCAAGAAGTTTAGCCTTCATCATATCAACAAAGTCTTTTTCTGATCCAGCAACCTTTTCTGCCAACGCGATAGCTGCACTATTGGCACTAGATACCAATGTTGCTTCTAGCAACTCTTCAACAGTGTAGTTACGAGCTTCCATAGGAACGTTACTTGCTTCGGAGTTGGTTGTGAGCTGGTAGGGGTAATCTGAAATTTCCACTGGGGTAGAAAGGGTGATTTTGCCTTGCTCTAGAGCTTCATATACTAGGTAAACAGTAAGTAGTTTACTGATAGAGGCAATTTCAACCGGTTGGGTCGCATCTTTTTCATACAAAATCTTACCACTGTTAGCCTCAACAGCGATGGCGTGTTTTGCTGCGACATCAAAATCCTGAGCAAAAACAGTAGTAGCAGAACCAAATGAAATAAGCGTGATTAATGTTAAAAATAATTTCTTCATAGTAACTTTATTCTATCATAAAGACAAAAAATATTCTTGTTTTTATAATGTAGGTTATCAATCTTTTTGGAAATATGGTAAAATAGGAAAAAGAGGAGGTGGCATATGTTTCGGAGAAATAAATTATTCTTCTGGACCACTGAGATATTATTAATAACCCTTATTTTCTACTTATGGCGAGAAATGGGTGCTATTATTACACCGTTTGTAAGTGTCGTAAATACAATCATGATTCCCTTCTTATTAGGTGGATTTCTCTACTACTTAACAAACCCAATTGTCATTTTTTTAGAGAAGGAATGTCGCATTAATCGAATCATTGGTATTTTGTTAACACTTTGTGTTCTCTTTGGAACCATAGTGATAGCTGTCGTCTATCTCTTGCCGATTTTAATTAATCAGTTGAGTAGCTTGATTAATTCTAGCCAAGATATCTATTCTCGAATCCAAGATTTAGTGATAGAATTATCGAAATATCCTACTTTCCAAGAGCTAGATATTCAACAAACAATCCAACAATTAAATCTTTCTTATGTCGATATTTTACAAAATATCTTAAATAGTGTGACAAATAGTGTGGGAAGTGTCCTTTCAGCTTTGGTAAGCACTGTTTTAATTATCATTATGACACCGGTTTTCTTGATTTATTTCCTTTTAGATGGTCATAAATTCTTACCGATGCTAGAAAGAACTATTTTAAAGCGAGACAAACTCAATATATCTGGTTTAATAACAAACTTGAATGAGACCATTTCCCGTTACATAAGTGGAGTATCAATCGATGCATTTATTATCGGGTGTTTGGCTTTTATCGGTTATAGTGTGATTGGCTTAAAATATGCTTTAGTTTTTGCTATTTTCTCAGGTTTAGCAAATTTGATTCCTTATGTTGGACCGAGTATTGGACTAATTCCGATGATTATTTCAAATCTGTTTACGGATCCTCAAAAGATGATTATAGCAGTTATCTATATGCTGATTATCCAACAAGTAGACGGGAATATCCTATACCCTCGTATTGTTGGTGGAGTCATGAAAGTTCATCCGATTACAATTCTCGTGCTATTATTGTTGTCAAGTAATATCTATGGTGTCGTAGGTATGATCGTTGCCGTTCCTACCTACTCAATTCTCAAAGAAATTTCCAAATTCCTACTCCGACTTTATGAAAAACATAAAGAAGTACAAGAAGTGGGAGAAAAATAAAGATTTTAAAAAGAAACGGATTCATCTGTTTCTTTTTTTATCAATAAATCGACAACTTATAGTAAGAATTAGAATAATTAATAAAAACTTTGTAAAACACTTGCAATTTAGCTAAAATTTGATAAAATAGTAAGGAAAGTTAGACTGTATTGCCTACTGTCTATCTATAAAATATATTTTATTGGAGGCTTTTACTCAAATGGCAAAAGAAAAATACGATCGTAGTAAACCACACGTTAACATTGGTACTATCGGACACGTTGACCACGGTAAAACTACCCTAACTGCAGCTATCACAACTGTTTTGGCACGTCGCTTGCCTTCAGCAGTTAACCAACCTAAAGACTATGCGTCTATCGATGCTGCTCCAGAAGAACGCGAACGCGGTATCACTATCAACACTGCGCACGTTGAGTACGAAACTGAAAAACGTCACTATGCTCACATCGACGCTCCAGGACACGCGGACTACGTTAAAAACATGATCACTGGTGCCGCTCAAATGGACGGAGCTATCCTTGTAGTAGCTTCAACTGACGGACCAATGCCACAAACTCGTGAGCACATCCTTCTTTCACGTCAGGTTGGTGTTAAACACCTTATCGTCTTCATGAACAAGATCGACTTGGTTGACGACGAAGAATTGCTTGAATTGGTTGAAATGGAAATCCGTGACCTTCTTTCAGAATACGACTTCCCAGGTGACGATCTTCCAGTTATCCAAGGTTCAGCTCTTAAAGCTCTTGAAGGTGACTCTAAATACGAAGACATCATCATGGAATTGATGAACACTGTTGATGAGTACATTCCAGAACCAGAACGTGACACTGACAAACCATTGCTTCTTCCAGTCGAGGACGTATTCTCAATCACTGGACGTGGTACAGTTGCTTCAGGACGTATCGACCGTGGTACTGTTCGTGTCAACGACGAAATCGAAATCGTTGGTATCAAAGAAGAAACTTCAAAAGCAGTTGTTACTGGTGTTGAAATGTTCCGTAAACAACTTGACGAAGGTCTTGCAGGAGATAACGTAGGTGTCCTTCTTCGTGGTGTTCAACGTGACGAAATCGAACGTGGACAAGTTATCGCTAAACCAGGTTCAATCAACCCACACACTAAATTCAAAGGTGAAGTTTACATCCTTACTAAAGAAGAAGGTGGACGTCACACTCCATTCTTCAACAACTACCGCCCACAATTCTACTTCCGTACTACTGACGTTACAGGTTCAATCGAACTTCCAGCAGGTACTGAAATGGTAATGCCAGGTGATAACGTGACAATCGACGTTGAGTTGATCCACCCAATCGCCGTAGAACAAGGTACTACATTCTCTATCCGTGAGGGTGGACGTACTGTTGGTTCAGGTATGGTTACAGAAATCGAAGCTTAATTCGATTTAGTTCCCAGAAGAACAATTATTTAAGTCAGACATTAAAAGAATCTTGCTATGCAAGGTTCTTTTTTTCTAGTTATACAAAGACAAAATAAGACAGTATGGTAGTTGATTACGAATATAGAAACTTAATTAAATATTTATCTTATTTATTAACGAATGTATATCCTAGTTTTTCAGAATAAATTTTTATTAGGTTAAAAAGCTTTTCACAAATGCCTGTTTTTTTGATAGAATAGAAGGAAGAAAAAAAGAAATGAGTTCGTCATGTCAAAAGGATTTTTAGTCTCTTTAGAGGGACCAGAGGGAGCTGGAAAAACGAGTGTGCTTGAAGCTATCCTTCCTTTGTTAGAAGAAAAGAATATTGAGTTTTTAACAACACGTGAGCCAGGTGGTGTTTTGATTGGTGAGAAGATTCGAGAAGTCATTTTAGATCCTAGTCATACTCAGATGGATCCAAAGACAGAGTTGCTTCTCTATATTGCAAGTCGTAGACAGCACCTAGTAGAGAAGGTCTTGCCAGCACTTGCAACTGGAAAATTGGTCATCATGGATCGTTTTATTGATAGTTCAGTTGCTTATCAAGGCTTTGGTCGTGGTTTGGATATTGAAGCTATTGACTGGCTCAATCAATTTGCGACAGATGGTCTCAAGCCAGATTTGACACTTTATTTTGATATTGAAGTAGAAAAGGGGCTTGAACGAATCGCGGCAAACAGCGATCGCGAAGTCAATCGTTTAGATTTGGAAGGTTTAGACCTGCACAGAAAAGTTCGTCAAGGCTATCTTTCCCTTCTTGAGAAAGAAGGTGAGCGTATTGTTAAAATCGATGCCAGTTTACCACTAAATCAAGTGGTTGAAAATACTAAACAAGTTTTATTTGACAGAATGGGGCTGACAGAATGAATCAAGAGCAATTAAGAGCTTGTCAACCCCAGCAATTTGACCGTTTTATTCACATCTTAGAACAAAGACAGCTGAATCATGCCTATCTCTTTTCAGGGTATTTCGGAAGCATGGAGATGGCCTTATTTCTGTCTAAGAGTTTGTTCTGTACAGAAAAACAAGGTGTCTTGCCTTGCGAGTCTTGCCGAAATTGTAAGTTGATTGATCAGGAAGAATTTCCTGATGTCACCATTATTCGTCCGATGAATCAAATCATTAAAACGGAACGAATCCGAGAATTAGTTGGCCAGTTTTCTCAATCAGGAATCGAAAATCAACGTCAGGTTTTTATTATTGAACAAGCAGAAAAAATGCATGCCAATGCCGCCAATTCACTACTAAAGGTCATTGAAGAACCGCAAAGTGAAACCTATATTTTCTTCTTAACCAATGATCAAGAGCAGATGTTACCAACTATTCGAAGTCGGACACAGATTTTTCAATTTAAGAAACAAGTCGAAAGCCTTAGGAATCAACTTGAACAAGCAGGATTGGTCAAAAATAAAGCAAGGCTTTTAGCTGAGTTTAGTCAATCGCAAGCAGAAGCCGAAAAACTGACAAATCAAACAAGTTTTTGGACTCTACTTGAAGAAAGTGAACGATTCTATTCTTGGTTAGATGCTGGGAAAAAGGAATCTTACTTACAGGTTGCAAAATTAGCTAGCTTAGCAGATGACAAAGAAAAACAAGACCAAGTCTTTAGAATTTTAGAAGTTTTAGCAGGCCAAGAGATTCAAAAAAATGCAGCACGTACAATATTGCAAAACCTTCTCGAAGCCAGAAAAATGTGGAAAGCAAATGTGTCTTTCCAGAATTCTTTGGAATTCCTAGTTTTACAATAAAATGAACATGAAAACAGAAAAAGAAAGGGCTGTTCATGAACAAGAAAGAATTATTTGATGCCTTAGATGATTTTTCTCAACAGTTGTTGGCAACCTTGGCAGATGTCGAAGCCATCAAAAAAAATCTCAAGAGTGTTGTAGAAGAGAATACAGCTCTTCGTTTGGAAAACTCTAAGTTGCGAGAACGTATCGGCGAGGTAGAAACTGATACTACAACTAGAGCAAAGCACGTTCGTGAAAGTGTTCATCGGATTTATAAAGATGGTTTTCACGTTTGTAATGATTTTTATGGACAACGTCGGGAGCAGGATGAAGAATGCATGTTCTGTGATGAATTGTTGTATAGGGAGTAAGCATGCAGATTCAAAGAAGTTTTAAGGGTCAATCTCCCTATGGGAAGCTTTACCTAGTTGCTACACCGATTGGTAACTTAGACGATATGACTTTTCGCGCTATCCAGACCTTAAAGGAGGTAGACTGGATTGCGGCGGAGGATACCCGTAATACAGGACTCTTGCTCAAGCATTTTGACATTTCAACCAAACAGATTAGTTTTCATGAGCACAATGCTAATGAAAAAATTCCTGATTTGATTAGCTTTTTGAAAGAGGGACAGAGTATCGCTCAGGTATCGGATGCAGGTTTACCAAGTATCTCGGACCCTGGCCATGATTTGGTTAAGGCTGCCATTATGGAAGATATCCCTGTAGTCACGGTTCCTGGTGCAAGCGCAGGAATTTCTGCCTTGATTGCCAGTGGTTTGGCACCCCAACCTCACATCTTCTATGGATTTTTACCTAGAAAATCAGGCCAGCAGAAGCAGTTTTTTGAGGAAAAAAAAGCTTATCCAGAAACCCAGATTTTTTATGAATCTCCTCATCGTGTAGCAGATACTTTAGAGAATATGCTGACAGTTTACGGAGATCGCTCGGTTGTCTTGGTTCGAGAGTTAACCAAGATTTATGAAGAATATCAACGTGGGAATATTACAGAGCTACTAGAAAGCATTGCTGAAACTCCTCTTAAGGGCGAATGCCTTCTGATCATTGAGGGAGCTAGCCAGGAGATCGAGGAAAAGGATGAGAAGGACTTATTCCTAGAAATTCAAGACCGTATCCTACAAGGAGTTAAGAAAAATCAAGCCATTAAGGAAGTTGCTAAGGCATACCAGTGGAATAAAAGCCAGCTCTACGCTACCTACCACGAATGGGAAGAGAAACAAGAAAACGACTAAACAGGGAAGTTTTCCTTCTTCCCTTTTTTTGTTATACTAGTAAAAGAAAAATTAGAAAGATTTGTGGGTGTCAAACAGACCAGTTGGTCTTTTGTTATGAACTTAGGTTCCACCCAAAGAGGTATTAGTGTCATGTCTCAATCTTATATCAATGTTATCGGTGCTGGATTGGCGGGTTCGGAAGCAGCCTACCAAATCGCAGAACGTGGTATTTCTGTTAAACTTTATGAAATGCGTGGTGTCAAATCGACACCTCAACACAAAACTGACAATTTTGCAGAGTTAGTTTGCTCAAACTCCTTGCGTGGAGACGCTCTTACAAATGCTGTAGGTCTCCTCAAGGAAGAAATGCGTCGCTTAGGTTCTGTAATTTTAGAATCTGCAGAAGCAACGCGGGTTCCTGCAGGGGGAGCCCTCGCAGTTGACCGTGATGGTTTCTCCCAAATGGTCACTGAAAAAATTGCCAATCACCCTTTGATTGAGGTCGTTCGTGACGAAATTACAGAATTGACAACAGATGCTATTACAGTTGTAGCGACTGGTCCTTTGACTAGCGATGCCCTGGCTGAGAAAATTCACTCTCTAAATGGAGGAGACGGTTTTTATTTCTACGATGCTGCAGCTCCAATCGTAGACGTCAATACCATTGATATAAACAAGGTTTATCTCAAATCACGCTATGATAAGGGAGAAGCGGCCTACCTTAATGCTCCTATGACCAAGCAAGAATTTATGGATTTCCATGAAGCCTTGGTCAATGCGGAAGAAGCTCCGCTCAACTCCTTTGAGAAAGAAAAATATTTTGAAGGTTGTATGCCAATCGAGGTCATGGCCAAACGTGGTATCAAAACCATGCTCTATGGACCTATGAAACCAGTTGGTCTAGAATATCCAGAAGACTACAAGGGACCTCGTGATGGTGACTTTAAAACTCCTTATGCAGTCGTTCAGCTTCGTCAGGATAATGCGGCTGGAAGTCTTTATAATATCGTTGGTTTCCAAACTCACCTCAAATGGGGAGAACAAAAGCGTGTTTTCCAAATGATTCCAGGACTTGAAAATGCGGAGTTTGTCCGTTATGGTGTCATGCACCGTAATTCTTACATGGATTCACCAAATCTTCTTGAGCAGACTTATCGTTCTAAGAAACAGCCAAATCTTTTCTTTGCTGGTCAGATGACAGGAGTAGAGGGTTACGTTGAGTCAGCAGCTTCAGGATTGGTTGCTGGAATAAATGCTGCTCGTCTTTTTAAAGGAGAAAGTGAGGCTATTTTCCCAGAGACAACAGCTATCGGAAGTTTAGCTCATTATATCACTCATGCTGATAGCAAGCATTTCCAACCCATGAATGTCAACTTCGGGATTATCAAGGAGTTAGAAGGTGAGCGTATTCGTGATAAAAAGGCTCGTTATGAGAAAATTGCAGAACGCGCCTTGTCTGATTTAGAGAAATTTTTATCTGTCTAATTTTTTTGAAAGAAATGCTCATGATACTATAAAAATCCTTGAAATTGTGATAAAATAGGTAGGATGAAAAAAGGAGAGAGAAAATGGTAGAACCTAAGTATAAACGTATCTTAATCAAGCTATCTGGTGAAGCCCTTGCTGGTGAACGTGGTGTCGGTATTGATATCAAAACCGTTCAAGCAATGGCACAAGAAATTCAAGAAGTACACAACCTCGGGATTGAGATTGCTCTCGTAATCGGAGGAGGAAATCTCTGGCGTGGAGAACCTGCAGCAGAAGCTGGAATGGATCGTGTTCAGGCAGATTACACAGGTATGCTCGGAACGGTTATGAATGCTCTTGTAATGGCAGATTCATTGCAACAAGTTGGTGTAGATACTCGTGTGCAGACAGCTATTGCTATGCAACAAGTAGCTGAACCTTATGTTCGTGGTCGTGCCCTTCGTCATCTTGAAAAAGGCCGTATTGTTATCTTTGGTGCAGGTGTTGGTTCACCATACTTCTCAACAGATACAACTGCAGCTCTCCGTGCAGCTGAAATTGAAGCAGACGCTATCTTGATGGCTAAAAACGGTGTTGATGGTGTTTATAATGCCGATCCTAAGAAAGATAAGACAGCGGTTAAGTTTGAAGAATTGACTCACCGTGATGTTATTAGTAAAGGTCTTCGAATCATGGATTCGACTGCTTCAACCCTTTCAATGGACAATGACATCGACTTGGTTGTCTTTAACATGAACCAACCAGGCAATATCAAACGTGTTGTATTTGGTGAAAATATCGGAACTACAGTTTCTAACAATATTGAAGAAAAGGAATAAAATAAGATTATGGCAAACGCAATTGTTGAAAAAGCAAAAGAGAGAATGACCCAATCTCATCACTCACTTTCTCGTGAATTTGGAAGTATTCGAGCTGGTCGCGCTAATGCAAGCTTGCTTGATCGTATCCACGTAGAATACTATGGTGTAGAAACACCTCTTAACCAAATCGCTTCTATCACTATTCCAGAAGCGCGTGTCTTGTTGGTGACACCATTTGATAAAACTTCTTTGAAAGATATTGAACGTGCTTTGAATGCTTCTGACCTCGGTATTACACCAGCTAACGATGGTTCTGTTATTCGCTTAGTAATTCCAGCCCTTACAGAGGAAACTCGTCGTGACCTTGCTAAAGAAGTGAAAAAAGTTGGTGAAAATGCTAAAGTTGCTATCCGTAACATTCGTCGTGATGCTATGGATGAAGCTAAGAAACAAGAAAAAGCTAAAGAAATCACTGAAGATGAGTTGAAAACTCTTGAAAAAGATATTCAAAAAGCGACAGACGATGCTGTTAAACACATCGATGACATGACTGCCAATAAAGAAAAAGAACTATTGGAAGTCTGAGAAATAAACAGAAAAACTCAGTTGGCATTGCTGGCTGAGTTTTATTCGAAAGAAGGAAACATGAATACAAATCTTGCTAGTTTTATAGTCGGTCTGATAACTGATGAAAATGACCGTTTTTACTTTGTCCAAAAGGATGGTCAAACATACGCTCTTGCTAAAGAAGAAGGTCAGCATACAGTTGGTGATACGGTCAAAGGTTTCGCCTACATGGATATGAAGCAAAAACTTCGCTTGACTAGCCTAGAAGTGACTGCAACTCAGGATCAATTTGGTTGGGGAACTGTAACAGAAGTCCGTAAAGATTTGGGTGTTTTTGTTGATACAGGGCTTCCTGACAAGGAAATCGTTGTGTCACTGGATATCCTACCTGAACTGAAAGAGCTTTGGCCTAAGAAGGGCGATAAACTTTATGTTCGTCTAGAAGTAGACAAGAAAGATCGTATCTGGGGAGTTTTGGCTTATCAGGAAGACTTCCAACGTTTGGCACGTCCGGCATACAACAACATGCAAAATCAGAACTGGCCTGCAATCGTTTATCGTCTTAAGTTATCAGGAACTTTTGTCTATCTACCAGAAAACAACATGCTTGGATTTATCCACCCAAGTGAGCGCTATGCAGAGCCACGTTTGGGTCAAGTGTTAGATGTGCGTGTCATTGGTTTCCGTGAAGTTGACCGAACTCTTAATCTATCACTAAAACCTCGCTCTTTTGAGATGTTAGAAAATGATGCACAAATGATTCTGACATACTTGGAAAGTAATGGTGGATTTATGACCTTAAATGACAAATCATCACCAGATGACATTAAGGCTACCTTTGGTATCTCAAAAGGTCAGTTTAAAAAAGCGCTTGGTGGTTTAATGAAAGCTGGAAAGATTAAACAAGACCAATTTGGTACAGAGTTAATTTAGGGAGGCTTATGCGAAAATCATTTTATACTTGGCTTATGACAGAGCGTAATCCTAAAAGTAATAGTCCCAAAGCAATTTTAGCGGATCTTGCCTTTGAGGAGTCAGCCTTCCCGAAACATACGGATGATTTCGATCAGGTGAGTCGATTTTTAGAAGAACATGCTAGTTTTTCCTTTAATATGGGAGACTTCGATCGCATCTGGCAGGAATATTTAGAACATTAAAAAGGCATAGGTGTTAGGGATAGCAATTTCTAAATGCCTTTGCTATAATAAAAAGAAATTAAAGAGTTAGAGAGGTTCTTTATTTGAAGGAACATTCAATAGACATTCAGTTAAGTCATCCAGATGACCTGTTTCATCTTTTTGGTTCCAATGAACGCCATCTTCGCTTGATGGAGGATGAGTTAGATGTTATCATCCATGCTCGTACAGAGATTGTACAAGTCTTGGGAGAGGAGTATTCTTGTGAAGAAGCACGGCAAGTAATTCAAGCCTTGATGGTCTTGGTCAATCGTGGCATGACAGTAGGAACTCCGGATGTGGTGACAGCCATCAATATGGTTAGAAACAATGAAATCGATAAGTTTGTTGCCCTCTATGAAGAAGAGATTATCAAAGACAATACTGGTAAGCCGATACGTGTAAAGACACTGGGTCAAAAACTTTATGTAGATAGTGTTAAGAACCATGATGTGACCTTTGGAATTGGTCCAGCAGGTACAGGAAAAACTTTCCTAGCAGTGACCTTGGCTGTTACAGCTCTCAAGCGAGGTCAAGTCAAGCGTATTATCTTGACTCGTCCAGCAGTAGAAGCTGGAGAAAGCCTAGGATTTCTACCTGGTGATTTGAAAGAAAAGGTGGATCCTTATCTTCGACCAGTCTATGATGCTTTATATCAGATCTTAGGGAAAGACCAAACAACTCGTCTCATGGAGAGAGAAATTATTGAGATTGCGCCTTTGGCCTATATGCGTGGGCGTACCTTGGATGATGCCTTTGTTATTTTGGATGAAGCCCAAAATACAACCATCATGCAGATGAAGATGTTCTTGACACGTTTAGGCTTTAATTCTAAAATGATTGTCAATGGGGATATTAGCCAGATTGACCTGCCGCGTAATGTTAAATCAGGTTTGATTGATGCCCAGGAAAAACTTAAGAATATTCACCAGATCGACTTTGTACACTTCTCAGCCAAGGATGTGGTTCGCCATCCAGTCGTTGCTCAGATTATCAGAGCCTATGAACCTCGACCTGTCAAAGCTGAAGAAAATCAAGAAGAAACAGAATAAAGAAAAAGAGCAGTTGAAAAACTGCTCTTAATTTTTTTTGAATTTCTTATTAAACAAGTTCACTGATAGGTGTGAAGTCACGTTCTAAACCTTCAGCAACTGGTTGACTTGTGAGTTGACCTTGATAAGTTGTTACACCTTCAAGCAAACCTGCATCTTCGAGGATTGCTTTCTTAAATCCTTTTCCTGCCAAGGCTTCAATATATGGAAGAGTCACATTTGTAAGGGCGATAGTAGAAGTACGAGCAACTGCTCCAGGAATGTTAGCAACCGCATAGTGGAGAACACCGTGTTTCTCATATACTGGCTCATCATGGGTTGTCACACGGTCAGCTGTTGCAATAACACCACCTTGGTCTACAGCAACGTCTACGATGACAGAACCAGGACGCATTTGTTGAACCATGTCATCTGTCACTAATTTTGGAGCTTTAGCACCAGGAATCAATACTGCACCGATAACAACGTCTGCTTCACGCACACTTGCTTCGATATTAAATGGGTTAGACATGAGTGTTTGGATTTGGTGACCAAAGACATCTTCAAGTTCAGAGAGACGTTTAGCGCTGATATCAAGAATAGTTACCTGAGCTCCTAAACCAAGAGCGATACGTGCTGCGTGTGTACCAACGACACCACCACCGATAATGGTTACTTTTCCTTTTGGTACACCTGGGACACCACCTAAAAGAACTCCAGAACCACCAGCTTGTTTCGTTAAGAAGTGAGCTCCGATTTGGACAGCCATACGACCTGCAACCTCACTCATTGGAACCAATAGAGGAAGTTGACCTTCAGTATTGCGTACAGTTTCATAAGCAACACCAGTTGTTTTCGCTGCAAGCATAGCATCCGCTAATTCTGGGGCTGCTGCCATGTGCAAGTAGGTGAAGAGAAGTAAATCGTCACGCAAGAACTGGTACTCACTAGCAAGGGGTTCCTTGACTTTAACAACTAACTCTGCAGCCCAGGCTTCAGCAGCAGTTGCGACAATCTCAGCACCTTGCTTTTCATAGTCAGAATCAGCAAAACCAGATCCAAGTCCCGCATTTGTTTCGATGAGGACACGGTGACCACGACCAACAAGACTCTGTACACCAGCAGGTGTCAAAGCAACACGATTTTCATTATTTTTAATTTCCTTTGGAATTCCAATTAACATAGAGATTAGCTCCTTATTTAACATCTAGGTTCTTATACGAAATCATCACAGGAAGAACCCAGTCTTTTCTTGTGATGTTTTTATTTTATATGAAACCGCTATAAATTGCAAGAAAAACTTGTAAACCTATTTCTTTTATGTTATTCTTTTACCAACTTATTTTAGGAGGTACAATCATGGAATTATTATTTATCAAACTAGCGAAGCATCAAATTATCGAAACAGAACGCTTAGTACTTAGACCAGTAACACTTGATGATGCAGAAGCCATGTTTGAATATGCTTCAGACAAGGAAAATACACGCTACACTTTTCCAACCAATCAAAGTCTGGAGGAAACCAAGAATAATATTGCCCAGTTTTATTTAGCCAATCCATTGGGCCGATGGGGAATTGAACTAAAAAGTACTGGAGAGTTTATCGGAACTATTGACCTGCACAAGTTGGATACTGTTCTTAAGAAGGCAACCATTGGTTATATTATCAATCAAAAATATTGGAATCAAGGTTTGACAACTGAAGCCAATCGAGCTGTAATTGAACTAGCTTTTGAAAAGATAGGAATGAATAAGTTAGATGCCTTTCATGATAAGGATAATCCCGCATCAGGAAAGGTCATGGAGAAATCAGGAATGCGTTTCTCTCACGAAGAACCATATGCTAGAATGGATAAAAATGAACCTGGAAGATTCGTAACAGATGTCCATTATGTCTTGACCAAAGAAGAATATTTTGCAAATAAGTAAGCAGTTGAAAAGTTTTTTCGGCTGTTTTTTCTTTGCCTTACGAATAAGATAAGAGAGGAGAAATTATGGAAGAACTTATTGAAAAAATCAAAGAATATAAAATCATTGTTATCTGTGCTATTTTGGGTTTAGTCTTGGGTGGATTTTTTCTCATAAAGCCAGTCGTTCAAACACCGGCTAAGGAAAGCAATTTGCAAACAGAAGTTACAACTGTTTCAAAGGATTCGACGGAGGAAAAGGAAGATAAAAATCAGAAGGAAGAAGTGGTGGAGCAAGATCTGATTACTGTTGATGTCAAAGGCGCTGTTAAATCGCCAGGAATTTATGATTTGCCAGTTGGAAGTCGAATCAATGATGCTGTTCAAAAAGCTGGTGGCTTGACAGATAATGCAGACAGTAAGTCTATCAATCTTGCTCAGAAAATTAGTGATGAAGCGCTGGTCTATGTCCCGACTAAGGAAGAAGCTACCAGTCAAGAGGCGCATTCAAATGCTTCCAACACCAAAGAAAATAAGAAAGTCAATCTTAATAAAGCCAGTTTAGAGGAGCTGAAACAAGTCAAGGGGTTGGGAGCCAAACGTGCTCAGGATATCATCGACCATCGTGAGTCCAACGGTAAGTTTAAGTCAGTTGATGAGCTCAAAAAGGTTTCTGGTATTGGTGCAAAAACGATAGAAAAGTTAAAAGAGTATGTCACAGTGGATTAGTCGATTTCCCATCCCCAAAATCTATCTCAGTTTTCTCCTGCTTTGGCTCTACTATGCTATCTTTTCAGCAAGCTTTTTAGCACTTTTGGGCTTTGTCTTTTTACTGCTCTGCCTCTTTTTTCAATTTCCATGGAAGACTGTGGTCAAGGTTCTCTTTGTTTGTGGACTATTTGGTAGCTGGTTTATATTTCAAAAATGGCAACAAGAAGAAGCGAGTCAACATCTTGTTGACTCAGTTAATACGGTACGAATCTTGCCTGATACTATCAAGGTCAATGGAGATAGTTTATCCTTTCGTGGGAAGGCTGATGGCAGACTCTTTCAGGTCTATTATAAATTCCAGTCAGAGGCTGAAAAGGAAAGGCTTAAAGAGTTATCTGAACTGCATGAGATAGTAGTAAAAGGAAAGCTAGCTATTCCTCAGGGAGCAAATAATTTTGCTGGATTTGATTATCGAAACTATCTCAAAACGCAGGGGATTTATCAGACCTTAACTATATCGGAAATTGTCGAATTAAAGAAAGCATCCAGCTGGGATATAGGAGAAAATCTATCCAGCCTACGGAGAAAAGCAGTTGTCTGGATAAAAAGGAATTTTCCTGACCCCATGCGTAATTATATGACAGGTCTTTTATTAGGGCACTTGGACACCAACTTTGAGGAAATGAATGAACTCTATTCCAGTCTAGGGATTATTCACCTTTTTGCTTTGTCAGGGATGCAGGTTGGTTTCTTCATGAATGCTTTTAAAAAGTCACTCTTACGATTGGGTTTGACGCAAGAGAAGTTCAAATGGCTTGCCTATCCCTTTTCTTTGGTCTATGCAGGTTTGACAGGGTTCTCAGCTTCTGTTATTCGTAGTCTCTTACAAAAACTTTTGGCTCAACATGGCTTCAAGGGACTGGATAATTTTGCTTTGACAGTCCTTGTCTTGTTTATCATGATGCCGAATTTCTTCCTAACTGCTGGTGGAGTGCTCTCCTGTGCCTATGCCTTTATCCTGACCATGACTGGTGAAGAAGTAACAGGGATAAAAGGTCTGGTGAGAGAAAGCTTCATTATTTCCTTAGGAATTCTGCCAATTTTATCATTCTATTTTTCTGAATTTCAACCATGGTCTATCCTCTTAACCTTTGTCTTTTCTTTTTTATTTGATATGGTCTTGCTACCACTTTTATCAATGCTCTTCTGCCTGTCATGGATATATCCTATTACCCAGTTTAACTTTCTCTTTGAATGGCTAGAGAACATCATACGCTATGTTTCTCAGCTATCTACTAGACCCTTTGTTTTTGGTCAACCGAATCTCTGGGTTTTGGTATGTCTATTAGTCTCTTTGGCGCTGATTTATGATTATCGTAAAAATTTGAAGAAAGCATCTTTGCTTATCCTATTTATCGTTTCCCTTTTCTTAGTAACCAAACATCCACTGGAAAATGAAATCACAGTCCTAGACATGGAGCAGGGACGGAGCATTTTCCTAAGAGACATGACAGGCAAGACAATATTACTGGATGTCGGTGAAAAGTTAGCAGTTGAGAAAAAAGAAGCTTGGCAGGAGAAAGTCACCTCGAGCGTTGCCAAACGAAGTTTAATTCCCTATCTGAAAAGTAGAGGAGTGGCAAAGATTGATCAACTTGTTTTAACGGATAGTGAACCTAAGCAACTAGACCATCTACTAGAAATTAGTAAAGCCTTCAATCTTGGAGAGATTCTAGTAACTGAAGAAACTCTATCTAAAAGTGAATTTATGGATAAATTAAAGGAAAGTAACTTGAAAGTACGTCCTATTAAAACAGGAGAGCAGTTAGTTATTTTTGGGAGTAGTTTAGAAGTAATCGAAAATCAAAACAGGGATAGTAAAACCTCAATAGCAATGTATGGAAAGCTACTAAATCAAACTTTTCTAGTCACTGGAAATATAGAGGAGAAGTTCTTAAACAAGTCTTATCCAAAAATCCAAGCAGATGTAGTGCTAACTCATCAGCAAGCATTAAAGAAAAAGACTGATGTCGAAGTCCTCGAAATCTTCCAGCCTAAAATCACTGTCATTTCTGTAGACAAGAAGAAAAAATTTAAAGAAAAAAATGGGGAGAATAACCAAGAATTTGGGAATTCGATTTACAAAACAGATCAAAAGGGGGCCATTCGTTTTAAAGGTTGGGCTGCTTGGCAAATAGAAACAGTTCGCTGAGCTTAGCTTTTCAAGAAAATTAAAATTGTCTAAACAATCAATCAAAACTTGATTTTAGAACCTTTTTGCTATAAAATGGTAAAGATTAGTGTCAAACTTTTATATTGCAAATAGGAGAAAACATGACAAAAACTTTGAAACGTCCTGAGGTTCTATCACCTGCAGGAACACTTGAAAAACTAAAAGTAGCTGTTCAATATGGAGCAGATGCTGTCTTTATCGGTGGTCAGGCCTATGGTCTTCGTAGCCGTGCAGGGAACTTTACTTTCGAACAAATGGAAGAAGGAGTTCAGTTCGCGGCTAAGTATGGAGCTAAGGTATATGTGGCTGCCAATATGGTTATGCACGAAGGAAATGAAGAAGGGGCCGGCGAATGGTTCCGTAAATTGCGTGATATTGGGATTGCAGCGGTTATCGTGTCTGATCCAGCCTTGATCATGATCGCTGCAACAGAAGCACCAGGACTTGAAATCCACCTTTCAACCCAGGCCAGTGCGACTAACTACGAAACCCTAGAATTCTGGAAAGAACTTGGTTTGACTCGTGTCGTTTTGGCGCGTGAGGTTTCTATGGAAGAATTGGCAGAGATTCGCAAACGTACAGATGTTGAGATTGAAGCCTTCGTTCATGGAGCTATGTGTATCTCTTACTCTGGTCGTTGTACCCTTTCTAACCACATGAGTATGCGTGACGCCAACCGTGGTGGATGTTCACAATCTTGCCGTTGGAAATATGACCTTTACGATATGCCGTTCGGTAAGGAACGTAAGAGTCTCAAGGGAGAAATTCCTGAAGAATTCTCTATGTCTGCGGTTGATATGTCTATGATTGACCATATTCCAGATATGATAGAAAATGGTGTAGACAGTCTTAAGATTGAAGGCCGTATGAAGTCTATCCACTATGTTTCAACAGTAACAAACTGCTACAAGGCTGCTGTTGATGCCTATCTTGAGAGCCCTGAAAAGTTTGAAGCTATTAAGCAAGACTTGATTGATGAAATGTGGAAGGTTGCCCAACGTGAGTTGGCTACAGGTTTCTACTACGGAACACCATCTGAAAATGAACAACTGTTTGGTGCTCGTCGAAAGATCCCAGAATACAAGTTTGTTGCTGAAGTAGTAGCTTATGATGCTGCAACCCAAACAGCAACTATTCGTCAACGTAACGTTATCAACGAAGGCGACCAAGTTGAGTTCTACGGTCCAGGTTTCCGTCATTTTGAGACATATATTGAAGACCTTCACGATGCTAAAGGAAATAAAATCGATCGCGCCCCAAATCCAATGGAACTTTTGACTATCAAGGTTCCTCAACCAGTAGAAGCTGGTGACATGGTACGTGCCTTGAAAGAAGGTCTCATCAATCTTTACAAAGAAGATGGAACAAGCGTTACAGTTCGTGCCTAGATAAGGAAAGTCAATGGTTCAAGCTCATGGATTACTAGTAGATGATGAAAGCAGATGTGTTCATTACCATAGTGATAAAGATATCGTAGCGCTCCAGTGTAATGAGTGTAAGAAATACTATGCCTGTTATCAGTGTCACAATACGCTAGAGGAGCACACATTTTCTCCCTATCCTTTAAGACTTAAACAGAATAAACCTATCTTATGTGGTTCCTGTAAGACGACCCTAACTTATGAGGAATATACAGAGAAAGGAAACTGTCCTCACTGTAAAGCTGCATTCAATCCAGCTTGCCAGAGCCACCATTTATATTATTTTAAATAAGAAACGATAAATCCAAGTTGTAAAACTTGGATTTTTCTTTTCAGAAAAATAGGAAAGATAAGGAAAATAACCTGAAAAGACATTAAAATTTTCTATATGATTGTCTTGAAAATCGTAAAATTAGAAATAAATGATTTGAAACGCTTTCAATGCTAGTAAAGAGTTGACAAAAGCAAATTTTAGGACTAAACTAGGGAAGTAAATTTAATTTAAAAAAGGAGAATTCGTCATGAATTTAACATTTTTCGGTCTATGTCTTGCCTGTATGGGTGTATCTCTTGCAGAAGGATTTTTGATGAACGGTTTGTTCAAATCTGCAGCACGCCAACCAGATATCATTCCACAATTGCGTAGTTTGATGATCATGGGGATTGCCTTTATCGAAGGAACTTTCTTTGTAACCTTGGCGATGTCATTCGTTATCAAATAGACAACTCTATTTAGAAATGGAGGTGTCAAACCATGGAAGAAAGTTTGAATCCAACCGTTAATATTGGACCAATATCCTTTGATTTGACCCTGCTTGCCATGTCTCTTGTAACTGTTTTGATGGTTTTTGCCTTTGTCTACTGGGCAAGTCGTAAAATGGCCATCCGTCCAAAGGGCAAACAGAATGCTCTTGAGATGATTTATGACTTTGTGATTGGTTTTACAAAACCAAACATTGGAGATTCATATATCAAGGATTATTCCTTGTTCTTGTTCTCTCTATTTCTGTTTATCTTGGTTGCCAACAATATTGGCTTAATGGCAAAAGTACAAACAACAAACGGTTATAACTTGTGGACTTCCCCAACAGCCAACCTTGGATACGATTTATCCCTCTCCTTATTGATCACTTTGATTGCCCATGTAGAAGGAATTCGTCGTAGAGGCGTTAAAGAATATTTGAGAGCATTTGTTACTCCTGGCTTTATGACTCCGATGAACGTTTTAGAAGAGTTCACCAATTTTGCCTCCTTGGCGATTCGGATTTACGGAAATATCTTTGCCGGTGAGGTTTTAGCAGGATTGCTATTGGCCTTGTCACAACATGCCTTGTATTGGTATCCTTTTGCCTTTATTGCAAACATGTTATGGACAGCATTTTCGATTTTCATTTCATGTATTCAAGCTTATGTATTTACCATGTTGTCATCTATGTACATTGGTAAAAAAATAAATGAAGGGGAAGAGTAAGTAGAGGAGGATTAGAAGATGGATTTAACTATTAGTACCATTATTGGTGATTTTATTCTGATCGCTGGTTCCTTCCTTTTATTGATCTTTTTAGTGAAGAAATATGCTTGGGGAAATATTACCAGTGTTTTAGATGAACGCGCTGAAAAGATTTCTTCAGATATTGATGGTGCTGAGGAAGCCCGTAAAAAGGCAGAGGAACTTGCTAGCAAACGTGAAGCTGAGTTAGCAGGTAGCCGTACCGAAGCTAAAACGATTATCGAGAATGCAAAGGAAACAGCTGAGAAAAGTAAAGCTGATATTTTGGCTGAAGCTAAACTTGAAGCAGGCCGCTTAAAAGAAAAAGCCAACCAAGAAATTGCTCAAAATAAAGCTGAAGCTTTACAAAGTGTTAAGGGAGATGTGGCAGACTTGACAATCAGTCTAGCTGGAAAAATTATCTCTCAAAACCTTGACGGTCAGGCCCATAAAGAACTCATTGATCAGTATATCGATCAGCTAGGAGAAGCTTAATGGACAAAAAGACTCTAAAGGTAATTGAAAAATACAGCATGCCTTTTGTCCAATTGGTGATTGAAAAAGGAGAAGAAGACTCTATTTTTTCAGACTTGTCTCAAATAAAGCAAGTAGCTGAAGAAACAGGCTTACCTTCTTTTTTAGCTCAGGTGGCAGTAGATGAGTCGGATAAAGAAAAAACGGTTCGTTTTTTCCAGGACTCTGTGTCACCTTTAGTACAAAACTTTATCGAGGTTCTACTTTACAATCACAGATCAAAACTGTTTTACGATGTGATTGTAGATTGCTTGAATCGTCTTGAAAAAGAAACCAATCGTTTTGAAGTGACTATTTTGTCTGCACATCCTTTGACTGGTGAACAGAAAGAACGACTAATTCCTCTCATCGAGAAAAAGATGTCTCTAAAAGTTCGTAGCATTAAGGAAAAAATTGACGATAGTTTAATCGGTGGTTTTGTTATTTTTGCCAATCACAAGACAATTGATGTGAGTATTAAACAACAACTTAAAGTTGTTAAGGAAAATTTGAAATAGAAAGTGGTGTTCTTTTGGCAATTAACGCACAAGAAATCAGCGCTTTAATTAAGCAACAAATTGAAAATTTCAAACCCAATTTTGATGTGACTGAAACGGGTGTTGTAACCTATATTGGTGACGGGATTGCGCGTGCTCATGGTCTTGAAAATGCTATGAGTGGTGAGCTGTTGATTTTTGAAAATGGCTCTTATGGTATGGCGCAAAACTTGGAATCAACAGATGTCGGTATTATCATTCTTGGAGACTTTACAGATATCCGTGAAGGCGATACAATTCGTCGTACAGGGAAAATCATGGAAGTTCCAGTTGGTGATAGCTTGATTGGACGTGTTGTCGATCCGCTAGGTCGTCCAGTGGATGGTTTGGGTCCAATCAATACAGACAAGACTCGTCCAGTTGAAGCACCAGCTCCTGGTGTTATGCAACGTAAGTCTGTCTCAGAACCATTGCAAACAGGTTTGAAAGCTATTGACGCCCTTGTTCCAATCGGTCGTGGCCAACGTGAGTTGATCATTGGTGACCGTCAAACAGGGAAGACTACTATCGCAATTGACGCTATCTTGAACCAAAAAGGTCAAGATATGATTTGTATCTATGTAGCGATTGGACAAAAAGAATCAACAGTTCGTACACAAGTAGAAACACTTCGTCAGTACGGTGCCTTGGATTACACAATCGTTGTGACAGCCTCAGCTTCACAACCTTCTCCCTTGCTCTTCCTTGCTCCTTATGCAGGGGTTGCTATGGCAGAAGAATTCATGTACCAAGGGAAGCATGTGTTGATTGTTTATGATGACCTATCTAAACAAGCGGTAGCTTATCGTGAACTTTCTCTCTTGCTCCGTCGTCCACCAGGTCGTGAGGCCTTCCCAGGGGATGTCTTCTACCTTCACAGCCGTCTACTTGAGCGTTCTGCTAAAGTTTCAGATGAGCTTGGTGGTGGATCTATCACGGCTCTTCCATTTATAGAGACCCAAGCAGGAGATATCTCAGCCTATATCGCCACAAACGTAATCTCTATTACGGATGGACAAATCTTCCTAAGTGATAGTCTATTTAATGCAGGTATTCGTCCAGCTATTGATGCGGGTTCTTCAGTATCTCGTGTTGGTGGTTCAGCTCAGATTAAAGCCATGAAGAAGGTTGCTGGTACTCTTCGTATTGACCTTGCTTCATACCGAGAGTTGGAAGCCTTCACTAAATTTGGTTCAGACTTGGATGCTGCTACACAGGCTAAATTGAACCGTGGTCGTCGTACTGTAGAAGTATTGAAACAACCAGTTCATAAACCACTACCTGTTGAGAAACAAGTAACCATTCTGTATGCCTTGACTCATGGATTCTTGGATACTATATCAGTTGATGATATTGTTCGTTTTGAGGAAGAATTCCATGCCTTCTTTGATGCGCAACATCCAGAGATTTTGGAAACTATTCGTGAAACAAAAGACTTGCCAGAAGAAGCAGTCTTGGATGCTGCGATTACTGAGTTTCTCAACCAATCCAGCTTCCAATAAGAATAGAGGTGTCAGATGGCAGTATCTCTAAATGATATTAAAACAAAAATCGCCTCAACGAAAAATACTAGTCAAATTACTAACGCCATGCAGATGGTTTCTGCAGCTAAGTTAGGTCGTTCTGAAGAAGCTGCACGCAACTTCCAGATTTATGCTCAAAAAGTCCGTAAACTCCTTACAGACATCCTTCACGGGGATGGTGCTGGCGGATCAACAAATCCAATGTTGATTAGCCGTCCGGTCAAGAAAACAGGCTATATCGTCATTACATCTGACCGCGGTCTTGTTGGAGGATATAACTCTTCAATCTTGAAGGCAGTCATGGAACTTCAACAAGAATACCATCCTTCAGGTGATGATTTTGAAGTCATCTGTATCGGTGGTATGGGAGCAGACTTCTTTAAAGCTCGTGGAATTCAGCCAATTTATGAATTGCGTGGTCTAGCCAGTCAACCAAGCTTCGATGAAGTTCGCAAGATTATTTCAAAAACTATTGAAATGTACCAAAATGAACTTTTCGATGAGCTCTATGTTTGCTACAACCACCACGTGAATACACTGACAAGTCAAATGCGTGTGGAGCAGATGCTTCCAATTGTCGACTTGGACCCAAATGAAGCAGATGATAACTACAGCTTGACATTTGAGCTTGAAACAAGTCGTGAAGAAATCTTGGATCAACTATTGCCACAGTTTGCAGAAAGTATGATTTACGGTGCTATAATTGATGCCAAGACAGCTGAAAATGCGGCAGGGATGACGGCAATGCAGACAGCGACAGATAATGCTAAAAAAGTTATCAATGATTTGACTATCCAGTATAACCGTGCCAGACAGGCGGCGATTACACAAGAAATTACAGAAATCGTAGCAGGAGCTAGTGCCTTAGAATAGGCTCTAGTCCAGCTCGTATGAAAATGAACTTATACTCAATGAAAATCAAAGAGCAAACTAGGAAGCTAGCCACAGGCTGTACTTGAGTACGGTAAGGAGACGCTGACGTGGTTTGAATTAGATTTTCGAAGAGTATTAGGACCTAGTTGAGCTAGGAACCGACAGTATCTTATACAGAATAGGAGAAGTAGATGAGTTCAGGTAAAATTGCTCAGGTTATCGGTCCCGTTGTAGACGTTATGTTTGCAGCAGGTGAGAAACTACCAGAGATTAATAATGCACTTGTCGTCTACAAAAATGACGAAAGAAAAACAAAAATCGTCCTTGAAGTAGCCTTGGAGTTGGGAGATGGTATGATTCGTACCATCGCTATGGAATCAACTGATGGCTTGACCCGTGGTTTGGAAGTATTGGACACAGGCCGTCCAATCTCAGTACCAGTTGGGAAAGAAACTCTAGGACGTGTCTTCAACGTTTTGGGAGATACCATTGACTTGGAAGCTCCTTTTGGTGAAGATGCAGAGCGTCAGCCAATTCATAAAAAAGCACCAACTTTTGATGAATTGTCTACCTCTTCAGAAATTCTAGAAACAGGGATCAAAGTTATCGACCTTCTTGCCCCTTACCTTAAAGGTGGTAAGGTCGGACTCTTCGGTGGTGCCGGAGTTGGTAAGACCGTTTTGATCCAAGAATTGATTCACAACATCGCCCAAGAACACGGTGGGATCTCAGTATTTACTGGTGTTGGGGAACGTACTCGTGAAGGGAACGACCTCTACTGGGAAATGAAAGAATCAGGCGTTATCGAAAAAACAGCCATGGTATTTGGTCAAATGAATGAGCCACCAGGAGCACGTATGCGTGTTGCCCTTACTGGTTTGACAATCGCTGAGTACTTTCGTGATGTAGAAGGTCAAGACGTTCTTCTCTTCATTGACAACATTTTCCGTTTCACACAAGCTGGTTCAGAAGTATCTGCCCTTTTGGGTCGTATGCCTTCAGCCGTTGGTTATCAACCAACCCTCGCAACAGAAATGGGTCAATTGCAAGAACGTATCACGTCAACCAAGAAGGGTTCTGTAACCTCTATCCAGGCCATTTACGTGCCAGCGGATGACTATACTGACCCAGCGCCAGCAACAGCTTTTGCTCACTTGGACTCAACAACTAACTTGGAACGTAAATTGGTTCAATTGGGGATTTACCCAGCCGTTGACCCCCTTGCTTCAAGCTCACGTGCCTTGGCACCTGAAATTGTTGGAGAAGAGCACTATGCAGTAGCTGCTGAAGTGAAACGTGTTCTCCAACGTTACCATGAGTTGCAAGATATTATTGCCATCCTTGGTATGGATGAACTTTCTGATGAAGAAAAGACTTTGGTTGCTCGTGCACGCCGTATTCAGTTCTTCTTGTCACAAAACTTCAACGTTGCGGAACAATTTACAGGTCAACCAGGTTCTTATGTTCCAGTAGCTGAAACTGTTCGTGGCTTCAAGGAAATTCTCGACGGTAAACACGATCACCTTCCAGAAGATGCCTTCCGTGGAGTAGGATCAATCGAAGATGTTATTGCTAAGGCTGAAAAAATGGGATTTTAAGAGGTGATCTATGGCACATTTAACTGTCCAGATCGTGACACCAGATGGCCTCGTCTATGATCACCATGCCAGCTTTGTATCGGTACGAACTCTGGATGGTGAGATGGGGATCTTGCCACGACATGAAAATATGATTGCGGTTCTAGCAGTTGATGAAGTAAAGGTTAAACGCATCGATGATGATACTCATGTGAACTGGATTGCAGTAAACGGAGGAATCATTGAGATTGCTAATAATGTTATTACCATTATTGCTGACTCAGCTGAACGTGCGCGCGATATTGATGTTAGTCGTGCAGAACGTGCTAAACTTCGTGCAGAACGTGAAATCGAAGAAGCACAAGACAAACACTTAATCGACCAAGAGCGCCGTGCTAAAATTGCATTGCAACGTGCTATTAACCGTATCAATGTCGGAAATAAATTATAAAATAAAAAATGAACTTGTAAAACAAGTTCATTTTTTTATGCCCTATTTATTGAAACTTATGCAGACTGCTTCAGGAACATGAAATTCATTAGAGAGTTCTGCCAGTCTACCAGTTTCAGGATTGCGCTTAAAGACAGTCGCGTTATCAGAATCCTGGTGAACAGCGATAAGGAATTCTTGGTCAGGTGACAAATCAAAATCACGTGGATTTTTCCCATTGGTTGGAACAATCTCTAATAATTCCAAGCTTCCATCTGCTAAAATGCTATAAACAGCGATAGAATTATGGCCTCGGTTAGAAGCGTAGAGGAATTTGCCATCTTTAGAAAGACGAATAGCCGCAGTACCATTAAAACCACTATAGTCATCTGGTAAGGTTGAAATGACCTGCATTTGTTCAAATTCTCCAACTCCATCGTAAATCAATACTTCAATCGTACTGTTGAGTTCACAGATGAGATAAGCAATCTTGTAGTGGTGATGGAAAACAAGGTGACGAGCACCAGCGCCGGGATTACAATTATAAGTTGCTAGTTTCGTCAACTTTCCTTCTAGATCGACATCATAGGTAATGACCTCGTCAGTACCCAAGTCACAAGTTACCAAATATTGGTCTGGTGTTAAATCGGTGTAGTGTACGTGGGGAGAAGCTTGGTTTTCATGTGGACCATGGCCAGTGTGTTGAACTTTGTCTGCCAATTCAAGACAGCCATCTTCTTTACGTTTATAGACTAGGACTTGACCTTTATGATAGTTAGCGCCGTAGACTAGACTCCGTGTCTCATCGACTGCAACATAGCAGTGAGGAGCACCTTCTTCAACGACGTGATTCAGGAGGACACCATCAGTTCTGTATGCTGCGATTCCACCTTTGTCATCATGGCTTCCGACAGTATAGAGATGCTGATGCTGATCAAAGGCTAAATAGGTTGGACTTGGCTCGGTTGCAAATAGTTCTAGATTTGAGAGTTTGCCAGTCTCAGTATCAAAATCAGCCTTGTAAATCCCTTGAGAAATACGTCGTGTATAGGTTCCAAAATATACTATTTCTTTCATATTCATACCTCTAGAAAAAGATAATTCAATTATAACATAAAAAGGCCTGCTTGATGAAAAATCTAAGTCAGTCAAACAGCTCTTCCCTTGTCAAGAAGACAAATTTATCCCTTCCTAAAAGACTATAAAATACCCTTATTTTTATTAAAACATGGTATAATGTTAGGACAAAGGAAAGGAAGAAAAAATGGAACAAAAAGAGAAACACTTTACCTTATCTTGGTTTTTTAAATGGTTTTTAGACAATAAAGCGATCACTGTTTTTTTGGTGACCTTGTTATTAGGTCTCAATATTTTTATTCTCAGTAAAATTAGCTTTTTATTTTTCCCAGTTATAGACTTTTTATCAGTAGTAATGTTGCCGGTTATCTTATCGGGTCTACTTTTTTACCTCTTAAATCCACTAGTAGATCTGATGGAGAAGTACAAGATTAACCGTGTCTTAGCCATCAGTATTATCTTTATCATTATTGCCATTCTCTTGATTATTGGACTAGCCGTTGCCATTCCAAACCTTCAACGTCAAGTAGTAATTTTTGCGCAAAATGTCCCAAGTTATCTCGAGGATGCTGATAGAGTCATTGGTGACCTTGTAACCAAGCGTTTGCCAGATGACTTTAGACCCCAACTGGAGCAAGTTTTAGCTAATTTTTCAACACAGGCAACTGCTTGGGCAAGTAATATTTCTTCTAAGGCTGTTAACTGGGTGAGTGCTCTTATCAGTGGAACGTCACAGGTCATTGTCGCTCTGATCATCATGCCATTTATGCTCTTTTATCTCCTTCGAGACGGAAAAGGACTTAGAGACTATATTACTCAATTCTTACCAAATAAATTGAGAGAACCAGTTGGTAAGGTTCTTTCAGAAGTCAATCAACAACTTTCCAATTATGTTCGAGGGCAAATTACAGTGGCTGTAATCGTAGCTATCATGTTTATTATCTTCTTTAAGATTATTGGACTTCGTTATGCTGTTACTTTAGGTATTACAGCCGGTTTTCTCAATTTAGTTCCTTATCTAGGTAGTTTTCTTGCAATGATTCCAGCTCTTGTTTTGGGTTTGATTGCTGGTCCTGTTATGCTCTTAAAAGTTATTATCGTTTTCATTGTAGAGCAAACTATTGAAGGACGTTTTGTTTCTCCACTGATTTTGGGTAGTCAATTAAATATTCACCCAATTACTATTCTTTTTGTACTGTTAACTTCAGGATCCATGTTTGGTATTTGGGGTGTATTGCTAGGTATTCCAATCTACGCTTCCGCAAAAGTGGTCATCTCAGCGATTTTTGATTGGTATAAAGGAGTTAGTGGACTTTATGAACCAGTAGAGGAGACTGAAGGTGAACAATAGTCAACAAATGCTCGAAGCCTTGGAGCAACAAGATTTATCAAAAGCAGAATCTTTTTTCCAAAAAGCCCTAGATGAAGATTCAGATGAAGTTCTTCTTGAACTTGCTGCATATCTCGAAGGGATTGGTTTCTATCCACAGGCAGCACAAATCTATGAGAAACTAGCACCGAAATTTCCAGAAGTCTACATCAATCTAGCTGCAATAGCTGGTGAGGATGGATTGATTGAGGAGGCTTTTGATTATTTAGAGAATATTGGTCCGGAAAGTGAATGGTACGTATCAGCTCTTGCCTTAAAAGCAGATTTATATCAAATGGAAGGATTGACAGATGTTGCTCGTGAGAAGCTTCTAGAAGCTCGTAGCTACTCTGATGACCCTCTCCTAATATTTGGACTAGCTGAGCTAGATAGCGAGCTAGGAAACGATTTAGAAGCCATTAAAGGCTATGCTCAATTAGATAATCGAGTTATCTACGATCAAACTGGAATTTCGACCTATCAGAGAATTGGTCTTGCTTATGCACGTTTAGGTAAGTTTGAATCTGCAATAGAATTTTTAGAAAAAGCCTTAGAATTAGAATATGATGACCAAACAGCCTTTGAGCTTGCAAGTCTCTATTTTGACCAAGAAGACTACCAGAAAGCCGTACTATACTTTAAACAACTAGACACTATTTCTCCAGATTTTGAGGGTTATGAGTATGGTTACAGTCAAGCACTGCATAAGGAGCATCAGACTGAAGAGGCTCTTAAAATAGCTCAACAGGGCTTGTCAAAAAATCCTTTTGAAACTCGACTCTTACTCCTTGCATCTCAGTTGTCTTATGAGTTGCATCAACCTGAGCAAGCAGAAGCTTATCTGATTCAAGCACAAGAGAATGCTGATGACCAGGAAGAAATTTTGCTACGCTTAGCTACCATCTACCAAGAACAAGAAAGATACGAAGATATTCTAGCTTTAGCAGTCTATGAACCTGAAAACCTCTTGACTAAATGGATGATTGCTCGAAGCTATCAAGAAACTGAAGAATTAGATGTGGCCTATGAACACTATAAGGAACTTGTTACTGAACTCAAGGATAATCCAGAGTTTTTGGAACAGTTTATTTATTTGTTAAGAGAGTTAGGTAAGCTAGAAGAAGCAAAAGACTACATTCAATCCTATCTACAATTAGTACCCGATGATTTACAAATGCAAGATTTGTATGATTATTTATCTTAAATACAAAAGATAATCACCAAGCAAAGGTGATTTTCTTTTTTTATTAAAAAGAAGTATAAATTGCTTTAAATTTAGGTGGATTGAGTATGAACTTTTAGTATTTTTTTGATATAATTGTTATAGTTATAAGTTGAATAATCAACAATAGTAAAAATAGAAAGATTGGCAAAATGACAAAAGTAAAAATTGTAACGGATTCTTCGGTTACTATTGAACCAGAAGTGGTTAAAGAATTTGATATTACTGTTGTTCCACTATCTGTAATGATTGATAGTGTCCTTTATTCAGATGCAGATCTCGAAGAAGGAGAATTTCTTCGCTTGATGCAAGCTAGTAAAAATCTTCCTAAGACTAGTCAACCACCAGTGGGACTCTTTGCAGAAGTTTTTGATGATTTGGGTAAGGATGGTAGTCAGATTCTAGCTATTCACATGTCCCATGCTTTATCAGGGACTGTTGAAGCGGCTCGTCAAGGAGCAAGTTTATCAACAGCAGATGTCACTGTTTTGGATAGTTCATTCACAGATCAGGCCTTGAAGTTCCAAGTTGTGGAAGCTGCTAAACTATCTCAAGAAGGAAAAGACCTTGAAACTATTCTAACGCATGTAGAGGACGTAAAAAATCACACTGAACTCTACATCGGTGTTTCAACTTTAGAAAATCTTGTAAAAGGTGGTCGCATTGGCCGCGTTACTGGTTTGTTGAGCTCTTTACTTAATATTCGAGTAGTTATGCAAATGAAAGACCATGAGCTTCAACCGATTGTTAAAGGACGTGGTTCAAAAACCTTTAAGAAATGGTTGGATGAGTTAGTAGCCACTATTTCAAATCGTTCAGTAGCCGAGATTGGTATTTCTTATGCAGGTACAAATGAGTTTGCAAACGAGATGAAAGCTGTTCTACAACCTTACGTTGAAAAACCAATTTCAGTTCTAGAAACAGGCTCAATTATCCAAACTCACACCGGAGAAAACGCCTGGGCGATCTTAATTCGCTATAATTCCTAAAAAAATGAAGAAAAATCAATAAAAACGTGTTTTTGACTTGACCTAAAAGCAATTTTAGGTTATGATTATAAGTGTTAATTAGAAATAATTTTGGAGGATTCATTAACATGGCAAACAAACAAGATTTGATCGCTAAAGTAGCAGAAGCTACAGAATTGACTAAGAAAGATTCAGCAGCAGCAGTTGACGCTGTATTCGCAGCTGTAACTGAATTCCTTTCAGCTGGTGAAAAAGTTCAATTGATCGGTTTTGGTAACTTCGAAGTTCGTAAACGTGCAGCTCGTAAAGGTCGCAACCCACAAACTGGTAAAGAAATCAAAATCAAAGCTTCTAAAGTTCCAGCATTCAAAGCTGGTAAAGCTCTTAAAGAAGCCGTTAAATAATGATTTTATAAAAAGTCTGTCATATTAAGTGACAGGCTTTTTTGTTTGTAGGGAGCATGAAAGTAGTAGGGGAAGTTAAAATAGTACTTCTAGTCGAACTACATTTGAAAAACTTATCGATGATACTCATGAAAGCAACAAAAAAACAACTCCGAATCGAAGTTGTTTTCGTTTAACCGTATACAAGTGATGCGGTTGATTATTTGAGACCGTATTTTTTGTTGAAACGATCCACGCGTCCATCTGCTTGAGTGAACTTTTGACGTCCAGTGTAGAATGGGTGTGAGTCTGATGAAATTTCCACACGGATCAATGGGTAAGTTTCGCCTTCGAACTCAACAGTTTCGCTAGAGCGTTTTGTTGAACCGCTAAGAAATTTGTAACCAGTAGTTGTGTCCATGAAGACAACTGGGCGATATTCTGGATGGATATCTTTTTTCATTTTGCAATATTTCCTTTCTGCCATGGTCTCTTTGCGAGCCATAGATTGTTACCATACTAGTCTATCAGATTCTGAAAAGTTTGGCAAGCTTTTTATCTATTTTTCAGCAAGTTTTTTAATTTTTGGTAGATGAGCTCATTCTCTTCTAAACTATATGAATTTGCTCCGCTAGCAAGAGGATGGCCACCGCCATCATGTTCTTTTGCAACTTCATTGATTGGGACAAATTTACTGCGAAGACGTACGCGGTAGTGACCATCTGCTTGCTCCACAAAGATTCCCCAAAGGCTAACAGTATCAATACGGCCTGGAGCTCCAACGATGGCTGCTGTTTCTGCATCAGTAACCTCGTATTTTTTCAAGATTTCTTGGGTGAGAATAACACGAGCAGCACCATTTTCATCAACTTCTAAGTGGTCATAAACATAACCCTGGAGTTTGGCAATCTTAAAACTCATAGTATCCATTTTACGAGTTAATTCAGCGTAGTCAAAGTTATGTTTTCTGAGTTGACTTGCGATACGAAGCGTGCGTGCAGAAGTAGAAGGGTAGAGAAAACGGCCGGTATCACCAATAATTCCAGCGCAGAGCATTTTAGCAGCGTAGTCGGATAATTCTAAGTTAGTTGCTTCAGAAAAAAGAGCAATCATTTCACTCGCACTACTAGAGTTCGTATCTACCCAAACAAGATCGCCGTAGACTTCGTCATTTGGATGGTGGTCAATTTTGATAATAGTCTCAGCCTTAGTGTATCGTTTATCATCAATACGTGCTGTGTTTGCTGTATCACAGATAATGGCCAGTGCACCTTGATAGTCTGTGTCCTCTACCTGATCCATTTTAGCAAGCCAAGTTAAGGTTGGTTCATTAAAACCAACTACTTTTATCGTTTTTTCTGGAAAATGATGCTCAAGCAAGGCTTTTAAACCTACCTGACTCCCCAGAGCGTCAGGGTCTGGTTTCATATGACGGTGAATGATAATAGTATCATATTCTTTAATTTTTTCTAAAATTTGGTGACAAATTTCCATAATGAACCTCAATTCTTTCTCATTTCATTTTAGCACAAGAGTTTTTATTTTTAAAATCAAAAAGATGTGATATAATGGAGAAAGATTAATTGAGGAGGACCTTATGGCATTAGCAAAAATTGTATTTGCCAGTATGACCGGTAATACTGAAGAAATCGCTGATATTGTAGCAGATAAATTAAGAGAATGTGGATTAGATGTCGATGTTGATGAGTGTACAACCGTTGACGCTTCTGACTTTTTAGAAGCAGACATCGCCATTGTCGCAACCTATACCTACGGAGATGGAGAATTACCAGATGAGATGATGGACTTCTACGAAGATCTAGCAGACCTCAACTTGAGCGGTAAAATCTATGGTGTAGTCGGATCTGGTGATACTTTCTACGATGAATTCTGTAAAGCAGTTGATGACTTCGACCGAGTATTTATCGCCACTGGAGCTGAAAAGGGTTCAGAGTGCGTTAAAGTTGACCTTTCTGCCGAGGAAGAAGATATTGAACGCTTGGAGCAATTCGCTGAAGAATTAGCTGCTAAAGTAGGATAAGCATGAAGTGCACTGATGAAAATTGTCAGTGCAGTTTTTATTAAACAGGATTAGGACTTTACTAGCCTATTTAGTGCTTTTTTGGTACAATAGTTCAATTAAAAAGGAGACTCTATGGATTTAGATAATATTCGACAAGAAATCGATAAAATCGATGACCAGATCGTTCAACTTTTAGAAGAGAGGATGCATTTAGTTGAAGGAGTAGTCGCCTATAAAAAAGCTTCAGGAAAACCTATTCTAGATACTAAAAGAGAAGAAGTTATCTTTGAGAAAGTCAAAAGTCGTGTAGGCAATAAAAAATACGAAGATACAATTGTTGAGACTTTTTCAGATATTCTCAAACGTTCACGTGATTATCAGGATAAAACGATCAAATGAATAAAGAAAAATTTTACCCTCTAGGAATCTTTCTAGCTGGTATGCTGGGAGGAATTGTGCGTTTTCAGATTTCGAGATGGTTGCCATCTAGTCCAGACTTCCCATGGGGAACACTAGTAGTCAACTATTTAGGAATTTTTTGCCTTGTCTACCTTGTAAAAGGTTATCTGGTTTATAAGGGAAGTAGTAAAGGCACTATTCTAGCGCTTGGAACAGGATTCTGTGGCGGCTTAACGACATTTTCTAGTCTCCTATTAGATGCTGTGAAATTGTTGGACACAGGGCGGTACCTTAGTTTGGTGACCTATTTGCTTTTGAGCATCGGTGGTGGGCTTCTATTTGCTTATTGTCTAGGGAGGAAGAAATGGTAGTATTTTATCTAGCACTTGCTTGTGGATTTGGTGCTCTTGTTCGTTATTTCTTTTCCCGTTATAATCAGGGTTCAGTACTGCCTCTAGGAACTCTCATAGCCAATATTCTTGGCTGTTTTCTGATTGGCTTATTTTATAATCATGTGGAATCAAAAGAAGTCTATCTTATTCTTGCAACTGGTTTTTGTGGTGGTTTGACTACTTTCTCAACTTTGAATGATGAACTCCAAAGACTGATCAATGACAAGAAGGCATTTTATAGTTATTTATTATTAACCTACTTGCTTGGTTTTCTTGCAATTTTTTTGGGAATTTTGCTTTAAATTTCTTTACTTTTTCTAGGAAATTTGATAAACTGTATCTTGTGTGTAATGGACGCACAAAAATACAGTTTATCCGCTGAGGAAGTTTCCTCAAGATTGACAAAGATAGGAGAATAAAATGAATCCATTAATCCAAAGCTTGACTGAAGGTCAACTTCGTACAGATATCCCTTCATTCCGTCCTGGTGACACTGTTCGTGTACACGCGAAAGTTGTCGAAGGAAACCGTGAACGTGTTCAGATCTTTGAAGGTGTTGTTATTGCACGTAAAGGTGCTGGCATCTCAGAAAACTACACAGTTCGTAAAATCTCTAACGGTGTAGGTGTTGAACGTATCTTCCCAATCCACACTCCACGTGTTGAAAAAATCGAAGTTGTTCGTTACGGTAAAGTACGTCGTGCGAAATTGTACTACTTGCGTGCTCTTCAAGGTAAGGCAGCTCGTATCAAAGAAATCCGTCGTTAATTCGATGAAAAAAACTCTGCTCATTCGGCAGGGTTTTTCTCTAGCTCCCTTAGTTCAATGGATATAACAACTCCCTCCTAAGGAGTAGTTGCAGGTTCGATTCCTGCAGGGAGCGAAACTAGTCACAAAAACACTGGATAACCAGTGTTTTTTCTTTGACCAAATTTTGAAGCATTCATAAGATATCCATGGTGTGGTATAATGGACGTAGAATGTTTAGGAGAATGAAATGAAAAAAGGATTATTTTGGCTTATTAGTGTAATGCTAATAATCTTAACACTTTTTGCACTGAATGGATGTGGTTTAGTTGGTGAAACCATTCCAAAAAACAGGACAAAAGAACAATACAAATTTGAAAAAACCTTTGAACCCATGTTTAAATTTTTGGAGCAAGAAAAGAAAGAATTTACTGGGATAGAAGCATATCAAAGTAGTGTTTATATAAAAACTGGAGACGACGTAAAGAATTATGAAGTTGACCTAGATACTAATAAAGCTGACATTAAAGGTAAGTACAAAATAATAGCTGGGGAAAACAAAGAAACAGTTCCTGTCACATACTCTAGTGGGACGTTGCATTATGAATCAGATACAGACCCATTATTTGATGAAGGGATTCTTAACTTAGCGGTTTCAAGAGATTATTTCGCTTCCTTGGATGTGAAAGAGACTTTTGATAGCATTGAAACAGAGCTTCGTGAAATCATCTACCAACCAGAAAATCACTCTAAACTTTATAAATACCTAAAAAATAAGTATGATCTACCAGAAGATACCAACTGTAGAGTAAGAATTAAACACTCCAGTGGAGGTATTTATCGAACTTCTATACAAATGAAATCAATGACTAAGTCAATTCAAATAGATTTAAGAATATTTGAAAACTAGGGAGGAGACTCGATGAATGGAATCGAAAAGAGTAATCGATGGATTAGAAGGTAATGCTATTGATAATACAATATAAATGGTACTTAGGGATAGAAATATGAAAAATCATAAACACTTATTTTGGCTTATTAGTGTAATGCTAATGTTTTTGACACTTTTTGCACTAAATGGATGTAGTTTGGGTGGAGAAACCATTCCCAAAAACAGGACAAAGAAGCAGTACGAATTCGAAAAAACGTTTGAACCCATGTTTAAATTTTTAGAACAAGACAAGAAGGATTTTACGGGACTAAAGATATACATTAGTAGAGTCTATATAAAAACTGAAGATGGAGTCAAAAAATACGAAGTGGACTTAGATATTAATCAAGCTGACATTAAAGGTGATTACACAATAACACATGGGGAGAATAAAGAAACTGTTCCTGTTACATATTCTAATGGCAAGTTAAATTATGAGTCTGAGATAAATCCTTTATTTGATGAGGAAATTTTCAATTTAGTTGTTAAAAGAGATTATTTTACTTCATTAGGTGTAAAAGAAACTTTTAAGAGCGCAGAGACAGAACTTCGTGAGATTGTATACCAGCCAGAACAAAACTCTGACCTCTATAAACATCTGAAAAGTAAATATGATTTACCAGAAGAAACGACATGTATAGTAGTAATAAATCATTCAAGCTCAACTATATATAGAGCTACTATACAACTAGAATCGAATCAGAAGATTGTACAAATAAGTAACGTTATTTTTGCAAAAGAATGAGGTTTTTATGAACGGAATCGAAAAGAGTAATCGTCTGGTTGAAAGGTAAAGCAATATAAATTCTAGTTAGGGATACAAAATATGAAAAATCATAAATACTTATTTTGGGTTGTTAGTGTAATGCTAATGTTTTTGACACTTTTTGCACTAAACGGATGTAGTTTGGGTGGTGAAACCATTCCCAAAAACAGGACAAAGGAGCAGTACGAATTCGAAAAAACCTTTGAGCCTATGTTTAAATTTTTGGAGCAAGATAAGAAGGAGTTTACGGGATTAAAGTCATACACTAGTGATGTTTATATAAAAAAACAAGCTGAAGTCAAAAACTACGAAGTGGACTTAGATATTAATCAAGCTGACATTAAAGGTGATTACACAATAACACGTGGTGACACTAAAGAGACAGTTCCTATTACTTACTCTAATGGTAAGTTAAATTACGAGTCAGAGATAGATCCTTTATTTGATGAAGAAATTCTTAATTTAGTGGTTTCAAGAGATTATTTCGCTTCCTTAGATGTGAAAAAGACTTTTAAGAGCGCTGAAACTGAATTGAGTGATATTATCTACGAGTCAGAAAATCAATCAGAGTTATATAAAAAAATAGTGGAAAAGTATAATCTTCCATCTGACACAAAACTTTCAGTTAGTCTTGGATATGCGTATTATGACAGATACGATATACTACTAAGTTTAGAATCTGAAGAAAAATTGGTTCAAATCAGTGCTGCAATTTATTTAGCGAAAGGAAAGTAATTTTTTGAATCCGATCAAAAAGATTGTAAGCTAAAAATAGCACTAATTTCAAAATTGGAGAAATTTTTACATGAAAAATCATAAATACTTATTTTGGGTTGTCAGTGTAATGCTGATGTTTTTGACACTTTTTGCACTGAGTGGATGTAGTTTGGGTGGTGAAACCATTCCCAAAAACAGAACAAAAGAACAGTACGAATTTGAAAAAACGTTTGATCCTATATTTAAATTTTTAGAACAAGACAAGAAGGACTTTACGGGATTAAAGGCTTATATTTGTGATGTTTATATAAAAGCTGGAACTCAAGTACAGGATTATGAGATTGATTTAGATATTACTGAATCAGCCATTAAGGGTGACTATACAATAAAAACCGGAGATAAAAAAGAATCGGTTCCTGTTACATACTCAAATGGGAAGTTAAATTATGGGTCGGAGGTAACTCCTTTATATGATGAAGAAATTCTTAATTTAGTAGTACAAAGAGATTATTTTGCTTCTTTGGATATAAAAGAAACCTTTAAGAGCGCTGAAACTGAATTGAGTGATATTATCTACGAGTCAGAAAATCAATCTGACCTCTATAAATATCTTAAAAATAAGTACGATATGCCAGATGATACAACCTGTCGAATAATAGTTAGCTATTCTAGTTATACAATTTATGGTATTACAATTCAGATGAATTCGAAAGATAAGACAGTTCAGTTGGATTTAACTATATTTAAACAAAAGGGATGATAGTTTATGAACGAAATCGAAAAGAGCAATCGTCGGGTCGAAAGGTAAGCAATACAAATGCTAGTTAGGGATAGAAATATGAAAAAAGGCTTATTAATTGGTTGTTTATCCATGGTTATACTATTTGCAATATTCATAGTACTGAGTCCTATTATTGCTATGATGGATATGTGGGGTCTATTTGCCCATGCAAGTCGGAATGAACTTGAGCAAGCTGTACATCGTTCTTATGAGAACTACGGTCTTACAGGTCAGTTTGAGTTAGAAAAATACGAAAAAAACTATACAAGTGTAGGAGGATTTGTAATCCATGGTACTTACACTGAAAATATAGATGGTAAAACCTATCAGGCTAATTCTCGCTTTGAATACTATACTCGTCCTTCGGAAAACAAAAAGTATAAAAAGACGGATGCAGAAGTAGATTATGAACAAAACAAAAAAATTTATCACGCTTTTCCAGAATTAGCCTATCTAGGGATTGAAATAAGTCCAGGCACCAGTGAGTTTTTAAAAACATTGGATACTTCAATAACAGATCCCAAAATGACTGCTTTGAAATACGATGGGATTGATTTTCAATTTAATAGTAAATCTGGCAATATGTATCTTTATGATGAAATTTTAGAGGAAAATCAAAGAAAAGGACAAGCATTACAAGGGATGTATCCTATGGATGCTCAATATCTTTTCCAAAAAGATATCTTTATACCAGAATTTCAATTTCGATACTACACTCCAGAAGACAAGAAGGATCAGTTATATGATGCTTATCTTAAAGACCTTGAATCGCAATTGAAAGAGTTTTTTAACAATCAACCCTTACCTAGTGGTCTTTATGCTGTAAAGATTGATCGATATGAAGGGGATAAACTAGTCAATAATAGCGGTGGCTATCATGTTAGGATTGGAAACCGTCAAGTTGTGAAGTTTATCAAAGATTTACAGCAGGAGTCACTGGACTAATGCTTTTCAGATGTATAGAATTTTGGAGAAAGAGGTAATATGTTAGATGTCCCAAGAAGAATACCTTCGAATAAAAAAAGAATATAAAATTCGCCTAGTATTAGTAATCCTTCTATTCGTATTATTTTCTATCCTAAGTATCTTGCTCATCATAAATCTCAATAGATTTATCCCGCTAGGCGCGACAGCTATGGCTACAGTTGTTCCGTTCAACCATTTCTTACTCGTTCCACTTTGGGAAGAGAAAAAAGCGATTGAAGCAGAGCATCCTGAATGGAAGGACCTTAGTACAAGCGGAGCCAGGGTCCCTTCGACAGAAGCGAGTAAACGAAACATAGCAACTGTTGGGAGCATTATTGCCTTGTTATTATCGTTTGCTTTACTCTATAGGCCTGCTAAGGTATACCAGAAGGTGCCTACTGCCGATGAACTAAAGAACCTTCCCAAGATTGAGAACAATGGCATTCCTAAACTTGATAATAAGAAAATTCCAAAAATAAAAAGGGAATCAGAAGAGTAATCTGTAATGAAAATACCCCAGGAGTTAGACTTTTTCTCTAACTTCTGGGGTGCTTTTATTATATTCTATTCAGTTTACAAGACCCAAGTTCGAATGGCATGGGCAACGCCGGATTCATCATTTGTTTTGGTGATGTATTTGGCGATTTTTTTGAGTTCTGGGTTTCCGTTTTCCATAACAACGGGATTTCCAACGACTGCTAGCATGGCACGGTCATTTTCTTCATCACCGATCGCCATAGTTTCATCTTTGCTTAGTCCAAGTTTCTCAGCTAGGTGAGTGATAGCAGATCCCTTGTCTACATCCTTTTTAAGGAGTTCTAGGTAAAATTGAGCAGATTTGTTGATAGAGTATCGCTCGTAAAATTCTGCTGGAATCTTTTCAATAGCAGCATCGAGAATCTCTGGTTCGTCGATAAACATACATTTGACGATTTCTTTATCAGCCATCTCTTCAGGTGTACGGTAAAAAATTGGCATGCTGACGAGAGTTGACTCGTGTACGGTGTATTTTCCGATATTGCGATTGGCAGTGTAGATGCCGTCTTTGGTAATAGCATGCATATGGACTCCCAGTTTACGGCTGAGAAATTCCATATCAAGATAGTCCTCGTAAGTCAAGGATTCGCTGATAATCTCATGGCCATTAGCGGTTTCTTGGACAAGGGCACCGTTGAAGGTCACAACATAGTCTCCTTCGTCTCTCAACTGCAAGTCGTCAAGAAGTTTGGCAACACCAGCGATGGGGCGTCCTGTTGCAATGACAACCTTGACCCCAGCTGCTTTGGCATCTTGGATAGCTGCAAAAACTTCTGGAGTAATTTCTTTTTTGCTATTAACCAGGGTACCATCAATATCGACGGCGATTAGTTTTATACTCATAAATTTCCTCTGTTATTTCTTGTCTGGAGTAAAATGATCATTCTCAATCAAATGTGAAAATTGTTGAATGATATTCGTGAAAATACTGTTTTGCTTAAGCATTTCTTTAGGGAAGTAGAAACGGTTGTCACCATGACGGCTTCCTGCAAGAGATTGGACGATAGGAGATAGGCTAGAAAGTTCTGCCAGCTCGCCATTCTTTTGGACAATCTCGATTTGAGTTCTTGGATTTGCAGACTCTGGTCGATAAATATCGTAAGGAAGGTCAAAATTCTTATGGATAGCAGTGTAGTAGTTGGGGTCAAACCCAATTTCTTCTACGAAATTCCGCATGATCTCAAGTTTGTCTTGGTCGTCCTCAGAAAAAGTAATAGATTTAAAGACCTTACGGTTGATAAAACGTTGCGAAAGATCAGCTAGAATTTTATCTGTACTAGTCATCCAGAGTTGGAAATAGGTATTCATAACCCCGTCGTCAAGTGCAAGATAGTCAGATAAGGTTACCTTCTTCTCAAAAAATGGCAGTAGATGTGGGGATGTAAGGGCAAAGAAGTCCTTATTTTCAGGATAGAGCTCCTTAGCACGTTTGAGAAGATTTTGCAGAAGGACTTCCATGGCGCGTGTGGCTGGGTGGAAATAAACCTGCATGTACATCTGGTAACGACTGAGTACATAATCCTCGATGGCATGCATCCCATTACGCTGAAAGGCGATGCCATTTTCAACAGGACGAATGACACGAAGAATACGTGTCAGATCAAACTGGCCATAAAAAGCACCGGTGAAGTAGGAGTCGCGAAGGAGATAGTCCATACGGTCTGCATCAATCTGACTCGAAATGAGCTGAACCACTTGTTTGTTTGGATAAGTGTGATCGATAACGCTGGCTACTTTTTTTGGAAAGTCCGGTGCTACCTGCAAAAGAACCTGATGAATCTCTGTATCAGGGCTTTGGATAATTTCCTGGGTAATTGCCTCATGGTCCGTGTCAAAGAGATTTTCAAAAGTATGAGAGTAGGCACCATGTCCGAGATCATGTAGAAGAGCCGCAGTCATGGTTAGTAAAGACTCATTAGAATCCCATTCCTCAGGATATTTCTCCTCAAAAATCTCCGTGATTTGCCTAGCAATTTCGTAGACACCCAAACAGTGAGAAAAACGACTATGCTCTCCACCATGGAATGTATAGCTAGATGTCCCAAGCTGTTTGATGCGACGGAGCCGCTGAAATTCTTTGGTATTGATCAGGTCATAAATGACTTGATTATTAACGTGGATATAGTTGTGAACTGGGTCACGAAATACTTTTTCATTCATAAGACCATTATAGCAAATTCCTTGCCTTTTTGGTAAAATAGTAGGGATAAGTGAGAAGAAAGAGGAATAGTTGTGAAGATTAGAATGAGAAATACCATCAAGTTCGATGAACAATTGGAAGTAATCGACCAACTTTATGATGTTGAGTTACGTGAAAGGGGAGATTTTTCCTATCTCCTTTTTTACAATGAGGAGCAAGAAAAAGTAGTTTTGAAATTTAATGGGGAGGAACTGGTCATGTCACGTTTCTCAAATCCCAAGACCATCATGCGTTTTCTGAAAGATTCTGATAGTTTAGCCTATATTCCAACACCTATGGGACTGCAGGAGTTTATCATCCAAACAAGCCACTATGAAGTTAGTGAAGAGAAGATTGAACTAGCCTACCAACTACAAAACAAAGAAGGAGTTCCATTTGCCAACTACCGTTTAGAAATTACTTGGGGATAAGAAAAAGAGGCTGGGACAAAAGTCCTAGCCTCTAAATTGTCTTTGGATTGTCGAGCAAGACGCAGTGGTTGAGTGGGCTCTACTACGCTGATTTCATCAGCTTTTACAGCCCTACTCAACTGTGCGGAGGTGGGACGACGAAATCGAATTCTAACGAATTACCGATTTCTGCCCCACTCTCATTTGATATAGAGTTCTTGATTTTTCAAGACGATTTCACGTACACTTGCAAATTTCTTCAGTTTTTTAAGCTCTTCTGGATGGGTGACAAGAGTGATGACATAGCCTTCTTTACCCATACGTCCTGTACGACCTGCACGGTGAGTGTAAGTTTCCTTGTCTCTAGGGACATCAAAGTTAATCACGCATTCCAGGCTATCAATGTCGATACCACGAGCGAGAAGGTCTGTGGCAAGAAGTAGTGTCAGTTGATTATCTTTGAATTTTTCTAAAATAACTTTTCTAAATTTAACGTTGACATCGCTAGCTAGCGAAACTGCTAAAACATCACGATATTGTAATTTTTCCTCGGCGCTTCCAAGGTCAGACAAGCTATTAAAGAAGACAAGACCACGGAAATCTTCAACCTGTGCTAGTTTACGAAGCATATCTACTCTGTGACGTTGGTCTACTTGCATGTAGAAATGTTGAATATTGTCTAACTTTTGGTCTGATAGATCAATGATGCGCGTGTTAGGTGCAATCTTATCTTGGTCAAATTTGGTAGTGGCACTCATGTAAATAAGTTGATGGTCACGAGGTGCATAGTTGGTAATTTTTTCAACAAAATGAATTTGAGAATCATCAAGGAGTTGGTCGAATTCATCAAGAATGATTGTTTCCACATTCATCATCTTGATTTTTTTCAATTTGACGAGTTCAAAGATACGACCAGGTGTTCCAATCAGAATTTCTGGTCCTTTTTTAAGTCGTTCAATTTGGCGTTTCTGGCTCGAACCAGATAGAAATAGCTGAGCTGTTAATCCGATGGCCTCACCCCAGGTTTTAGTGACTTCAAAAATTTGTCCAGCAAGCTCAGTATTAGGTGCTAAAATCAATAATTGTTGGGCTTTTTTCTTTTGGAGTTTGAGAAGACTAGGTAGGAGATAGGCTAAAGTCTTCCCTGTACCAGTTGGACTGACTCCAAGTAGGTTTTCACCTTCTGTTATAGGTTCAAAAAGTTGAGTTTGAATGGGAGTAAATTCTTGGAATCCCAGTTGATCAATCAATTCTTGCCATTCGGTAGGTAGTTTGGTTTTCATTTTTCTGCCTCAAATCTAATGCCAGCATCCTGGCGCATAGTGTAAAGTAGGTCGTGGACATGTGTCGCATCATCAATCCAAGATTGGTAGAGAGTCCGGTCTGCTTGCTTGATCATGTTTGCGAAATCAGCAACTTCCTCAGTCATGGTGTGAGGAGCCTGCTGGATAGGAAGTTGAACATCATTTCCTTGATGGTCTGTAAAAAAAGCTGATTGGACATGCTCGATGGTATTAAGTGTCAAGGTCCCATCAGTAGTATAAATCTCACAAGGAAGATTAGAAGTGATATTCTTTCCTGCTTTGATGTGTACTTGATAGTCAGGATATGAGAGAATACCATCCCCATTTAAATCAATGCTATTATCTAGTTTCTGAGCTTGATAGGTTGCATGAGTCGGTTTTCCAAATAAGCGAACAGCTGCATAAATAGGATAAATACCAAGATCCATAAGTGCACCACCTGCAAAACGGTCTGAGAAAACATTAGGAGTATCGCCAGCAAGTAGGTTAGGCATCTTAGAAGAATATTTAGCGTAGTTAAAGTCTGCACCCAGAATTTGTTTGTTCGCAAGAAAGTCTTTGATTGTGGCAAAAGCATCTTCGTGGTAGTTTCTTGCTGCTTCAAAGATAAAACATTTATTATCTTTAGCCGTTTCAACTAAATCCTGCCATTCTTGTGGTTGAGTGACAGCTGGTTTTTCAAGGATAACATGTTTTCCAGCAGATAAAGCCATTTTTGCTTGACTAAAATGCAGGGAATTCGGACTAGCAATGTATACCACATCGAATGAATCATTAAAGAAATCATTTAACTGATCAAATAGCTTAACGCCTTGATACTGTTCAACAAAATTTTCTGCGGTTTCAATTTTTCTAGAATAGACTGCACCCAGTTGAAAGTTCCCGCTAGTATGGGCAGCCTCTAGAAAATGATGGCTGATTGAACTAGTTCCTATGATACCAAGTTTTAGCATAGTTACTCCTTTTCCACAAGTAATGATTGATTTCATTATATCATAGAAAGAGTCAACTCGTTAGCTTGAGATAATTCTTTTGCTTTGATACTTCGAAATTTCTAGAAAAAATGGTACAATAGTTACAGTATATTTAGGAGATTAGTATGAGATTATTACCTATGAGAAAAATTTCTCGTCATTCAAAAAGATTGGCGCTTTTTTTGACTTTTTGTGCAGGCTATGTCGATGCCTATACGTTTATTGTAAGAGGGAATACCTTAGTCGCTGGGCAAACGGGGAATGTGGTATTTCTATCAGTCGGAATCGTTCAGAAAAATTTGGTTGATGCTGAAATAAAGATATTGACACTTTTATCTTTCATGTTAGGCGTTTTTTTGCTTACGATTTACAAGGAAAAACTTCGCATTGTTAAAAAACCCATTCTATCACTTGTTCCATTAGCTATTTTATCATTGATAATCGGCTTTGTTCCATTAAGTGTTGATAACATGTTTATTATTCCTCCTCTGGCTTTTTGTATGGGTCTCGTTACAACAGCTTTTGGAGAGGTTTCTGGAATTGCCTATAATAATGCCTTTATGACGGGAAATATCAAACGCACCATGTTGGCTTTTGGCGAATACGTCCGGACCAAGCATACAGCCTTTTTGATGGAAGGATTGATTTTTGTAAGCCTTCTTGTTAGTTTCATTCTAGGAGTAGTATTTTCAGCTTACTTAACGATTATCTTCAACGAAAAAACGATTTTAGGTGTCCCTATCATGATGAGTATTTTTTATCTAAGTATGCTTTTATCTTCTTTGCGAAAAAAGTCTGATAAAAGGCTGAATTTTGAGTGAAAATACTTGTCAAAAATTTGGAATCATGCTATACTTGTAGAGTTGACTATGCACAGTCCTGTGCAACCGCACGAACATCGTTGCTCGTCATATAACAAATTTAAACTTCGTCATTATCGCCTTGCCTAACATAAGTTATGTCTTCGGCTTAATTCCTAGTTTATTCTTTGTTATACTAAGAGCTCTTCTTTTAAGTGGTTCGTCCCACGATGCTAGGCGAGTCTTCACAAAAATTCGGGGTAACCCCAAAAAATCATAGGAGGTGCATAATGAGCACATACGCAATTATCAAAACTGGCGGAAAACAAGTTAAAGTTGAAGTTGGTCAAGCAGTTTACGTTGAAAAATTGAACGTTGAAGCTGGTCAAGAAGTTACTTTTAACGAAGTTGTTCTTGTTGGTGGTGAAAACACTGTTGTCGGAACTCCACTTGTTGCTGGAGCTACTGTAGTTGGAACTGTTGAAAAACAAGGAAAACAAAAGAAAGTTGTTACTTACAAGTACAAACCTAAAAAAGGTAGCCATCGTAAACAAGGTCACCGTCAACCATACACTAAAGTTGTCATCAACGCAATCAACGCTTAATTTTAAGGAGAACACATGATACAAGCAGTCTTTGAGAGAGCCGAAGATGGCGAGCTGAGGAGTGCGGAGATTACTGGACACGCCGAGAGTGGCGAATACGGCCTAGATGTCGTGTGTGCATCGGTTTCTACGCTTGCCATTAACTTTATCAATTCAATTGAGAAATTTGCAGGCTATGAACCAATCTTAGAATTAAACGAAGATGAAGGTGGCTATCTGATGGTTGAAATTCCAAAAGATCTTCCTTCTCACCAGAGAGAAATGACACAATTATTCTTTGAATCATTTTTCTTAGGTATGGCAAACTTATCGGAGAACTCTTCTGAGTTCGTCCAAACCAGAGTTATCACAGAAAACTAACACGGAGGAAAACATTATGTTAAAAATGACTCTTATCAACTTGCAACTTTTCGCCCACAAAAAAGGTGGAGGTTCTACATCAAACGGACGCGATTCACAAGCTAAACGTCTTGGAGCTAAAGCAGCTGACGGACAAACTGTAACTGGTGGATCAATCCTTTACCGTCAACGTGGTACACACATCTATCCAGGTGTAAACGTTGGACGTGGTGGAGACGATACTTTGTTCGCTAAAGTTGAAGGCGTAGTACGTTTCGAACGTAAAGGTCGCGATAAGAAACAAGTTTCTGTTTACCCAATCGCAAAATAAACATTAAATAAGGCTTTCCAATATTTTTGGAAAGCTTTTTTTCTTGAACAATATTAGTATCAGTTATTTTTTAAGTTTACTTCAGAAACTATTCTCACTCAATAAAATCTCAAGGAACTTATTTGATTTATTATAATAGATAATAAGAAAGAAATATGGTATAATATAGGGTGAGACCTTATGAATAAATAGTGAAAGAGTATATAAAAAATAATGAAAAAAATTGTCATTAACGGCGGACGCCCATTAAAGGGTGAGATAACCATTAGCGGAGCGAAAAATAGTGTGGTAGCTCTGATTCCAGCTATTATTTTGTCAGATGATGTAGTTATTTTGGACTGTGTTCCAGACATCTCTGACGTTGCTAGTTTGGTTGATATCATGGAAATTATGGGTGCTAGTGTAAAGCGCTATGATGATGTTTTAGAGATTGATCCTCGTGGTGTTCAAAACAAACCAATGCCATATGGTAAAATCAACAGTCTTCGCGCATCCTATTATTTCTACGGTAGTCTTCTTGGACGTTTCGGTGAAGCAACAGTAGGTTTACCTGGTGGATGTGACTTAGGACCTCGTCCGATTGACTTGCATTTAAAAGCCTTCGAAGCTATGGGTGCTAAGACAACCTATGAGGGAGACAATATGAATCTCTCAACAAACGGCTCTAGATTACAAGGTGCACATATTTATATGGATACTGTTAGTGTTGGAGCAACTATTAACACAATGCTTGCAGCGGTTAAAGCTCAAGGACGTACAGTCATTGAAAACGCGGCTAGAGAGCCTGAAATCATTGATGTAGCTACTTTGTTAAATAATATGGGAGCTCATATTCGTGGTGCAGGTACAGATATGATTACTATCGATGGTGTTGAATCCCTTCATGGAACTCGCCATCAGGTAATTCCTGACCGTATTGAAGCAGGGACTTATATTGCAATGGCTGCTGCTGTGGGACAAGGAATTCGTATTAACAATGTACTTTATGAACACTTAGAAGGTTTTATTGCAAAACTTGAAGAAATGGGTGTTCATATGACGGTTTCTGAAGACAGTATCTATGTTGAAGAACAAACAAATCTTAAGGCTGTAAATATCAAAACAGCTCCATATCCAGGATTTGCTACAGACCTTCAACAACCGATTACTCCTCTTTTGTTGAAAGCTGAAGGACGAGGAACATTAATCGATACTATTTATGAAAAACGTGTCAATCATGTCTTCGAATTAGCCAAAATGAATGCAGATATTTCTACAACGAATGACCATATTTTCTACAAGGGTGGCAATCCTTTACACGGTGCAAGTGTAAGAGCCACTGACTTACGTGCAGGAGCTGCCTTGGTTATTGCTGGATTAATGGCTGAAGGTAGAACAGAAATTACTAGTGTAGAGTTCATTTTAAGAGGCTACTCAAATATTATTGAAAAATTACGTAACCTTGGAGCAGATATTGAGCTAATCGAAGATTAGCCATTTTGAGGAACACAATGAATATCTGGACAAAATTAGCAATGTATTCTTTCTATGAGACGGAACGTTTGTTTTTCCGTCCATTCTTTTTTACGGATGTAGATGACTTTCATGCTCTAGCATCAGACCCTGAAAATCTCCAATTTATTTTTCCTACGCAAGCCAGCATTGAGGAAAGTCAATATGCTCTTGCTAACTACTTTATGAAATCACCCTTGGGAATTTGGGCGATTTGTGATAAGAAAGCACAGAAGATGATTGGAGCCATCAAGTTTGAAAAGCTAGATGAAATCCGTAAAGAAGCAGAAATTGGCTATTTTTTAAGGAAAGACTATTGGTCTCAGGGATATATGACGGAAGCAGTTACCAAATTACGCGATTTGTCTATGGGTCAGTTTGAATTAAAGCAACTTTCTATTGTGACACATTTAGAAAATAGTGCTAGTCAAAAGGTTGCACAAAAATCAGGCTTCGTTCTATATCGTCGTTTTAAGGGTAGTGATCGATATACTCGTAAGATGCGGGATTATCTAGAATTTCGCTATACAAAAGGAGAGCTAAATGAGTAAACACCAAGAAATTTTAGCTTATTTAGAAGAATTACCAGTCGGAAAACGGGTCAGTGTTCGAAGTATCTCAAATAGGCTGGGAGTGAGTGATGGTACAGCTTATCGTGCTATCAAAGAAGCTGAAAATAGAGGATTGGTTGAAACACGTCCTCGAAGTGGAACTGTCCGTGTCAAGTCAAAAAAAGTTGCCATTGAGAGATTAACCTTTGCAGAAATTGCAGAAGTCACTGGTTCGGAAGTTTTAGCTGGCCAAGCTGGTTTGGAGAGAGAATTCAGTAAATTCTCCATTGGAGCCATGACAGAAAAGAATATTCTTTCTTATCTTCATGATGGCGGTCTACTTATTGTCGGTGACAGAACACGAATCCAATTATTGGCGCTTGAAAATGAAAATGCTGTCTTGGTAACAGGTGGATTTGAAGTTCATAAAGATGTTTTGGATGCTGCTAATAAGAAAAATATCCCAGTGTTACGCAGTAAACATGACACATTTACCGTTGCGACCATGATTAACCGAGCTTTGTCAAATGTACAAATAAAGACAGATATTCTAACAGTGGAAAAAATCTATCGCACTTGTCATGAATATGGTTTTTTACAAGAAACGGATACTGTAAAAGATTATTTAGATTTAGTTCGTAAGAATAGAAGTAGTCGCTTCCCTGTTATCAATCAGCATAAGGTTGTTGTGGGTGTCGTGACCATGCGTGATGCTGGAGATAAATCACCAGGGACTACCATTGATAAGGTCATGACAAGAACTGTCTACATGACCGGTTTAGCCACAAATATTGCTAACGTGAGCCAGAGAATGATTGCTGAGGATTTTGAAATGGTACCTGTTGTACGGAGCAATCAAACCTTGCTTGGTGTCATTACTAGACGTGATGTTATGGAAAAAATGAGTCGTTCTCAGGTCTCAACTTTACCAACCTTTTCAGAACAGATTGGACAGAAGCTATCTTATCATCATGATGAAGTTGTTATTACAGTCGAACCCTTTATGTTAGAAAAAAATGGTGTTCTGGCTAATGGTGTTCTTTCGGAAATCTTGACTCATATGACGCAAGACTTGGTTGTTAATAGCGGGCGTAACCTCATCATTGAACAAATGTTGATTTACTTCTTACAGGCTGTTCAGATTGATGATGTTCTACGGATTCAAGCTAGAATTATTCATCATACGAGACGATCGGCTATTATTGATTATGATATTTATCTCAATCATCAAATTGTATCAAAAGCAAATGTTACTGTAAAAATTAATTAGAATCTAGGAGTAAACATGATTACATTGAAATCAGCTAGAGAAATCGAAGCTATGGATAAGGCTGGCGATTTTCTTGCAAGCATTCACATTGGCTTGCGTGATATCATCAAGCCAGGTGTTGATATGTGGGAAGTAGAAGAGTATGTTCGCCGTCGTTGTAAAGAAGAAAATTTCCTTCCACTACAGATTGGTGTTGATGGAGCAATGATGGACTATCCATATGCAACCTGCTGTTCGCTCAATGACGAAGTAGCACACGCCTTCCCTCGTCATTATATCCTCAAAGAGGGTGACCTTCTCAAGGTTGACATGGTTCTTGGTGGGCCAATCGCGAAGTCTGACCTCAATGTTTCTAAACTTAATTTTAACAACGTTGAGCAGATGAAAAAATATACTCAAAACTTTACGGGTGGCTTGGCTGATTCTTGTTGGGCATACGCAGTTGGTAAACCATCAGAAGAAGTTAAAAACTTGATGGACGTGACCAAGGAAGCTATGTATAAGGGTATCGAGCAAGCTGTTGTTGGTAACCGAATTGGCGATATTGGGGCAGCGATTCAAGAATATGCTGAAAGTCGTGGATACGGCGTTGTTCGTGATCTTGTAGGACACGGTGTTGGCCCAACTATGCATGAAGAACCAATGGTTCCCAACTATGGTGTAGCTGGTCGTGGTCTTCGTCTTCGTGAAGGTATGGTTTTGACAATCGAACCTATGATTAATACAGGTGATTGGGAAATCGATACAGACATGAAGACAGGTTGGGCGCACAAAACTATCGACGGTGGTCTATCATGTCAGTATGAACACCAGTTTGTTATCACCAAGGATGGACCTGTAATCTTGACAAGTCAAGGTGAAGAGGGAACTTATTAATAAAAAAAGGGAGCTGAGCTCCTTTTTTTATTCGTTAAAGTTGAAATCAAATTTGCGTAGCAGATATCTTACAAACGTTTTCTTTTATAGTAAAATAAAAGATGACTATATGAAAGAAGGTTCTTAATTGGAAAGTATTATATTTTTTATCTCTGTATTTTTAGCTGGGGTTTTATCGTTTTTCTCACCCTGCATATTTCCCTTGTTACCAGTTTATGCAGGTGTTTTGTTAGATGATCAAGAGCAGTCAAAGACATTTCGGTTTTTAGGTAAGGATGTTGCCTGGTCAGGATTAATTCGGACATTCTGTTTTATCGCAGGTATCTCTCTGATTTTCTTTATTCTAGGGTTTGGAGCAGGATTTCTCGGCAATTTACTCTATGCTGATTGGTTTCGTTATGTTATGGGAGGCATTATTATCATACTAGGCTTACATCAGATGGAAATCCTTCATTTACGAAAATTAGAGTTCCAAAAAACAGTAAGATTTGATCAAAAACAGTCTAGTAAATATCTATCAGCCTTTCTATTAGGTATCAGCTTTAGCTTTGGTTGGACTCCATGTATTGGTCCAGTTTTAAGTTCAGTTTTAGCATTAGCTGCCTCAGGAGGAAATGGAGCTCTTCAAGGGGCCTTATTAACCCTAATTTATACACTTGGAATGGCGCTTCCATTTTTAGTGTTGGCTTTGGCATCAGGTCTGATTATGCCTTATTTTAGTAGAATTAAATCTCATCTACTCTTACTGAAAAGAATTGGTGGTTTGCTAATTATTCTCATGGGAATTTTATTAATGTTGGGACAGTTAAATGTCTTATCTGGATTATTAGGATAAAAGGAGTTACATATGAAAAAATTTATCTATTTCGGACTTAGTATTTTATCCCTATTTCTTCTGATTGCTTGTGGCAAAGAAGAGGGAAAATCAAGTCAAGAAAATCAAACGACTCAAGCACAGCAACAAGCAACGGTTAAGCAAATAGCTGTAGGAGCAGAAGCACCTGATTTTACGCTCCAATCGATGGATGGAAAAGAAGTCAAACTATCTGATTTTAAAGGTAAAAAAGTTTATCTAAAATTCTGGGCTTCTTGGTGCGGACCATGTAAAAAAAGCATGCCAGAACTAATGGAACTTGCTGCAAAAGAAGATCGTGATTTTGAAATATTATCTGTTATTGCACCAGGCCTTCAAGGTGAAAAAACCATAGACCAATTTCCAAAATGGTTTGAGGAGCAGGGCTATAAGGATATACCTGTCCTATATGACACCAAGGCGACAACCTTCCAAGCCTATCAGATTCGAAGCATTCCAACAGAATTTCTAATTGATTCAAATGGTAAAATTGCCAAAATCCAAATAGGTGCAATTAGTAATGCAGATGCAGAAGCGGCGTTTGCACAAATGGATTAACGTTATAAAAAAATGTCTAGACTGTTTTGTCTAGACATTTCTTTTTTTAAAAATTTAATTGAATTAGTTTTTAGAAGCAGCTTGGAATTCTGGGTTTTTCCATGCTTCGTCAATAATTTCTTGCAATTCACGAGCAGAAAGTTGCATTTTTTGAGTTTCAGCGTCGTTCAATGGGATGTTAACTGGGCGAACGATACCATGCGCACCAACGATAGCTGGTTGACCGATAAAGACGTTTTCAACTCCGTATTGTCCTTCTTGGAAGACTGAAAGTGGAAGAACCGCATTTTCATCATCAAGGATAGCTTTTGTAATACGAGCTAGGGCAACCGCGATACCGTAGTAAGTAGCACCTTTTTTGTTGATGATTGAGTAAGCAGCGTCGCGAACTGAGATGAAGAGTTCAACAAGGTCTGCATCATTCAAGTCACGGTTAGCTTGCAACCATTGTTCCAATTTAACACCGGCAACGTTAGCGTGTGACCAAACAGCAAACTCAGAGTCACCGTGTTCACCCATGATGTAGGCGTGAACTGAACGTGCATCAACACCGATAGTTTCAGCAAGTGCTTGACGGAAACGAGCTGAATCAAGTGAAGTACCTGAACCGATAACACGTTCTTTAGGGAAACCTGAGAATTTCCAAGTTGAGTAAGTTAAAATGTCAACTGGGTTAGCAGCAACAAGGAAGATACCGTCAAATCCAGATGCAACAACTTGTTCAACAATTGATTTGTTGATAGCAAGGTTTTTACCAACAAGATCAAGACGAGTTTCACCTGGTTTTTGTGGAGCACCAGCAGTGATAACTACAAGGTCAGCATCCGCACAGTCTTCGTACTTAGCTGCATAGATTTTTTTAGGTGAAGTAAAAGCTAGCGCGTGGCTAAGGTCTTCAGCATCACCAACTGCTTTTTCAAACAATTGAGGAATTTCAATGATACCAAGTTCTTGTGCAATTCCTTGTGTTACGAGGGCAAAAGCGTAAGATGAACCTACGGCACCGTCACCGACGAGGATAACTTTTTTGTGTTGTTTAGTTGCTGTCATTTGTCTAAACATCTCCTTTATTTTATTAAGGGGGAACCCCATTTGATTTCATTCTATCACTTTTGCTAAGCTTTGTCACGGATATACCTTCGGGATAAATATGTAAACGTTTTACACGTGTTGTTAAACTGTAAAATAGTCCAAACTATGGTATAATATATCTAGTTACTAATAGTGAAATGAGGCATTTGTTAATGCAAGATAAAAATTTAGTGAATGTCAATCTGACCAAGGAGATGAAGACTAGCTTTATCGACTACGCCATGAGTGTAATCGTATCGCGTGCTCTTCCTGATGTTCGTGATGGGTTGAAACCTGTTCATCGTCGTATTTTGTACGGAATGAACGAATTAGGAGTTACGCCTGATAAACCTCATAAGAAATCTGCCCGTATTACAGGGGACGTAATGGGTAAATACCACCCACACGGGGACTCATCTATCTATGAAGCTATGGTTCGTATGGCTCAGTGGTGGAGCTACCGTTACATGCTTGTAGATGGACACGGTAACTTTGGTTCTATGGACGGTGATGGTGCTGCCGCGCAACGTTATACCGAAGCACGTATGAGCAAGATTGCTCTTGAAATGCTTCGCGATATCAATAAAAATACTGTTGATTTTGTTGATAACTATGATGCCAACGAGCGAGAACCGGTTGTTTTACCAGCTCGTTTCCCAAATCTTTTGGTTAATGGTGCCACAGGTATTGCCGTTGGTATGGCGACCAATATTCCACCTCATAATTTGGGTGAAACTATTGATGCTGTTAAACTCGTCATGGATAATCCTGAAGTTACAACCAAAGATTTGATGGAAGTTTTGCCTGGTCCAGACTTCCCAACTGGTGCCCTAGTTATGGGTAAATCAGGTATTCACAAGGCGTATGAGACTGGTAAGGGATCTATTGTTCTTCGTTCTCGTACGGAAATTGAAGAAACTAAAACAGGTCGCGAACGTATCGTTGTTACTGAATTCCCGTATATGGTTAATAAGACAAAAGTTCATGAGCATATTGTGCGCTTAGTTCAGGAAAAACGTATCGATGGAATTACAGCTGTTCGTGATGAATCTAACCGTGAAGGTGTTCGCTTTGTTATTGAAGTTAGACGCGACGCATCAGCTAATGTTATTTTGAACAACTTATTCAAGATGACTCAGATGCAGACTAGCTTTGGTTTTAACATGCTTGCTATCCAAAATGGTGTTCCAAAGATTTTATCGCTTCGCCAAATCTTGGATGCATACATTGAGCACCAAAAAGAAGTTGTGACTCGTCGCACTCAATTTGATAAAGAAAAAGCTGAGGCACGCGCGCATATTTTGGAAGGTTTGCTAATTGCTCTGGATCATATTGATGAAGTCATTCGTATCATCCGTGCCAGCGAAACTGACCAAGAAGCTCAAGCGGAATTGATGAGCAAGTTCAAGCTATCTGAACGTCAAAGCCAAGCAATCCTAGACATGCGTCTCCGTCGTTTGACTGGCTTGGAGCGTGATAAGATTCAATCTGAATATGATGAGTTGATTGCTTTGATTGCCGACTTAGCAGATATTCTTGCAAAACCAGAACGTGTGGCTCAAATCATCAAGGAAGAATTGGATGAAGTCAAACGCAAGTATGAAGATAAACGCCGTACTGAGTTAATGGTTGGTGAAGTCTTGACGCTTGAAGATGAAGACTTGATTGAAGAGTCTGATGTTCTTATCACTCTATCAAATAAAGGTTATATTAAACGTTTGGACCAAGACGAGTTTACTGCCCAAAAACGTGGTGGACGTGGCGTACAGGGAACAGGAGTCAAGGATGATGACTTTGTCCGTGAGTTGGTTTCTACCAGCACCCATGATCACTTGCTCTTCTTTACCAACAAAGGCCGTGTCTATCGTTTGAAAGGTTATGAAATCCCAGAGTATGGTCGTACAGCCAAGGGATTGCCTGTAGTTAACCTCTTGAAACTGGATGAGGGAGAAAGCATCCAAACTATCATTAATATCGAATCAGAACGTAGTGATGATGCATACATCTTCTTTACGACTCGAGCAGGTATTGTTAAGAGAACTAGCGTTAAAGAATTTGCCAACATTCGCCAAAATGGTCTAAAAGCCTTGAATTTGAAAGATGAGGACGAATTGATTAATGTTCTTCTTACTCAAGAAGATACTGATATCATTATCGGTACTAAGTTAGGCTATGCAGTTCGTTTCAACCAGTCATCCGTTCGTAGCATGAGTCGTAGTGCTACTGGTGTTAAAGGGGTAAACCTTCGTGAAGGCGATGCTGTAGTTGGAGCTAGAGTAATCACTGACCAAGATGAGGTCCTCATTATCACCGAAAAAGGATACGGTAAGCGTACAGTTGCCACTGAATATCCAACTAAAGGTCGTGCTGGTAAAGGTATGAAGACCGCCAATATTACAGATAAGAATGGTCATCTTGCTGGTCTTCTAACAGTAAAAGGTGACGAAGATTTGATGGTTATCACAGATACCGGTGTCATGATTCGTACAAATGTTGCCAATATTTCTCAAACTGGACGTTCAACCATGGGAGTTAAGGTTATGCGTTTAGATGAGAATGCTAAGATTGTAACCTTTACAACAGTTGCGGCAGCTGAGAAAGAAGAAGTTGGGGCAGACAACGAAACAGAAAGTGAAGAATAATGTCTCAAAAAAGAACTAAGAGTAAAAAAAGTAAACGTAAGAATCTGCTGATTAATATTTTAGCTGGCTTTCTAATCCTTTTGTCTCTAGCCTTGATTTTTAACTCAAAGATTCGTAATATCTTTATGGTTTGGAATACTAACAAGTATCAAGTTAGTCAAGTCTCTAAAGAGAAGCTTGAAGAGAACAATGGTGCAGAAGGAAATTTTGATTTTAATTCCGTGAAAGCTATTTCTTCGGAGGCTGTTTTATCATCCCAATGGGATGCACAACAGTTGCCTGTTATAGGTGGAATTGCAGTTCCCGAAGTAGAAATCAACTTGCCAATCTTTAAAGGTTTGGACAATGTAAACTTGTTCTACGGAGCAGGAACCATGAAACCAAATCAAAAAATGGGTGAAGGAAATTATTCTCTAGCTAGTCACCATATCTTTACAGCTGAGAATGCTAGCCAAATGCTATTTTCTCCTTTGGTTAATGCCAAAGAAGGTATGAAGATTTATCTGACTGATAAGGATAAAGTTTATACCTACGAAATTCGGGAAGTGAAACACGTAACCCCAGATCGAGTTGATGAAATTGATGATCGTGAAGGTATCAATGAAATTACCTTGGTGACTTGTGTAGACTATGATGCAACCGAACGGATTATCGTAAAGGGAGATTTAAAAGAAATCAAATCTTATTCAGACACTCCGTCAGATGTCTTAGCTGCATTTAATAAACCGTATAAACAAAGATATTAATTCGAAAATTTTTTGAAAAAGGTTCGCTAATGATAGCGACCTTTTTTCTTTTTAATTTCAGAAAATAGATAAGGTAAAGACTTTTCAATTTTTCTAAAAAGTAGTATAATATTTCTATTATAGAAATTTTTAGAAAATTCCAAAAGAGGTTTGTTATGGGATATACAGTTGCTGTTGTCGGTGCTACAGGTGCCGTTGGTGCTCAAATGATCAAAATGTTGGAAGAATCAACTCTTCCAATTGATAAGATTCGCTACCTTGCGTCTGCACGTTCTGCAGGAAAGGTCTTGCAATTCAAGGGCCAAGATGTGACTATTGAAGAAACAACAGAAGAAGCTTTTGAAGGAGTTGATATTGCTCTCTTCTCAGCTGGTGGTTCAACTTCTGCAAAATACGCACCTTATGCTGTTAAAGCAGGGGCAGTAGTAGTAGATAACACTTCTTATTTCCGTCAAAATCCAGATGTGCCATTGGTTGTTCCTGAAGTAAACGCCCATGCTCTTGATGCTCATAACGGGATCATCGCATGTCCTAACTGTTCAACTATTCAAATGATGGTAGCTCTTGAACCAGTTCGTCAAAAATGGGGCTTAGATCGTATCATTGTTTCAACTTATCAAGCTGTTTCAGGTGCTGGTATGGGAGCTATTCTTGAGACACAACGTGAATTGCGTGAAGTATTGAATGATGGTGTAAATCCACGTGATTTGCATGCGGAAATCTTGCCATCAGGTGGCGATAAGAAACACTATCCAATTGCTTTTAATGCCCTTCCTCAAATTGACGTCTTCACTGATAATGACTACACTTATGAAGAAATGAAGATGACAAACGAAACTAAGAAAATAATGGAAGACGATAGCATTGCCGTTTCAGCAACTTGCGTGCGTATTCCTGTCTTGTCAGCTCACTCTGAGTCAGTTTATATTGAAACAAAAGAAGTGGCTCCAATCGATGAAGTCAAAGCTGCGATTGCTGCCTTTCCAGGTGCAGTTCTTGAAGACGATTTGGCTCATCAAATCTATCCTCAAGCTATCAATGCGGTTGGTTCTCGCGATACCTTTGTCGGACGTATCCGTAAAGACTTGGATGCTGAAAAAGGGATCCACATGTGGGTGGTTTCTGATAACCTTCTCAAGGGTGCTGCTTGGAACTCAGTTCAAATTGCAGAGACTTTACATGAACGTGGTCTAGTACACCCAACAGCTGAGTTGAAGTTTGAATTGAAATAGGGAGCAAAACAGAAATCAGTAACTCGAAGAGTTTGATTTCGTAGTTTTGCCCCCGCACAGTTGATTAGTAAGTACGAATGTTGCAAACATGAGTAGTTCCAATCAACCACTGCGTTATGAGACAGAAATCAGTAACTCGAAGAGTTTGATTTCTCCTTCGCTAGAAAGCGAATCTACTTATTTTACGAACAGAACAGGAGGCAAAGGCAAGTAAGCCCCAGCCTCTTTCTTATATAGAGAAAGGTTTTTTCTATGTCTTATCAAGATTTAAAAGATTGTAAAATTATCACTGCTTTTATTACCCCTTTCCATGAGGATGGGTCAATAAATTTCGACGCTATTCCAAAGTTGATTGAACATTTATTGGCACATCATACAGACGGAATTCTCTTGGCGGGGACGACTGCTGAGAGTCCGACTCTTACTCACGATGAGGAATTGCAGTTGTTTGCAGCAGTTCAGAAAGTTGTTAATGGCCGTGTTCCTTTAATTGCTGGTGTCGGTACTAATGATACACGAGACTCTATTGAGTTCGTCAAAGAAGTGGCAGATTTTGGAGGCTTTGCGGCTGGTCTCGCAATTGTTCCTTACTACAATAAACCATCTCAAGAAGGTATGTACCAGCACTTTAAAGCTATTGCAGATGCCTCTGATTTACCCATCATTATCTATAACATTCCAGGTCGTGTAGTAGTAGAATTGACTCCAGAAACCATGCTTCGCTTAGCGGAACATCCAAACATCATTGGTGTTAAAGAATGTACTAGCCTTGCAAATATGGCTTATTTGATTGAGCACAAACCAGAAGAATTCTTGATCTACACTGGTGAAGATGGAGATGCTTTTCATGCGATGAACCTTGGTGCTGACGGGGTTATCTCTGTTGCTTCTCATACCAATGGTGATGAAATGTATGAAATGTTCACTGCGATTGAAGAGAGTGATATGAAGAAAGCGGCAGCTATTCAACGTAAGTTTATTCCCAAGGTTAATGCTCTCTTCTCATACCCAAGTCCTGCACCTGTTAAGGCAGTCCTCAACTATATGGGATTTGAAGCTGGTCCAACCCGCCTTCCATTGGTTCCTACGCCTGAAGAGGATGCTAAACGCATTATCAAGGTTGTTATTGACGGAGACTATGAGGCGACTAAAGCGACTGTCACTGGAGTTCTTCGACCTGATTATTAAGATAACAAATATAAAAAGAAACTTCCTACAAGTAAAAATTGTTGGGAGTTTTTTTCTTTTTCTACGAATATATAAATAGAGATAGGATGACAAGGAGTTAATAATGAAGATTAAGATTGATAATTTTGAGATTTATAAGTTAAAGCAAGCGGGCTTAAGTAATCAGCAAGTTCTGAAAGTACTTCAATACGGAGAAATTTATGATCAGGAATTGAGTTTAGAGACAATCGCTGAAGCCTCAGAGTGTCGTAATCCAGTAGTTTTTATGGAGCGGTACCATAAACTGACTTTTGAAAGCATGGAACGCCTGAAGAAAGATTTTGAAAAGTTCCCATCATTTTCAATTTTGGATGATGTTTATCCCATTTCACTCAGTGAAATTTATGATGCTCCTGTATTGCTTTTTTATAAAGGAGATTTAAATCTCTTGAAATTACCCAAGGTTGCTGTTGTTGGTAGTCGCTCTTGTAGTCAAATAGGAACCAAATCAGTCCGTAAAATCATTGAAGAATTGGAAAATGAATTAGTTGTTGTGAGTGGACTTGCTAGAGGAATCGACACAGCAGCCCACATGTCAATTCTTCAAACTGGGGGCAAAACGATTGGCGTTATTGGGACTGGTTTAGATGCCTATTATCCACGCTCCAATAAACGTCTTCAAGAATATATTGGAGACAATCATTTAATACTAAGTGAGTACGGGCCAGGGGAAGAACCCTTAAAATTTCATTTTCCTGCCAGAAATCGGATTATTGCAGGATTGTGTCGAGGAGTTATCGTTGCAGAAGCCAAAATGAGATCTGGTAGCTTAATCACTTGTGAGCGTGCCATGGAGGAAGGTAGAGATGTCTTTGCGATTCCAGGTTCCATTTTAGATGGACGCTCAGACGGCTGTCATCATTTAATCCAAGAAGGAGCAAAACTAGCAACATGTGGGCAGGATATACTAGCAGAATTTGAATTTTAATGAATGAAATGATTTCATTTAGAAAACTTTTCTTCTATTATAGGGTGTTATGTCTTGACAGGTTTTTAAAAATGGTTTACACTTTATAAAGTTTAATTACTTTGAGAAGGTGTGATACTGTGGTAACGGCAACCAAAAAGAAAAAATCAACAAGTAAAAAAAATCTTGTAATCGTGGAGTCGCCTGCTAAGGCGAAAACGATTGAAAAATATCTAGGACGTAATTATAAGGTTTTAGCCAGCGTAGGACATATTCGTGATTTGAAAAAATCAAGTATGTCAGTTGACGTGGAAAATAATTACGAACCGCAATATATCAATATTCGTGGGAAAGGTCCTCTCATCAATGATTTGAAAAAAGAAGCTAAGAAAGCTGATAAAGTATTTCTTGCAAGTGACCCGGACCGAGAAGGGGAGGCTATTTCATGGCATTTAGCGCATATTTTAGATCTAGACGAGAATGATACCAACCGTGTTGTTTTCAACGAGATTACCAAAGATGCAGTAAAAAATGCCTTTAAAGAACCTCGTAAGATTGATATGGATTTGGTGGATGCCCAACAAGCCCGTCGTGTTTTGGACCGTTTAGTGGGGTATTCAATTTCACCAATTCTTTGGAAAAAGGTTAAAAAAGGCTTATCAGCAGGGCGTGTTCAGTCTGTTGCTCTTAAGCTAATCATTGATCGTGAAAATGAAATCAATGCCTTCCAACCAGAAGAATATTGGACAATTGATGGTGTCTTTAAAAAAGGTACCAAGCAATTTCAAGCTTCTTTTTATGGAATGAATGGCAAGAAGATGAAGTTGACTACCAATGATGAAGTCAAAAAAGTTTTATCTCATCTTAGCAGTAAAGACTTTACTGTTGATCAAGTAGATAAAAAGGAAAGAAAGCGCAATGCTCCTCTTCCATATACAACGTCTTCTATGCAGATGGATGCTGCTAACAAGATTAACTTCCGTACTCGAAAGACTATGATGGTTGCTCAGCAACTCTATGAAGGAATCAATATTGGTACAGGTGTCCAAGGTTTGATCACCTATATGCGTACGGATTCTACTCGTATCAGTCCAGTTGCTCAGAATGAAGCCGCTAGCTACATCAATGAACGTTTTGGTAGTAAGTATTCTAAACATGGTAGCAAGGTGAAAAATGCCTATGGCGCTCAAGACGCCCACGAAGCTATTCGTCCTTCAAGTGTCTTTAATACACCTGAGAAAATTGCTAAGTATTTGGATAAAGACCAGCTAAAACTTTATACCCTTATCTGGAACCGCTTTGTAGCGAGTCAAATGACTGGTGCAATTTTTGATACCATGGCTGTTAAACTTTCGCAAAATGGTGTTCAATTCGCGGCGAATGGTAGTCAGGTTAAGTTTGATGGTTATTTAGCCATTTACAACGATTCTGATAAAAATAAGATGCTGCCTGATATGGAAGTAGGAGATGTGGTCAAACAGGTTAATAGCAAACCTGAACAACATTTCACACAACCACCGGCACGATATTCAGAAGCAACACTGATTAAAACCTTGGAAGAAAACGGAGTTGGACGTCCATCTACCTATGCTCCAACCATTGAAACAATTCAAAAACGTTACTATGTAAGACTAGCATCTAAACGCTTTGAACCAACTGATCTAGGACAAGTCGTTAACAAGCTGATTGTTGAATACTTCCCAGATATTGTTAACGTGAAATTTACCGCTGAAATGGAAGGTAAACTGGACGATGTCGAGGTCGGAAAAGAAGAGTGGCAACGGGTTATTGATGAATTTTACAAACCATTCTCTAAAGAGGTCGCAAAAGCTGAAGCAGAGATGGAAAAAATTCAAATCAAGGACGAACCAGCAGGATTTGACTGTGAAGTTTGTGGTAGTCCGATGGTGATTAAGATTGGACGCTTCGGTAAGTTTTATGCATGTAGTAATTTCCCAGATTGTCGACATACGCAGGCCATTGTTAAAGAAGTTGGTGTTACATGTCCAAAATGCCATCAAGGGCAAATCATCGAACGCAAAACCAAACGTAATCGTATTTTCTATGGATGCAATCGTTATCCAGAATGTGAGTTTACCTCTTGGGATAAACCTGTTGGACGTGATTGTCCTAAATGTGGTCACTTCCTCATGGAGAAAAAAATCCGTGGTGGCGGGAAACAGATCGTATGTAGCAATGGTGACTACGAAGAAGACAAGATTAAATAAAAATAATTAGGGCTGAAATGATAATTTCAGCTCTTTTTAATTTAAACTTGACAGATTTTATCTTTTTATGCTTAACTAGAAGAAGATTATTCTTACTTAGGAGCAGATATGCGCATTATTTATCTTTGCATTGGATTCATTTCTTTAGCTTTAGCAATCGTTGGAGTTGCCTTGCCACTATTACCGACAACACCCTTTCTCTTGTTGTCAATTGCTTGTTTTTCAAAATCCTCTAAACGTTTTGAAGATTGGCTCTATCATACCAAGCTCTACCAAACTTATGTTGCGGACTTCAGAGAAACTAAGTCTATTGCGCGTGAACGAAAGAAGAAGATTATCGTATCGATTTATATTTTGATGGGAATCTCCATTTATTTTGCTCCGCTCTTACCTGTAAAAATTGCTTTAGGCTGCTTAACAGTATTTATAACCTATTATCTCTTTAAGGTAATTCCAGATAAAGAATAGCTAAAAAAGTCATGATTTTCCTTGATAAAAAGTAGGGGTTACTTAAAACAATATGATATAATAATATCAAAGAAACCTTCAAGGAGTATCAAATGATTTACGAATTTTGTGCTGAAAATGTAACCTTGCTTGAAAAGGCTATGCAAGCTGGCGCTCGCCGTATTGAGCTCTGTGATAATTTAGCAGTTGGTGGAACAACTCCAAGCTACGGAGTGACAAAGGCAGCTGTGGAACTGGCGGCCGACTATGATACGACCATCATGACTATGATTCGTCCACGTGGTGGTGACTTTGTTTACAATGACCTCGAGATTTCTATTATGCTTGAGGATATTCGTCTAACTGCTCAAGCAGGAAGCCAAGGGGTTGTCTTTGGTGCCTTAACAGCAGATAAGAAATTGGATAAGGCTAACCTCGAAAAGTTGATTGCTGCATCTAAAGGTATGGAGATTGTCTTCCACATGGCTTTCGATGATTTGAGCGATGAAGAGCAGTTGGAAGCCATTGATTGGCTCAGCCAGGCTGGTGTAACACGCATCCTCACTCGAGCTGGTGTATCTGGCGACTCGTTAGAGAAACGTTTTGCTCACTACCGCAGAATTTTAGAACACGCTGCAGGAAAAATCGAAATTTTACCGGGTGGTGGGATTGACATGGACAACCGTCAAACCTTTATCGATCAACTGGGTGTGACACAATTACATGGAACAAAGGTTGTCTTTTAAAAAATAGAAAGGAACTGCTAGCTTTTGGTAGCAGTTTTCGCTTATGTTTGAAATTTTTAAAGCCTATCAGTTTAATAGTAAAAAGGCTAAAGAGTATGGTTTTGTAGAAAATCAAGGTGTATGGACCTATAGTTCGACTATCTTGCAGGGAGATTTTCTCATGATGGTTACAGTTGAGGATGGGGACTTAAGTTTTCGAGTTTATGACCAAGAAACTAGGGACCTCTATCCTCAAGTTCATATGGAAAGTATGAGAGGTACTTTTGTCGGAAGCGTTCGAGAGGCTTGTTTAGAAGTTCTTTATGGCATTCGAAAGGCTTGTTTTGAGGTAGAGGAATTTCTCTGTCCACAGACCAAGAGAATCATGACGCTTGTTCAAGAAAAGTATGGCAATCAGCTGGAATATCTATGGGAGAAATCACCTGATACGGCGGTTTTGCGCCATGAAGATAATCAGAAGTGGTATGCTATTTTAATGAGAATTCCTTGGGATAGGCTAGATAAGGGTAGAGAAGGGCTAGTGGAAGCAGTCAACCTCAAACACGACCAAGTAGCTGACTTGCTTTCACAAAATGGGATTTATCCAGCCTTTCATATGAATAAACGCTATTGGATTAGTCTTCCACTTGATGAAACTCTAACTGACGAAAAGGTCCTTGAATTATTTGAGAGAAGTTGGTTTTTGACTTCTAAGAAATAAATATATTTGAGTTTTCAAATACTTTCAATTCGCAAAATATTCTTTATTGAAGAAATTTTCAGAAAATATTGGATTTTTTCTTGACAAGTGATTTTTCCTATGCTAGAATACTAAACAAGACATCAGACAAAGGAGAAAGCCAAACATGAAAACAGCTAAGTTTAATCAATTTGCTTTGTTGTTGAGGTACTCGGACTAGTGCAAAAGCATTAGTCCTGTTTGGCTTACCAAGCGGGAGTAAATCAACATCTCGCTTGGAACCCCGAGTGAGATGTTTTTTCTATATCGAAAATGTGAAGGGAGAATTCTCATGCGTGTAGTTGAGTTTTTAGATACCAGTCTTCGAGATGGTGAGCAGACACCAGGTGTCAATTTTTCAATAAAGGAAAAGGTTGCTATAGCAAAACAGCTAGAGAAATGGGGAATTTCAGCAATCGAAGCTGGTTTTCCGGCTGCCAGTCCAGATTCATTTACAGCTGTTCAAGAAATTGCTAAGGCTATGAAAAAAACAGCCGTGACAGGCTTAGCTCGTTCTGTTAAATCAGACATTGACGCTTGTTATGAAGCACTTAAGGATGCTAAGTATCCACAAATACATGTCTTTATAGCAACAAGTCCTATTCACCGTAAGTATAAGCTCAATAAGAGTAAGGAAGAGATTTTGGAAGCTATCAGTGAACATGTTTCCTATGCACGGAGTAAGTTTGAAGTAGTAGAATTCTCTCCAGAAGATGCGACTAGAACTGAGCTGGACTTTCTCCTACAAGTTGTTCAAACTGCGGTTGATGCGGGTGCGACTTATATCAATATTCCTGATACAGTAGGTTTTACAACTCCAGAGGAATATGGAAGTATCTTTAAATATCTGATTGACAATGTCCAAACAGACCGTCAGATTATCTATTCGCCTCACTGCCATGATGACCTTGGAATGGCGGTAGCAAATAGCCTTGCTGCTGTTAAAAATGGTGCGGGACGTGTTGAAGGAACCATTAACGGTATTGGAGAACGAGCTGGGAATGCTGCTTTGGAAGAAATAGCAGTAGCCCTCAATATTCGACAAGATTATTATCAAGCGGAGACAAGTATCGTCCTAAACGAAACGATTAATACGTCCGAAATGGTCTCTCGCTTCTCAGGGATTCCAGTTCCAAAAAATAAGGCAGTTGTTGGAGGAAATGCCTTCTCTCATGAATCTGGTATTCACCAAGATGGAGTCCTTAAAAATCCTCTCACTTATGAGATCATAACCCCTGAATTAGTCGGTGTCAAGAGTAATAGCCTCCCACTTGGAAAATTATCTGGTCGCCATGCCTTTGTAGAAAAACTGAGAGAACTGGCCTTAGACTTCACAGAAGAGGATATCAAGCCACTCTTTGACAAATTCAAATCACTTGCAGATAAGAAACAAGAAGTCACAGACGCGGATATTCGTGCTCTAGTAGCTGGAACCATGGTTGAAAACCCAGAAGGATTTCACTTTGATGATTTACAACTTCAAACTCATGCGGAAAATGAAATTGAAGCGACTGTTAGATTGGCTAATTTGGATGGTGAGAAAGTCGACTTTAATGAAACTGGACAAGGTTCTGTTGAGGCTATCTTTAACGCTGTTGACAAATTCTTCAACCAATCTGTTCGCTTGGTGTCCTACACTATTGATGCGGTAACGGATGGTATAGACGCTCAGGCAAGAGTCTTAGTTACTGTTGAAAACAAAGATACAGAAACCATCTTTAACGCAGCCGGAATTGATTTCGATGTGTTGAAGGCTTCAGCTATTGCCTACATCAATGCTAATACTTTTGTTCAAAAAGAGAATACCGGAGAGATAGGTCCAAATGTTTCCTATCGCGACATGCCTAGTCTTTAAAGGAGTAAGCTATGACAAAAAAAATTGTTGCCCTAGCAGGTGATGGTATTGGCCCAGAAATCATGGAAGCTGGTTTAGAAGTTCTAGCATCGATAGCCAAAAAAACAGGCTTTGACTATGAGATAGATAGAAGACCTTTTGGAGGTGCAGGTATTGATGTTACAGGACACCCCTTACCAGACGAAACGTTCAAGGCTGCTAGAGAAGCGGACGCTATCCTCCTTGCTGCAATAGGTAGTGCTCAGTATGATAATGCTACAGTTCGACCCGAACAAGGGCTTTTGGCACTCCGCAAGGAACTTAATCTTTATGCCAATATTCGTCCAGTTAAAATTTTTGATAGCCTTAAGCACTTATCGCCTCTCAAACCTGAACGAATTGCGGGTGTTGACTTTGTTGTAGTACGTGAGTTGACTGGTGGAATTTACTTTGGTGATCATATCCTTGAAGACCGAAAAGCGCGTGATATCAATGATTATAGTTATGAGGAAGTAGAGCGGATTATTCGTAAGGCTTTTGAAATCGCAAGAAGTCGGAGAAAAATCCTTACCAGTATTGATAAGCAAAATGTTTTGGCAACATCAAAACTTTGGCGAAGAGTGGCTGAGGAAGTCGCAAAAGATTTTCCAGATGTAACCTTGGAGCACCAGTTGGTGGACTCAGCTGCCATGCTTATGATTACTAATCCTGCTAAGTTCGATGTTATCGTAACAGAGAATCTTTTCGGGGACATCCTCTCGGATGAGTCAAGTGTTCTATCTGGTACACTGGGTGTTATGCCATCAGCCAGTCATTCTGAAAATGGTCCGAGTCTTTATGAACCTATTCACGGTTCAGCACCTGATATAGCAGGCCTAGGAATCGCCAATCCCATTTCTATGATATTATCAGTTGCTATGATGTTGCGAGATAGTTTTGGGCGATATGAGGATGCTAAACGTATCGAAGAAGCAGTTGAAGCAACTTTAGCAGCAGGAATTTTAACGAGAGATATAGGAGGAGAGGCTTCAACCAAGGAAATGACAGAAGCCATCATTGAAAGACTATGAAGATAAATCAAGGAATTACTTTTGCTATTTTGATTTGGAATCTATTGGTATTTATGATTTATGGTATTGACAAATCCAAAGCAAGAAAAGGTGCTTGGCGCATCCCGGAAAAATATTTATTATCATTTGCATTCTTGTGTGGTGGTTTTGGTGCTTGGTTGGCAGGTGTTACCTTTCATCACAAGACTAGAAAATGGTATTTTAAAACGGTTTGGTTCCTAGGAATAGTGACTACACTAGTAGCTTTGTATTTGATATGGAGGTAATGGATGGCAGGAAAATCGATTTTTGATAAATTATGGGACCTCCATGTGATTACAGGAGAAGAAGGACAGCCTCAACTCATGTATGTAGATCAGCACTATATTCACGAGGTGACCAGTCCGCAAGCTTTTCAAGGATTGCGGGATGCAGGACGTAGATTGAGACGACCAGATTTAACATTTGGTACCTTTGACCACAATGTCCCGACGGTCAATATATATGATATTCGAGATGTAATCTCCAAAGCACAGATTGATAAGTTAGCTGAAAATGTTGAAGAGTTTGGAATCGAACATGCGGCCCACGGTTCAGAAAAGCAAGGTATCGTTCATATGGTTGGTCCAGAAACAGGAAGAACACAATCAGGAAAATTTATCGTCTGTGGTGATAGCCATACTGCAACTCACGGAGCTTTTGGAGCGATTGCCTTCGGTATTGGAACCAGTGAGGTTGAACATGTCTTTGCAACCCAAACCATTTGGCAGGTTAAACCCAAAAAAATGTTGGTGGAATTCACAGGAGTTCCTCAAAAAGGGGTTTATGCCAAAGATTTCATTCTAGCCTTAATTGCCAAATACGGTGTTGCTTGTGGTGTTGGCTACGTGGTGGAGTATCGAGGTCAGGCCATTGATGCACTTAGTATGGAAGAACGAATGACTATCTGCAATATGTCTATCGAGTTTGGCTCTAAGATGGGAATTATGAATCCAGATCAGAGGACTTATGATTATTTGAAGGGTCGAGAGTGTGTTCCCAAGGACTTTGATGAAGCAGTAGCTGATTGGAAAAGACTGGTTAGTGATGAAGATGCCGTTTATGATAAGGTTATTCGTTTGGATGTCTCAGAATTGGCTCCTATGGTGACTTGGGGTACTAATCCTGCTATGGGCGTTGACTTTGATTCTAGTTTTCCAGAAATTAAGGATATGAATGATGAACGAGCCTATCATTACATGGATTTGCAACCAGGTCAAAAACCAGCAGATATCCAACTAGGCTATGTCTTTATTGGTTCTTGTACCAACGCTAGACTTAGTGATTTGCAACTGGCTGCGCGATTTGTCAAAGGAAAGAAAATAGCTCCCAATTTAACAGCTATTGTGGTACCTGGTTCTCGACCAGTCAAACGAGCTGCTGAAAAGTTGGGCTTGGATAAGGTTTTCCAAGATGCTGGCTTTGAGTGGAGAGACCCAGGTTGCTCCATGTGCCTAGGAATGAATCCTGACAAAGTACCAGATGGTGTTCACTGTGCCTCAACCAGTAACCGCAACTTTGAAGATAGACAAGGTTTTGGTGCTAAAACACACCTCTGCAGTCCAGCAATGGCAGCAGCAGCAGCTATTGCAGGGCGTTTCGTAGATGTTCGACAAATGCCAGAAGCTCAGTAAGGAGAGGATATGGAGAAATTTACAGTTTATACAGGAACAACCGTTCCTCTGATGAATGACAATATCGATACCGACCAAATTCTTCCCAAACAGTTTCTGAAGTTGATTGACAAGAAAGGTTTTGGTAAATACCTCATGTATGCTTGGCGTTATCTGGACGATAAGTACACTGAGGATCCAGATTTTGTCTTTAACCGACCTGAATATCGCAAAGCTACTATCCTCATCACGGGAGATAACTTTGGAGCTGGTTCTTCGAGGGAGCACGCTGCTTGGGCGCTAGCAGACTATGGTTTTAAGGTCGTAATTGCAGGATCTTTTGGAGATATTCATTACAATAATGAACTCAATAATGGCATGTTGCCAATTGTTCAACCAAGGGAAGTTAGAGAAAAACTCGCCCAAATACAACCAACTGATCAAGTGACGGTCGACTTGGAACAACAAAAAATCATTTCACCAGTCGGAGAATTCTCCTTTGAAATTGATAGCGAGTGGAAACACAAGCTCTTAAATGGTTTGGATGATATCGGTATTACCTTGCAGTATGAAGATTTGATTGCTGCTTATGAAAAACAACGTCCAGCCTACTGGTAGGATTAGAATAAATATAGAAAAGGAAATAGAACTATGACAAAACACATTCAATGGGACGGAACACTTTCACAAGAAGGCTATGACATTTTAAAAGGTGAGGGCGGATGTATCGTTTGTCCTACTAAAGTCGGTTACATTATCATGACTAGCGACAAGGCTGGACTTGAGCGTAAATTTGAAGCCAAAGAACGTAATCGTAACAAACCAGGCGTTGTCCTCTGTGGTAGTATGGATGAGCTTCGCGCTTTAGCACAGCTAAATCCTGAAATCGAAGCCTTCTATCAAAAACATTGGGACGAAGATATTCTCCTTGGTTGTATTCTGCCTTGGAAACCAGAAGCTTTTGAAAAATTGAAAGCATATGGTGATGGACGTGAAGAACTCATGACTGACGTTCGTGGAACGAGTTGTTTTGTTATCAAGTTTGGTAAAGCTGGTGAACAATTAGCTGCCAAACTTTGGGAAGAAGGGAAAATGGTCTACGCTTCATCTGCAAACCCTTCTGGAAAAGGAAATCGTGGTAAGGTTGAAGGAATCGGTCAACGTATCGAAGGAGCAGTGGATCTTGTCATCGAAGCAGACGACTACGTTGCCTCAATCCAACCAGACAAAACAATCGAAACTCGCTACGAGCAAGGTGTGATGGTCTCTATGGTTGATAAAGACGGCAAGCTTATTCCAGAACAAGGAGGAGCACGTTCAACTTCACCAGCACCAGTTGTGATCCGTAAAGGACTTGAGATCGATAAAATCATGATGCATCTGTCAGACACCTTTAACTCATGGGATTACCGTCAAGGGGAGTATTATTAAGATAAAAATAAGTCTAGTGTTAAGAGACATTGAAACTCCTAACGCTGGGCTTTTTCTTTAGAAATTCTTTTCATTTTTTATAGGATATGATATTCTATATATGAAATATATAGTTTTTTATTCGAACATTATTATAAAAGGAGTAAGATTGATGCTGAAAAGAAAAGTCAGTTTGGAAAATTTTTATGCTTGGTACCAAGAAAATAAAATAAGATTAAGAGAAGATGCATCTAAATATAGTATTTACAATGAACAATTACGTGAAGAATTTCTTAAAGAGTGGCCACTTGATAGAATTTTAACACTATCTATCGATGAATACGTCATTGGGAAAGGAGCTCAAAGTAATTCTTTTTGCTACGGTCTTGAGAGGGGAAAATACAAATCTTTATTTATGGGAATTGGAGGCGGAGGTTCTTCAAAATTTGGTATTTATTGGAATGAGGATACTAAAAGCTATAAGAATCAAGCTAATAAAGTCATTCCAGAATCAGAACTAGAAGACCGTTTTAACAAATTAAAAACTGATTTGTATGAGATCATTCAAGCAGGTAGAAAATTAGATTTCAATAATCCTATCTTTGACATGAAAAATTCAAAGAATGAATTTATTGGTCGTTCTGCGGTGGTGACAAAATTACTTTGTATTTATTCTGAGAATCATTCTTTTTTAGGGGTAAATATGAATAGTCAAAAGAGATTCTGGAACAAGCTACTTCCTCAAAAAAATCAAGGGGGGCCTTATCTTCAGAATCATGAGATTTGTCAACTTGTATTGCAAAAGTATCCTGAGCTGGAACCATCATTGTTGGGAAGTATCTTATTTGATTATTCAACACAATTTTTAGACGAAAAAGAAAAGAAAGAAGAAAAAATGTCTCTAGAATATAAGGTTTATTATCCATTGAGTCAAACTCTACTACAATCCAAAAACCTCATCCTTCGTGGTGCACCTGGTACAGGAAAAACTTATCTTGCTAAAGAAATTGCCAAAGAATTAACGGATGGCAACGAAGACCAAATCGGCTTTGTTCAGTTTCATCCATCCTATGACTATACAGATTTTGTGGAGGGGTTAAGACCAGTATCAAATGGGGATGGAGCTATTGAGTTTAGGCTACAGGATGGTATTTTTAAAGATTTCTGTCAGAAAGCAAAAGAAGCCCAATTGATTGGAGGACAAGATAATTTTGATGAGGCTTGGGACTCTTACTTAGAATATATAAATGTTACTGAAGAAAAAGAATATATAACAAAAACATCTTACTTATCTGTTAATAGTAGACAAAATTTGTCAGTAAATTATGATAGTGGTGTTCCAGGATGGTCACTACCTCGCAAATATGTTTACGAGTTGTATAAAGATAAAAATTATAATAAGCAAGAATACTACAAAAGTGGTGGAAGAACTGTCCTAGAAACATTGAGAAAGAGATTTGGTCTGAAAGACTACCTTTCCCCAACAGAAATTGATACAGACAAGAAATTCGTTTTCATCATCGATGAAATCAACCGTGGTGAGATTTCTAAGATTTTTGGTGAACTCTTTTTCTCCATTGATCCTGGATATCGTGGTGAAAAGGGAAGTGTATCTACCCAATATGCCAATCTACACGAAACTGATGAAAAGTTTTATATCCCAGAAAATGTTTACATCATTGGAACTATGAATGATATTGACCGTTCGGTGGACACCTTTGATTTTGCAATGCGCCGTCGTTTCCGTTTTATTGAAGTTACTGCTGAAAGCCAACTAGGCATGCTAGATGATGCTCTTGGTGATAAGGCTGAAGAAGCTAAAGCGCGTCTAAGAAACTTGAATGCTAAAATTGAAAAAGTTCAAGAACTGAATAGTCATTATCATATCGGACCAAGTTATTTCCTTAAACTGGAAGAAGTAGACTTTGACTATGAGTTACTCTGGTCTGATTATCTTAAACCACTTTTGGAAGATTACTTGCGTGGTTCTTATGAAGAAGATGAAATACTGAATACTTTGAAAAAAGCATATGATCTGACAAATCAGCAAGATATTGGTGATGACGATGCAGTTAACTGACAATCAACAGGGCTTAAACAAAGAAGAGTTTATCACAGAATATCCTAAAATTAGTCAAGTTCTTCTAGATAGAACTCTAGATAATCTTTCTCAAGAAGATAGTATCTTTATATTTCCAAACGACCTGAAAAATTCTCCTGATTTGGATAAGGACCAAAAGATTTTGGAAACAGTCAATCAGAAAATTAAAACAGGGAATGTGATTGGATTTCTGGGGTGTGGTCAGGAGAGATTAACCATTTCTTCTCGCTTTTCGAGTAAAAGTGATGACTATTTTTTGCATTATCTATTGCAGAAAGTTCTAAATATCAATCTCACTAGTTTGGATGTTGGTTTATCGCGCGAGGAAATACTCTATCAGCTTTTAATCTACCTCTTTCCAAAGTATTTGGAAGCTGCTATGCGAAAGGGACTTTATAAGGAATACCAGAGGTTTTCCCATAATGATAGTCATATCAAGGGAGTGATTGATGTAGTAAATCATCTCAAGAAAAATCTTCCTTTCACAGGTAATATTGCTTATACTACAAGAGAATTTACTTATGACAATCCGATGATGCAGCTGATTCGTCATACTATCGAGTACATTAAAAATCAAAAATCTCTAGGAAGAGGCATCATATATACTAATCGTGAAAATATTACAGAAATAATTCGTGTAACACCTTCGTATAAACAAGCTGATCGTGCTAAGGTTATTCGACGAAATCAAGATAAACCCCTTCGTCATGCCTACTTTCGCGAGTACAGAAAATTGCAAGAACTTTGCCTGATGATCCTAAATAGAGAAGAGCATGGTTTAGGATACCAAGAGCAAAAAATCCATGGTATTCTTTTTGATGTTGCCTGGCTTTGGGAAGAGTATGTTCATACCTTGTTGCCAAAAGAATTCATCCATCCACGCAATAAAGAAAAGAAAGGTGGTATCTCTGTATTTTCTGGTGGGAAACGAAAGGTATTTCCAGATTTTTATCATAAAGAGTTAAAAATCATTCTAGATGCTAAATATAAAAAATTGGAATTGACTGAAAAGGGAATCAATCGTGATGATCTATTTCAATTGATTTCTTATGCTTATATCTTACAAGCAGAGAAAGCTGGCTTGATTTTCCCTAGCATAGATCAGACAGTAAGTAGTGAAATAGGAAAAGTTGAAGGTTATGGGGTCTTGCTTAAAAAGTGGTCTATCCAAATTCCTCAAAAGACGTCATCCTACAGCGAATTCTATGAAATGCTAGGGAAGTCAGAAAAAATTTTTCAAAATAATATAAAACAAAATTAGAGAGTCTATAAACTCTCTATTTTTTGTGAAATCACGAGTAAAATCCGAACGTTATAAATTTTAGGTTTCAAAATAATTGACAAAAACTTTACCTTAGTTTATAATCTTTAAAGGAAACGTCGGAAAAGGCGTAGTGATGCGCAAGCATAGGTAGGTCATTATAAAAGAAACGAGACATCGAAATGTTAAACGAATTTCCGATTTTTGACTATGAAGATATTCAGCTAATTCCTAATAAGTGTGTTCTTCAAAGTCGAGCAGAAGCTGACACACAGGTGACACTAGGGAAGTACACCTTTAAATTACCAGTTGTTCCTTCTAATATGCAAACTATCTTGGATGAAGATGTTGCAGAACAACTTGCAAAAGGTGGTTATTTCTATATCATGCATCGCTTTGATGAAGCTGGACGCATTCCTTTTGTGAAACGCATGCATGAAAAAGGGTTGATTGCTTCTATCTCTGTTGGTGTTAAAGATTACGAATATGATTTTGTTAGTCAATTAAAGGAAGATGCTCCAGAGTACATCACTATTGATATCGCTCATGGACATGCCGACAGCGTGATTTCAATGATTCAGCACATTAAGAAAGAATTGCCAGATACCTTTGTCATCGCCGGTAACGTTGGTACTCCCGAGGCAGTTCGTGAACTTGAAAATGCTGGAGCAGACGCTACTAAGGTCGGGATCGGTCCAGGTAAAGTATGTATTACTAAGGTTAAAACTGGTTTTGGTACTGGTGGTTGGCAGTTAGCAGCTCTTCGCTGGTGTGCTAAGGCTGCGCGTAAACCGATTATTGCCGATGGTGGTATCCGTACACACGGAGATATTGCCAAGTCAATCCGCTTTGGTGCAAGTATGGTTATGATTGGTTCTTTATTTGCAGGCCATATCGAAAGCCCTGGTAAAACTGTCGAAGTCGATGGGAAACAATTTAAAGAATACTATGGTTCCGCTTCAGAATACCAAAAAGGTGCCTATAAGAATGTCGAAGGTAAGAAAATTCTTCTTCCTGCCAAAGGACATTTACAAGATACCCTAACTGAAATGGAACAAGATTTGCAAAGTTCGATTTCTTATGCTGGAGGTCGAAAGGTAGCTGATCTTAGACATGTGGATTATGTGATTGTGAAGAACTCTATCTGGAATGGAGATGCTCACTAAAAATATGATTACTTATTTATGTCGCGAATTGGCGTGGCGTTTCTACAAGGTACCGTAAATACCTAACAATGAGTAAGTCGAAGAGAGATTAAAGAAGCAGGAATATCTGTTTCAATCTTTCTAAGGGGCTTACTATGTAAGTCCCTTTTTATTTCGGAGGTTATTGTGAAATTACTAGAGGAACGTATTTTAAAAGATGGGAATATTCTAGGTGAGAATATTCTTAAGGTGGATTCTTTCTTAACTCACCAAGTTGATTATAAGTTAATGCGCGAGATTGGCCGCACCTTTGCAGAATATTTTAAAAATGCAGGTATTACCAAAGTCGTAACCATTGAAGCATCTGGAATTGCTCCAGCTCTATATGTTGCAGAACAATTAGATGTACCTATGATTTTTGCTAAGAAGGCAAAAAATATTACCATGAATGAAGGAATTTTGACTGCTGAGGTTTATTCTTTCACTAAACAAGTTACTAGTACCGTTTCCATTGCAGGGAAGTTCTTATCTCCTGGAGATAAAGTATTAATTATTGATGATTTCTTGGCTAATGGTCAAGCAGCTAAAGGTTTGATTCAGATTATCGAACAAGCTGGTGCTACAGTCGAGGCCGTCGGGATTGTGATTGAAAAATCTTTCCAAGATGGTCGTGAACTGTTAGAAAAATCAGGTCATCAAGTCGTATCACTTGCTCGTTTAGAGCGTTTTGAAAATGGAAGAGTTATCTTCAAGGAGGCAGACATCTAATGAATCAAAAAGAAAACCACTCAAAAGCGGCCGTATTGGGCTTGCAACACTTACTTGCCATGTACTCAGGTTCAATCCTGGTACCAATCATGATTGCAGGTGCCCTAGGTTACTCACCTCAACAACTGACATACCTTATCTCTACAGATATCTTTATGTGTGGGGTCGCAACTCTCTTACAATTGCAACTTAATAAATATTTTGGTGTCGGTTTACCTATTGTTCTTGGGGTAGCTTTCCAGTCTGTTGCTCCACTTATTATGATTGGACAAAGTCACGGTAGTGGTGCTATGTTTGGTGCCTTGATTGCTTCTGGTATTTATGTCGTTCTTGTAGCTGGCGTATTTTCTAAGGTTGCAAATCTGTTTCCTTCAATCGTAACAGGTTCTGTCATTACAACAATCGGTTTAACTTTGATTCCTGTAGCTATCGGAAATATGGGAAATAACGTCGAAAAACCAACGGGACAAAGTTTAGCATTAGCAACAATCACCATTCTCATCATTCTTTTGGTTAATATCTTTACAAAAGGATTTATTAAGTCAATTTCTATTTTGATTGGTTTGATTGCAGGTACTATCATCGCTGCGACTATGGGCTTGGTTGATTTCTCTCCAGTAGCAGAAGCTCCACTTGTTCATATCCCAACTCCATTCTACTTTGGTGCTCCACAATTTGAGATTTCTTCTATTGTAATGATGTGTATTATCGCTACTGTATCAATGGTAGAATCAACTGGTGTATATCTTGCCCTTTCTGATATTACTAAAGATCCAATCGATAGCATTCGTCTCCGTAATGGTTATCGTGCTGAAGGTCTTGCTGTTTTACTTGGTGGACTTTTCAATACCTTCCCTTATACAGGGTTTTCACAAAATGTAGGTTTGGTTAAACTTTCAGGTATTCGTACACGTTTGCCGATCTACTATGCTGCAGGTTTTCTTATCTTACTTGGTCTCTTGCCTAAGTTTGGTGCCTTAGCGCAGATTATCCCTAGCCCTGTTCTAGGTGGAGCCATGCTGGTCATGTTTGGTTTTGTTTCTCTACAAGGGATGCAAATCTTGTCTCGTGTGGATTTCGAACATAATGAACACAATTTCCTTATTGCAGCAGTTTCTATTGCTGCCGGTGTGGGATTAAACGGAAGTAACCTCTTCAATACTTTACCAACAGAATTACAAATGTTCTTCTCAAATGGTATCGTCATTGCAAGTACAGTGGCCATCATTTTGAACGCTATTTTGAATCGTAAAAAATAAAAATAAATGAGAAGTGATTGAAATATCCTTCTCATTTTCTTTTTTAGAGCTTCTATATTGTTTCTATAGTCCTTTTTATGGTAAAATGGTTCTATGAATGAAAGAATGAAAGAGCTCGTTGAGTTGCTCAATCGCTATGCGACAGAGTATTATACAAGTGATAACCCATCTGTATCTGATAGTGAGTATGATCGTCTTTATCGTGAACTGGTAGAGTTAGAAATTGCTTATCCAGAGCAAGTCTTGCCAGATAGTCCAACCCACCGTGTTGGCGGTAAGATTCTAGATGGATTTAAAAAATATAGCCATCAGTATCCTCTCTATAGTTTGCAGGATGCTTTTTCACGTGAAGAACTCGATGCCTTTGATGCGCGTGTTCGTAAAGAATTGGATGATGTTACTTATATCTGTGAGTTGAAAATTGATGGTTTATCGATTTCCTTGACTTATGAGCAAGGAATTTTTGCTGCTGGAGCTACTCGTGGTGATGGTTCAGTCGGTGAGAATATCACAGAAAATCTCAAACGTGTCAAGGACATTCCTTTATCATTATCTGAAAAAATAGATATAACAGTTCGTGGTGAATGTTATATGCCAAGAGATTCTTTCAATCAAGTCAATCTTGCTCGTCAAGAAAACGGGGAGCCGGAGTTTGCTAATCCACGAAATGCAGCTGCAGGAACCCTTCGCCAGTTAGATACAGCAGTAGTAGCTAAGCGTAATCTTGCAACTTTCCTCTATCAGGAAGCAAGTCCTTCAACTAGAGACAGCCAAGAAAAGGTTTTAAATCATCTGGAACAGTTGGGCTTTGTGGTTAACCCTAGACGCTTATTAGCCCATAGCATGGACGAAGTTTGGGAATTTATCCAAGAAGTAGGTCAAGAAAGAGACCAATTGCCATATGATATCGACGGTGTCGTGATTAAGGTCAACGACCTAACTGGTCAGGAGCAACTAGGATTTACAGTCAAAGCACCTAAATGGGCAGTAGCATATAAATTCCCAGCAGAAGAAAAAGAAGCGAAACTTCTTTCTGTTGACTGGACAGTTGGTCGTACAGGAGTTGTAACTCCGACTGCTAATCTTACTCCGGTGCAATTGGCAGGTACAACAGTTAGTCGTGCAACGCTTCATAATGTCGACTATATAGCTGAAAAGGATATCCGCAAGGATGATACAGTCATTGTCTACAAGGCGGGAGATATCATTCCAGCTGTTTTACGAGTGGTGGAGTCTAAGCGTGTGTCTGAGGAGAAACTAGGTATTCCAACAAACTGTCCAAGTTGTGAGAGCAAGCTGTTACACTTTGAAGATGAGGTGGCTCTTCGTTGTATCAATCCTCAATGTCCTGCTCAGATTAAGGAAGGGTTGATTCACTTTGCATCCCGTGATGCCATGAATATCTCTGGCCTTGGTCCATCAATCGTAGAAAAATTATTTGCTGCCAATTTAGTTAAAGATGTTGCGGATATTTATCGCTTAACTGTGGAAGATTTTCTCGTGCTAGATGGTATCAAGGAAAAATCTGCTCAAAAGCTCTACCAGGCTATTCAAGCTTCTAAAGAAAATTCTGCTGAAAAACTGTTGTTTGGTTTAGGGATTCGTCATGTTGGAAGCAAGGCAAGTCAGTTACTCTTACAACATTTCCATTCAATCGAATCACTTGCACAAGCAAATCCTGAAGAAGTAGCAAGCATCGAAAGTTTGGGAAATGTCATTGCTCAAAGTCTTCAATCTTATTTTGAGACTGAGGGTGCAAAAATTCTTTTAAGTGAATTGAAAGAATTAGGTGTTAATCTAGACTATAAAGGACAGGTCGTTGCAGTAGATGCTGCCTTATCAGGTCTAACTGTCGTATTGACAGGGAAACTTGAACGTCTTACTCGCTCGGAAGCCAAAAGTAAGCTCGAAAATCTTGGTGCCAAGGTAACGGGTAGCGTATCGAAGAAGACCGACCTTGTTGTAGCAGGAGCAGAAGCAGGAAGCAAACTCCAAAAAGCACAAGAACTTGGAATTGAGATTCGAGATGAAGCTTGGCTTGAGGGTTTGTAAGGAATACACAGTCTAGAATAATCATCTATCATTTCTTGCTTCTATCCAAATAAGTGAATCAAGAAATGTTACTATATAAATTAATAATTAGAAATTAGGGAAAAACATGTACAACTATCCTGTACTTATTCATTATCATCGTAAGGATGAAGCATATCAGAGTTGCAACTTTAGTAAAAGCCTAGCTGATTCAATAGAATTTGTTAAAGAGCAAGAATACTTTGGAGATAAATTTTCATTTACCCAATCAAGTGAAACACCTCTTGAACAAATGGTGTTTACAGTTGATAAAGATGGAGTAAGCAAAGAATATCCTATCCGACTCAATCATTATCCACTCTTAACAGAAGTTTGGATTTTAGATGGAGATGCCACCGTTTATTATTCTGAAAACCCAGCCATTGCAAGTCCACACTATAAAGATCAAAATCCATTTGCTTTTGATAAAGCGATTAACAGTGCTAGTTTTGATCACCACTGGGGTTACCAAGGAGAGTTGGGATGTCAGGTTTCCGAAGAAGAAACAAGCTTTAAACTTTGGTCGCCAACAGCAACAACTGTACAAGTTGTAGTTTATGAATCAGCAAGTAATGATGCGGCTATCCTAAAGACTTATGAAATGCAACGTGGCAACAGTTATTCATATAGTCACAAGGATAATACAATTGGAGTTTGGAATTTGACAGTTCCTGAAAGTCTTGCTGGTCGTGCCTATCAATATCAGATTAATTTTCCACATCATCAATCATTGACACGAGATCCATATACCATTGCGACAAGTCCAGATGGTAAACGTTCAGCGATTCTTTCAGAAAAAGAACGTCAAGTTGAAGGTTTTGAAGTTAAGAATGGAACGGAAGCTACTTGGCGATTGGAAAATTCTTGTCAAGCGGTTGTTTACGAAATGCACATTCGTGACTTGACCAAGTCTGAAACTTCTGGTGTTGCTCCAGAATTAAGAGGAACATTCTTAGGTGCTGCCCAAACTGGAACAGTCAATCACTTCGGTCAGTCTACTGCATTTGACTACATCAAGGAACTTGGTGTTAACTATGTTCAACTACAGCCGATTGCTGACCGTCATAAAGAGTATGATGCAGATGGAAATGTGACCTACAACTGGGGTTACGATCCACAAAACTACAATGCACCAGAAACCAGCATGTCTACGAATCCAAATGATCCAGGTCAAGTCATCCGTGATTTGAAGACGATGATTCAAGCTTATCATGATGCTGGAATTGGCGTCATTATGGATGTGGTATACAACCATACGTTTTCAACTGTTGATGCCCCATTCCAAACAACAGTTCCAGACTATTATTACCGAATGAATCGCGATGGAAGTTATCAAAATGGTACAGGTGTAGGAAACGAGACTGCTAGTGAACACGAAATGTTCCGTAAGTACATGATTGATTCACTTCTTTATTGGGTGAATGAGTTTAATATTGATGGTTTCCGCTTTGACTTGATGGGAATCCATGATGTTAAAACGATGCAGATGATTCGTTGGGCTATGGATGAAGTCGATCCTAAAATAATCCTTTATGGAGAAGGGTGGGATATGGGAACTGGACTTGCTCCTTATGATAAGGCTAAGAAAGACAATGCCTATCAATTACCTAATATTGGCTTTTTCAATGATGATCAACGTAATGCGGTTAAAGGTGCTGAAGTTTATGGTGATATCAAATCAGGCTTCGTAAGTGGTGCTGCCACTGAACCAATTGTTGCCAAAGCTATCCTTGGTAGTCGTGAACTGGGCTCTTATCTAAGCCCTAACCAGGTTGTCAACTATGTAGAAGCCCATGATAACTATAACTTGCATGATTTATTAGCGACACTTCATCCAACAGAAGACCAAGCAAGTATCATGAAAAAGGTAGAAACAGCAACTGCAATGAATCTACTCATGCAAGGTATCTCCTTTATGGAACTTGGTCAAGAGTTTGGACGTACCAAACTGGTTGCTACAGGTGAAAACGGTGAGTTGACTCATGATGATCGCGAACGTGCTATGAACAGTTACAATGCTCCAGATGCTGTTAACCAGGTAGACTGGAACTTAATCAATGAGCGTCAAGAAAGCATAGAATTTATTCGTCAGATTATAGGTCTTAAAACAAAGACTAGGGCCTTTTCATACCCTACATACGAAGAAGTATACCGTCACGTCTTTGTTCACACAGCTATTGAAAATAGTGGCTGGATTGTCTATGAGATTCAGGGAACTAAGGAACATTTCTTGGTTGTATTTAATGCCAAAGGTGCATCTTTCTATTATGAAAATGCTGGAAATCTAGAAATGTTGGTAACAAATAGTCGTTCAAACCAAGAAAACACTCTTGATAATGTGAGCGTTGCAGTTATGAATGTTTTAATTTAAAAAAATAAAACTCAAGATTAATCTTGAGTTTTTTTATATATAAATTTGTCCTAATAAAAAATATGGGAATATTACCAAAAATAGTTGAAAATTTCAGAAAATTTGATAAAATTGTACTTAAGATACTTTATCCGAACAAAAAGTTTGATTCATGAAAATAACGTTAAGTTTTTAAAGTATCTGTTTTGCAAAATTAGCATTGAAAAAAATATTGTAAGTAATTTAATGCTACAAAAACTGATATCAAGGTAGAATATCAATAAATACTGAAAATTTAAGAAATGTCAAGATAATTACTTGAAGATTTTCTAAAAAATATTTATGATAATTCGGAAATTGGTTGAAAGTTTTCTTAAAAGATAGTATAATAGAAATATAGAAAACGCTTACAATATAAAGGGGGATTTATGGATACATTAGAAGCTTTAAGAACTTTTACAACAGGCGAAAATTTCCATCTTCAGCACTATTTGGGCGCACATCGTGAGGAGAAAGACGGGGAATGGGGTTACACATTCCGTGTTTGGGCTCCAAATGCGCAGGCTGTTCATCTAGTCGGTGATTTCACGAATTGGGTTGAAAATCAAATCCCTATGGTTCGAAACGAATCTGGAGTTTGGGAAGTTTTTACAACTTTTGCCCAAGAAGGTCAGATTTATAAATATCATATCACACGGGCTAACGGTCATCAGCTTATGAAGATTGATCCTTTAGCTGTTCGGTATGAAGCACGTCCAGGAACAGGGGCTGTGTTAACAGAAATTCCAGAAAAGAAATGGAAGGATGGACTTTGGTTAGCTCGTAGAAAACGTTTGGGATTCTTCGAAAGACCAGTAAATATTTACGAAGCACACGCTGGTTCGTGGAAACGAAATCCAGATGGAACTCCATATAGTTTTGCTCAATTAAAAGATGAGCTGATTCCTTACTTAGTTGAAATGAACTACACTCATATTGAGTTTATGCCTTTGATGGCTCACCCGCTAGGTTTGAGTTGGGGCTATCAACTGATGGGATATTTCGGTTTAGAACATTCTTACGGAAGACCAGAAGAGTTTCAAGACTTTGTTGAGGAGTGTCACTTAAACAATATCGGTGTTATCGTGGACTGGGTTCCAGGTCACTTTACAATCAATGATGATGCCTTAGCCTACTATGATGGAACTCCGACTTTTGAATATCAAGACCATAACAAAGCTCATAACTATGGTTGGGGGGCATTAAACTTCGACTTAGGCAAAAACGAAGTACAATCTTTCCTAATTTCTAGCATTAAGTTCTGGATTGATTTTTATCATTTAGATGGTATCCGTGTAGATGCCGTAAGTAATATCCTTTATCTTGATTATGATAATGCACCTTGGACACCAAATAAAGACGGTGGAAATCTTAACTACGAAGGCTATTATTTCCTTCAGCGTTTAAATACTGTTATTAAGCTAGCTCACCCTGATGTCATGATGATTGCAGAAGAAAGCTCTTCGGCAACTAAAATAACAGGTCCGAAAGAGATGGGTGGTCTTGGATTTGACTACAAGTGGAACATGGGATGGATGAATGACATCTTACGTTTCTACGAAGAAGATCCAATTTACCGCAAGTATGATTTTAACCTTGTAACCTTCAGTTTTATGTATGTTTTTAATGAAAATTATCTCCTACCATTCTCACATGATGAGGTTGTACATGGTAAGAAGAGTATGATGCATAAGATGTGGGGGGATCGTTACAATCAATTTGCAGGCCTTAGAAACCTTTATACTTATCAAATTTGCCACCCTGGTAAGAAATTGCTCTTTATGGGTAGCGAATTCGGTCAATTCTTAGAGTGGAAATCAGAAGAGCAATTAGAATGGTCAAACCTTGAAGATCCAATGAATGCCAAGATGAAATACTTCACATCTCAGTTGAATCAACTTTATAAGGACCACCGTTGTCTTTGGGAAATTGATACAAGCTATGATGGAATTGAAATTATCGATGCAGATAATAGAGATCAGAGTGTTCTTTCCTTTATTCGTAAAGGAAAGAAAGGAGAGATGCTAGTCTGTGTCTTCAATATGGCACCGGTTGAACGTCCTGATTTCACAATTGGACTGCCAGTTGCAGGTGTGTATGAAGAAATTTGGAATACAGAGTTGGATCAATGGGGAGGTGTTTGGAAAGAACACAATCAAACCGTTCAAACTCAAGAAGGATTATGGAAGGATTATGAGCAGACTTTGACCTTTACCTTGCCAGCTTTGGGGGCAAGTATCTGGAAAATCAAACGTCGCTTAAAACCCGCTAAAAAAGAATCAAATAAATCTCAAAAAGGAGTAGAAAATGAAGAATGAAATGCTAGCTTTAATCCTTGCCGGTGGGCAAGGAACTCGTCTCGGTAAACTCACTCAAAGCATTGCAAAACCTGCTGTGCAATTTGGTGGGCGCTACCGTATCATTGACTTTGCTCTTTCTAACTGTGCCAACTCTGGTATCCACAATGTTGGGGTTATTACACAGTATCAACCACTAGCTCTCAACAGTCACATTGGTAATGGTTCTAGTTGGGGTCTTGATGTAATTGATTCAGGTGTTTCTATCCTTCAACCTTACTCTGCAAGTGAAGGAAATCGTTGGTTTGAAGGTACAAGTCATGCGATTTACCAAAATATTGACTATATCGATAGCATTAATCCTGAGTATGTTTTGATTCTTTCAGGAGACCATATCTACAAGATGGACTATGATGATATGCTCCAATCACACAAGGATAACAATGCCAGCTTGACAGTTGCTGTTTTGGATGTACCACTAAAAGAAGCTAGTCGTTTCGGTATTATGAATACAGATGCTAATAATCGCATTGTTGAATTCGAAGAAAAACCTGCTCAACCAAAATCAACCAAGGCATCAATGGGGATTTATATCTTTGACTGGAAACGACTTCGCAACATGCTAGTTGCTGCTGAAAAGGCTAACCTAGATATGTCTGATTTCGGAAAGAATGTTATTCCAAATTATCTTGAGACAGGTGAAAGTGTCTATGCTTATGAATTTAATGGATACTGGAAGGATGTCGGTACAATCGAATCTCTTTGGGAAGCAAATATGGAATACATCTCTCCAGAAAATGCTCTAGATAGCCGAAATCGTCAATGGAAAATTTATTCTCGTAACCTTATCGCTCCACCAAACTACCTTGGAGAATTTGCTCAAGTAGAAGACTCTCTAGTAGTAGATGGATGTTACGTGAATGGTACTGTAAAACATTCCATTCTTTCTACAGCTGCTCAAGTTCGTAAGGGAGCAGAAGTTGTTGATTCTGTCATCATGAGTGGAGCAGTTATCGGTAGAGGTGCTAAAATTACACGTGCAATCATCGGTGAAGGTGCAATTATTGCCGATGGTGTTGAAATTGATGGTACAGAAGAAGTACAAGTAGTCGGATATAACGAAGTAGTGGGGGTAGCAACAGATGAAGATTGATAAATATTCAGCGATTTTAGGAAATACCGTTGGTTTCCATGATATGTCAACCTTGACAAGTAACCGTCCAGTGGCAAGTTTGCCATTTGGAGGAAAGTATCGTTTGATTGACTTCCCACTCTCAAGTTTAGCAAATGCTGGTGTTCGAAGTGTCTTTGGAATCTTCCAACAAGATAACATCAGCTCTGTATTTGACCACATTCGTTCTGGACGTGAATGGGGCTTGAATACCCTTCTTAGCCACTACTATCTTGGAATCTACAATACTCGTGTGGAAAGTAGTACTGTTGGTAAGGAGTATTATCAACAACTCTTGACTTATTTAAAACGTTCTGGATCTAACCAAACAGTTTCCTTGAACTGTGACGTTTTGGTAAATATTGATCTTACTCAGGTTTTCCATTTGCATAATACTACAAAATCTCCTATTACGGTTGTTTATAAAAAACTACCTAAAAAGGATATTTCAGAAGTAAATGCTATCCTAGATATTGATGAAACTGACCACGTGCTCTCTCACAAACTCTTCGATAAAAAAGCTGAACAAGAATACTACAACATGTCAACGGATATCTTTGTTGTAGATACTCAATGGTTAATTGAACGTCTGGAAGAAGAAGCTCAGAAAGAACACCCAGAAAAACTACGTTATGTTCTACGTGACTTAGCAGTAGAATCAGGTGCTTTTGCATACGAGTATACTGGTTACTTAGCTAATATTCATTCTGTAGAAACATATTACCAAGCCAATATTGATATGCTTGATCTGCATAAATTCTACTCTTTATTCTCTCCAAATCAAAAGATTCACACAAAGGTGAAAAACGAAGAACCAACTTATTATGCACCTGGTTGTGAAGTAAATACTTCGCAGTTTGCTTCAGGTAGTATTGTCGAAGGTAAGGTTGTTCGTTCAGTTGTTTCGCGTAATGTTCAAATTCATAAAGATAGCTTAGTTAAAGAATCTATTGTTTTCCCTCGTGTTGTCATTGGTGAAGGTGCTCAGGTTGAATATGCAATTATTGATAAGGGTGCTGAAGTAGCTGATGGAGTTATTATTCGTGGTACAGCAGAAAATCCTGTTGTCATCAAAAAAGGTGAAAAAGTAACAGAGGACATTCTTTCATGAAAATTTTATTTGTAGCAGCTGAAGGAGCCCCTTTTTCTAAAACAGGTGGCTTGGGAGATGTTATCGGGGCTCTTCCAAAATCATTAGTTAAAGCTGGTCATGAAGTTGCTGTTATCCTGCCATACTATGACATGGTGGAATCCAAGTTTGGTGATCAAATTGAAGATGTTCTTCAATTTGAAGTATACGTTGGTTGGCGTAGACAATTTTGTGGCATTAAGAAGACTGTTTTAAATGGTGTTACCTTCTACTTTATTGACAACCAGTATTATTTCTTCCGTGGTCATGTGTATGGTGATTTCGATGATGGTGAACGTTTTGCTTTCTTCCAACTCGCGGCTCTGGAGGCTATGGAGCGCATTAGATTTATTCCAGATGTTCTTCATGCTCATGATTATCATACAGCTATGATTCCTTTCTTGTTGAAGGAAAAATACAGATGGATTCAAGCCTATCAAAACATTAAGACTGTCTTAACGATCCATAATTTGGAATTCCAAGGTCAATTCTCTGAAGGTATGCTTTGGGATTTGTTTCGAGTTGGATTTGAACGCTATGCGGATGGTACAGTTCGCTGGAATGACTGCCTGAACTGGATGAAGGCTGGTATCCTCTATGCAGACCGTGTATCTACTGTATCGCCAAGCTATGCTTATGAAATCATGACAACAGAGTTTGGATGTGGTTTGGATCAAATTCTTCGAATGGAGTCTGGTAAGGTTTCTGGTATTGTAAATGGAATCGATACGGATCTTTATAATCCAGAAACGGATCCTTTGTTGGATTATCATTTTAATAAATCAGACCTATCAGGAAAAGCTCAGAATAAAGCTAAACTTCAGGAGAAAGTTGGTCTTCCAGTTCGTCCTGATGTTCCAATGATTGGTATTGTGTCGCGTTTGACAAGACAGAAAGGTTTTGATGTCGTCGTTGAAGGTTTGCATCGCATGCTTCAAGAAGATGTTCAAATCGTTCTCTTGGGAACAGGTGATCCTGGTTTTGAACAAGCTTTCTCATGGTTTGGTCAAGTATTCCCAGATAAACTTTCTGCCAATATTACCTTTGATGTCAAGCTAGCACAAGAAATTTATGCAGCCTGTGATATTTTCCTCATGCCAAGTCGTTTTGAACCTTGTGGACTTTCTCAAATGATGGCGATGCGTTATGGAACATTACCACTTGTTCATGAGGTAGGCGGGTTGAGAGATACTGTTCAACCATTCAATCCAATTGAAGGAACGGGTACAGGATTTAGTTTTAATAACTTAACCTCATACTGGCTTAACTGGGCTCTTCAAACAGCCTTGGATGTCTATTATAATCATCCAGATGTTTGGAAGAAACTTCAAGTCCAAGCAATGGAATGTGACTTCTCTTGGGATACAGCTTGTCAGTCTTACCTTGATTTGTATCACAGCTTAGCAAATTAAATAAATAAAATCGTATGATGCTTTCATACGATTTTTTGAGATGATGAAAGTATGGGGAATAAATGAATAAAGCTAGAGGACTCTGTGTCCTAGATGTTGATGGAACTCTGATAGAAGAAGAGGTTATTGATTTATTAGGGAAAGAGGCAGGGTGCGAAGAAGAAGTAGTCCTGCTAACAGCTCAAGCTATGAGAGGAGAATTAGACTTCGAGGCAAGTTTAAAAAGACGTGTTTCTCTTCTTAAAGGTCTCTCTATAAATTCTTTTGATAAGATTTATCATGAACTTCACCTTAGTAAAAATGCTGTCAAGTTTATTAAAGTTCTTCAAGAAAATAAGATAGAAGTCAGTTTAGTATCAGGCGGATTTACCACTGTTGTAGAAAGATTAGCAAAAGATTTGGGTATTTCATTATATACTGCTAATCAACTGGAAATCAAAGATGATCATTTAACTGGAAATCTAATTTGCCCTATTATTAGCAGAGAAGTAAAAGAAGCAACCCTCGTGAGATGGGCTGAAGAATTAGAAGTCCCTTTTGATAGAACAATTGCAATCGGTGATGGAGCTAATGACTTAAAAATGCTTAAAAGTGCAGGACTTGGAATAGCCTTTTGTGCCAAGGATATTGTGAAAAAGGAAATAAATCTTCAGATAGATGAGAGAGATTTTGGGAAAGTTTTGGAAATGATAGACTTCCTTTAGATAGAAAGAGGAATCAAAATGAAAGTTGTTATCGCGCCGGACTCTTTCAAAGAGAGTCTTCCTGCAAACGAAGTAGCAGAAGCTATAAAAAGAGGATTTAAAAGGGTGATACCAGATGCTGAATGTCTACTTTTACCTGTTGGTGATGGAGGTGAAGGAACAGTAGACGCCATTAAAAGTTCTCTAGGTTTGGAAGAAAAAACAGTCCAGGTAACTGGACCTTTTGGTGATGAGGTTTTGATGTCTTACTTTCAAAAAAGAGAATTAGCTCTATTTGAAGTTGCAAATTTAGTAGGTCTTGCTAAAATCCCTTTTGAAAAACGACATCCTCTAGAGATTCAAACAAAGGGAATTGGTCAACTTATTCTCCATTTGATAGAACAAGGAATCAAAGATATCTACGTTGGTGTCGGTGGTACGGCTAGTAACGATGGTGGAATTGGCATTGCTGCAGGACTCGGATATCAATTTTATGATGAAAATGGAATTGAACTGGAGGCTTGTGGCCAGTCCTTGTTTGAAATTAGTCATATTTCGAAAGATAAAGCCTCATCTGTTCCTGCAGATGTTCGTATCAAAATTTTAGCGGATGTGTCCAATCCTCTCTGTGGACCTCATGGAGCCACCTATACATTTGGAAAACAAAAAGGATTAAACCCTGCTAAATTCCAAGACGTTGATATTGCTATTGAAAACTTTTATGGTAAAGTCGCACCTGAAATATCAAAATTAGAGGGTGCAGGAGCAGGCGGTGGTATTGCAGCTGGCTTGTGTGCCTTCGCTGGAGCAGAGATTGTATCTGGTATCAAAACTTGTTTGGATTTAGTGAAATTTGATGAACAGGTCGCAGATGCGGATCTCGTTATCGTTGGTGAAGGTAGACTGGACTCGCAAAGTCTAGCTGGAAAGGCGCCAATTGGAGTAGCAAAAAGAACACCAAGGGGTGTTCCAGTTATTGCTATTTGTGGTAGTTTATCAGAGGATTTACCACCCTTACCATTTGAGAATATAGTCGCAGCTTTTTCCATACTTGAAAAAAGCGAACCGTTAGCAGACAGTCTAAAAAAAGCAGCTGTCTATTTAGAAAATACAGCTGCAAGTATCGCACGAATCATGTCTTTGAGATAGAGTTAACCAAACCATTTTTTCCAGAGAGAAGTAGGAGCTTTCGTCTCTTTCTCTTGCCACAAGTCTGAAAAGGCCTTTCTGAGGTCTTTTTCACTTGTTTGAACCGGAACATCGCTATGGATAACCAGTCCGAAAGGAGAAGAGTTATGATCTTCAGAAACGATAGTTGCTTGGCAATCAGAATCTTTGGCATTTTTTAAATAATAAACTTGTTTTTCAAACTCAACTTGAGGAGAGATTTTGACAAACAGAGGTTCAGTTTCTTTTTTAAAAGTCTCTAAAATTGTTAAAAATGCCTTTTGAAATTTGTCATCATTCGCAGTAGCGAGTTCGGCGTAGCCAAGAACACGTTCTTCAAAGGTACCAAGAAAGCGTCTTTGTTCGTCTGGATTTAATTTAAGCCCGCCATGAGCTTTTTCTAATATTTGTTTTGATATATCAGTCATAAATATAGTATATCATAAAAGTCTATAGATAAGGCGGAAAAGAAAGCGATTACTTAACAAACTTAAGGAAAATTTGCACAAAGATAACGTTTTTTCTTGAAAAAGGTATCTTTTTGATGTATCATAGAGGTGTAAAATAATTTAACTCAAAGGAGAGTAAAAAATGTCAATTATTACTGATGTTTACGCTCGCGAAGTCCTAGACTCACGCGGTAACCCAACACTTGAAGTAGAAGTTTATACTGAATCAGGTGCTTTCGGACGTGGTATGGTTCCATCAGGAGCTTCTACTGGTGAACACGAAGCAGTTGAACTTCGCGACGGTGACAAATCTCGTTACGGTGGTCTTGGTACACAAAAAGCTGTTGACAACGTAAACAACATCATTGCTGAAGCAATTATCGGCTACGATGTACGTGACCAACAAGCTATCGACCGTGCTATGATCGCTCTTGACGGTACTCCTAATAAAGGTAAATTGGGTGCAAACGCAATCCTTGGTGTGTCTATCGCTGTAGCTCGCGCTGCTGCTGACTACCTTGAAATCCCACTTTACAGCTACCTTGGTGGATTCAACACTAAAGTTCTTCCAACTCCAATGATGAACATCATCAATGGTGGATCTCACTCAGATGCTCCAATCGCTTTCCAAGAGTTTATGATCTTGCCAGTTGGTGCTCCAACATTTAAAGAAGCTCTTCGTTACGGTGCTGAAATTTTCCACGCTCTTAAGAAAATCCTTAAATCACGTGGTTTGGAAACTGCCGTAGGTGACGAAGGTGGATTCGCTCCTCGTTTCGAAGGAACTGAAGATGGTGTTGAAACTATCCTTGCTGCCATTGAAGCTGCTGGATACGTTCCAGGTAAAGACGTATTTATCGGATTTGACTGTGCTTCATCAGAATTCTACGATAAAGAACGTAAAGTATACGACTACACTAAATTTGAAGGTGAAGGAGCTGCTGTTCGTACTTCTGAAGAGCAAATCGACTACCTTGAAGAATTGGTTAACAAATACCCAATCATCACTATCGAAGATGGTATGGATGAAAACGACTGGGATGGTTGGAAAGCTCTTACTGAACGTCTTGGTAAGAAAGTTCAATTGGTTGGTGACGACTTCTTCGTAACAAACACTGACTACCTTGCACGTGGTATCCAAGAAGGTGCTGCTAACTCAATCCTTATCAAAGTTAACCAAATCGGTACTCTTACTGAAACTTTTGAAGCTATCGAAATGGCTAAAGAAGCTGGTTACACTGCCGTTGTATCACACCGTTCAGGTGAAACTGAAGATTCAACAATCGCTGACATCGCAGTTGCAACAAACGCAGGACAAATCAAGACTGGTTCACTTTCACGTACTGACCGTATCGCTAAATACAACCAATTGCTTCGCATCGAAGATCAACTTGGTGAAGTAGCTGAATACCGTGGATTGAAATCATTCTACAACTTGAAAAAATAAAATAGTTCAGTGAACTAATGAAAGCCCTTGGATTTTTCCGAGGGCTTTTGTATATTATTAGACAAGCTCAAAGAAATCCAGTCTTGTTTTCGTATTCTAGAGGTGAAAAGAGAGATTTTTAAACGTTTTTTTGGTATAATAATACCCAGGAAAAACTAGAGAAAGAAGGAGGTTGAGATGGAAAAGTATTTGTCAGTAACAACTTTGACTAAGTATCTGAAAATGAAATTCGATAAAGACCCATACTTGGAGAGGGTCTATTTAACTGGTCAGGTTTCTAACTTCCGGAAGCGTCCAACTCATCAATATTTTTCTCTAAAAGATGATCGAGCTGTTATCCAAGCAACTATTTGGTCAGGTATTTATCAGAAACTAGGTTTTGATTTGGAAGAAGGGATGAAGATCAATGTTATCGGTCGTGTCCAAGTCTATGAACCAAGTGGGAGCTACTCTATCATCATTGAAAAAGCAGAGCCTGATGGTGTAGGGGCTCTTGCAATTCAGTTCGAACAATTAAAAAAGAAATTATCAGAAGAAGGCCTTTTTCAAGAACGCTTTAAACAAGCAATCCCTCAGTTTGCAAAACGCATCGGGGTTGTGACTAGTCCTAGTGGTGCTGTTATACAGGATATTATTACTACCGTTAGTAGACGTTTCCCAGGGGTTGAGATTGTTTTATATCCTACCAAGGTTCAAGGCGAAGGGGCAGCAGAGGAGATTGCCCGTAACATTGCTAGAGCTAATGAACGAGAAGACTTGGATGTTCTTATCATTGGTCGTGGTGGTGGTTCAATTGAGGATCTTTGGCTTTTAACGAAGAGATTGTAGTGCGTTCTATCTTTGAATCGCGCCTTCCTATTATTTCAAGTGTGGGCCACGAAACGGATGTAACCTTGGCTGATTTTGTTGCCGACAAGAGAGCAGCAACACCAACTGCTGCAGCAGAGTTAGCTACACCTGTGACTAAGTTAGATCTTCTGACCTACCTTAAAAATCAAGAGAAACGAATGGCTACTGCTGTACAAAATACTTTATCAAAGAAAAAAGAAGCCTTGAGAGGGCTTAGTCAATCAGTCATCTTCAGGCAACCAGAGCGTTTATATGATGGATATCTGCAACGATTGGATCAGTTAGTACTTCGACTGAAGCAGGGATTGAATGGTGAGTTAGTTAGAAATCAACAGAAGGTTCAAGCTCAAATCCATCGTTTGGAGCAATTATCCCCAAATGTCAAGATTCAGCGCTACCAAGACCGTATTCAACAGTTACAAAAATTAATGCGTAGCCAGATGGCTGTGATCTATGATGCCAAGGTTGCTGAAGTAAAACGCTTGTCAGAAGCTCTGCTCATGTTAGATACGAGTCGTATCGTAGCAAGGGGTTATGCGATTGTTAAAAAAGAGGATACCGTGGTATCTTCAGCAAATGATTTGAAAAAAAATGACCAGGTGATGTTGATGATGCGAGATGGTCATGTAGAATTAGAGGTTAAAGATGTCAAAACAGAAGAAATTTGAAGATAATTTAGCAGAGCTTGAGACTATTGTTCAGAGTTTAGAAAATGGTGAAATCGCTTTAGAAGATGCTATTACTGCATTTCAAAAAGGAATGCTTCTTTCAAAAGAATTGCAAGCAACACTTGATAAAGCAGAAAAGACCCTGGTTAAAGTCATGCAAGAAGATGGAACAGAAAGCGAACTTCTATGAACAAGCAAGAAAAATTAGCTTTGGTTGAGTCAGCTCTTGAGGAGTTTTATGGAGACCAGCAATTAGCTGCTAATCTCAGAGAAGCTGTTCTCTATTCTATTCATGCAGGTGGTAAACGAATTCGTCCTTATCTGCTTTTAGAAGTTTTGGAGTCTTTACAAGTTCCAATCACTATAGCTCACGCCCAGGTTGCAGCAGCGCTTGAGATGATTCACACAGGAAGCTTAATTCATGATGATCTTCCTGCTATGGATGATGATGATTTTCGTCGTGGGAGTTTAACCAACCATAAGAAGTTTGGTGAAGCACTAGCAATTTTAGCAGGAGATGCCCTCTTTTTAGATCCTTATGCTTTGATAGCGCAAGCAAACTTGCCAAACGAAATTAAGGTAGATTTAATAGCTTCTTTGTCCCTTTCTTCTGGAAGTATGGGGATGGTCGCTGGCCAAGTTTTGGATATGGAAGGTGAAGGTAAACATTTAAACCTAGAAGAACTTCAGACCATCCATGCTAATAAAACGGGTAAACTCTTAGCCTTCCCTTTTCAAGCGGCAGGAGTTATTGCAGAATTGGATGAAAATCTTCAAATACAGTTGAAAACAGTTGGAGAGCTGATTGGGCTTGCTTTTCAAGTGAGAGATGATATCCTTGATGTTACTGCTAGTTTTGAGGAAATTGGTAAAACACCACAAAAAGATTTGCAAGCTGAGAAATCAACCTATCCTGCTTTGTTAGGTTTGGACGAGGCAAAAGTTTTTTGTAACCGAACTTTGAATCAGGCTAATGAAAAATTAGACGTGATTAGCCAATTAGTCGACTTTGATAAAGAACCAATTGTGAAAATAGTAGAAAGTTTGAGAATCAATGCCTAAGGAAAGAGTAGATGTACTTGCCTACAAACAAGGTTTATTTGAAACAAGAGAACAGGCTAAGAGGGGCGTAATGGCTGGATTAGTGATTGCAGTCCTTAATGGTGAGCGTTTTGATAAACCAGGAGAAAAAATTCCTGATGATACTGAATTAAAACTCAAGGGTGAGAAACTCAAGTATGTGAGTCGAGGGGGCTTGAAACTTGAGAAAGCTTTAGAAAAATTTGACATATCAGTTGAAGGCAAAACGACCATCGATATCGGCGCTTCTACAGGAGGCTTTACTGATGTCATGCTTCAAAATGGTGCAAAACTGGTTTATGCCGTTGATGTTGGGACCAATCAGCTAGCCTGGAAATTACGTCAAGATTCACGTGTTATCAGCATGGAGCAATTTAACTTTCGTTATGCTGAAAAAAATGACTTTGAAGAAGAGCCAAGTTTTGCAAGTATTGATGTGAGTTTTATTTCTTTGAGTCTCATTTTACCGGCTCTATATAGAATATTGGTCGACCAAGGGGAAGTTGTTGCACTCATAAAACCACAGTTCGAGGCAGGCCGAGAACAGATTGGTAAAAATGGAATTATAAGAGATGCCAAAGTTCACCAAAATGTTTTAGAATCAGTTACTAAAATGGCAGTTGATGAAGGATTCTCAGTCTTAGAATTGGATTTCTCTCCTATTCAAGGTGGACACGGGAATATTGAATTTCTTGCTTATTTACGTAAAGAAGAACATGCAAGCAACCAAGTAGTTTCTGAAATAGAAAAAGTAGTAGAGAAAGCACATAGAGAGTTTAAAGATGAATAAAAAAGAAAGACTTGAAAAGATTAGAAGATTTGTGACTGATTATCAAATCGGCACACAAGAAGAAATCGTTGAACACTTGAGAGAAGCAGGCATCTCTGCTACTCAAGCAACTGTTTCACGTGATATCAAAGAATTAGGGATTGTAAAAATTCCTTTGAAAGACAATACATATGTCTATGAATTACCAAAGTCAGTAGTTAAAAGTTTACAGTTAGCTGAGAACAATATCGAAAGTTTTGAAAGAATGGGTAATCTCATCAACTTAGATGTTATTCCTGGGAATACAATTTTTGTAAAAAGTCAATTAACTCAAACATTTTCGGATATGATTTTTAGCTGTTTAGCAGATGATAACTCAATTTTAATTGTGGCGCGAACTGAAGAAGCAGCTATAGAGATTGTTGAACAAGTTAAAAAGTGGTAGGACCTTATGTTACTTGAAATTTCAATTAAAAACTTTGCCATCATTGAGGCTATTTCACTTAATTTTGAGAAGGGAATGACAGTTCTGACGGGGGAAACCGGTGCTGGGAAGTCTATCATCATCGATGCTATGAATATGATGCTGGGAGCAAGAGCTACAACGGACGTCATTCGTCATGGTGCTCCTAAGGCTGAAATCGAAGGTCTTTTCTCGGTTGAAAACAGTCATGCTTTGCAAATGATTTTTGATGAGCAAGGAATAGAGATAGGTGATGAAATTATCATCCGTCGTGAAATTTTACAAAACGGGCGTAGTGTTAGTCGTGTCAATGGACAGATGGTTAATCTATCTGTTCTTCGCTCAATTGGACAGTATCTTGTTGATATCCATGGCCAACATGATCAAGAAGAGTTAATGCGTCCCCAAGTGCACATTCAGATGCTTGATGGGTTTGGTGATGCAAATTTTCTGGAACTGAAGCAAGCCTATCAGACAAACTTTGATGCTTATTGTAAAATGCGCAAGCAACTTCTTGAGATTAAGAAAAATCAAGAAGAGCACAAGGCTCGTATTGAAATGTTGGAATTTCAGATGACTGAAATTGAATCTGCGTCCTTACAGCCAGGTGAAGACCTCAAACTAAACCAAGAACGAGATAAACTTTTAAATCATAAAAATATTGCTGATACGTTGACTAATGCTTATACAATGTTAGATAATGAAGAATTTTCAAGTCTAGCTAACGTGCGTTCAGCTATGAATGATATGGAAAGTTTAGAAGAGTATGATGTAGAATATCGTGAAATTTCTACTTCCTTATCTGAATCTTATTATGTTCTAGAAGATGTTACTAAACGCTTAGAGGATATTATTGAAAGTCTTGATTTCGACGGTAATCGCTTGATGCAGATTGAAAGCCGTTTAGATCTCATTCACTCCATTACACGTAAGTACGGTGGGAATGTTGACGATGTCTTGATGTATTTTGCTAAAATCACAGAAGAATACAACCTTCTGACTGGCAATCATTTATCTTCAGATGATATGGAAGCAGAACTCAAAAAATTGGAAGTAAGTCTAGTTGACTTAGCAACTAAGCTTGCATCTGCTCGACATAACTTAGCTCAACAATTAGAAATTGAGATACAGCAAGAACTCAAAGACCTTTATATGGATAAGGCTCGATTTCAGGTTCAATTTACTAAAGGTAAGTTTACTCGCGAAGGAAATGAAAGTGTTGAATTTTACATCTCCACCAACCCTGGAGAAGACTTTAAACCATTGGTTAAAGTAGCTTCTGGAGGAGAGTTGTCTCGCCTCATGTTGGCAATCAAGTCTGCTTTTTCTCGTAAGGAAGGTAAGACCAGCATTGTATTTGATGAAGTAGATACAGGGGTTTCAGGTCGTGTAGCCCAAGCAATCGCTCAAAAGATTCATAAGATAGGTCAGAATGGTCAAGTATTAGCTATATCTCACCTTCCTCAAGTCATTGCGATCGCAGATTATCAGTTCTTTATTGAAAAGATTAGTAATGACCATTCAACTGTTTCAACAGTTCGCTTGTTGACAGTTGAAGAAAGGGTGGAAGAAGTTGCTAAAATGTTGGCTGGTGAGAATGTGACTGAAGCAGCACTTAGTCAAGCGAGAGAATTGTTACAAAGTAAGGAGAAATAAATGACAGACTATTATGTTATTGGAGATGTTCACGGAAAAGCAGGAATGCTCGAGGACCTTCTAAAAACATGGGATGGCAAAACCCAATTACTCTTTCTTGGAGACTTGATTGATAGAGGAGAAGATAGTCGACGTGTTCTTGAAATGGTTAAGGACTTGGTAGAAAATCAAGGAGCGATTTGCATATCAGGAAATCACGAGTACATGTTTTTAACTTGGTTGGATAATCCTGAAGAAAGTTATGATCATTACCGTAGGAATGGTGGGGATACAACTATTAATTCTATTTTGGGGCGTCCACTGGATGCACCAGTAGATGGAGTAGCAGATGCTAAGCGTGTTAAGACGGAAGCTACAGACTTAGTAGAATTTATCCGACAAATGCCATTTGTGATTGAAACAGATCAGTATATCTTTGTTCATGCTGGAATTGATTTAACTTTGGATGATTGGCATGAAACTACAGATTACAAGAAAGTCTGGCTCAGAAAACCATTCCACGAAGCAGTTAATCATACAGGGAAAACAATTGTTTTTGGGCATACACCTGTCTATGGTTTACTAGATCAGAAACCAGGTACTGCTGACCTTTGGGTGACAGAAGATGGCAAGGTTGGAATGGATGGAGGAGCTGTCTATGGTGGTGTCCTTCATGGAATTGTCTTTACTGACCAAGGTATGACAGAGCATTATTTCATTGAAAATGACGGCTTTGTTGCTGAAGATTAATACTCTCTACAGGGTATTATGGTCTTGTCAAAAACATAAAAACAATTTATAATTAATAGATACCCTGAAAGGAAGAGAATCTTGAATTTAGAAGAATTGAAAAAACGTCAGGAGAAGATCCGGAACTTTTCCATTATCGCGCATATTGACCATGGGAAGTCAACATTGGCTGACCGTATTTTAGAGGCTACAGAGACGGTTTCTAGTCGTGAAATGCAAGCTCAGCTTCTTGATAGTATGGATCTAGAGAGAGAACGTGGGATTACTATCAAATTGAATGCCATCGAGCTTAATTATACTGCCAAAGACGGCGAAACCTATATTTTCCACCTGATTGACACACCAGGACACGTGGACTTCACTTATGAGGTATCACGTTCTCTAGCTGCATGTGAGGGAGCCATTTTGGTTGTCGATGCTGCCCAAGGGATTGAGGCTCAAACATTAGCTAACGTTTACCTTGCCTTAGATAATGATTTGGAGATCCTTCCAGTTATCAATAAGATTGACTTGCCTGCTGCAGATCCGGAGCGCGTGCGTACAGAAATTGAAGATGTCATCGGTCTGGATGCTAGTGATGCTGTATTAGCTTCAGCAAAAGCTGGGATTGGAATTGAAGATATTTTAGAGCAAATTGTAGAAAAAGTTCCAGCACCAACTGGTGATGTATCAGCACCATTAAAAGCTTTGATTTTTGACTCAGTTTACGATGCTTATCGTGGTGTTATCCTCCAAGTTCGTGTCATGGATGGAGTTGTTAAGCCAGGTGATAAGATTCAGCTCATGAGCAATGGTAAAACCTTCGATGTTACTGAAGTCGGAATATTCACCCCAAAAGCAGTAGGACGTGACTTCCTTGCGACAGGTGACGTTGGTTATATTGCAGCATCTATCAAGACTGTTCAAGACACTCGTGTCGGTGATACAGTTACCTTGGCGGCAAACCCTGCTTCAGAGCCCCTATCTGGATACAAGCAGATGAATCCGATGGTTTTCGCAGGTCTTTATCCAATCGAGTCAAATAAATACAACGACCTTCGTGAAGCCCTTGAAAAATTGCAGTTGAACGATGCTAGTCTTCAGTTTGAACCCGAAACATCGCAAGCTCTTGGATTCGGTTTCCGTTGTGGCTTCCTCGGACTTCTACATATGGATGTTATCCAAGAACGTCTAGAACGGGAATTTAACATAGATCTTATTATGACTGCACCATCTGTTATTTACAAGGTCAATCAGACTGATGGTGAATCTATGGATGTATCGAATCCATCCGAGTTTCCTGATCCTACTAAAATTGCAACTATTGAAGAACCTTATGTTAAAGCACAAATCATGGTACCACAGGAATTTGTAGGAGCTGTTATGGAACTAGCTCAGCGCAAACGTGGTGACTTTGTCACGATGGACTATATCGATGATAATCGTGTCAATGTTATCTACCAAATTCCACTTGCTGAAATTGTCTTTGATTTCTTTGACAAGCTCAAATCTTCAACACGCGGCTATGCAAGCTTTGACTATGAACTGTCAGAGTATCGCCCATCTAAGCTAGTGAAAATGGATATCCTTCTCAATGGAGACAAGGTTGATGCACTCAGCTTTATCGTTCACAAGGACTTTGCTTATGAACGTGGAAAACTCATTGTTGATAAGCTTAAGAAAATTATTCCACGTCAACAGTTTGAAGTTCCAATCCAAGCGGCAATTGGACACAAGATTGTTGCTCGTACAGATATCAAAGCTCTTCGTAAGAATGTTCTTGCCAAGTGTTATGGAGGTGACGTTTCTCGTAAACGTAAACTTCTTGAAAAACAGAAAGCTGGTAAAAAGCGCATGAAAGCAATTGGATCAGTAGAAGTTCCTCAAGAAGCCTTTCTAAGTGTCTTGAGTATGGATGAAGAATAATTGATTTCAATTATTCTTTTGAATGAATCACAGTTATCTTTTGACACTTTTATTTACATACATTAAAATAGAGGTGAAAGGAGAAGGATTATGAAAAAAATCGTAAACTTATCTACACTTTTAGTGTGTTGCCTTTGCCTCGCTTCTTGTAATACTTCAAAATCTAAAAAAGAAGTAGCCTCAGAAGCAACAACAGTTCAAGAAACTACTACAGCCCAAGAAACAACAACTGTAGCTGAATCAACAATTAAAGATACACAGGTAATTGGGTCAGATGCTTATGGCTACGTAAAAGTTCCAAAATCATGGATTCATTTTACAGAAGTTGAGGGTGGTGATGATATTCAGTACTGTGATGGAACGGACATCAATATCGTAACCCTAAATACTTTTAAACCAGAGCACCTTGGTGTTAGTGAAAGTGAATATGCTGCTCTTGATGCTGTTCAAGTCTCTACTAGTGTTTATCAAACGAAACAACAAAGCAAGGATTTCTCTAAAGTTTGGGGATCTAAGTCAAAAATTGGTGGTTATGACGCCTATGTCGTAAACTGTATTGCTAAAAATGGTAAATATCTAGTGATCTGGATCTTTGAATCAGATGATGGAAAGTTAAGATACGTTTCTCTAGAAGGAACACCTGAAGTGTTGAAGGATATGCTTCCATTGATTGAACAAAGTTGGACTACAAAAAAAGATTAATAGAAAAACAGGATGTATGTCCTGTTTTTTTCTACCTTTTTTCAAAACTATTTAAAATTATTTGTTGTTTAAAATCAAACAAAAAAAATAAAAATCAAACAAAATACAACAAAAATATATTGACAACGGTTTCATATAGTGTTATACTTGTATCATAAAAGTTAAATATGAAGGGAGAAGGTCATGGGATTAGATCATTTCTTCAGCAAAGACTTAGTTTTTTGTTTAGAAGCAGATAATCAAGAGCAACTCTTTGATCAAGTTGCAACCCTATTGGAAGAAAAGAAAGTTGTTACGGATACCTATCGATCGGCATTGATTGAACGTGAAAAAATGTTCCCAACAGGTTTAGATATGGAATTTCTTGGGAAGGACTTGCCGAATGTAGCAATCCCTCACACAGACACGATTCATAATTTAACTGAAAACGTTGTTGTGGTTCGCTTAGCGAAACCAGTAACATTCCACAACATGATTGCTCCTGACAAGGAAGTAGAAGTATCATTACTCTTCTTTATCATCAATAATTCAAGTTCGAGTCAAACAAATATTCTTGCTCAATTGATGGACTTCTTTACAGGTAATGGTCATTTAGAAGCACTTTCTAAGATTACAGAACCAGAAGCTTTGTTCCAGTATATCTCAGAAGCAACTGCTTAAATTCATAAGTAAATAGTAAATAAAAATCGGAGGAAATCCAAATGATTAAAATTCTTGCTGCATGTGGTGCAGGTGTTAACTCAAGCCACCAAATTAAAAGCGCTCTAGAAGAAGAGCTATCTAACCGTGGATACGACGTACAGTGTGACGCAGTTATGGTTAAAGATGTCAACGAAGACTTGATTAAAGGTTATGATATCTTCACACCAATTGCTGCAACAGACTTAGGTTTTGACCCTGGTATCCCAGTAGTAGAAGCTGGACCAATCTTGTTCCGTATTCCAGCAATGAGCGCTCCAGTATATGACAATATTGAAGCAGCAATCAAAGAACACGGATTAAGTTAATTATTATTTTGTAATTTTCCATAAAAATAAAGGGAGGAAAAATTATGGATTTCATTATCAATCTAGCCAACGATTTCTTTAAACCAATCTTGGCTATGGGTGGCCCAATCATCATGCTGATCATTTTGACAGTATTGGCTTTGCTTTTCGGAGTTAAATTCTCCAAAGCACTTGAAGGTGGTATTAAACTTGCCATCGCACTTACTGGTATCGGTGCTATCATCGGAATGCTTAACGGAGCTTTCTCAGCTTCACTTGCAAAATTCGTTGAAAATACTGGTATTCAATTGACCATCACCGACGTTGGTTGGGCACCACTTGCTACAATCACTTGGGGATCTGCATGGACTCTATACTTCTTGCTAGTTATGTTGATTGTCAACATTGTAATGCTTGCAATGAAGAAAACAGACACACTTGACGTTGATATCTTCGATATCTGGCACTTGTCTATCACAGGTCTTTTGATTAAATGGTATGCTGACAAGAGTGGAGTTGGTCAAGGGGTTTCTCTTTTCATCGCGACTGCAGCAGTTGTTCTTGTAGGGGTTCTTAAAATTATTAACTCTGATTTGATGAAACCAACATTCGATGATCTTCTTAATGCACCAAGTTCATCACCAATGACTTCAACTCACATGAACTACATGATGAACCCAGTTATCATGGTTTTGGACAAGATTTTTGATAAATTCTTCCCAGGTCTTGATAAATACGACTTTGATGCTGCTAAATTGAACAAACGAATCGGTTTCTGGGGATCTAAATTCTTCATCGGCTTCATCCTTGGTATCGTTATCGGTTTGATGGGTACTCCACAACCGGTTCCAGGTGTAGAAGGTGCTGAAAAATGGGAACTTGTAATTAAAGGTTGGTTGTCACTTGGTTTGACTGCCGGTGTCTGCTTGGAGCTCTTCTCATTGATCGGTTCATGGTTCATCGCAGCCGTAGAACCACTTTCACAAGGTATTACAAACGTTGCTACTAAACGTCTTCAAGGACGTAAATTCAACATCGGTCTTGACTGGCCATTTATCGCTGGTCGTGCTGAAATCTGGGCTTGTGCCAACGTACTTGCACCAATCATGTTGATTGAAGCAGTGCTTCTTTCAAATGTCGGAAATGGTATCTTGCCACTTGCTGGTATCATCGCTATGGGTGTGACTCCAGCTCTCTTGGTAGTTACTCGTGGTAAATTGCTCCGTATGATTATCTTCGGAACACTCTTGTTGCCACTCTTCCTTCTTTCAGGTACACTTATCGCACCATTTGCAACAGATCTTGCTAAAAGTGTAGGTGCCTTCCCAGAAGGTGTGAGCCAAACTCAATTGATCACTCACTCAACACTTGAAGGACCAATTGAAAAACTTCTTGGTTGGACAATTGGTAACACTACAACAGGTGATATCAAAGCAATTATTGGTGCAGTAATCTTCCTTACTTTCTATATCGGTATTTTTGCATGGTACAGAAAACAAATGATCAAACGTAACGAAGAATACGCAGCAAACTCAAAATAATTTGCTCCTAAAAATGTAAATTGTAAAAACTAGGTTGTCAGTTTCCACTATGGAGCAGTCAGCCTAGTTTTTTTAGAAAATTGGAGGTAAGACTTGTGATTGTATTAAAATCAGATCAATTAAATGTTGAGTTTCAAACACTTGGAGGAGCGCTATCCTCTATAAAAGATAAAGATGATGTAGAGTATTTGTGGCAGGGGGATCCAACTTATTGGAGTGGGCAAGCACCCGTATTATTCCCAATATGTGGTTCAGTAAGAAATGATACGGTTCTTTATGATATGGAAGATGGTAGTCAAAAAGAAGGAAAAATCCCTCGACATGGCTTAGTAAGAAAAAAAGATTTTACATTAATTGAACAAACAGATAATTCTGTTACATTCGCTATTGAAGATGATGAAGAAATGTATGCAAATTACCCTTATCATTTTCGTTTAGAAATCACTTATACAGTGATTGGGAAAACCATACGTACTCAGTATAAAATCTATAATAAAGAATCTGAAAAGAGTATGCCATATTTTATCGGTGGGCATCCTGGTTTTAACTGTCCCTTACTAGATGACGAGGTATATGAAGATTACTATCTTGAATTTGAAAAGCCAGAAACATGTACAGTTCCAAAACCTTTCCCAGAAACAGGAATGTTGGATTTCAAAGATAGAAGTTCTTGGTTGAATAATCAAAAAGAATTAGATTTAAATTTTGACTTCTTTAGCTATGATGCTGTGACATTAGATGAGTTGGAATCTCGCACAGTAGCTTTACGTTCACGAAAACATGATAAAGGTTTAAAACTACATTTTAAAGAGTTTCCAAATTTAATTGTATGGTCAACTCTTAATAAAGGCCCTTTTATTGCCTTGGAACCATGGTCAGGTTTGTCTACTTCAATAGAAGAAGGAGATAGACTGGAAGATAAGAAAGATGTTAAAATTTTGAAGCCTGGCCGTTTTGAACAGCTTGGTTTCAATATCGAGATTTTATAAAAAAATAAACAAAAACAAACATAAATTGTTGACTTTTCCAACTAATAGTAGTATATTATGTTTATAAAGAACAATTTGTGTTTGTTTTAACAAGATTACTGTTCTGGCTTTTCTATGAAGAAAGCTTATTAAGAAACGAATAAGATTTTTGTTCTTAATTTAAATTATTGTCAACAAAACTACTAGTAACTATTTGAGAAAGGTCTCTTTTAGGCTAGAATCAAAAAGTTTTACTGGTCTATTATAAAAAAGGAGTATACAATATGGCTATTGTTATTGGTGCAGATGCTGCAGGTTTAAGATTGAAAGAAGTTGTAAAAGACTTCTTGGAAAAAGAAAACTTCCACGTAGTGGATGTTACAGCAGAAGGTCAAGACTTTGTTGATGTAACTCTAGCAGTTGCGGAAGAAGTTAAGAAAGAAGAACAAAACCTTGGTATCGTTATTGATGCTTATGGTGCAGGTCCGTTTATGGTTGCTACTAAAATCAAAGGAATGGTTGCTGCAGAAGTATCTGATGAACGTTCAGCTTATATGACTCGCGGTCACAACAACTCACGTATGATTACTATGGGTGCTCAACTTGTTGGTGATGAATTAGCTAAAAACATTGCTAAAGGCTTTGTAAATGGTAAATACGACGGTGGTCGTCACCAAATCAGGGTCGACATGTTGAACAAAATGTGCTAATTTGATATTGAAAGAAAGGTAAGATAAAATGAGAATTGCAATCGGATGTGACCACATCGTAACAAATGAAAAAATGGCTGTTTCAGAATTTTTGAAATCAAAAGGACATGAAGTTATCGACTTTGGTACTTATGACCACGCTCGTACCCACTATCCAATCTTTGGTAAAAAAGTTGGTGAAGCAGTAGTTAGTGGCCAAGCTGATCTTGGTGTATGTATCTGTGGTACTGGTGTAGGTATTAATAATGCTGTTAACAAGGTTCCTGGTGTTCGTTCTGCTTTGGTTCGCGATATGACAACAGCTCTATATGCAAAAGAACAATTGAATGCAAACGTAATTGGATTTGGTGGTAAAATCACTGGTGAATTGCTTATGTGTGATATCATTGATGCTTTCATCAATGCGGAATACAAACCATCAGAAGAAAACAAAAAATTGATCGCTAAAATCCAACACTTAGAAACTCATAACGATCATCAAACTGATGCCAACTTCTTTACAGAGTTCCTTGAAAAATGGGATCGTGGTGAATACCACGACTAAGAGGTGACTTATGATTTTAACAGTCACAATGAACCCATCCATTGATATTTCCTATCCTTTGGATGAACTGAAAATTGACACTGTCAACCGTGTTGTAGATGTCACTAAAACGGCTGGTGGTAAAGGTCTTAACGTTACTCGTGTCCTATCAGAATTTGGTGACTCCGTAGTCGCAACAGGACTTGTCGGTGGTAAACTTGGTGATTTTTTAGTAGAGAATATTGATGATAAAGTAAGCAAGCGTTTCTTCTCTATTCAAGGTGAAACCCGTAACTGTATCGCAATTCTACATGGAGAAAACCAAACAGAAATCCTAGAAAAAGGTCCTGAAGTTCAAGAAAAAGAAGGTCAAGATTTCTTGGCTCATTTCAAAGAACTTTTAGAAACTGTAGAGGTAGTGGCCATTTCAGGTAGTCTACCTGCAGGACTTCCGGTTGATTATTATGCTAGTCTGGTTGAACTTGCTAACCAAGCTGGTAAACCTGTTGTTTTGGACTGTTCAGGAGCTTCACTTCAGGCGGTTCTTGAATCTCCACATAAACCAACAGTCATCAAACCAAATAATGAAGAATTATCTCAACTTTTAGGAAGAGAAATTTCTAAAGACTTGGATGAATTAAAGGAAGTCCTTCAAGAACCACTATTTGATGGAATCGAGTGGATTATCGTTTCCTTAGGTGCTAACGGAGCATTCGCTAAACACGGTAACACTTTCTACAAAGTAGATATTCCAAGAATTCAAGTAGTAAATCCAGTCGGTTCTGGCGATTCTACAGTGGCAGGTATTGCTTCAGGTCTTTTCCATAAAGAAACGGATCAAGTACTGTTGATCAAGGCAAATGTCCTTGGTATGCTTAATGCTCAAGAAAAAATGACCGGTCATGTCAATATGGCTAACTATCAAGGTCTATATGACCAATTAATTGTAAAAGAGGTATAAAATGGTTTTAACAGAAAATAAACGCGCTTGTATGCAAAAACTCTCTGATGAGAATGGTATCATCTCAGCTCTTGCCTTTGACCAACGTGGTGCTTTGAAACGCCTCATGGCTCAATACCAAACAGAAGAGCCAACAGTTGCTCAAATGGAAGAACTTAAAGTATTGGTAGCGGATGAATTGACTAAATATGCTTCATCTATGCTACTTGACCCTGAGTACGGACTTCCAGCTACAAAAGCTCTTGACCCAAATGCAGGTCTTCTCCTTGCTTATGAGAAAACAGGATACGATACAACAAGTACAAAACGCTTGCCAGACTGCTTGGACGTTTGGTCTGCAAAACGTATCAAGGAACAAGGTGCAGATGCCGTTAAATTCTTGCTTTACTATGATGTAGATAGCTCTGACGAACTCAACCAACAAAAACAAGCCTACATTGAACGTATTGGTTCTGAGTGTGTAGCTGAAGATATTCCATTCTTCCTTGAAATCTTGGCTTACGATGAAAAGATTGCGGACGCAGGTTCTGCAGAATACGCTAAAGTAAAACCACGCAAGGTTATCGGTGCTATGAAGGTCTTCTCAGACCCACGCTTTAACATAGATGTCTTGAAAGTGGAAGTTCCAGTTAACGTGAAATACGTTGAAGGCTTTGGCGATGGCGAAATCGTTCACACACGTGAAGAAGCTGCAGACTTCTTTAAAGCTCAAGACGAAGCTACTAACTTGCCATACATCTACTTGAGTGCAGGAGTATCAGCTAAGCTCTTCCAAGAAACTCTTGTATTTGCCCACGAATCAGGTGCAAACTTCAATGGTGTTCTTTGTGGACGTGCAACATGGGCTGGATCAGTTGAAGCTTATATCAAAGACGGTGAAGCAGCAGCTCGCGAATGGCTTCGTACAACTGGTTTTGAGAACATTGATGAACTAAACAAAGTTCTTAAAACAACAGCAACTTCATGGACCGAACGTGTGTAAGTTTCCACCCTTTTTATGTCAAAACCCAGCTAAAAAACTTTTAAAAAAAGTTGTATGTAAAGGTTTACAAAATAAAAATCTTGTGCTATACTTAAGTCACAAGTTAATAAGAGTGAGTGTTACTAAGTAATATTAGGCATGATCACAGATGACTCAGAAATTTATTTTCAGGGTCATTTGTGGTCATTTTTTATACTCTAGCTCTTAAATGACACAACAAGGAGGTCGACATGTATCGGATATTAAATCCAATGAATAACAATGTTTCTCTTGTGCGGAATAGCAAGGGAGAGGAGTTGATCGTAGTCGGTAAGGGTATTTCGTTTGGTAAGAAGAAGGGAGATTTGATTTCTGAGGATCAGGTTGAAAAAGTCTTTCGGATGAAGACTGAAGAATCTCGAGAAAATTTTATGACTCTACTCAAGGATGTTCCGTTAGACTTTATTACCGTTACTTATGAAATTATCGATAATCTTTCAAAAAAATACCAATATCCTGTTCAAGAGTACCTCTACGTAACCTTGACAGACCATATCTATTGTTCTTATCAAGCGATTAGCCAAGGGCGTTATAAGGATAGTAATTTACCTGATATTTCTACCAAGTATCCAACAGCTTTTCGTATTGCAAATGAAGCTTTTGAAATTTATCGTCAGAAACTAACAGAAAATCTTCCTGAAGACGAGATTATTCGTATTGCTTATCATTTTATCAACGCAGAAGGTGTGAATGAAGTCGAAGTAGTTGAGTCAATTGATAAGAGAAAAGAAATTTTAAAGAGTGTTGAAAATGTTTTAAGAAGCTATGATATTCAGAGAACACCAGATAATAATAATTTCTATGACCGTTTTATGATTCATTTGAATTATTTCTTAGATTATCTGGATCGAACTCGTGATGATAACCAGTCCTTGCTAGATATGGAGGAACATATCAAAACTACATATCCAAAAGCATTTGAAATTGGTAGTAATATTTATGAGGTGATTGCTCAGGAAACTGGGGTAGACCTTTATAAGAGTGAACGAGTTTACCTTGTTCTACACATTCAACGTTTATTGTCATAATATTTACTAAAAATTATATAAGGAGAAATCTATCATGAATAGAGAAGAAGTAACATTGTTAGGTTTTGAGATTGTTGCCTATGCTGGCGATGCTCGTTCAAAACTCTTAGAAGCTCTGAAAGCTGCTGAAGCTGGTGATTTTGCTAAAGCAGATGCGTTAGTTGAAGAAGCTGGTGCTTGCATCGCAGAGGCTCACCATGCCCAAACAAGCTTGTTAACAAAGGAAGCTGCAGGTGAAGATTTAGCCTATAGCGTGACCATGATGCATGGCCAAGATCACCTGATGACAACAATCTTGCTAAAAGATTTGATGCATCATTTAATTGAACTTTATAAAAGAGGAGCTAAATAATGAATAAGTTAATTGCCTATATCGAGAAAGGAAAGCCTTTCTTTGAAAAACTATCTCGAAATATCTATCTTCGTGCTATTCGTGATGGATTTATCGCTGGGATGCCAGTCATTCTATTCTCAAGTATTTTTATCTTGATTGCCTTTGTGCCTAATTCATGGGGATTTGTATGGTCTGATGATGTTGTAGCGCTTTTGATGAAACCTTATAGCTATTCAATGGGTATTCTCGCACTTTTGGTTGCTGGTACAACAGCTAAATCATTAACAGACTCTGTTAACCGTAGCATGGAAAAAACCAACCAAATCAACTATATGTCAACTCTATTAGCTGCTATTGTTGGTTTATTGATCTTGGCAGCTGACCCAATTGAAGGTGGCTTTGCAACAGGTTTCCTCGGAACAAAAGGTTTGCTTTCAGCTTTCCTAGCAGCCTTTGTTACTGTAGCAATCTATAAGGTTTGTGTGAAAAATAATGTTACTATTCGAATGCCTGACGAAGTTCCACCAAATATCTCACAAGTCTTTAAAGATGTTATTCCATTTACGCTTTCTGTCGTTTCCCTTTACGGTCTTGACTTACTTGCTCGTCAATTTGTTGGTGCAAGCGTAGCAGAATCAATCGGTAAATTCTTTGCGCCTCTATTCTCAGCAGCAGACGGTTATGTTGGTATTACGATCATTTTTGGTGCCTTCGCATTCTTCTGGTTTATTGGTATCCATGGCCCATCTATCGTTGAGCCTGCGATTGCAGCGATCACTTATGCAAATGCTGAAGTCAACTTGAACCTCCTTCAACAAGGTATGCACGCTGATAAAATCCTTACTTCTGGTACACAAATGTTTATCGTCACTATGGGTGGTACAGGAGCAACTCTTGTGGTTCCATTCATGTTTATGTGGTTGTGTAAATCGAAACGAAATCGTGCTATTGGACGCGCTTCAGTAGTTCCTACATTCTTCGGTGTAAACGAACCAATCTTGTTTGGTGCACCACTTGTTTTGAACCCAATCTTCTTTATCCCATTCATCTTTGCACCAATTGCAAACGTATGGATCTTTAAGTTCTTTATTGAAACACTTGGCATGAACTCATTTACTGCCAACCTTCCATGGACTACACCAGGACCTCTTGGTATTGTTCTTGGTACAAACTTCCAGTTCTTATCATTCGCTCTTGCAGCATTGTTAATTGTAGTAGATATTGCTATCTACTATCCATTCCTCAAGGTTTATGATGAACAAATTCTTGAAGAAGAACGTTCAGGTAAAGCTAATGATGAATTAAAAGATAAAGTAGCTGCAAACTTTAACACTGCAAAAGCAGATGCTATTCTTGCAAAAGCTGGAGTAGAATCAGCAAAAAATACAATTACTGAAGAAACAAACGTCCTCGTTCTTTGTGCGGGTGGAGGAACAAGTGGTCTTCTTGCCAATGCTTTGAATAAAGCCGCAGAAGAGTATAAAGTTCCAGTTAAAGCTGCAGCAGGTGGCTATGGAGCCCACCGTGAAATGTTGCCAGAATTTGACCTTGTTATCTTGGCGCCTCAGGTTGCTTCCAACTTCGAAGATATGAAGGCTGAAACAGATAAACTAGGCATCAAATTGGCGAAGACAGAAGGTGCTCAGTACATCAAGTTAACCCGTGATGGAAAAGGTGCTCTGGCATTTGTTCAGGCGCAATTCGATTAACGATAGGGACTGTGAAACAGTCTCCTATCGTAACGGAAATCGCTATGGCGATTTTCCTAATCGCCTTGTTAATTCGTCGGTAAAAATATATCGTTTTTACCTCCTCATGTCACAATTCGGTGGCTTGGAACAAGAAGTGAGATGGAGATGGATGGCTCACTAACTCCTCTCCCCTCACTTTTGATTTTATCCAATCAAGAAATAGGTGAAAAAATGACAAAAACACTTCCTAAAGATTTTATTTTTGGTGGGGCAACGGCTGCCTATCAAGCAGAAGGTGCGACTCATACAGACGGTAAAGGACCTGTTGCATGGGACAAATACTTAGCAGATAACTATTGGTATACTGCTGAACCAGCAAGCGATTTCTACCATAAATATCCAGTAGACTTACAGTTGGCGGAAGAATATGGCGTCAACGGAATTCGTATTTCTATTGCTTGGTCACGTATTTTCCCAACTGGTTATGGTGAAGTCAATCCAAAAGGAGTAGAATTCTATCATAAGTTATTTGCAGAATGTCATAAACGTCATGTAGAACCTTTTGTAACCCTTCACCACTTTGATACTCCGGAAGCTCTTCACTCAAACGGAGACTTCTTGAATCGTGAAAATATCGAACACTTTGTAGATTATGCTGCTTTCTGTTTTGAAGAATTCCCAGAAGTAAACTACTGGACAACCTTCAATGAAATTGGCCCAATCGGTGATGGTCAATACTTGGTTGGTAAATTCCCACCAGGTATTCAATATGACCTTGCCAAAGTTTTCCAATCTCACCACAATATGATGGTTTCTCATGCACGTGCTGTGAAATTGTACAAAGACAAAGGCTACAAAGGTGAAATCGGGGTTGTTCACGCCCTTCCAACTAAGTACCCTTTGGATCCAGAAAATCCAGCAGACGTTCGGGCTGCTGAGTTGGAAGATATCATCCACAACAAATTTATCTTGGATGCTACTTACCTTGGACACTATTCAGATGCAACCATGGAAGGTGTAAACCACATTCTTTCAGTTAATGGTGGGGAGTTGGATCTTCGAGATGAAGACTTTGTGGCACTTGAAGCAGCTAAAGACTTGAATGACTTCCTTGGAATTAACTACTACATGAGTGATTGGATGGAAGCATTTGATGGTGAAACTGAAATCATCCACAACGGTAAAGGGGAAAAAGGAAGCTCTAAGTACCAAATTAAAGGTGTTGGTCGTCGTGTAGCTCCTGACTATGTACCTCGCACTGACTGGGACTGGATCATTTATCCTCAAGGGCTATATGATCAGATCATGCGTGTGAAGGCGGATTATCCAAACTACAAGAAGATCTACATCACTGAAAACGGACTAGGATACAAAGATGAATTTGTGGACAACACTGTTTACGATGATGGCCGTATCGATTATGTGAAACAACACTTGGAAGTATTGTCTGATGCGATTGCCGATGGTGCAAATGTCAAAGGATACTTCATCTGGTCATTGATGGACGTCTTTTCATGGTCTAATGGTTATGAAAAACGTTACGGACTCTTCTACGTTGATTTCGATACACAAGAACGTTATCCTAAGAAATCTGCACATTGGTACAAAAAACTAGCTGAGACACAAGTGATTGAATAGTACAACTAATTATTAGGTATAGAATTTAAGCGAGGTAAGTTTATGCTCAAAGATTTTATCAAATCAATCTATGAAAAAGTTTATATTATTAACTTTGAACATTGCTCGCATATACCATCCTTGACCAAGGAAGAACTTACATGTCTTGGGAAATGGTATGTCTCGACGGGTAAGGAGTGGATTTGTCATTCAGACTATGAATTTGAAGAATTTCAAAAGCTATTTTTAAATTTTATCAACGCAGAAGATAAGGATAACATTTCCTTTGTTTCGGATTTTATGCCATTTCAACACTAATATAATAAGCTCATCAAGATGATGGGCTTAATTTTTTGTGAGAGTGTTAAATTATTTTGGAGTAAAAAATAAAGCATTCGTTAGTCGAATGCTTTATTGAGGTTTGATGATATTAGTTTGTTTTGATAAATCTTGCAGGGTTTCTTGGTTAAGTTTTGAATCTGAAATAATTGTATCAATATCAGAGATATTATAGAAAGTATAAAAATCAAACTTATTAAATTTACTGTGGTCAGCAAGAAGGATCTTTTTATTAGCATTATTTAATGCTAGCTTTTGGACTTCACCTTCATCTTCGCTAAAAGTAGCGATAGCATGATCTTTTATACCATTGCAACTAACAAAAGCTTTAGAGAATTGAAGACTTTCGATATCTTGGAGCGTTAAGGTTCCGACAAAGGCACCAGTGATTTCTCGATAATTTCCACCAATCAAAATTAAATCAGTCAGTTTTCGTTCATTCAAGATAATGAAAACAGGAAGGCTATTTGTTACTACACGAATATTATCTATCGGAAGTTCACGCGCAAAGAACTCAAGAGTAGTACCTGGACCGATAAAAATCGTTTCTCTTTCTTCGACTAAATGACCAGCAAATTTTGCGATTTCTTGTTTTTCAGCAATCTGAAGACCTTGTTTTTCGACATTCGAGCGTTCATTTGCTAATAGAGAACCAGAACGAAGTTTTTCAGCACCTCCATGCACTCGAACAAGTAGGTCCTTGTCAGCTAACTCTTGCAGATAACGTCGAGCAGTCATATCAGAAATATCTAAACGATTCATTATTTCTTTGACTGTGATGGTTCCTCTTGTATTGACAATCTCTAAAATCACATCTAGTTTTTCTTGTTTTAGCATTGAATCACCCCCATATCCAATATCATTTTATCACATTTTAAACATCCAAGCAACTTAAATAAAACAAAAATAAACAAAAACAAAAAACATCTGTGTTTATTTTTTACTCAGATGTTTTTATATTTTTTAATTAGTCTAATCCGTAGTTATAATCATCGTCCTGCATAGCTTCAACTTCACCAAGCAGATATCCGTTACCAACTTGAGAGAAGAAGTCGTGGTTGGATGTACCAGTTGAAATTCCATTCATAACAATTGGGTTTACATCGTCAGCTGAGTCAGGGAAGAGAGGATCTTGTCCTAGATTCATAAGAGCTTTATTGGCGTTGTAGCGAAGGAAAGTTTTAACCTCTTCAGTCCAACCGACACCATCATAAAGGCTTTCTGTATAACCTTCCTCATTTTCGTAAAGTGTGTAAAGAAGGTCGTACATCCAGTCTTTTAACTTTTCTTGCTCTTCTTCTGGTAATTCGTTAAAACCAAGTTGGAATTTATAACCAATATATGTTCCATGAACTGACTCGTCCCGAATAATCAACTTGATGATTTCAGCCACGTTTGCCAACTTGTTATTTCCTAGATAGTAGAGTGGAGTGAAGAAACCAGAGTAGAAGAGGAAGGTTTCAAGGAATACACTAGCCACTTTCTTTTCAAGTGGTGTTCCGTTAAGGTAAATCTCATTGATGATTTGTGCCTTTTTCTGAAGATATGGGTTTGTATCAGTCCATTCAAAGATTTCTTCAATCTCAGTCTTTGTATTCAAGGTTGAGAAAATAGAAGAATAAGATTTAGCGTGGACAGATTCCATAAATTGGATGTTGTTAAAAACAGCTTCTTCGTGAGGAGTACGAATATCAGCGCGAAGAGCATTTACCCCTGTTTCAGACTGCATGGTATCCAAAAGTGTCAAACCGCCAAAGACTTTTCCTACCAAGTCTTTTTCTTGATTTGATAACTTTCTCCAGTCATCTAAGTCATTAGATAAGGGAATACGTGTATCCAACCAAAATTGTTCGGTTAGTTTTTCCCATGTTGATTTATCGATGACATCTTCGATGGCATTCCAGTTAATGGCTTTGTAGTAAGTTTCCATTTGAAATCTCTTTCTTAAATTGATAGTAAAGAATGATGGTCATTTATTAGTCCAAGAATTCAACATGATTTATCCTATTATTTTCAAAATCTATTTGAATTTTTAATAAAATTGATTCAATAGTTAGTGGCTCTTCCTTTGCAGTATCTATATATTTTATTTGAACAGTCAAGATATATGAATCTGTGTTGTTTGAATAAATACTAATATCCTGATTGGAAACAGGTGCTAGATGAATTGAATCTATGTTTAGCTTTTCTTTTAAATTTTTTTTAGTATTGTCAAGTATAGCTGGGTATTTTTTCTTTAATATAATATGTCTTAATTCTATTCTATAGATTGAAAGCAATATTTTGTTTGAAAGCAATATTTTAATGAACATACGTATTTTATGCTCTTTTGACATTATTAAGTAGTTTATTCTTTTGAAAATGTCTATTAATACAAGTGCAAAAATGTATGGTAGAAGAATAGATAATACAAAATTTATTGGATGGGTCTGTATCATTTCCCAGTTTAAATTTGTATAGAAACAGTGTATTTCCTTAATTGCACTAATGATTAAAGGGTAAGATGTAAAGTATAAATATAGGTATTTTAGGATACTGACATACTTATTTATTCTAACTTCATCAACAATTTCAATATTTTTATAATTAAAAAATAGCTTATTTGCATCTGTATTAGCAAAAAGAAGGAATAGTGATGAAAAAATCATTATTAGAGTTGAATTATAATCTAATTTGGAGTTGACCCAAATTGATAAAAAACCAAATAAATAACCAAGAATTGCTAATGCTAAAAATAGGGAAAATTTAATTACTTTCTTCTTTATTTCCATTAAATCACACAGCTTTCACATTGGTTAGCACCAACTTCACCGCCGTCATCTGTGTAGGTACGAACGTAGTAGATAGACTTAATGCCCTTGTTAAAGGCGTAGTTACGAAGGATAGATAGGTCACGTGTTGTTTGTTTGTTCTCTTTCTTCCATTCATAAAGACCTGTTGGGATATCACTACGCATGAAGAGAGTGAGTGAAAGCCCTTGGTCTACGTGCTCAGTTGCAGCAGCATAGACATCGATAACTTTACGCATATCCATGTCATAGGCAGAAGTGTAGTAAGGAATAGTTTCAGTTGATAATCCTGCAGCAGGATAGTAAATCTTACCAATTTTCTTCTCTTGACGTTCTTCAATACGTTGAGTAATTGGGTGGATAGAAGCAGACACGTCATTGATGTAGCTGATAGAACCATTCGGCGCTACAGCAAGACGGTTTTGATGGTAAAGTCCATCTGCTTTAACTTTATCACGAAGTTCAGCCCAATCAGCTGCAGACGGGATAAAGATTCCTTCAAAGAGTTCTTTAACTCGATCAGATTTTGGAACAAATTGACCAGACGTATACTTATCGAAATAAGTACCATTTGCATAGTCTGATTTCTCAAAGTTGTGGAAGGTAATGCCACGTTCACGCGCAATATTGTTTGATTCTACCAAAGTCCAGTAATTCAAAAGCATAAAGTAGATGCTTGTAAATTCAACAGACTCAGGAGATCCATATTCGATTAATTGCTGAGCAAGATAGCTGTGAAGCCCCATAGCACCAAGTCCAAATGTATGAGCTTGGCTATTTCCGTGGTCGATAGTTGGAACAGCAACGATGTGAGAGCTATCTGTTACAAAGGTCAAAGCGCGAACCATTGCACGAATAGAACGTCCAAAGTCAGGTGATGTCATCATATTTACAACGTTGGTTGAACCAAGGTTACATGAAACGTCAGTACCCATTTGAAGGAATTCTTGCGCATCGTTGATAAGACTTGGTTCTTGGACTTGAAGAATTTCTGAACACAGGTTACTCATGATAATCTTACCATCGACAGGATTTGCACGGTTAGCAGTATCGATATTGACTACGTAAGGATAGCCAGATTCTTGTTGCAATTTAGAAATTTCTGTTTCCAAATCACGGGCCTTAATTTTTGTCTTACGGATGTTTGGATTTGCCACCAATTCATCGTATTTTTCTGTGATATCGATGTAGTTAAAAGGTACACCATACTCTTTTTCAACAGAATAAGGACTGAAGAGGTACATTTCTTCATTCTTACGTGCTAATTCGTAGAATTTATCTGGTACCACAACACCAAGTGAAAGAGTCTTGACACGAACTTTTTCATCAGCATTTTCTTTCTTAGTAGAAAGGAAAGCAATAATGTCTGGGTGGAAGACGTTAAGGTAAACAACCCCAGCACCTTGACGTTGACCCAATTGGTTAGAGTAAGAGAAGCTGTCTTCGAAAAGCTTCATAACTGGTACGACACCAGAAGCAGCCCCTTCATACCCTTTGATAGGTGCTCCAGCTTCACGAAGGTTGCTGAGGGAAATTCCGACACCACCACCGATACGTGAAAGTTGAAGAGCTGAGTTGATAGAACGTCCAATAGAGTTCATATCATCTGTTACCTGAATCAAGAAACAGGATACCAATTCACCACGACGTGCACGGCCTGCATTCAAGAAAGAAGGTGTAGCAGGCTGGTAACGCTGGTGGATGATTTCATTGGCAATATCAATTGCGATAGCTTCGTCACCATCAGCAAAGTAAAGAGCGTTAAAGAAGACACGGTCTTCCATGCTCTCAAGATAGTACTCTCCGTCATTAGTTTTCAAGGCATATTGATTGTAAAACTTGTATGCTGCCATGAAAGACTTGAATTGGAAGTTTTGATCCTTAATAAATTGGTAAAGCTCTTCTAAGAATTCTGGACGATATTTCTTGATAAACGCTGTTTCGATATAGTCTTGTTTAATAAGGTAATCGATTTTATCAGTGATAGAATCAAAAACCATAGAATTTGGTACAACATTTTCTTTAAAGAAAGCGTCCAAGGCTTCTTTATCTTTGTGGAGCATGATTTGTCCATTAACAGGACGGTTGATTTCATTATTTAGACGGAAGTATGTTACATCCTCAAGTTGTTTTAATCCCATAAAATTTCCTTTAATTCATTACAAAAGAAAGGCTTCTAAGATTGACATAGAAGCTTTTAATCCTGATACTTAAGCAAGTTCTTTAAGTTTTGCTGGTTGGAAACCAGAGAAAACTTCAGTTGGTGTTTGAATGATAGGAGCAGCGTTGAAGCCTAGCTCTTTAACTTGTTCAATAAATTCAGGTTGTTCATCAAGATTGATTTCGCGATATGCGATGTTGTTACTATCTAAGAATCGTTTGGTCATTTTACATTGAACACAATTGTTTTTAGAATAAACGGTTACCATTCTGTAACTCCTCTTTCAAAATTTAATTACTTCTTAAGTATATCAGAAAAAAAATCTTTGTCAACGAAGAAAAACTAAATATTGTAGATTTTTTTTAGATGAGAGTTGTCTAAACACAATATATAGTGATTGTAAAAAATAAAACCCATAAATAACAGCGTTTTCTAAATGTTAAAATTATAAAAAACTACATGATGTATTTTGATACATAAAATAGAAGATTTTCAGCAAGTTATCTGAAAGGAAAAAGAAGAAATCCCATAAAATACTTGAAAAAAATCCTAGAAGGTGATATAATATCAAATTGTAAGGGTTATCAGATATAACTCAAAAAGAAAACATTTAAAGGAGAGTCAAATTATGGCTTCTAAAGATTTCCACGTAGTGGCAGAAACAGGTATTCACGCACGTCCAGCAACATTGTTGGTACAAACTGCAAGCAAATTTGCTTCAGATATTACTCTTGAATACAAAGGTAAATCAGTTAACCTTAAATCTATCATGGGTGTTATGAGCCTTGGTGTTGGTCAAGGTGCTGACGTTACAATCACTGCTGAAGGTGCAGACGCTGATGACGCTATCGCTGCTATCTCAGAAACAATGGAAAAAGAAGGATTGGCATAAGGATATGACAGAAATGCTTAAAGGAATCGCAGCATCTGATGGTGTTGCAGTTGCTAAAGCATATCTACTCGTTCAACCGGATTTATCATTCGAGACTATTACAGTCGAAGATACAAATGCAGAAGAGGCTCGTTTGGATGTTGCTCTTGAAGCTTCTCAAAACGAGCTTTCTCTTATCCGCGAGAAGGCTGTAGGTACGCTTGGTGAAGAAGCGGCGCAAGTATTTGACGCTCACTTGATGGTTCTTGCTGACCCTGAATTGATCGGTCAGATTAAAGAAACAATTCGTGCTAAGAAAGTAAATGCAGAAGCAGGTCTGAAAGAAGTTACAGACATGTTTATCACAATCTTTGAAGGCATGGAAGACAACCCATACATGCAGGAACGTGCAGCGGATATTCGCGACGTTACCAAACGTGTTTTGGCAAATCTTCTTGGTAAGAAACTGCCAAACCCAGCTTCAATCAATGAAGAAGTGATTGTGATCGCACATGACTTGACTCCGTCTGATACTGCTCAATTGGACAAAAACTTTGTAAAAGCTTTTGTAACAAACATTGGTGGACGTACAAGTCACTCAGCTATCATGGCTCGTACACTTGAAATTGCTGCTGTATTGGGTACAAACAACATCACTGAACTTGTAAAAGATGGTGACATTTTGGCTGTTTCAGGTATTTCAGGTGAAGTTGTTATCAACCCAACTGAAGAACAAATTGCAGAATTCAAAGCAGCTGGTGAAGCTTACGCTAAACAAAAAGCTGAATGGGCTCTTTTGAAAGATGCTAAAACTGTTACTGCAGATGGTAAACACTTTGAGTTGGCAGCTAATATCGGTACACCAAAAGACGTTGAAGGTGTGAACGAAAATGGTGCTGAAGCTGTTGGTCTCTACCGTACAGAATTCTTGTACATGGATTCTCAAGATTTCCCAACGGAAGACGACCAATACGAAGCTTACAAAGCAGTTCTTGAAGGTATGAACGGTAAACCTGTTGTCGTTCGTACAATGGATATCGGTGGGGATAAAGAACTTCCTTACTTCGATCTTCCTAAAGAAATGAACCCATTCTTGGGCTACCGTGCTTTGCGTATCTCTATCTCAGAAACTGGTAACCAAATGTTCCGTACGCAATTGCGTGCATTGCTTCGTGCATCTGTTCACGGTAAATTGCGTATCATGTTCCCAATGGTTGCTTTGTTGAAAGAGTTCCGTACTGCTAAAGCTATTCTTGAAGAAGAAAAAGCAAAATTGGTTGCTGAAGGTGTCGCAGTTGCAGATGATATCCAAGTTGGTATCATGATTGAAATCCCAGCTGCAGCTATGCTTGCAGACCAATTTGCCAAAGAAGTTGATTTCTTCTCAATCGGTACAAACGACTTGATCCAATACACAATGGCTGCTGACCGTATGAACGAACAAGTTTCATACCTTTACCAACCATACAATCCATCAATCCTTCGCTTGATCAACAATGTTATCAAAGCAGCTCACGCTGAAGGTAAATGGGCTGGTATGTGTGGTGAGATGGCTGGTGACCAAACAGCTGTTCCACTTCTTATCGGAATGGGCTTGGATGAGTTCTCAATGTCAGCTACTTCAGTACTTCGTACACGTAGCTTGATGAAGAAACTTGACACAGCTAAGATGCAAGAATACGCTAACCGTGCTCTTACTGAATGTTCAACAATGGAAGAAGTTCTTGAACTTTCTAAAGAATACGTTAACTTTGATTAAAAACATTAAAACCTTGTAGAACTAAACTACAAGGTTTTTTGTACTATAATTTAAAAAGTCATCCTGTAAAATTTTCTAAAAATATGGTAAAATAGACAAAGGAAAAATACGGAGGCAACTATGCAAAACAGACCAATCATTATCGGAGTAACAGGGGGATCTGGTGGAGGAAAAACCAGTGTTTCTAAAGCGATTTTATCGCATTTTCCCAACGAAAAAATTGCCATGATTGAGCATGATTCCTACTATAAAGATCAATCTCATTTAACTTTTGAGGAGCGTATCAAAACCAACTATGATCATCCTTTTGCTTTTGATACTGATTTGATGATTGCGCAGATCAAAGAATTGTTAGCGGGTCGTCCTGTTGATATTCCTACCTATGATTATGCTGCCCATACAAGAAGCTCGAAAACCTATCGCCAAGAACCTCAAGACGTATTTATAGTGGAAGGAATTTTGGTTTTGGAAGACAAACGTCTTCGTGATTTAATGGATATAAAGATTTTTGTGGACACTGATGATGATGTTCGTATCATCCGTCGTATTAAACGCGATATGGAAGAACGTGGTCGTAGTTTAGACAGCGTCATTGATCAATACCTTGGAGTCGTAAAACCTATGTATCATCAGTTTATTGAGCCTACTAAACGCTATGCTGATATTGTGATACCTGAAGGTGTAACCAATACTGTAGCTATTGATTTACTGACAACAAAGATTGAGAAGATTTTAGAAGAAGCTCGTTTAGCCCAGTAATAATTAAAAAAACTGTATCTCTTGATACAGTTTTTTATTGTTTAATTTTTTCAAGTCTCGGAACAATGACGAGAGTTAAAGCAGCCGAGATAATCAACTCTGCTATCGAATTTGTCGAGATTACAGACGCGAGTAGCAGTTGGATGTCCCCGTTATAAACATTTCCAAAGAGGAAGAAGATACCACCTAAGACAAATACTGTATTAGTGAGTGAGCCAAGTGCACCTGCAAAGATGAGTCCAGCTCTTCCCTTTAGTAGTTTATAGACGAAATAAGGTGTCAAACCGATTAAGATACGAGGAACAATTGCGATTACAACTGAATAGAAGTTACCATTTGGTACAAATGGTGAGAAGAGATAGCTTGTTGGCAGGATTGTGAGAGTATTAACCGTTAAGCTAAGCATTCCCATCAGAAAACCTAAGGTTGCGCCGATTCTTGGTCCGTAGATAATACTTGCAATAATTACTGGAATGTGAACGATGGTTGGTTTGATTGGAAAGGGAAGTACATTAAATAAAATCGAGCTTAGTAAATGAATAACAATCATAATGGCAAAAAAGATAGCGATTGGAGCAATATTAGAGCGTTTGTTCATGAATTTTATCCTTTATTTTTTGTAAAATAGTTTCGAGATCAGCGAGAGCACCACGACCTGTATCCCCACAGGCCAGTAGAGAATCTTTGGGAGAAATAATTGTATAACCATAATCTTCTAAAGTTTTAAGATTAGCTTGGGTCGCAGGGTGGTCATACATCTTTGTGTTCATAGCTGGAGCCAATAGTTTGGGTACAAAGTGTGGCAAAGCAAGAGCAGTAGCAGTCACCATATTGTCAGCAAAACCGTGAGCTAATTTAGCGATTGTATTGGCTGTCGCAGGAACTACGATAAATAAATCTGTTTCTTTTCCTATTTGAATGTGATTCACTTGATCTGGAAAAGGTTCGTGCATGACATCGAGATGTACAGTATTTTGAGATAGTACTTGTAAAGTTAATGGCTGAATGAATTCTGTTGCTGACTGAGTCATAAGAACAGTAACAGAATGCCCCTGTTTTTTTAAAGAACTAACTAGGTCAACTGTCTTGTATGCAGCAATAGATCCTGTAATAGCGAGTGTAATACGGGCCATAAAATCCCTTTCTTTTAGTCATAACTTTTTATTTTCTCGAGGAGTAAATCAGCAATTTCATGTTTACTCATAGCAGTTTGGAAAGAATTTTTTTCAACTAGGTAAGCCTTATGTTGCTCGCTACTAATCTGAGTAAGGTCGTTTGCGACAATTAAATCAGCCTGGTTCTTTTCAAGACTTTCCCGGGCAATTTGAATCAGATGTTCCTGGCTGACATCAACCAGTAATTTAAATCCAATCAGGTGAATGTTAGGATTCCATTCTTTAACCAGAGATATGATTTTTGGATTCTTCTTGAGAAATAGAACCTGGACGTCTTCCTTAGATGAGATTTTTGTTTCCTGATTTTTCTTATCTAAAAACTCTGTTAAATCTTGACTAGATTCAATCTCATCAAAACCAGCCATATAGACAGGAGTGTAATCTGATACAGCCATAGAATGGATTAAGACCTGGTAATCCATAACCTTATCTTTCATGACTTGCAGCAAATCAGCAGTATTTTTAATTTCGATGATTCTCAAGTTTGGATGACTAACTGGCTTAACTGCCTGAAGAGTGGTAATCAAACAAACTTCATGGCCAGCCTTTAGAAGAGTCTCGGTGATAATTTTTCCAAGTTTACCGGAAGAGTGATTGGTAATAGAACGAACTCTATCAATTTTTTCACTTGTACCACCAGAAGTAACTAAAATTTTCATAGAACTATTGTACAAAAAAATGAGCATTAAGTAAAATGAAAGCGATGTAACAAGGGCCGAAAATAGGATGTTAATCCATAGTTAAAATCTATAAAGGCATATAAAAAATTAAATAGAGATAAAGAAAGTCTGTTATTTAGCCATATTCACGAACGTTACTAATCATAATGACTGTTAAAAATCTTGTTTTATGATATAATGAATTAACACATTAGAGGCTAGAGGAGTTTTTTATGAAAACAGATATTGAAATTGCACAGAGTATTGAGTTAAAACCGATCGTTGATGTTGTTGAGAAACTTGGTATTTCATACGATGATTTGGAGTTGTATGGAAAGTACAAGGCTAAACTAAGCTTTGACAAGATTCGTGAGGTTGAGGCAAATCCAGTAGGTAAGTTGATTCTTGTTACAGCTATCAACCCAACGCCAGCAGGTGAAGGAAAATCAACCATTACCATTGGTCTTGCTGATGCTTTGAACAAGATTGGTAAGAAAACTATGATTGCTATCCGCGAACCTTCACTTGGCCCTGTTATGGGTATTAAAGGTGGAGCTGCTGGGGGTGGTTATGCCCAAGTGTTACCAATGGAAGATATCAACCTTCACTTTACTGGTGATATGCACGCTATTACAACTGCAAACAATGCTCTCTCTGCCTTGATTGATAATCACTTGCACCAAGGAAATGAGCTAGGAATTGACCAACGTCGTATTCTTTGGAAACGTGTTGTTGACTTGAATGACCGTGCTCTTCGTCACGTAACTGTTGGTCTTGGTGGTCCACTTAATGGTATTCCACGTGAAGATGGTTTTGATATCACAGTTGCTTCAGAGATCATGGCTATCCTTTGTTTGGCAACTGATATTGAAGATTTGAAACGTCGTTTGGCTAATATCGTCATCGGCTACCGTTATGATCGCACACCAGTTTCAGTTGGTGATTTACAGGTTGAGGGTGCCTTGGCATTGATTTTGAAAGATGCTATTAAACCCAACTTGGTTCAAACAATCTATGGTACACCTGCATTCGTACACGGTGGCCCATTTGCCAATATTGCCCATGGTTGTAACTCTGTTTTGGCGACAAAAACAGCTATTCGTTTAGCTGATTATACTGTAACAGAAGCTGGCTTTGGTGCAGACCTTGGTGCAGAGAAGTTCCTGGATATCAAGACTCCAAACTTGCCAACAGCTCCAAGTGCAGTAGTCATTGTAGCGACTCTTCGTGCCCTTAAAATGAATGGTGGAGTTGCTAAAGATGCTCTGACAGAGGAAAATGTGGAAGCAGTACGTGCTGGATTTGCAAACTTGAGACGCCACGTTGAAAATATTCGTAAGTTCGGTATTCCAGCGGTTGTTGCTATCAATGAATTTGTTTCTGATACAGAAGCTGAAATTGCAGCCTTGAAAGAACTATGTGCTTCAATTGATGTTCCAGTCGAATTGGCTAGCGTATGGGCTGATGGAGCTGAAGGAGGCGTTGCTTTGGCTGAAACTCTTGTCAAAACAATTGACGAAAACCCAGCCAACTACACACGTCTCTATGACAACGACCTTTCTGTTCAAGAAAAAATCGAAAAGATTGTTACTGAAATCTACCGTGGTAGCAAAGTAAACTTCGAAAAGAAAGCTCAAACACAAATTGCACAAATCGTACAAAATGGTTGGGACAAATTGCCAATCTGTATGGCCAAAACTCAATACAGTTTCTCAGATAATCCTAACGCTCTTGGAGCACCTGAAAACTTTGAAATTACTATTCGTGAATTGGTACCTAAGCTGGGTGCAGGCTTTATCGTAGCCCTTACTGGTGATGTCATGACCATGCCTGGACTTCCAAAACGACCTGCCGCTCTCAACATGGATGTTGAAAGTGATGGAACTGTTTTAGGTCTATTCTAATTCAAACACAAAAGACAACCTCTTTGATAAGGTTGTCTTTTTAACTACAAAAAACTCCTAGAAATCATCTAGGAGTTTAGTTTTTATTTCATAGTTGGGAAAAGAAGTACATCACGGATAGTAGTAGTATCAGTGAGTAGCATGCAAAGACGGTCGATACCGATTCCCAAACCACCTGTTGGTGGCATACCATATTCAAGGGCTTCGATGTAGTCGTAGTCAATGCCAGTTGCTTCATCGTCACCAAGTTCTTTGGCTTTGGCTTGGGCTTCAAAGCGGCTAAGCTGATCGATTGGATCATTGAGCTCAGTAAAGGCATTTCCGTATTCCTTGGTCATAATGAATAGCTCGAAGCGATCTGTAAAGCGTTCGTCTTCAGGGTTCTTCTTAGCAAGTGGAGATACTGCTACTGGATGTCCATAAACAAAGGTAGGCTGAATCAAAGTTTCTTCAACAAATTCTTCAAAGAAAGCATTGATGATATGACCAACTTCAGTATAGTGTTTCTCAACTGGAACTTTCTTCTCAGCTGCGATTGCTTTAGCTTCTTCGAAGGTCATGTCTTGCCAGAAATCAACCCCTGTGATTTCCTTAATGGCATCCACCATGTGTACACGTTTAAATGGTTCGTTAAGTTTGATCTCAGTTCCTTGATAGATAACTGGAGCGTCGCCTTTAACAGCTTTTGCAACGTGTTGGATAATACCTTCAGTCAAGTCCATGATATCTTGGAAGTCTGCATAAGCTTGGTAAACCTCGATAGAAGTGAACTCAGGATTGTGTGTAGCATCCATCCCTTCGTTACGGAAGATACGACCAATCTCATACACACGTTCCATACCACCGACGATAAGACGTTTCAAGTGAAGCTCAGTTGCGATACGAAGCACCATGTCAATGTTTTGTGCATTGTGGTGAGTGATAAACGGACGAGCAGCAGCACCACCAGCTTCATTGTGAAGCACAGGTGTTTCAACTTCTAGGAAACCTTTTTGATCAAGATAACGACGAATTTCAGAGATGATTTTTGAGCGAGTAACAAAACGTTCAAAACTTTCACGGTTTGAAATCAAATCAAGGTAACGTTTACGGTAAATAGTTTCAACGTCTGTTAAACCGTGGAATTTTTCTGGAAGCGGACGAAGGGCTTTAGACAAGTGAGTGATGTGTGTAGCCTTAATAGAGAGTTCTCCCATATCGGTACGCATGACTTCACCTTCGACACCAAGAAAGTCTCCGAGGTCGGCTTTCTTAAAGATTTCGTAGTTTTCTTCACCGACAGCATCTTTACGAACGTAGATTTGGATTTGACCTTCACGGTCTTGAAGGTGAGCAAAACCAACTTTACCTTTACCTCGTTTAGTCACCAAGCGTCCAGCGATAGTGGCAGTTTCATTTAGTTCGTGTAGTTGTTCTTTATCTAGCTCAGCAAATTTATCTTTTAGTTCTTGAGAGTTGGCAGTACGTTCAAAACGTTTACCGAAAGGATCAATTCCTTGTTCACGGAGCGCAGCCATTTTTTCGCGACGAACGATTTGCTGGTCATTTAGTTCTTCCATGTGTTCTATTGACATGAGTTCCTCCTAATTTTAATCGAAATTTGAAATAATAAATTAATTTTTCACGATACTCCATTTTATCATAAATAGTCAAGAAATTCACGGATATTCTATAAAAACTAAAAAGAACTTGATTGTTAATATCAAGTTTTATATTTTTTGATAAGAAGTATCGTTCCAAGTCTTTAGAGTAAATCTTTCAAAGTCATCAGTTTCTATAATTGATAGACTTGCATTAGCCAAACCTCCGTCTTTACGAAGCAGAGCTTCCTGATAGCCTATTAGCGTGCGAAGACTTGCAGTAAGGTTTGCTCCATGACCAACAAGTAATAGGTATTCTGCCTTAGAGTTTTTTAAGGACTTGATAAATTGGATGGTGCGCTGAGTTGTAGTGTAGAGTGATTCAGCTTCAAACATGCGAGTATCAAACTTAGCTAAGTTAGTTTTGAAGGCTTGAATTTGCTGAGGGTAGATAGCATTTAAAGTCGCAATTTTTAGACCTTCCAGTTTACCCAGGTGCCATTCTCTGAGTTCAGGAACACTTTCTAAAGGACAAGGATTTGTCAGCTGACTTTGGATAATTTCAGCTGATTTTACAGCTCTCGGTAAATCACTCGAATAGATCTTGTCAAAAGGGATATCTTTAAGATATTGACCGAGTTCCTCTAAGGTATCAATGGATTCAGGGAGAAGTGGTGAATCTCCGCCAGCCCCTTGAAAGCGACCTTCTAGATTCCAGACTGTTCGACCATGACGGACAAAGTAAAGTTTCATGAGTTACTTTCCTCCAAGATATCAACAAAGCTGGCTTTTACAAAGTTTGCCAGATCTTTAGGTGCGATGATGATACTGTGCCCGACCTCGCCAGCAGAGACAATCATTTTTTCCAATTCTAAAGCTGTTTCATCAATAAAAATAGGGTAGTTGTGTTTTTGACGGATACCTACAGGGTTATTAGCTCCATGGATATATCCAGTCGTTTTTTCTAAATCCTTTTGAGGAATCATGGCCACTTTTTTATTTCCAGAAATCTTTGCTAATTTCTTTTCAGAAAGGTGTTCGGTGATAGGGACAATTCCTATTACCGGACCAGTTTTATCACCCAATAATGCTAAGGTCTTAAAGATATGATTTCTATTATAACCAGAAGGAAGTTCTCCTTCTAAAGCATTGATTTGAATGCCTTGATGGTCAACACCTGCCTTAGTCAAAATTTGCTCTACTAAGGTCTTTTTTACTTTAACTTTCTTAGCCATTATTTGTATTTATCCTCCAACTGACTCATCCAAATACCTAACCAAATGCCAAGAGCAAAAAAGAAGGCAACAATCACATAAGACACAAGAGATAAACCACTGTAGTTAATGCTTTCAGCATTACCCGCATTTGGAATCAATATCAAGAGTGTACTTGAAAGAACGATTGCAATGATGAAGTGATAAACACGAGAGTGATACACTCGAAGAGCGTAGTCCATTAATTTTGAAAAAATAATAAGTGTAGCAGCAGCTCCAATTCCTATCGGAAGGAAGGTACCAAATAAATCAAAAGTTTTAAATCCAGTTAACATCGGGGTATAGAGACCTAAAATCAAGAGAAGATTTGAGGGGCTTAATCCTGGAACTAAAATACCTAGAGCAAGAAGAACACCGGCTAGGATAAAACTTGTGAAACTTGCGTTGAGTGAACCAACCACAAAGTTTAAAGCGTAAAGACCAATTCCAGAAACAATAAAGGTCACCCAAAACCAGATAAGATCGACTTTGTCTCTTTCAGAATCTTGAGTAGCCTCTTTTACAAGACTAGGGACTGTACCAATAATAGCACCCGCAAAACTCCATAAAACATAAACTTGATAATGCTCTAGTAAGTACTCAATTGGATAAGAAAATAGACCAATACCTAGTAACATACCGATAGCAACAGGTAAGAAATAAAGAATATCTTCTTTTAGGTTTTTAAATGGATGGGCAAGAAAACGAATCATTCTCTCATAAATACCTAAAATAGCTGCCAAGACTCCACCAGAAATACCAGGCAAGATAAATCCTAGCGCAATAACAATTCCTTTAATCATTTTTGAAATCCAAGATAACATAAACTCTCTCCATATTTATTCTCTAAAATTCTCTTCTTGTATTATATCACAAAGTAAGAGAAATAAAAAAAGCAAGCAGAAGTAATATCTTGCTTGCTGAATGAAATTAAGGTTTTAAAAATAGTTTTCTAAACGTCTCTTCCTTATCTTTTGACAAAGAAATAAGATTTAGGTCTAGATGATGTTCAAATCCAACCAGTTTACCCTTTGAGGTGTATTGATGAAGATCAAAGTCAAGGTCTGTATTTGGTGAACTTTCAAAGTAGCCCGAATCAGGTCCGTAGGAAGGAATCCAAATAGGTGAAAACTTATCTGTGCTGATGCTATGCTCTTCCATGAAGTAAACTCCGATGTAGATACCGATGTTTTTAGCACCTAGAGATTCTAGTTTAGCACGGAAAGCTTCAACCCCTTTATTCATGTCTGACATGGTTTTTTCTTCGACATCTAACCAATAGTAACTTGGATTGTATGGGGAAGCTGAATTGTAGAATGCTTCAGCAGCCTTTTCCATATCCTCTACACTTTTTCCAGATACATAGGCATAGACAGCAACTGGAACATTTCTCTTTTGAAACTCAACGATATGACTTTTATAAGCTTTATCTGTTCCATTCGTATAAGATGCATCGTTCTCAGTAGTAATCTGGTTTCCTCCGTGGACTCGAACAATAGCACCAGAGATATTTTTAGATAAAATATCATAATTAATCTCTGACGGTCTTTGCCAACCAGAGATATCGATGATAGGCTTATCCAAGTTATGTAGAGCTTGTGTTTCTATTTGAACTGGATTTTGTTTGGTTTTTACAGGATGTTCTTCGAATCGTGGACGATTGAGAATCAAGAGTCCTATAAAAGCAGCAAATATAATAACTATAAAAGCTGGACGAATTTTTTTTCTCATACTCCTATAGTTTATCGTAATTTGTGAAAAAAATCAAAAAATATACTCAAAACGGAGTAGTGACAGTCATTAGCGTGATGTTGAGGTCAACAAATTTGTGTATCGTGAAGTAAATTGTGGTATAATGATAAAGAATTTCTATAGAAAAGAGAAAAATATGGCAAATTATGCAATTATTTTAGCAGCGGGTAAAGGTACCCGTATGAAATCAGATCTACCTAAAGTTATGCACAAGGTTGCGGGAATTTCAATGCTTGAGCATGTTTTTCGTAGCGTGGGCGCAATTAATCCCGAAAAAACAGTTACTGTAATCGGGCATAAGGCTGAACTTGTAGAGCAAGTTTTAGCAGGACAGACTGATTTTGTGAGACAAACTGAGCAATTAGGTACTGGTCATGCGGTTATGATGGCCGAACCAATTCTTGAGGGTCTTTCTGGACAAACATTGGTTATTGCAGGTGATACACCATTAATCACGGGTGAAAGTTTGAAAAACTTGATTGATTTTCATGTGAACCACAAGAACGTAGCCACTATCCTTACCGCAGAAGCTGAAGATCCATTTGGTTATGGACGTATTGTTCGTAACGATAATGCTGAAGTACTAAGAATTGTTGAACAAAAAGATGCGACTGATTTTGAAAAGCAAATCAAAGAAATCAATACAGGAACGTATGTTTTTGATAATGCACGTCTCTTTGAAGCTCTTAAAAACATCAATACCAACAACGCTCAAGGTGAATACTATATCACGGATGTGATTGGAATATTCCGTGAAGCTGGAGAAAAAGTAGGAGCTTATACTCTTAAAGACTTTGATGAAAGTCTTGGAGTAAATGACCGTGTAGCGCTCGCTACAGCAGAAGCTGTTATGCGTCGTCGTATTAACCAAGCTCACATGGTTAATGGCGTTAGTTTTGTAAATCCAGAAGCGACTTATATTGATGTGGATGTTGAAATTGCTCCAGATGTACAAATTGAAGCTAATGTAACCCTCAAAGGTTCTAGTAAGATTGGTGCTGAAACTATTTTGACGAATGGAACTTATATTGTCGATAGTACTATCGGTTCAGGTGCAGTGATTACCAACTCTATGATTGAGGAGAGCACAGTTGCTGATGGTGTTACAGTCGGACCTTACGCTCATATTCGTCCAGGTTCTAGCCTGGCAAAAGATGTTCATATTGGAAACTTTGTTGAGGTGAAAGGTTCTAGCATTGGAGAAAATACAAAAGCTGGCCATTTAACATACATTGGTAATTGTGAAGTTGGCAGTGACGTCAACTTTGGTGCTGGTACTATAACAGTGAACTATGATGGGAAAAATAAATTCAAGACAGTTATCGGCAACAATGTCTTTGTTGGTTCTAATTCAACCATCATCGCTCCTGTTGAACTAGGAGATAACTCTCTTGTTGGCGCAGGTTCAACCATTACTAAAGACGTGCCTGCTGATGCTATTGCCATCGGTCGTGGCCGCCAAGTTAACAAAGACGAATATGCAACTCATCTCCCTCACCATCCTAAAAACAAATAGGAGCTAACCATGGAATTTGAAGAGAAAACACTCAGCCGTAGAGAAATCTATAAAGGTCCTATTTTTAAATTGGTCCAAGATCAGGTTGAACTTCCTAATGGAAAAGGGACAGCTCAACGTGATTTGATTTTCCATAATGGTGCAGTATGTGTTCTTGCAGTTACTCCAGAAAATAAGATTGTTCTAGTCAAGCAATATCGCAAGGCGATTGAAAAAGTTTCTGTTGAAATTCCTGCAGGAAAACTAGAAATTGGAGAAAACGCTGATCCTGAAGCGGCAGCCCTTCGCGAATTGGAAGAAGAAGCTGCCTACACTGGAAAACTAACTCTTTTGTATGATTTCTATTCTGCTATTGGTTTCTGTAATGAGCGATTAAAACTTTATTTGGCAAGTGATTTGACAAAGGTTAATAATCCACGTCCACAGGATGAAGATGAAACTTTAGAATTACTTGAAGTTAGTCTTGAAGAAGCAAAAGCACTGATCCAGTCTGGTGATATCTGTGATGCCAAGACTATCATGGCTATCCAGTACTGGGAATTACAAGAAAAATAGGGGAGGAACCTATGGGAAAACCTTTATTAACAGACGAAATAATCGAGCGTGCAAAACGTGGTGAAGATATCTCTGGTCCTACTTTAGTAGATGATCAAGAAACAAAGATTTTATCCACTTCATCTCAACATTATAGAGCTTCACGTTCAAGTGACCATGGTTTTAGTCAAGATACCCTAACGATTGAGGTTGAACCACAAATCCATAAAAGTCGTCGAATTGAAAATACTAAGAGAAATGTTTTTAACTCAAAACTGAATAAGATTCTATTTGCTGTTATTCTTCTCTTGATTTTGCTAGTGTTAGCAATGAGATTTATTTAAGGGGAATGTCATGAAAATTGGAATTATAGCAGCTATGCCAGAAGAGCTAGTTTATCTGATTCAACATTTAGAAAACGCTCAAGAAGAGACGGTATTAGGAAATCAGTATCATACGGGTAAAATTGGTTCAGTCGAGCTTGTCTTGGTCGAGAGTGGAATTGGTAAAGTTATGTCTGCTATGAGTGTAGCAATCTTAGCTAACCACTTTAAAGTAGATGCTGTTATCAACACTGGTTCAGCTGGAGCTTTGGCAGAAGGAATCGAAGTTGGAGATGTAGTGATTGCTGATAATCTAGCTTATCATGATGTTGATGTGACTGCTTTTGGTTATGAATACGGTCAAATGGCCCAACAACCACTCTATTTCGAATCTGACAAGAAGTTTGTTAGTTTGATTCAAGAGAGTTTGTCTAAACTTAGCCAAAAATGGCATTTAGGGTTGATAGCGACCGGTGATAGTTTTATTGCGGGTGAAGATAAGATTAAAGCTATAAAAGAACATTTTCCTCAGGTGCTTGCGGTTGAGATGGAAGGAGCGGCTATCGCTCAAGCAGCTCACGCGCTTAATCTACCATTCTTGGTTGTTCGTGCCATGAGTGATAATGCTAACCACGAAGCTTCTATTACATTTGATGAATTTATCGTAGAAGCAGGACGCCGATCGGCTCAAGCCTTGTTGACACTTTTACAATCTATTCATGATTAAAATAAAAAGAACACTTGTTAGTGTTCTTTTTTAGGAAAAAAAGAAGCTTGTCCCTGATAGAGTTATTTTCAGTCTTTTTTGATATAATAGAAACATTGATTTGAAGAATAGGAAGAGAAAATGAACCCTTTATTAAACGGTATGAATGACCGACAGGCTGAAGCGGTCCAAACAACAGAAGGTCCACTGCTGATCATGGCGGGGGCTGGTTCTGGTAAGACACGAGTTTTGACCCATCGTATTGCCTACTTAATTGATGAAAAGATGGTTAATCCTTGGAATATTTTAGCCATTACCTTTACCAATAAGGCTGCTCGTGAAATGAAAGAACGTGCCTACGGGCTCAATCCAGCTACACAGGACTGTTTGATAGCGACCTTTCACTCTATGTGCGTTCGTATCTTACGTCGTGATGCGGATCATATTGGTTACAATCGCAACTTTACCATCATCGATCCAGGTGAGCAGCGAACATTGATGAAACGCATTCTCAAGCAGTTAAACTTGGATCCTAAAAAGTGGAATGAACGCTCTATTTTAGGGACCATTTCTAATGCTAAGAATGATCTAATTGACGATGTTGCTTATGCTGCACAAGCAGGAGATTTATATACAAACATTGTCGCTAAGTGTTATGATGCCTATCAAAAGGAACTCCGTCAGTCTGAGTCAGTTGACTTTGATGATTTGATTATGTTGACCTTGCGTCTCTTTGATCAAAATCCCGATGTCTTGACTTACTATCAGCAAAAATTCCAATATATCCATGTTGATGAGTATCAAGATACTAACCATGCCCAGTACCAACTGGTCAAACTGTTGGCTTCTCGCTTTAAAAATATCTGTGTTGTTGGGGATGCGGACCAGTCTATCTACGGATGGCGTGGTGCTGATATGCAAAATATCCTTGATTTTGAAAAGGACTATCCTCAAGCCAAGGTTGTTTTATTGGAGGAAAACTATCGCTCAACCAAAACCATTCTCCAAGCAGCTAATGATGTCATCAAAAACAATAAAAATCGTCGTCCTAAGAATCTATGGACTCAAAATGCAGATGGCGAACAAATTATTTACTACCGAGCTAACGATGAACAGGATGAGGCTGTTTTTGTAGCCAAAACCATCGATGAACTTGGTCGTAATCAAAACTTCCTTCATAAAGACTTCGCAGTTCTTTATCGTACCAATGCCCAGTCACGTACGATCGAGGAAGCTCTGCTCAAGTCTAATATTCCTTATACCATGGTTGGTGGAACGAAATTCTACAGCCGTAAGGAAATTCGTGATATCATTGCTTACCTCAATCTCATTGCCAACCTAAGTGATAATATCAGTTTTGAGCGTATCATCAATGAACCAAAGCGTGGAATTGGCCCAGGTACTGTTGAGAAGATTCGTGATTTTGCTAATTTGCAAGAAATGTCCATGCTAGATGCTTCAGCCAATATCATGTTATCAGGAATTAAGGGTAAGGCAGCTCAGTCGATCTGGGATTTTGCCAATATGATACTGGATTTACGGGAGCAACTGGACCAATTAACCATTACAGAGTTGGTTGAGGCTGTCCTTGAAAAAACAGGTTATGTCGATATTCTTAATGCTCAGGCAACCTTGGAAAGCAAGGCGCGGGTTGAAAATATCGAAGAGTTCCTATCTGTTACCAAGAACTTTGACGACAATCCTGATAGTCAAGAAGAAGAAACAGGTTTGGACAAACTGAGTCGTTTCTTAAATGATCTTGCCTTGATTGCCGACACTGACTCTGGCAGTCAGGAGACATCAGAGGTTACCTTGATGACCCTCCATGCAGCGAAAGGACTAGAGTTTCCGGTTGTCTTTATCATCGGGATGGAGGAGAATGTCTTTCCTCTTAGTCGTGCCTCTGAAGATCCAGATGAATTGGAAGAAGAACGTCGTTTGGCCTATGTAGGAATCACTCGCGCCGAGAAAATTCTCTATCTAACCAACGCCAACTCTCGCTTACTATTCGGTAAGACTAACTATAACCGTCCGACACGATTTATCAATGAAATTAGTTCAGATTTGTTGACCTATCAAGGTTTGGCTCGTCCTGCTAATACAAGCTTTAAAGCATCTTACAGTAGTGGTGGTACTACATTTGGGCAAGGAATGAGTCTGGCACAGGCTCTTCAAGAACGAAAACGGAATACTGCGCCTACATCGATCCAATCAAGTGGCTTACCATTTGGACAATTTGCATCTACTAGTAAATCGTCTTCCAGTGAAACTAGCTGGTCTATCGGTGATATTGCCCTTCATAAAAAATGGGGTCAAGGGACTGTCCTTGAAGTATCGGGTAGTGGAGCTACACAGGAACTAAAAATCAACTTCCCAGAAGTCGGTTTGAAAAAACTTTTGGCCAGTGTTGCACCGATTGAGAAAAAGTAAGTTTCTAAACGAATAAGATTCCCTTATCACAAGATTGTGATAATTTACAAGTTTTTAACAAATAGCTTTTTAAACTTCACTATCTTAAAAAACAGTGTATAATTGAGACTGTTTTTGAAAGGAGAAAAAATGACTGAAAAACAAATGAAAACTTTAGGTTGGATTGCAACCTTTATGTCTGTAATGATGTATGTTTCTTATATTCCTCAAATTATGAATAACCTTGCTGGTCAAAAAGGGAATTTTATCCAACCAGCAGTAGCTGCACTTAACTGCAGTCTTTGGGTTTACTACGGTCTCTTTAAAAAAGAACGTGATATTCCTTTGGCAGCAGCTAATGCACCAGGTATCATTTTTGGACTTATCACCGCTTTGACAGCAATATTCTAAAAATAAAAAGCAATTAGCAGAGTTATCTGTTAGTTGCTTTTTATATATCTAAAAAATATATTTCTCAATAGCGCGTGCAACACCATTTTCTTCATTGCTGGCAGTTACGGCATCAGCAAGAGATTTGACGTGGTCGCTGGCATTTCCCATGGCGATCCCCAGCCCAGCAAACTCTAACATCTCAATGTCGTTATTGGCATCACCCATAGCCATGATTTCAGAAGGTTGGATATCTAAAATCTCAGCCAAACGAGAAAGAGCAGATGCCTTGGTTGTACCGAGTGGCATTGCTTCATAGATAACTGGTTGAGATCGAACACCGCTAAATCTCTGACAAAGTTCATCAGCAAATCGTTGTTCAAAGTCATCCGTTTGTTCTTTTGTCCCTAAAAACATTCCCTGGAACATACGATATTTACCACTAGTAGCTTCTTCCAGTGAGATTTCAGTCAGGTCAGCAAAGACAAGTGTGGCATCATATTGAACAATAGGATTTGGTTTGCCTCCAAGAACGAAGTAGTGGTCTTCATCAAAGAGAGTCAACTGAACCTCACTCTTTTCAGCAAGGTCATTGAGGTATTCGATGTCAGATTTGCTAAGTTCTCGCCAATCGACAAGGCTCCAGTCGCTGGTTTGGTGGGTAGAACAACCATTATTGACAATAACATATTCATTTTGCAAATCAAGACCGAGTTTCTTGTAGTAGGGAAGAACCCCAAAGAGAGGTCGTCCAGTACAGAGAACTAGTTTGACACCTTTTTCGATAGCCTTATGAATGGCATCAATATGAGCTTGAGGAATTTCCTTGGCTTCGTTTAGAAGAGTACCATCCATATCTAGGGCAAGTAATTTAATCATAGTCTTTCCTTTTCTCGTCTTTTGCCTATATTATAGCATATTTTGGGAATCAGAGGCAGAATCTTCTGTTAAATCATGGTATAATATAGAGTAATGAAAAAACAAATGAGGCAGAGATGAAACTACTTTATACCGATATTCGGACTTCTTTGACAGAAATCCTAACTAAGGAGGCTCAAGGACTAGTTGCCCAAGGCAAACGAGTCTTTTATATCGCCCCTAACTCTCTTTCTTTTGAAAAGGAACGTGCCGTGCTGGAATGTTTAAGCCAGCAGGCTTCTTTTGCTATCACAGTCACGCGCTTCGCTCAAATGGCTCGTTATCTGGTTTTAAATGATATTCCTGAGAGGACTAGTCTTGATGATATCGGTCTTGGTATGGCTTTCTATAAGTGTCTGTCCGAGATTGATCCTAAGGATTTACGTGTTTACGGGGCTATTAAGCAAGATCCTCAATTCATCCAGCAACTGATTGAGATTTATCATGAAATGACAACGGCAAAGATGAGTTTTTTGGACTTGGAAAGTTTGACAGATGCTGATAAACGCTCTGATTTAATCTTGATTTTTGAAAAGATAACAGCGTATTTAAATCAAGGTCAAGTTTCACAAGGAAGTCCATTATCCTATCTGATTGATGCTATCGAAGAAAACAAGGTAAGTAGTGATTTTAGTGAAATTGCCCTAGTCATTGATGGTTTTACCCGTTTTTCTGCAGAAGAGGAACACCTAGTGGATTTGCTTCATCGTAAGGGTGTTGAAATTATTATTGGTGTATATGCGTCTAAGAGAGCCTATAATAGCTCTTTTAGTGAAGGTAACCTCTATCAAGCCAGTGTTGAGTTTCTACGTCATTTAGCTTTTAAATATCAGACCAAGGCAGAAGATGCATGTCAAGAACATAAAAACCTTGATGCTTTTGCCAAGGCCTCAAAATTACTGGAAAGTGCTTATGATTATTCTGAAATCAGTTTGGAAGTGGATGCTAAGGATAGAGAAGAATTGCAAATCTGGTCTTGTCTGACACAAAAAGAAGAGCTGGAGCTCGTTGCTCGTAGTATTCGCCAGAAATTGCACCAAGAGCCAAAACTTAGCTATAAGAATTTTCATATCTTACTAGGAGACGTAGAGTCTTATAAACTGTCCTTGCAGACAATTTTTAATCAATATCAGATTCCCTTCTATCTGGGGAGAAGTGAGTCTATGGCTCATCATCCTTTGACTCAATTTGTAGAATCTGTGGGACGTCTCAAACGGTACTATTTCCGTCAAGAAGATTTGATTAATCTCTTGCGAACTGGCTTATATACCGACATTAGTCAAGAAGAAATCGATAGCTTTGAACAATATATCCGCTATTTAGGTATTGATGGACTTTCTAACTTTAAACAAGAGTTTACAAAAAATCATCATGGAAAATTTGATTTAGAAAAATTAAATGAGCTGCGTGTCCGTGTCCTAAATCCACTAGAAACTTTATTATCCAGTCGTAAGCAAAAGACTGAAAATATCCTTACAAAATGGAATAACTTTTTGAAGGACGCATCTGTTACCAAGCAATTACAATCCTTATCTGAAACGATGGATGCGACAGAGCAAGAAAGACAAGAAGAGGTATGGAAAGCATTTTGCCACGTAATGGAGCAATTTGCGACTGTTTTTGAAGGGTCCCAGGTCACTTTAGATGATTTCTTGGCTCTTCTTCATTCAGGGATGTCCTTGTCAAATTATCGTACAATCCCAGCAACGGTAGATAAGGTTCTGGTGCAAAGTTATGATTTGATTGCGCCTTTGACTTCTGATTACATCTATGCACTTGGCTTAACCCAGGATCATCTACCTAAAATCACCCAAAACATGAGTTTATTGAGTGATGAAGAAAGAGAAGTACTGAACCAAAGGACTCAAGAAGGCTCTCAATTATTGATTGCTAGCCATGAAAATCTTAAGAAGAATCGCTATACCATGCTTTCTTTGGTAAATTCTGCCAAGAAGCAATTGGTCTTATCGACACCAAGTTTACTCAATGAAAACGAGAGCAAAGAGTCATTTTATCTGAAAGAATTGCAGGATTTTGGTTTTAGCAAGATTGAAAAGAGAATCGATCGAAGAAACCTATCAAAGGATGATATTGGTTCTTATCACAGTCTTTTGTCTAGTCTTGTTGCTTATCACCAGCAAGGTGAGTCGGAGACAAGTGAGCAGGACTTAACCTTTATTAAGGTTCTAGCTCGTGTCATGGGGAGAAAATTAGAAGATCAAGGTCTTGAAAATCCTGTCCTACCGACTAGTCCAAAAAGTAAGACCTTAGCTACTGAAACTTTGGAAGCCTTGTATCCTCAAGATCAGGATTTCTATCTATCAACTTCTGGATTAACAGAGTTTTATCGTAATGAATACAGCTATTACCTTCGTTATGTCTTAGGCTTGCAGGAAGAATTACGTTTGCGACCTGATGCTCGAAGCCATGGGAATTTCTTGCATCGTATTTTTGAACGAGCTATGAAACTTCCTGTTGATACACCTTTTGACCGACGTTTAGAACAAGCAATCTCTGAAACCAGTCAAGAACGTGAGTTTCAAGCCATTTATCAAGAAAGTTTGGAAGCCCAATTAACCAAGGAAGTTCTTTTAGACGTTGCGCGTGCAACTGGGCATATACTTCGTCATAATTCTGAAATTGAAACAATTCAGGAAGAAGCAGTCTTTGGTGGTAAGGAACAAGCCTTTGTCCAGTTAGATAACGGCAGAAATGTCTATGTCCGTGGTAAAGTTGACCGTATAGATCGCTTAAAGACAAGTGATGCGATTGGTGTTGTAGACTACAAATCTTCTCTAACTCAGTTTAACTTCCCTCTCTTTTATAACGGCCTTAATTCACAATTACCAACCTATCTGGCTGCACTTAAAAAAGAAGGAAATACAGACTTCTTTGGTGCCATGTATTTAGAGATGACTGAGCCAGTTCAGTCCTTACAAACTGTTAAAACTCTTTCAAAGGCTTTAGCAGAAACAACTAAGACTATGAAGTATCAAGGGTTATTTCTTGAAAAAGAGATAAAGAACCTTGGGGAACTATATAATAAAAACAAGACCTATCAGTTGTCTGATGAGGAATTCCAGTTATTGTTGGATTATAATGCCCTTATCTATAAGAAAGCTGCTGAGAAGATTTTATCTGGTAGATTTGCTATCAATCCTTACACAGAAGACGGCAGAAGTATTGCTCCTTATGTCCAACAATATCAGTCGATAACTGGTTTTGAAGCTAATTACCATTTAGGTCAAGCTAGATTGTTAGATAAGGTCGCTAAGAGCAATGATAAAGAAACATGGTTTAATAAAATAAGAGAGGAGTTGGAGCGATGAAATTTTTATCCCAAGAAGAGATTGAAAAGTTGCAAATAGAAGAAGCTCATTCTGACAAGAAACCCAAGAAAACTGCTGAGCAAATTCAAGCTATATACAGTTCTGGTCAAAATATTCTGGTCTCAGCATCAGCTGGCTCAGGAAAAACCTTTGTCATGGCTGAACGAATTCTTGATCAACTAGCGCGTGGTGTAGAAATTCGCCAACTCTTTATCTCAACCTTTACGGTAAAGGCAGCAACCGAGTTAAAAGAACGCTTGGAAAAGAAAATCAGCCAACAAATCCAAGAAACTCAAGATATGGAGCTAAAAAAGCATCTTGGAAGACAATTAGCTGATTTACCAAACGCTGCTATCGGAACTATGGACTCTTTTACTCAGAAGTTCCTGGCTAAACATGGTTATCTGATTGACCTCGCTCCAAACTTCCGCATTCTTGAGAATGAAAGTGAGCAACTCCTCTTAAAGAATGATGTTTTTCGACAAGTTTTCGAAAGTCACTACCAAAGTAAGGAACAAGAACAGTTTAGTCAGCTGGTCAAGAACTTTGCGGGTAAAAGTAAGGATGCACGTGGATTGCGTAAACAGGTCTATATGATTTATGACTTTTTGCAATCTACAAGTAATCCTCAGGCCTGGCTACAGGAATCTTTCTTAAAAGGATTCAAAAAGGCCGATTTTACAAGTTCTAAAGAAAAGCTGGCTCAAGATATTCAGCAAATACTCTGGGAATTGGAAAGTTTCTTCCGTTACCATCTAGAGAATGATGCCAAGGAATTTGGGAAAGCTGCCTACTTAGAAGCTGTCCAACAAGTTCTTGATGAAATCGGAGCTTTAACCAACGAATCAACTTTTAATCAATATCAAGAAGTTCTAGAGCGAGTTGTGTGTATTTCTAAGGATAAGGGTGGCCGTGCTCTCACAAATGCTAGTCGCAAGGCTGAACTCCTAGAACTGAAAGAAGCATACAACCAAAAGAGAAAAGACAAGTTTGAAAAGCTAATTGCACTAAATGACCAAATTACTTTATTGAAATTCCAAGAAGATTATCATCAAGAGTCTTGGGACTTGGCAATGACTTTTCAAGTTTTCATGAGTGATTTTGTTGATGCCTATCGAAAGCGTAAGCGTGAAGAAAATGCCTTCGAATTTGCGGATATTAGTCACTATACTATTGAGATTCTGGAAAACTTCCCTCAAGTTCGAAAAGAGTATCAGGAACGCTTCCACGAAGTCATGGTCGATGAGTACCAAGATACCAACCATATCCAGGAAAGAATGTTAGAACTTCTCTCTAACGGGCATAACCGTTTTATGGTGGGAGATATCAAGCAGTCTATTTATCGTTTTAGACAGGCAGATCCCCAAATCTTCAATGAAAAATTCCACAGTTTTGCTCAGGATAGCAAAGAAGGTCAGTTAATACTGCTCAAGGAAAACTTCCGTAGTAGTTCTGAAGTACTAAATGCTACCAATGACGTCTTTAAGCATCTCATGGATGAGGAAGTTGGAGAGATTTCTTATGACGGCATGCATCAACTTGTTTTCGGAAATACTGATTTACAGCCAGATCCAGAAAACAAGGCAGAAGTCCTCTTGTATGATAAGGATGTTGATGGTGATTCTAAGGAAGAGGAAGAGTTTTCGTCCAACAAACTGACTGGTGAAATGCGAATGGTCATTAAGGAGATATTGCATCTTCATAATGATAAAGGGGTTCCTTTTAATGACATTGCTCTCTTAACTGCCAGCAGAAGTCGGAATGACCATGTTCTACTTGCTTTGTCGGAATATGGGATACCAGTTAAAACTGATGGCGCTCTAAACAATTATTTGCAATCTTTAGAAGTGCAGGTTATGTTGGATACTCTTCGTGTTATCCATAATCCTCTCCAAGACTTTGCTTTAGTAGCTCTCATGAAGTCTCCTATGTTTAGCTTTGATGAAGATGAATTAGCTCGTCTATCTCTTCAAAATTCTGAGGATAAGGTTCAAGAGAACTTTTATGAAAAACTAGTCAATGCTCAAGCAAAAACTAGTATCCAAAAGGATTTAATAAAATCTGAACTCCATAAAAAGCTTAACCTTTTCTTGGAAACTGTTAATGCTTGGCGTTTGTTCTCAAAAACGCATTCGCTTTATGACCTTATTTGGAAAATCTATAGCGAACGTTTCTACTATGATTATGTTGGTGCTTTACCAAATGGTCAAGCTAGACAGGCCAACCTCTATGCCCTAGCACTACGAGCTGACCAGTTTGAAAAGAGTAATTTTAAAGGCTTATCACGTTTCATAACTATGATTGATCAAGTCTTGGAAGCCAAGCACGACCTTGCCAGTGTCACTGTAGCTCCACCTAAGGATGCTGTGGAGCTTATGAGTATTCATAAGAGTAAGGGGCTTGAGTTCCCTTATGTCTTTATTCTCAATATTGATCAGCAATTTAACAAGCAAGATTCCATGTCTGAAGTTATCCTAAGTCGTAAAAATGGCCTTGGTCTTAAGTACGTAGCTAGAGTAGCTACAAATGCAAAAGAGGAATATCTTCCATCTACAATTAAGTTATCGATTCCAAGCTTGACTTATAGTCAAAATGAAGAGGAGCTCCAATTAGCAAGCTATTCTGAGTTAATGCGTTTACTGTATGTAGCTATGACTCGTGCTGAGAAAAAACTTTATCTAGTCGGAAAGGGATCGAGAGAAAAGTTGGAGTCTAAAGAATACCCGACAAATGGGCAAGGTCTCCTAACTCGTCAAACCAGGTTAGATGCTCAAAATTTCCAGGACTGGATTTGGGCCATCTATCAAGCTTTTTCTAAAGAGGACTTACACTTTAGTGTTCGTTTCGAGGGTGAAGAACAACTGACAGAAGAAGCTATCGGTAAATTGGAAAATAAAAGCCAGCTCCAAGATCTTTCTCAGGCAAGCAACCGTCAGTCTGATACCATTAGGGAAGCTTTACAAATGCTGAAAGAAGTGGAAGTGTATAATGAAATCCACCGTGCAGCAATCAATCTTCCAAGTGTGCAAACTCCAAGTCAGATTAAAAAGTTTTATGAACCAGTCATGGATATGGAAGGTGTAGTGGTAGCTGGTCAAAGTAGGCCAAAAGAAACTACTCTCCAATTTGAACTGCCAGATTTTTCCAAGACTGAAAAAGTTACTGGAGCTGAAATTGGTAGTGCTACCCATGAACTTATGCAGCGAATTAACCTTTGTCATAAACCAAGTATCGAAACTCTAACAGAAGCATTGGAACAAGTGCAAGCGAGTTCAGCTGTTAAAGATAAAGTTAATCTAGAAAAAATCTTGTCTTTCTTTGATACAGATCTTGGTCAAGAGATTCTTGCAAACCAAGATAAACTGTATCGAGAACAACCGTTCTCAATGTTAAAACGAGATGATAAAAGTCAGGAAGATTTTGTTGTCCGTGGAATCTTAGATGGTTATCTAGTCTATGAGGACAAGATTATTCTATTTGACTACAAGACAGACCGATACGATTATGCTAGTCAATTGATTGAGCGTTATCGTGGTCAACTGGAACTTTATGCAGAAGCCTTGTCTCGTTCTTACCAAATAGATCAAGTTGAAAAATATTTGATTTTACTTGGTAAAGAAATGGTTGAGGTGGTCGAAGTCAACTAATCTTATAAAAACTATTGCCTTAATGGCAGTAGTTTTTATTTATTTTCAGTTATGGTATACTAGTTTCAGAAAAGGATGTAAAAGAATCTATGCCAAAAGAAATCGATATCGAATACTATCACCAATTAGCATTACAAAAGCAAAAAGAACATCGTAAATTTCTTGGAAATTTGAAGAAGAAAGCACCAAAAAACCTAGATAAGATTGCGCTGGAGATTCACCAAGAAGTGTTTGAAGAAATTGATTGTACAGCCTGTGCTAACTGTTGCAAGAGCCTTGGACCAGACTTTAAGGAAGCAGATATTATACGCATTGCCAAGTACTTTAAAATGAAATTACCAGCCTTCGAAGCCGAGTTTCTCCAAGTTGATGAAGACGGTGATAAGGTCTTTAAGTCAATGCCTTGTCCGTTTCTCGGTGGTGACAATCTCTGTTCCATCTATGATGTCCGTCCCAAGGCTTGTAGAGAATTTCCACATACCGACCGTAAAAAGATTTATCAAATCAATAATCTGACTATCAAAAACACTTTAACTTGTCCCGCAGCCTATCTCTTTGTCGAGAAATTAAGAGATAAAATAGAGTAAATAGTTTATTTTATAATAAATTCCATCCTCAAATTCATTTGCTATTTGAGGATTTTTGTATATTTATTAATATTGTTTGTTTTTGATTTCTAAAGGAAATGAGTTCCATTCTTAAAGTTTCTTAAACTTTTTCTTAAAGAAAACTGATATAAGGTATCTTTAAGCGATGTTCTGTATAGTTATACCATCATTAAGAAAGGAGTGCCGGTATGAACTATATAGTAATTCCAGCTTATCAACCTGATAATAAACTTATCAAACTCATCGAAAAAATCCACGAAAAGAGTGATTTTCATATTCTAATTATCGACGACGGTAGTTCATCAAAGTGTCAAAATATCTTTGATAAAGCAGAACAATATGCTACGGTGCTCCGTCACCAAGTGAATCAAGGTAAAGGCCAAGCGCTTAAAACGGCCTTTGCTTATATCCAACAACAAAATAGCTATGGAACGGTTGTAACGGCAGACGCAGATGGTCAGCATAAGATTTGGGATATTTTCCGTACGGCTAACAAAGCTTCTGAAAATCCTAATAAGCTAGTCTTAGGTGTGCGGGCCTTCACAGGTAAAGTACCCCTTCGTAGCCGTTTCGGAAATAGCTTGACAAAAGCACTTTTTAAGATTCAAACTGGGGTAGAAGTAGCAGATACTCAGACAGGACTTCGAGCTTTTACAACAAATCTTATTCCTTTTATGCTAAAGATCGAAGGACAACGTTATGAATATGAAATGAATATGCTACTTGAAGCTACTAAAGAATATCAAATTTTAGAAGTTCCCATCGAAACTGTCTATATCAATGATAATGAGGATTCACACTTCCGACCAATAAAAGATGGGCTCATGATTTATAAAAATATTTTTAAATTCGCCCTGTCATCTCTCAGTAGTTTTGTTGTAGACTATATCGTTTACGCTATTGCAATCTTGTTTTTACCAACAGCGCCAACAAGTTTCCGAATTTTCCTAGCTAACGGACTAGCTCGTGTGACAAGCTCCGTTTTTAACTACTCTACAAATAAAAAACTAGTCTTTAAAAACGACGATAGCCTTGTGAAAACAGGAATGGGATACTTTGGTCTAGCAGTTGGACTCTTTGTCTTAGACACGCTACTGATTCGTCTCTTCTTTACAGTCTTTGGTGTCAACCTTCTGATCGCTAAAGTTATCGTCGGCATCCTTCTCTTCGCTGTCTCTTGGACAGTGCAGAAGAAATTCATCTTTAAGGAAAGGACATCAACTGTACTATGAAATTTTTAAAGAAACCATATGCTTATGCCTCGATTCTTGGCCTACTCTTGACAGGATCCTTTAGTTACTCCATGTTAAAGACTTTTGTTCTTGCTGAGACTATTTCGACAGTAGCAACAACTAATACAAGTTCCAATACAGCTCAAGCTAGTCAAGCTGCTAAAACAGCAACAGTAACTAACTCAAGTTATAAGGACGAGAATATCTCTATCAATTTGACTGAAACGACGGTTAATCATACCCAGGTGTATGTTGCAGATGTTACAGTAAATTCATCAGAATATCTAAAAACAGCATTTGCTCAAAACTCATTTGGAACAAACGTAACAGCTAAAACATCTGTCACTGCTGCAGATAATGATGCAATTTTAGCAGTCAATGGCGACTATTACGGTGCCAACTCTTCGGGTTATGTTATCCGTAATGGAGTTGTCTATCGTGATACTGTCCGTGAAAATTCTAATAATGGTGATTTAGCCATTTATAAAGATGGTTCTTTCAAGATTATTTACGAGGATCAGATTTCAGCTGAGCAACTAGTCAAAGACGGAGTTGTTAATCTCTTAGCTTTTGGTCCTGCCTTGGTCGAAAATGGTGAAATAGCAGTAGGAAAAAACCAAGAAGTTGGACAAGCTATGGCTTCGAATCCACGTACAGCTATTGGTATTATCGACGAAAACCACTACATTATTGTTGTTTCTGACGGACGTACTTCTGAAAGTGAAGGTCTCTCTTTGTACCAGCTTGCTGAAGTTATGAAATCCTATGGTGCAAAAACTGCCTACAATCTTGATGGTGGGGGATCCTCTACACTTTACTTCAACGGTCAGATTATCAACAAACCAACGACTGGAGGAAACAAAATTTCAGAAAGGGCGGTGAGTGATATTGTCTACATCGGTTATTAATCCTAACAAAAAACGTTTTAAAAAAGCTGCCATCTCTTATACACTAATTACGATTTTCTTCTTTGCTTTTTCTAGAATTTATGAAGCATTTAGTTTTGGAGAGACATCTGTCCATATGCACTATTTATTTGCGGTACCTCTTATTGGAGGAATTCTACTAGCAATCTTTCTCAAAGTTCTTCCTCAATTTTCTCGTATTAGTCTTAATTTATGGAATTCGGCAGTAGCAATTGCTACAACAGGAACACTATTCCGTGGGATTGTCAATCTATCTGGTCGTTCAACTACTCTTGATGCCCCTTACTGGTATGTAGGTATTGCTTTTGCAGTACTAGCTCTTTTATCAATTTTTATAAATCCTATTCGATTGAAGAAGAATGTCAGAACAGCAGAAGTTTAGATAAATGATAAAAAGTAGTCGTTCACACCCTGTTCGACTACTTTTTGTTGACTTTTATTTCTAAATTGTTTTAACAATATTACAACTTTCTTTCTTCTTTAAGACGTTACTTTTATAATTGAAATTATATTGTATAATAAAGTGGATAAACGTTGTCTTTAAAACGATAAGTAAGAAGTAAAAAATATAGGGAATATAAAATTGAAAGGTAAAAAATGAAAAAGATATTACTAGCAAGTACAATTGTTCTTTCCATAGCCGGGATTTCTAAAACAACTGTATTAGCAGAGGAAAACCAAGCTACAAACAAAGTACAAAGTTCAGAAAAAACTGTAGCAAATGGAACGAGTAAAGAAGCTAAAGAGAAAAAGCAAGCTCAAGGTCAAGAGCAGAACGATAAGCAGAATCAAAACTCAAATCAACAGAATCCAGAAAAAGATTCTTCTCAATCTACACAGAAACAAGAAACAGCCCTTACCAAGGATAACTCTTCAACAGAAGAAATTACTGAAGAGGTCAACAAAGAAGGTTGGCAAAAAGAGAATGGTCAATGGCGTTATTATGAAAATAAAAAGGCTGTCAAAAATTGGAAGAAGATTGCTGGAGTTTGGTATTATTTTAACCAGGATGGTACCATGCTTAGCAATACAGTTTATGATGACTATCTCTTTAATAAAAGCGGTGCTATGGTTGAAACTTCTTGGGTAAAAATAGATGAGAAGTGGTATTATGCCACAGAATCAGGAAAGATTATCCGCAACAAATGGGAAAAAATTAACGATTCATGGTATCGTTTTGATGAAACTGGTATCATGTTAAGCAAAACCATTTATAATGACTATCTTCTTCAGACTAGCGGTGCTATGGCTGAAAAGAACTGGGTAAAAATGGATGAAAAGTGGTACTATGCCACAGAATCAGGAAAGATTATCCGCAACAAATGGGAAAAAATTAACGGTTCATGGTATCGTTTTGATGAAGCTGGTATCATGTTAAGTAAAACCATTTATAATGACTATCTTCTTCAGACTAGCGGTGCTATGGCTGAAAAGAACTGGGTAAAAATGGATGAAAAGTGGTACTATGCTACTGATTCAGGTAAAGTCGTTCGTAATAAATGGGAAAAGATTAATAGCTCTTGGTACTTATTTGACAAAGACGGGGTCATGTTGAGTAGTCAATGGAAAGATAAATACTACCTAAAAGATAGTGGTGCTATGGCACAAAGTGAATGGATTTTTGACAAACAGTACAATAGCTGGTTCTACTTAAAACCAGATGGGACTTATGCTGAAAATCAATGGCAAGGGTCCTACTATCTTAAATCAGGTGGCTATATGGCCAAAAATGAGTGGATCTTTGATAAGAGTTACAATGCTTGGTATTATCTGAAAGAAGATGGACTATATGCTACTGGAACTCTTAAAATCAAAGGTAAAGATTATAGTTTCGAGAATAATGGAAAATGGATTTCTAATCCGTCTGCATCAACTTACTATAAGGTAAAACCAATTATAGCCTATGTATATAGTGCCTCTGGTAGTAGACTTAGCTATATTTCGCAAGGTTCTATCGTGGCTGTTTCTGCCTCAGGAGCTCAAGGAGAAAGACTACCAGTTCAGATTTCTGGACTTTCAGGCTTTATGAATAAGAGTGACCTTGTAGCTGTGAATGAAAGTGACGAGTTTATCCCTCATTATACGACTGACGGTCGTTACGTTTACCACGAATTATCACCATATACAAGCGTTCGTGTAGCACCTCATAGTTCATCTATGGCTATTGGTAAAAAATACTATTCAGCGGATGGTGTTAACTTTGATACCTTTAAAGTCGAGAATCCATTCCTCTATCGAGACTTAAGAAAGCCAACCAATTACACAGCAGCTGAACTAGATAAAGTTTATTCTCTTATGAATATTAACGGAAGTCGTCTCGCAGGTAAAGGAGAGGTCTTCAAAGAAGCAGAGAAACGTTATCAGGTCAATGCACTCTATCTAATGGCGCACAGTGCTCTAGAAAGTGCATGGGGACGTAGTCAGATTGCTAAGGATAAGAATAACTTCTTTGGTATTGCTGCCTATGATACAACTCCATATGATTCAGCAAAGAGTTTTGACAATGTCGACAAAGGAATCTTGGGGGCAGCTAAATGGATCCGAGAGAATTATATTGATGAAGGTAGAACTCATCTTGGTAATAAATCATCTGGAATGAACACTCTTTACGCTTCTGATCCATATTGGGGTGAAAAGATTGCAAGTATCATGATGACTATCAATAGTAAACTTGGTGAAAAGGACTAAAATATTTTAAAATCGATGACCATAAAATGGTTATCGATTTTTATTTTTAATCATACAAAAAGGATTTACTTTTTAAAAGTAAATCCTTTTTGAACTTCTAATCAAACCTAATCTCTAATTTAGAATTAGTCTTTTTTTGATTTATGTAGAAATGCTACCAAAATAATGGATGAAATTAAGGTTACAAAACCAATGATAGTGACTAATGTTCCTTTACCTTCTCCAGTTTTTGGCAGTCCAGGTTTTTCTTCAGTAGTAGTTACAGAAGTCGTAGTAGGCGCTTCAGTAGTAGTTACAGAAGTCGTAGTAGGCGCTTCAGTAGTAGTTACAGAAGTCGTAGTAGGCGCTTCTGTTGTAGTAGGAGCTTCTGTTGTTGTAGGAGCTTCTGTTGTTGTAGGCGCTTCTGTTGTAGTAGGAGCTTCTGTTG
>NZ_GL732439.1:764728-835175 GCF_000187465.1 Streptococcus infantis ATCC 700779 | reverse complement strand
AGCTTCTGTTGTAGTAGGCGCTTCTGTTGTTGTAGGAGCTTCTGTTGTAGTAGGCGCTTCTGTTGTTGTAGGAGCCTCAGTTGTAGTAGGAGCTTCTGTTGTAGTAGGAGCTTCTGTTGTTGTAGTTGTTGGTGTTGAAGTATTATCGCCATCTACACCACCGTTTGCATTGATGTTCGCAACAGACGCGTTTACTTCTTTAGCTATAACCGCAGTTTCACCTTTTACTTGGTACCAAACTTTTGTGTTGTTCTTGAAGTGTTTCTGAGCATCGATTTCTACTTTTGTACGATAGAAAATAAGAACGCCGGTCTTGTTGATAAGGTCTTTAGGAATCGTAACTACAAATTTTCCTGAAGCATCCACTGTAAATGTTGATCCAGGGAACGCTGCTTTGAAATCTTCAATCGCTGTAGCGCCAGAATAGTAGCCAGGTTTGTTTCCTGTTGTTGTAATTTTAAAGCTGTCTGGCACTAATTTGTGTCCGCCTTGAACTTCGTCTTCGACACGAACGTCGCCGTCCACTTCTAAGTTCATTGCATTGATGGTTAATACCCAAAGAATGTGTTCAGGATCGTCAGCGTGCATATCACCTGCTTTGAGATAGAATGGAGCGCTATTAACACCAGTAGCCATTTTTTTAACGTTTAAATCTACGGTCTTAACTCCACTGATAATAGTAAATTTACCAACATGTTCTTTATCAGTTGCTGTATTGTTATGACCTTCAATCTCAAATTCCCCCCAACCACGGATGTTTTGAAGGTTTCTGATAGCTTCATTAAAAGTAACAGTTGCAGATCCATCAGTAATGACCATGTCTCCAACGTAAGTTCCATCAATACTTAGTGGAATTGTCTTTTTAAAACCAACCCCAAAGACTGTCCCAGAACTAGTCCAATTAACTTTTAATGTATCACCTGGTTGAATTTTTTGTGCGTGCTCGTCAAATGTAAACTTAACGGTTGTTTGTCCGCCATCGGTGATTTCATTTGATGAGACAGTCAGTGAACTAATATTGTTACTGACGTCTCCTGCTTTTACCACATCAGATCGCGAAAATACTATGATTAATAATGGTAAAAATACAAGAAAGAAGACTTTTGCAAGCCTACTTAGATTATTTTTTCTCATTTTCTTCTCCTATTTGTCTCCAAATTCTACACTTATTTGTATATTAAAACTTAAACCTACAAATATATGAATAATTTTATAGGTTGCTTTTCCAAGACAACACTAATTTAAATGCACCTCCCACTAGTCAATAATAAAAAAACATCCTATAAAGTGAATTGTATCACAAATAAATAAAATTTCAAGTATTTAAATGTTTTAAGTGTAAAATTATACTTGTTCAACAGAAAAAAATTATTCATTCATTGAAGAAATGAAAAAGGGCTATTATTTGAAATAGCCCTTTTAAATAATTAATCGACCTTTAACCTTATTTCTTTTCATTTTTGCGTAAAAAAGCAATGGTAGCGATAGATGAAATTAGAGTTACAAATCCAATGATAGTAACTAATGCCCCTTTACCTTCTCCGGTTTTAGGAAGTCCAGGTTTTTCTTCGGTTGTAGTTACTGAAGTAGTAGGTGCTTCAGTAGTAGTTACTGAAGTAGTAGGCGCTTCAGTAGTGGTTGTTGAAGTAGTAGGTGCTTCAGTAGTGGTTACTGAAGTAGTAGGCGCTTCAGTAGTGGTTGTTGAAGTAGTAGGTGCTTCAGTAGTGGTTACTGAAGTAGTAGGCGCTTCAGTAGTGGTTGTTGAAGTAGTAGGCGCTTCAGTAGTAGTTACAGAAGTCGTAGTAGGAGCTTCTGTTGTTGTAGGCGCTTCTGTCGTTGTAGGAGCTTCTGTTGTTGTAGGAGCTTCTGTTGTTGTAGGAGCTTCTGTTGTTGTAGGCGCTTCTGTTGTTGTAGGAGCTTCTGTCGTAGTAGGAGCTTCTGTTGTTGTAGGCGCTTCTGTTGTTGTAGGAGCTTCTGTTGTTGTAGGAGCTTCTGTCGTAGTAGGAGCTTCTGTTGTTGTAGGAGCTTCTGTCGTTGTAGGAGCTTCTGTTGTTGTAGGCGCTTCTGTCGTAGTTGTAGTTGTTGTAGTTGTAGTTTCTTCTTTTGGATTTACGATTGTTTTAGTTGCTGAATGCTCAGCTCCAAAATCCTCAATGTTAACTTCTGTATCTGCAACTTTGATGACATAACCTGATGGTGCTTCAAGTTCAGTGATGATATATTTGTCTTTTAACAGTTTGTTAACAGCAATATTACCATTATCATCTGATACAAACTCACCAATAACTTGATTATTAGCTTGACGAACTACTTTAAATTTAGCGCCCTTAAGTGGTTGATTCTCATCATCGACTTTATGGATATTGATTGAGTAAACATAACCAACACCAGCACCACCAGGAATTTGAACGGCAGCAGCATTAATTACGTTCTTGTTTTCAATACCTAGGCCTTTAAGCGTTGCTTCATTTCTCAAGACTTCACGATCTACAGGGTCATAATTTAGACGAACTTTATAAGAAATACGATATTGGTCTTCTTCTGTAATGTCCCCTAATTCAATAACGAAAGATTGTCCATCTTCGCTAATTGTAATCTTGTGTTGGTCTGTTACATCAACACGGTTTGAGAATACCCATTCACCGGTATCGTAAGAGAATTTACCTTTAATAATTTTAATACTATCCTTTTCGTAAGAAGCATTGGTAAATTGCAAGTGATCCTCAAGTGTAACATTCTTAATATTTTGTTTTGTACGATTGACAGAAATTGTGTATTGGATCTCTCTTTGGTCTCCACTGTTAACCCAGCTAGTCTTTGTTAAAAGATAAGGATTTCCGTCTCCGATACCTTTAAATGTTATCTTTCCAGCAGGTTTTGTTTCCTTGTTTATCGTGATTTCAATTGGAATTTCTCCTTGTTGTGGGTGTTTTTTGAAATCGACACGAGCATAGAAGAAGAAAGATCCGTTTGTGTCAGAGTATTTTTCAACATAATCCGTATAAGTCAAAGAAATGGACTTGTTATCTGCACTCACTTTGGCATGTGCGATAATCTCATTTGTTTTGATATCCTTAATATCGAATGATTGTGAAGTAATCATCAAAGCGTCTGGTACAGATATAACGGTAGTATCCCCTGCTTTGACATTTTTATTTTTTAAATCAAAATTTGCAGTGATAAGGAATGTAGCCCATTGCTCTAAATCCCAATTTAAATCTCCACCTTCGTTATTCGTTACTTTAACATTTGTGATTGTATCCACAAATTTTCCAGATACTGAAACCTCAGTGGTTTCAGCAAATGTCTTATTCAAACTAAATACAAAGACAGTTGTCAATAAGCATATCAAAAATGAGAAAATACTAAACTTTTTCTTTTTGTTCATCATATACATCCTTCTTATAAATTAAGATAGTTTCTAAATATAATATAAAGTAGCGTCAATCACTAATTGAAAGACGAGTTAGTTATATAGGTTCATTTTATAGACAAACTTTAACCAAGCCTCCTTCTAGTCTAACACTAAAATTTCCCTATAACGTGAATTATATCACAATAAGGAGTGTAGGGCAAATAATAATATAAAATAGTAAGATATTTCCGACAAATTTCCAAAAAAATAAAAAGATTGTTCATTTTTTACAAACTTTTAAAAAGATTTAACCTACACTGAGTTAAAAATTTAGTTAGGATAGGAACTAAGTTTCATAAATAAGATGTTCAATATGATATACTTAGAGCTAAGGATTGTGAAGATATTTTAACAACCATTATTTAGAAACTTTAGGATACTATACTTATGACTTATAAATTTTTACTCTTCGACCTTGATCATACCTTGCTCGATTTTGATGCTGCCGAGGATGTGGCTTTAACGCAACTTCTAAAAGAAGAAGGTGTTGCTGATATTCAATCCTATAAAGATTATTACGTTCCAATGAACAAGTCTCTCTGGAAGGATTTGGAAGAGAAAAAGATTACAAAACAAGAACTAGTCAACACACGATTTTCAAAAATGTTTTCGCATTTTGGAATTGAGAAGGATGGCGTATACTTAGCTGAACGTTATCAGTTTTATTTAGCTCAACAGGGGCAGGTATTTTATGGAGCCATGGAACTCTTAGATAGCCTTATTGATCGTGGTTATGAACTCTATGCTGCCACCAACGGGATAACTACAATTCAGACAGGTCGTTTGGCTCAATCAGGTCTTGCTCCCTATTTCAACCAAGTCTTTATATCAGAGCAGTTGCAAACTCAAAAACCTGATGCACTATTCTATAAAAAAATCGGTCAGCAGATTGCTGGATTTAGTAAAGAAAAGACGCTGATGATTGGAGATTCTCTAACCGCCGATATCCAAGGTGGAAATAATGCTGGCATCGATACCATCTGGTACAATCCTCATCATCTAAAAAATAAGAGCTTAGCCCAGCCAACTTATGAAATTGACTCTTATCAGGCTCTGCTTGATTGCTTGGGGTTCCTTTAAAAATCACAAAATATAAAAAGATTCTAGAAAAGCTGGAGCATGAAGTGCAAGAAATTTTGCTTTTTTTGAAAACGTTTTATTTTTTTGATATAATAAATCATACTAGGATATAATGACAAGAATATTGTGATTGTCATCTACCGATAAGTTGTATATGGATATCAAATTGGTAGTACAGTTAATAAAGCAGGTATTGAAAAAGAAGCATCTAAACTAGTCAATAAATTATCTATACATCTGTTTGAACGTCTTAAATTGGTATAAAAAAGCTATATAGGAGCAAATCAGTATGATATTAAAAAGTAATAAAAGAACCATAAACTTCATGTTGATGTTAATAAGTGCTTGTTGCTGCCTTATTTTTCTAAGTGCCTGTCAGTCAAATAAGGTAAATTCGGTAGATGATTATAAAATGGCTATCTGGGATAGTGATAAAATAGCTGTCTTTGATGATTATGATTTAAATGAGTTCAAAGATAATATATCTAGAAAAGAAAAATATATCTATTGGGCAGAAAGTTTTTCGGAAGTAGGATCTTATTCAACTGCAAAAACAAGAGATACCTCAGGTCTAAAAAGATATGTATCTAGAATTAATAAGGAAAATTTAAGTGAAACATTTAAATTAGCAGAGGGAAATGATGCATACGCATCTATAACAGATGGGGATTATTTATATGCAACTGCTGTCTTTACAGATAGAATTGAATTTTATAAATATGATAATAATTTAGAGGTTGTCACTAATGTTACCGTGAAAAATGATGGTCAGCTAAATGCCAGTCAACAGTTTGTTATTGTAGATAATTATTTATACTTACTTGTAACCACATTGGATTTATCTACTCAAATTCCTAATGTAGAAATTTGGAAAATGGATAAAGAGTTTAACATCGTCGAAAAATATAATCTTGACGAAACATCAGCATATATGAGAATGGTTAATGTAGGTGATGTCTTGTATATTGTGGAAGCACTTAGTGGGCGTAATTCTGATGGGGAATATAAGTCAGGAAATAAATTATTGGTTTTTGATTTAAAAAGTCAGAGCAAGAATTATATCGATATTCCTGATAAATATCCAACTAATATTCACTATGATGCTAAAAATAATCAATTGATTATAGAGAATGAAGGATTGTATAATGGCGAATTTTCCTTTACTACAGTCAATCTAGATAATTTAGAAAAAGATATTATTCATCTAGAAGGCTTTAGTACAGAGCAATATATTGCACCATATTTTACATTTAAAGACAACATCTATTATTTTTTATTTAATGATTCTCTGGTTAAATATGATATTGTTGATAAGAAACAAACAGTTATCAGTTTAGAAAATTATAAGATAAAAGATGCTCATTATTTAATTGTTAGATAGTTTATTTATTGGGTGAAAGTCAAATAATAGAAATTTAATCTTTAAGATGTGCTTAAGTATAGTTTTAGTAATCTCTCCTTTTTGCTAGCAAATGGGAGATTTAATCTAGTTTGTTGTCAGCATAGATTTACAAGGTATTTGAAAAGTCCTGCAAGGAAAAAATTTGAAAGAGATCATGATAGTTTTTTGAAATAGTTAGCTATCTTTCAAAATGGAGGACTTGCTGTAGTCTTGAATCTTTATAAAATTTATCAACATGTTTATAGATACTGTAAAAAGTGGTTTCCATAGCCACTTTTTGCTATAATAGAGGCAGTATTAACGAAGGAGTAGTAAATGATGTCTAGGCCAGCTCTTTCTCTTTATGAACCATTGTATTTACTAAAGGAAGTTGATCAAAATATCTGGATAGTAGATGGTGATTTGATACAAATGGATATGAAGGTCTTCAAACTTCCTTTTCAGACACGTATGACGGTGATTAAGTTAAATGATGACAAACTTTGGATTCATTCTCCTATTGCTCCAAATGAGAAACTTTTTACTGAACTGGACGCTTTGGGCAAAGTCGCTTACCTGATTTCACCAAATAAAATTCACTACTCCTATATTGCAGATTGGAAACAAAGATATCCTCATGCGCAGGCATGGTCTAGTCCAGGAGTAGAAGAGAGAGCGAAAAGTCAGAAAGTCAAGGTTGTATTTGATGTTCCCTTAACAGATAAGGCTCCTGACTTATGGTCTGATGAGATTGATCAACTCATTTTTAAGGGAAGTTCAGTCATTGAAGAGGTGGTATTTTTTCATAAATCAACTAAAACACTGATTGTAACAGACCTCATAGAGAACTTTGAACCGGAAAAGATAGCTAGTCCAATCCGCAGAAGATTCTATCGTTTAGCTCGTGTAACATCCCCTGATGGTCAAACTCCTATTGATTATCGGATGACTTTCATAGGAAGAGAAAGGGAAGCAAAGACTTCCTTTTCCCGTATGTTAAACTGGAAACCTGATAAGATCATACTTGCACATGGTTTATGCTTTTTTAAAAATGGTACGGATGAATTAAGACGTGCTTTTCGATGGATACGGTAAAGGAGAGAAAGCTATGCAACACTCATCTTGGCACGCCTTGATTAAGGAGCAATTACCTGAAGGTTATTTTGGGGAAATCAATCACTTTATGGAACACGTTTATGCACAAGAAACTGTCTATCCGGCCAAGGAAAAAGTTTTTCAGGCTCTTTTGACAACTCCTCTTGAAGAGGTTAAAGTGGTGATTCTTGGTCAGGATCCTTATCATGGTCCTGGTCAGGCTCAAGGTTTGAGTTTTTCTGTTCCAGATAATATCCCAGCACCTCCTTCTTTGCAAAATATTTTAAAAGAACTTGCTGCTGACATTGGAGTTAAAGCATCCCATGATTTGACAGCTTGGGCTGAGCAGGGAGTTTTACTTCTCAATGCTTGCTTGACCGTTCCTGCTGGGAAGGCAAATGGTCATGCTGGGCAGATATGGGAGCCTTTTACAGATGCTGTAATTAAGGTTGTTAATAATCTTGATAGACCAGTAGTATTTGTTCTCTGGGGTGCTTATGCACGTAAGAAGAAGGTATTGGTAACAAATCCTCAACATCTGATTATTGAATCAGCTCACCCGAGTCCTCTTTCCGTTTACAGAGGATTTTGGGGTTCCAAGCCTTTTTCCAAGGCCAATACATTCTTAACAGAGACAGGACAAGAGCCGATTGATTGGCTTAGATAAGGAGAGAATATGCCCCAGTTAGCGACGATTTGCTACATTGATAATGGAAAAGAACTGCTCATGCTTCATCGCAATAAAAAGCCTAATGATGTCCATGAAGGAAAATGGATCGGTGTAGGTGGAAAGTTAGAGCGTGGAGAAACTCCACAAGAATGTGCGGCCCGCGAGATTTTAGAAGAAACAGGATTGAAGGCTAAGCCAGTTCTTAAAGGTGTAATCACCTTTCCAGAATTTACACCAGATTTAGACTGGTACACCTATGTATTTAAAGTAACTGAGTTCGAAGGTGATTTAATTGACTGTAATGAAGGGACTTTAGAATGGGTTCCTTATGATGAGGTTTTGAGCAAACCAACCTGGGAAGGAGACCACACCTTCGTAGAGTGGCTTTTAGATGATAAACCATTCTTTTCAGCAAAGTTTGTTTATGATGGTGATAAGTTATTGGATACCCAAGTGGATTTCTACGAATAAAGGAGAAAGCAGATGTTACTAATTAAAAATGGTCGAGTAATGGATCCTAAGTCTGGTTTGGATCAGGTTTGTGATGTCTTGGTTGAAGACGGTAAAATTGTCAAAATTGCGTCTGAAATTAAGGAAGAAGGAGCAGAGGTGCTTGATGCAACTGGTCTTGTAGTTGCACCCGGTTTGGTGGATATCCATGTTCATTTCCGTGAACCTGGTCAAACTCACAAGGAAGATATCCATACAGGAGCCCTTGCAGCTGCTGCTGGTGGATTTACAACTGTAGTTATGATGGCTAATACCAATCCAACCATCTCAGATGTTGAGACTTTGCAGGAAGTTCTTCAATCTGCGGCAAAGGAAAAAATTAATGTTAAGTCTGTAGCAACGATTACCAAGAACTTTAATGGCCAAGACTTGACTGACTTTAAGGCGCTTTTAGAAGCTGGAGCCGTTGGTTTTTCAGATGATGGTATTCCTCTTGAAAGCAGTAAAGTGGTCAAGGAAGCTATGGAAGAGGCTAAAAAACTCAACACATTTATCAGCTTACACGAGGAAGATCCTGGTCTGAATGGTACGCTAGGTTTTAATGAAAATATTGCTAAAGAACACTTCCATATTTGTGGTGCTACAGGGGTTGCAGAGTATGCAATGATTGCACGTGATGTCATGATCGCCTATGCAACAAAAGCCCATGTTCATATCCAACACTTATCCAAGGAAGAAAGTGTTAAGGTTGTGGAGTTCGCTCAAGGTTTGGGAGCAAACGTAACTGCAGAAGTAGCACCGCAACATTTCTCTAAGACTGAAGCGCTTCTCTTGACTAAGGGAAGTAACGCTAAGATGAATCCACCACTTCGCTTGGAGTCTGACCGCCGTGCAGTTATTGAAGGACTCAAGTCAGGTGTCATTTCAGTAATTGCGACAGATCACGCGCCTCACCATGTAGACGAAAAGAATGTCGAGGATATCACCAAAGCTCCATCAGGTATGACAGGACTGGAAACTTCATTGTCACTTGGTTTAACTTACTTAGTCGAAGCTGGTGAGCTAAGCTTGATGGAATTATTAGAAAAAATGACAGTAAACCCAGCTAAATTGTATCATTTTGAAGCAGGTTATTTGGCTGAAAATGGTCCAGCTGATATTACCATTTTCGATGATAAAGCTGACCGAATTGTAGACACACATTTTGCTTCTAAAGCAGCTAATTCACCATTTATCGGTGAAACTTTAAAAGGGCAGGTAAAATACACTATTTGTAATGGACAGATTGTCTATAAATACTAGATGAAATACTGCTCTATAAAATTTAAATTTAGAGAGAGTCTGTATGTATCAAACCGATCATTTTAAAGACAAGTTCATTTTATTTCTTAAGATTTTCTTCCCTATTTTGGTTTATCAATTCGCAAATTATTCGGCTTCCTTTGTCGATACAACCATGACCGGCCAGTATAATACGATTGATTTAGCTGGTGTATCAATGGCTACTAGCTTGTGGAATCCTTTCTTTACTTTTTTAACAGGTATTGTTTCTGCCTTAGTCCCTATAGTTGGACATCATTTAGGACGTGGGAAAAAAGAAGAAGTGGCTTCTGATTTCTATCAGTTTCTTTATCTTTCGCTTGGCTTATCCATTTTTCTATTTGTTTTAGTTTTTCTGGTTGCTCCTCTAGTTCTAAATAATATGGGATTAGAAGCGGCGGTAGCAAATATAGCAGTTCGTTATCTATGGTTTTTAGCAATAGGGATTATTCCTCTCTTACTCTTTAGTGTTATCCGTTCATTACTGGATGCACTTGGATTGACAAGGTTGTCCATGTATTTGATGCTTTTATTACTCCCTCTAAATAGTGGTTTTAACTATTTATTGATTTATGGTGCCTTTGGTTTTCCTGAGTTGGGAGGAGCTGGAGCGGGACTTGGGACCTCTATGGCTTATTGGGCCTTGTTGGGTATATCTATACTAGTACTTCTTAAACAAGAAAAATTAAAAGAACTAAATTTAGAAAACCGACTACCTTTAGACAGGAATAAAATAAAAGAAGCGATAAAACTGGGGTTACCTATTGGTGGAACTGTATTTGCAGAAGTTGCTATTTTTTCAGCTGTCGGCTTGATTATGGCGAAGTTTTCATCATTGATAATAGCTAGTCATCAGTCTGCCATGAACTTTTCATCTCTCATGTACGCTTTTCCTATGAGTATTTCAACAGCAATGGCTATTGTTGTTTCTTACGAAGTTGGTGCTAAACGTCTAGAGGATGCTAAAAAATACATAAAAATTGGACGACTATCAGCTATGGCATTCGCAATTTTAACACTTTCTTTTCTGTATGTTTTTAGAGAAAATGTTGCCAGTCTCTATGGTCATGATCAAGAGTTCATTCAACTAACTGCTAGTTTTATGACCTATAGCTTATTTTTCCAGTTAGCTGATACATTTGCGGCACCATTACAAGGGATTTTACGAGGCTACAAAGATACTGTCATACCTTTCTACCTTGGTCTCCTTGGATACTGGGGAGTTGCTATACCTCTTGGTTTGTTTCTAGATTATTCAACAAATCTCGATGCTTATTCATATTGGATAGGTCTTATCGTAAGTCTAGTTGTCAGCGGATTACTCTATCAGTGGCGTTTACAAGTTATTATGAAAAGATTCAAATAATTTGTTGAAAATATCCATGGAAATCAGTTTGTGAAATAGCCATTTTACATAAAGAAAAGTCTTGATTTCATTGACTTTTCTTTTTTTATATTGTGAAAAAATATCAAGCATAATCTTTGACTATAGTTAACCTATAAGTTAGAATAGAACTATAAGAAATTAAACTTAGAAAGGCAAGATTATGTCAACTTTAGATAAAAATCTTTTGCTTGAGATGTTCCGTAAGATGGAAGAAATTCGTCGTATGGATTTAAAAATTGCTCAATTAGTAAAAAAAGGGAAAGTGCCAGGTATGACGCACTTTTCTGTTGGTGAGGAAGCTGCAAACGTTGGGGCTATGTTAGCTCTAAACGAAGACGACCTCATAACATCGAACCACCGTGGTCACGGACAAGCCATTGCTAAAGGAATCGACCTTAATGGTATGATGGCTGAAATCCTTGGTAAGTATACTGGAACTTGTAAAGGTAAAGGTGGATCAATGCACATCGCCGACCTTGATGCAGGGAACCTTGGTGCTAACGGTATCGTAGGTGGTGGTATGGGAATCGCAGTAGGTGCAGCCCTTACTCAACAAATGAAAAACAGTGGTAAAATCGTTGTCTGCTTCTTTGGTGATGGAGCGACCAACGAAGGTGTATTCCACGAAGCTGTTAATATGGCTTCAATTTGGAATCTTCCAGTAATTTTCTACTGTATCAATAACGGTTATGGAATTTCTGCAGATATTAAGAAAATGACAAATGTCAAACATATCCATGAGCGTAGTGCTGCTTACGGTATTCCTGGAATGTTTATCGAAGACGGTAATAATGTTATCGATGTCTACGAAGGATTTAAGAAAGCAGTTGACCATGTTCGTTCTGGTAAAGGTCCTGTCTTAATCGAAAGTGTAACTTACCGTTGGCTTGGACACTCATCATCAGACCCTGGTAAATATCGTACACGTGAAGAAGTCGATGAGTGGAAGGAAAAAGATCCAATCGAAAACCTTCGCAAGTACCTTGTTGAGAATAAAATTGCTAGTGCAGAAGAACTCGAAGAAATTCAGGCTCAGGTCAAGGAAGCAGTGGAAGCATCTGTTAAGTTTGCAGAAGAAAGTCCATTCCCTCCACTAGAATCAGCTTTTGAAGATATTTACGCAGACTAAGGAGAAGTAGAGAAATATGGAAACAAAATTAATGTCTTTCCGCGATACCATTATCCTTGCAATGTCTGAGGAAATGCGTCGCGACGAAAATGTACTCTTGATGGGTGAAGATGTCGGTGTCTTTGGTGGAGACTTTGGTACATCTGTAGGTATGCTTGAAGAATTTGGACCAGAACGTGTTCGTGACTGTCCGATTTCCGAAGCAGCTATTTCTGGAGCAGCTGCTGGTGCTGCTATGACTGGACTTCGTCCAATCGTCGACATGACCTTCATGGACTTTTCTGTTATTGCCATGGATAATATCGTCAACCAAGCAGCTAAAACTCGTTACATGTTTGGTGGTAAAGGTCAAGTACCAATTACAATCCGCTGTGCCGCTGGTAACGGAGTAGGTTCTGCAGCACAACACTCACAATCATTGGAATCTTGGTTCACTCATATCCCAGGATTGAAGGTTGTAGCTCCAGGTACACCAGCTGATATGAAGGGGCTTCTTAAGTCTTCTATCCGTGACAACAACCCTGTTATCATTCTTGAATACAAATCAGAATTTAACCAAAAAGGTGAAGTTCCTGTTGATCCAGACTATACTATCCCACTTGGTGTCGGAGAAATCAAACGCGAAGGAACTGATGTAACTGTAGTAACATACGGTAAAATGCTTCGTCGTGTAATGCAAGCAGCTGAAGAATTGGCTGAAGAAGGGATCTCAGTAGAAGTAGTAGACCCACGTACCTTGGTTCCGCTTGATGAAGAAATCATCATTAACTCTGTCAAGAAAACAGGAAAAGTAGTTCTAGTCAATGATGCTCATAAGACAAGTGGATTTATCGGTGAAATTTCAGCTATTATTTCTGAATCTGAAGCATTTGACTACTTGGATGCACCAATCCGTCGCTGTGCAGGGGAAGATGTACCGATGCCTTATGCACAAAATCTTGAAAATGCAATGATTCCAACGGTTGAAAGCATCAAAGATGCAATCCGTAAAACTCACAACAAACAATAATACATAAAATAAATTATGTAGACAAATTAATCAGACGAGAAGCTTTGTATCGATAGATGCAAAGTTCTCTACGTCCTTAATATCTTAGATTAGAGCACGGGCTAAAAGCTCGGAAAAAAGATAAATCTCCTTGACTTCATCGAAGTCTGCGTTGATTTCCTATTTTTCGGTCGCTTTTAAACGCCCTTTGCATCATAAATAGAATAGGAGAGGTCATGGCTGATGATAAGCTAAGAGCGACTCCTGCAGCTAGAAAATTAGCGGATGATTTAGGAATTAATCTCTACGATATTTCTGGCTCAGGCGCAAACGGTCGTGTCCACAAAGAAGACGTGGAAACATTTAAAGACACTAATGTGGTTCGCATTTCACCACTTGCAAAACGAATTGCCCTTGAACATAACATTGCATGGCAGGAAATCCAAGGAACTGGTCATCGTGGCAAGATTATGAAGAAGGATGTTTTAGCTTTCCTTCCGGAAAATATTGAAAACGATACGATTAAGTCACCTTCTCAGATCGAAAAAGTGGAAGAAGTTCCAGATAACGTAACTCCTTATGGGGAAATCGAGCGTATTCCAATGACACCAATGCGTAAGGTTATTGCTCAACGTATGGTTGAATCTTACTTGACTGCACCAACCTTCACGCTTAACTATGATGTCGATATGTCTGAATTGCTTGCCCTTCGTAAGAAAGTCCTTGATCCAATTATGGAAGCAACTGGTAAGAAAATTACCGTTACAGACTTGCTTTCACTTGCGGTTGTTAAGACTCTTATGAAACACCCATACATCAATGCGTCATTAACTGAAGATGGTAAGACAATTATCACTCACAACTATGTCAACCTTGCGATGGCAGTTGGAATGGATAATGGTTTGATGACGCCAGTTGTTTATAATGCTGAAAAAATGAGTTTGTCTGAGTTGGTAGTTGCCTTCAAAGATGTTATCGGACGTACTTTGGATGGTAAACTAGCTCCTAGCGAATTGCAAAATTCAACCTTCACCATCAGCAACTTGGGAATGTTTGGTGTTCAATCATTCGGTCCAATCATTAACCAACCGAACTCAGCAATCCTTGGAGTTAGCTCGACAATTGAGAAACCTGTAGTAGTAAATGGTGAAATCGTGATTCGTCCAATTATGAGTCTTGGTTTAACAATTGACCACCGTGTCGTAGATGGTATGGCTGGTGCTAAGTTTATGAAAGACTTGAAAGCTTTAATTGAAAACCCAATCTCAATGTTGGTTTAGAGAATTTATTTTTAGAAATATAGATAAAGGAAGTAAGATATGGCCTTAGAAGTAATTATGCCAAAAGCCGGCGTGGATATGACAGAAGGACAAATCGTCCAATGGAATAAAAAAGTCGGAGAATTTGTAAAAGAAGGAGAAATCCTTTTGGAAATCATGACTGACAAAGTCAGCATGGAATTGGAAGCAGAAGAAGACGGTTACTTGATCGCTATCCTGAAAGGTGACGGCGAGACTGTTCCTGTTACTGAAGTTATCGGTTATCTTGGTGAAGAAGGGGAAAATATCCCAACAGCTGGAGCAGCTGCACCAGAAGCTAGCCCAGCACCTGCAGCAAGTGCTTCGAACGATGATGGTAAGAGCGATGATGCTTATGATATCGTTGTTATTGGTGGTGGACCTGCTGGTTATGTTTCTGCTATTAAAGCAGCTCAATTAGGTGGTAAGGTTGCTCTTGTTGAGAAATCTGAACTTGGTGGAACTTGCTTGAACCGTGGATGTATCCCAACTAAGACTTACCTTCACAACGCCGAAATTATCGAGAATATCGGTCATGCAGCAAATCGTGGTATCGTGATTGAAAATCCTAACTTCACTGTTGATATGGAAAAACTTTTAGAAACTAAATCTAAAGTTGTCAATACCCTTGTATGTGGTGTTGCAGGACTTCTTCGTAGCTATGGAGTTGATGTTCATAAGGGTATCGGTACTATTACTAAAGATAAGAATGTCTTGGTAAATGGTTCTGAATTGCTTGAAACTAAGAAAATCATCCTTGCTGGTGGTTCAAAAGTAAGCAAGATTAACGTTCCTGGAATGGAATCATCACTTGTGATGACTAGTGACGATATCCTTGAAATGAATGAAGTACCAGAAAGCCTTGTGATCATTGGTGGTGGAGTTGTCGGTATCGAACTCGGACAAGCCTTCATGACATTTGGTTCAAAAGTTACTGTTATCGAAATGATGGATCGCATTGTCCCAGCAATGGACGCAGAAGTATCTAAGAACCTCCGTTTGATTCTTGAGCGTAAAGGTATGACTATCTTGACAGGTACTAAACTTCAAGAAATTATTGAAGAAGATGGTAAACTCCGTATCAAGGTTGAAGGAAAAGATGATATCATCGCAAATAAAGCACTTCTTTCAATCGGTCGTGTTCCAGACCTTGAAGGAATCGGAAAAGTTGAGTTTGAGTTAGACCGTGGTCGTATCAAGGTCAATGAATACATGGAAACATCTGTTCCAGGTATCTATGCGCCAGGTGATATCAACGGTACTAAGATGTTGGCTCACGCTGCCTTCCGTATGGGTGAAGTAGCTGCTGAAAATGCCCTTAAAGGAAATCACCATGTTGCTAAATTGAACTTGACTCCTGCAGCTATTTACACACTTCCAGAAGTAGCAGCAGTTGGTTTGACTGAAGAACAAGCTCGTGAGAAATATGATGTCCAAATCGGTAAATTCAACTTTGCTGCAAACGGACGTGCAATTGCATCTGATGCAGCTCAAGGATTTGTTAAAGTCATTGCAGACAAGAAATATGGCGAAATCCTTGGAGTCCATATCATTGGTCCTGCTGCTGCAGAGTTGATCAACGAAGCGTCAAGCATCATCGAAATGGAAATCACTGTTGAAGAAATGCTTAAGACAATCCACGGACATCCAACATACTCTGAAGTTATGTACGAAGCATTTGCTGATGTTCTTGGAATGGCTATCCATTCACCTAAGAAAAAATAAAAATAGATAGACTAGACTGGAATTATCTTCCAGTCTCTATCGTATTAGAAGGTATCTTATGAAATACATTATCAATCATTCAAACGACACTGCTTTTAATATCGCTTTAGAGGAATATGCTTTTAAACACCTTTTGGACGAGGATCAAATCTTCCTTCTTTGGATTAACAAACCATCTATTATTGTAGGACGTCACCAAAATACCATCGAAGAAATTAACCGTGACTATGTACGCGAAAACGGTATTGAAGTAGTCCGTCGAATCAGTGGTGGTGGAGCTGTTTACCATGATTTGAACAACCTTAACTATACCATCATTTCAAAAGAAGATGAAAACAAGGCCTTTGACTTCAAGAGCTTCTCTACTCCAGTTATCAATACTTTGGCTGAACTTGGTGTTAAAGCTGAATTTACAGGCCGTAACGACTTAGAAATAGACGGTAAGAAATTCTGTGGAAATGCACAAGCCTATATCAATGGCCGTATCATGCACCATGGTTGTCTTCTCTTTGACGTGGATTTGTCTGTCCTAGCTAACGCACTTAAAGTATCTAAGGACAAATTTGAGTCTAAAGGTGTTAAATCAGTTCGTGCTCGAGTAACGAATATTATCGATGAGTTGCCAGAAAAGATCACTGTTGAAGAATTCCGTGATTTACTCTTGGAATACATGAAAAAAGAATACCCTGAGATGACTGAGTATGTATTCTCAGATGAAGAATTGGCTGAAATCAATCGTATTAAAGAAACTAAGTTTGGAACTTGGGACTGGAACTATGGTAAATCACCAGAGTATAACGTCCGTCGTGGAACTAAATTCCCAAGCGGTAAGGTTGAAATCTTTGCTAATGTTATTGAGTCAAAAATTCAAGATATCAAGATTTACGGTGACTTCTTTGGTATCGAAGACGTAGCAGCAGTAGAAGATGTCCTTCGTGGCATTAAATACGAACGTGAAGATGTTTTTAAAGCACTTCAAACTATTAACTTAGGCCGTTACTTCGCAGGAATTACTGCAGAAGAAATTGCTGAAGCTGTTGTTGAATAAAGTAAAAGATATCCATGTTAAATGGATATCTTTTATCTTAGACTTGATATTCAAAAATAATGAGAGTAGAATAAAGAGGAAATCTGAACAAAAAAGGGGATCATATTCGATGATGAAAATTCCAATGGAAAAACTTGGTCTATTTGAACAGTTAGATCGTATAGTAGTGGCTTTTTTTAGCAAGCAACAACCTTCAACTCCATATGATTTGAATATCAGTATTACACAAGAACACCTTGACCAGAAAAAACAAGAGCTAGAACCATTAGGCTATCAGGGTGTCCAACTACCATTAGGAATGGCTTTAGATAATATCATCCAGCAACTTCATTATAAAAGCTTAATCATTGGTGGACTTGCTTCTGACGAAATTATAGTCAGCAAAGAAGAATTAATGCCTTTGAAAGATATTGTGGACAGTTTTTGTATTATGTACGCTGCAGCGAATAACAGACTGGAAAATAGTAAGGCTTATGAATTAATGAAAGATAAGACAGTTTATTTTATTGGTAAACTATTTACAGATATTCCAAAAGCCGGTGATGAAATTGCTTATTTAGGAATTGATTGAATAGCGAGCGATGGTACACCATATGAAGCTGTTAAATGCTTTCTAACGGAAGAGAGTGCAGAGAAATTCAATGATGAAAAAAGACCGGTCACCCCTGCAAACTTGGCCTATCTAAAATCATTTTGGGGAAAACCAGTTATTATTGAGCCACATCGTAATTATTGGATCGAATTTTTATAGAAAGAATAAAAGAGCGTAAGATTCGATAAAAAATCCTACGCTCTTTTTCTAACACTAAAAACATTACATAATTTATGTTATGTATCTTATAAACTATCCAAGGCATTTTTCTGTTCGTCATTAACGATATGCGTATACAAGTCGGTAACTTGTGTGCTAGCATGTCCTAGTTGATGACTTACCAAAACCTGCGACTTAGTTGCATCATAGAGACGGGTTGCAAGAGTATGGCGCAGTTTGTGGGGAGTTACCCGAACTTTGAAGTCTTCCGAATACTTGGCGACCATTTTTTCAACACTAGAAGCATCGATACGATTTGGAACACCTCGATACAAGGTTAAGAAGAGGGCTGTATCGGTTTTTTCTGTCTTATAACGTTTGTCTCGAATAGCAAGATATTGCTCCAGATAAGGCTTAGCAAAGGCAGCAACATTGACCGAGTCTCGTTTTCCACCTTTTCGAGTGACGTCAATCACCATCATTTTAAGGTTAAGATCTCGAAGATCAAGGTTAACGGCTTCAGAGAGACGGACACCAGATGCAAGAAGCAGTGCAATAATAGCTATATCTCGCTCTTTATTCTTGTTAAAGGATGATAAAGCACGATTTGAGAGTGTTTGAGGGTATTCCCGGTCAATATAGTTAAGAAAACCTTCTGTTTCATCCCCTAAAAAGAGTTTTTGCTTGATATTTTCAGCTCGAGCAGCTAAAGTTTCTTTCTTTTTCTTGGTAGCAACCTTCTTCATGACATTACGGTAGAAATAAGGTTCCCCTTGCTCATTTTCAACTTCCTCGGTCAAATACTTATAAAGACTAGACAGTGCAGATAAAGTACGGTTAATGGTTGTTTGAGAAACCCCGTTTTTCGTCGTATTGGCATTGAGCAGTGGACGTTCACGTAAGTAAAGAATAAAAGATTCCATGTCTTTCTTGGTCATGTGCTCCAGAACGTCTAAGGGAATATTGGCCATGGTGTCAGCATCCGATATACCAGATTCCAAGACCCAGGTGAAAAATCGATCATATTCCTTTAAGTATTCGTATAAGGTCGTAAAACTGTATGGAACAGCCAGTTTCGATTGATAGTATTCTAGAACATACCAGGGCATGACTTGTTTGAGTTTATCGATACGTTCTAATAAGATCTCGCGTTTCATGTTTTTCTCCAAATCTTTCTATACTAGTAGTATAGCATAGCTAGATATTTTTTTCAAGAAAATTATAGTTTTTCGGAAAGATGTTATAGGGGAGATTTAGGAATGTTCAAATAAGAAACCCATACTCTCTGTATTGAATATAACCAAAAATTTTTTTTAAGCCAATTATACTCAATTATGTACTTTATTTAAGCGAAAACTAAAAATTGTTCAAATGACATTAACTCTTAGTTTTTCTACCAATGTTTAAATAACTTTTACATAACCTTATAATTTTCTCTAAAATCAATAAAATCCAAATCAATAAAGTGATTTGGATTTTTAACTCTCTATTAAATGTTCAAAATTATTCTAAATACTATTTAATATGTTTTATACTTAACTTTGCTAGACATTACTAGATAACACGATGCAACAATAACAATAATTCTGATTAGATACATTCCGTAATGGTCGTCACTCGTAGTCAATTGAGAAAATACATTAATCATTGAATGTGTCATCACACAAATCCAGAGATTTTTTGTTTTAAAATAAAGAGCTGAAAGAATAAACGAATTTGTCAGCAACCCAAATAAGAAAGGTACTATTTGAAGGATGGCTAGAGAACCATCTATATAAAAGAACAATAAATGCCAAATTGACCATATGATAAATGTTAAAATTGTCGCTTGAAAATAGTGGAACTTTTCTTGTAAAAGTGGCTGAAATACATATCTCCAACCAATTTCCTCCAAACCGCCAAATACAATAAACTTGAAAAACATCAGAAAAGGAAGATACCAGATAAATTGTACGATTTTCCCCCAAAAAAATAGAAAAGAGAAATCAAGAATAATAAGAAAAAATGCTAATAAATAATGTTTGTAACTGGTCTGAATGTTAAAAAAATCTTTTATTATTTTCTTTAAATCAATCTCATAATAGCAAATAGCAGCAATGCTACCCCATAAGGCTGTAGAGATTCCACCGATCATTACTCCGAAAATATTTACTAGAACAGAATGAACCCCATAATGATTGCAGAAAAATACAACTAAACAAACTAATAATAATTGACTAAAAGTCCCAAGTAAATAAACTGAAAGAGCTTTATTTCTACTCATAGCATCTCCCTTTGGTTATAAAAAACAGTCTAAGAGTTACATTTTAAGCATAAATTAAATTATGTAATAAATATATCCTCTATTCTTTTTGTTTCTAAATATACATAACTTAAATTATGTTTTTATAGTAATAAATCTTTCACTTTTCCAATTTCACTTTTTGGAATCACGAGATGAATCATATCACCTAGATACATCCTTGTAGATCCATTAACTGTCTTACTTTTACCATTATGTACTTGGGTTGTGATGAGTACGTTGTGTGGTAAATTGAGTTCATGTACTTGCTTACCAGCTATTTTGTCTGATACTGGAATTTCAATTAGGGTAATTTCTCCATCATCAGTTGCTGATTCAGGTAACATTTTTTCTAGCATGGCTTCATAGACGGGCGCCCCTTTGAGCAGATCCATAACAATATAAGCAACTAGAGTAACCATCCCTAAAGGCATGAGATTTCGGATATCACCGACCATCTCAGTCACAAGAATCATAGCTGTCAAAGGTGCTTTTGAGATAGCACCAAAATACCCACTCATTCCAAGAATTACAAAGATAGGAAATTGCTGCTGGCTAACAAGGCCAAGATTGACACAAATAACGCCTACTAGAGCACCAAGTAAAGATCCTAAAGCTAAAATTGGTAAGAAAATACCACCTGGTAGTCCACTTCCGTAACTAATCATGCTCCAAATAAAGCGAATGATAAAGTAAATTAAGAGAATTTGGAAGCTAAAATCTTGTTCTGTTAAGGATAAAACAACTTGATTTCCGCCACCAAGTATTTGTGGTAGGAAGATTCCTACTGGAATGATAAGAAGAAAGGCTAGAATAGGATAATAGGCCTTATCCAGATGAATCTTTTGACCAATCCAATCATATACTTTTCCGATATTCAGAACGGCTTTCTCATATAGATATCCAGAAACTCCAAGTAATATCCCCATCACCAGATAAATCCAATATTGACTCAAACTCATTTGAGGAATATTATCAGGCATATCAAGCACAGGTGTTAAGCCAAAGATGAGAAGGGAAACAAAGTTTGCTACTAGACTAGCAGCCAAGGTAGAAACCCAGAAGAATCGTGAAAAATGGTGATACACTTCTTCTACTACAAATAATAACCCCGCAATCGGTGCATTAAAGGCTGCAGCAAGACCAGCCGCAGCTCCGCTAGCAATCAAAGAACGCTCCTCAACAGGGCTAGACTTGAGCCATTTGGCAATTCCTTTTCCTCCAGCGGCACCTAGCTGAATACTGGGACCTTCACGCCCTAACATGAGTCCACTAGCAATTGCTAAAATGCCTAGAATGTATTTCTTCCAAAGGATACTCCACCAGTTGAGAGACATGAGACCTTTTAACTCCGCTTCAACTTGAGGAATACCAGAACCTTTGATATCTTTTTCTGAACGTGTTAATTTGGCACTAAGTAAGCAAATGAGGATATAAAACAATAAAATAATCAATAGATTCCGTATCAGATTCTCTTGGTCATGATAAAATCCTTGAACGATATGAAAGCCTTTTTCGATCAAAAATCGAAATGATCCTACAATAATTCCTACGACTAATCCGACAATAATACCTCGCCCAACTTGAGCTAAGATCGTACTGGACGCGAAAGCAAATTCTTTCTTGGAACTAAGTATTTCCGATTGTTCCTCCATAATTCTCTCCTTTAATTATCTTTTACTAGTTTCTGAGATGGTCGTTTTAATCGGTTCAAAACTGGTGCGATGAATAGGTGTGACACCGTGCTTTTCAATTCCTTCTATATGCTTAGCAGTTCCATAGCCAGCATTTTGAGCAAAATCATAGCCTGGAAATTCTTCGTCATAGTTAGCCATGATCTTATCTCTGGTAACTTTAGCTATAATCGATGCTGCTGCAATAGATAAGGAGTTGGCATCCCCTTTGATGATGGATGTCTGAGAAATCGGCAAATCCAACTTCATAGCATCAATCAAAAGATGTTCTGGCTGAGGTTCAAGTTGAGAGATAGCTTCATTCATGGCTAGTTTCGTCGCTTCATAGATATTAACTTGGTCAATGACATGATTGTCCATAATCCCGATACCGATTGCTAGGGCATTCTCTTTGACAGCCTGAAAAATCTCCTCGTGTTTTTTCTTAGGAATTTTTTTGCTGTCATTTAAACCTTTAATTTTACAATTTTGAGGTAAAATCACTGCAGCAGCCACCACTGGACCAGCTAGCGGACCACGTCCAACCTCATCTACACCTGCAATTAGGTTAATCCCTTGAATGTAAAGCTCTTTTTCATAGCTAAGCATGGCTTCTAAGCGAAGATTTTCATCCATTTCTGCTTGGATGGCCTTTTTACGCTTTTCAATTTCCTTTTTGACACCTGAACGAGAATCTTTTTCAAATTCCTTAAAAAAGGGACTTTCAAGTTCAGTTATCTTTGCTAATTCTTCTTTTATTTCTTTAATCGTTGCCATTGAGGTCTTCCAATGTATCTAATGTATAATTACCCAGTTTTCCATCACGAACTTCTTTAACAAAGAGATTGTAAAAACGGTCGTAATCATCACGGAAACCAAGGATACGCGTCATATCCATGATAATCTCGGGAGCCTCATCGTCCAGATTCATTTGTTTGAAACGTTCTTGAAGCTTTTCAGGATAATGCGTTTTAAAGTAATTGAGACCGAAAATCGTTACCTCATCCATTGGAAGTAACTGATCCTTGATTGCTCCCGTAAGGGCAAGTTTAAGTGCAACAGTTTCATCTTCAAATTTTGGCCAAAGAATCCCTGGAGTATCCAAAATTTCTAAATCCTTATTGGTTTTAAGCCATTGTTGACCTTTTGTCACACCTGGTTTATTACCAACTACAGCAATTTTCTTACCAGCTAAACGGTTCATCAGAGTCGATTTACCAGCGTTTGGAATCCCGATAATCATGGTACGCAAGGTCTCAATTTGAATTCCACGTTCTTTTTGACGAGCAATCTTATCTGCCATGAGTTTCTTGGCAGCATCCGTTACGACTTTTACTGTTATTTGTTCCTTAGAGTTGATAGCAAGTGTCTGAATACCTTGTGATTCAAAGTGCTGACGCCACTCTTTTGTTAATGCTGGGTCTGCAAGGTCTGCCTTGTTTAGAATCAATAGCCTTGGTTTGTCCCCGATAATTTTAGTCAGCATTGGATTTTGGCTAGACAAGGGCAAACGTGCATCTACTAAAACTGTCACAAAATCAACAAATTTTAAATTTTCCTGGACCTGACGTCTTGCTTTGGACATATGCCCAGGAAACCATTGAATAGTTGCCATTTTATTTCCTTTTCTTCATACAAACTTATTCTATAAAACATAGATGATTACTGACTATTTTACCATATTTTGGCTATTTTTGCAGATGAATTATGTCTTTAAAAAAGGGAAATCCCCCTTTACCAAGAGAGAAAGAGGGATTTTATTCTTATTGATGAACAGCTTGTGCTGCTGTAATTAGAGTTAGTTTGTAAACATCGTCAGAGTTACATCCGCGAGAAAGGTCATTTACTGGCTTGTTAAGACCTTGCAAAACTGGTCCAACTGCAGCAAATCCACCTAGACGTTCTGCCATCTTGTAACCAATGTTACCTGCTTCAATACCAGGGAAGATGAAAACATTAGCTTGTCCAGCTACGTTGCTTCCAGGAGCTTTAAGAGCTGCAGTTTCAGGAACAAAGGCAGCATCAAATTGCAATTCACCATCAATTTCTAGGTCAGGACGCAAGTCGTGAGCAATTTTAGTAGCTTCCACTACCTTATCAACACTTTCGCCAAAACCTGACCCCTTAGTTGAATAGCTAAGCATAGCAATCTTAGGTTCGATTCCAAACATTTTAGCAGTGATAGCAGAGTTAATCGCGATTTCAGCTAGGGCGTCAGCATCTGGGTTGATGTTGATAGCACAGTCACCAAACAAGTAACGTTCAGTGCCACGAACCATAAGAAAGGCACCTGATGTACGGCTCACATTCGGACGAGTCTTAATGATTTGAAGAGCTGGACGAACTGTTGAAGCTGTAGAGTGAATAGCTCCTGAAACCATACCATCAACTAAGCCCATATAAACTAACATAACACCAAAGTAGTTAACATCGTTGATGAGTACTTGTCTCGCTTCTTCTTCTGTCATTTTTCCTTTACGACGTTCAACAAGTGAAGCTACCATATCTTCAAATTGTGGGTAATGTTCTGGATCGATGACTTCGTAACCCTCTGTAATTCCTTCGATTTCGAGATAGATTTTAATTTTGTCAGGGTTTCCTAGGAGTACAGGGATAACTTCTGTTTCTTTAACCAAGCGCTTCGTTGCTTGTAGGATACGTGGTTCTTCACCTTCAGGTAGAACGATGCGTGCATTTTTACCAACTAGGTTGGCTTTCAAACTTTCAAAAACTTCCATGAGTTTTGACTCCTTTTAAGATAAATTATTATTTGATAACTGTGTAATAAGTGTGTCGAAATCATCCGGCAGTGGGCATTCTAGCTCTAACTGCTCTTCTAAGAAAGGATGATAAAACGATAAGTAATGGCAATGTAGAGCCTGGCGTTGGATGCCATGTTCTAAGCTTCCCCCATAAAGATCATCTCCTAGTAATGGAAATCCAATATGCGAGAAATGAACCCGAATCTGGTGGGTTCTCCCGGTGTGGAGACGAATATCAACTAAGTGAATATTCCCATAAGATGCCACGATTTGATAGGACGTATGGGCATATTTTCCACCCTTTGCTACTCGTCGAGTGATGATAGAATCTTCATCTCGGGCTATCGGAGCGATTATTTCTCCCTGAGGTTCCAGATGACCATCTCCCTTAACTAGGGCGTAATAACGCTTTTCAATAGCCTTTTTTTGCAATTGCTTGTCTAATCTGGCATGCGCATAGCCGTGTTTAGCAAAAAGCATCAATCCAGAGGTATCTCTATCAAGCCGAGTCACAATATGAACCTGCTGATTCTCATAGTTTTGTTTTACATAGTAACCTTTGATAAAGTTAGCAATGGTATTGGAATGATTGACACTAGGGATTGAAGCGACTCCAAAGGGTTTGTTGATAATCAAGAAATGATCATCTTCAAATAGAATATCTAGAGGATAATCAATTGCTTCAAGTGTCTCGAATCCTTCCTCTGGCGGAATATCAATGACAACTTCATCTCCGATATCTAAGAGATAGGTTGCATTCTGCGGATGCCCGTTTACTCGAATATCACCACCTCGAAACTTAATCTTGGCAAGTAACCCTTTTGAAACTTCATGTTTTTTCAAAAAGGTTTTGACCTTGACATGTTCGTCGGCAATAAACTGAAACTTCATTCGTCCACCTCACCAATAAAGGCATCTTTGACACGATTCCAAAAACTGGTGTGGCTTGGCGTGGCTACAAAATGAATCTTATGATGATCAATCTGGTATTCTATTTTCTCAATATTTCGGAAAGAATAAATACTATTATCGATTGAGATTGTGTGATAGTCATTTCGAGTCGGTATCAATTCAATCTTGTCTTTTTTAGGAACAATAATTGATGAACCAAGTGTGCGATAGATTCGGTTGTTCAAGCTAGCAATTTCAGCCAATTGTAGGGCCTCTATGGTCGGGTGCAGTACTGCTCCACCAAGTGATTTATTATAAGCAGTACTTCCAGTCGGCGTTGAAACTGTTAGGCCGTCACCACGAAAGCGTTCGAAGGGAACATGGTTAATAATGACATCTGCAACCATTGTACGATCCGCTCGACGAATGCTAGCTTCATTTAGTGCTCGGAAAGACTTGACTTCACCATTTTCGAGAAATATTTTGACACTTAAGAGTGGATAAGAAACCTGAGCTCCATTATCCAATTGTAAATTTGTAACCAATTGGTCCAACTCAAAATCACGATAATCCGTATAAAAACCTAAATGTCCTGTATGAACCCCAACAAAACGGACCTTATCCAGTTGGTTTTCATACTTATGAAAAGCAGACAGCAACATCCCATCTCCACCAATAGAGACGACGATATCTGGATTTTTATCATTTAGAATAAAATTATTCTTTTTTAATCGTTCTTTTAACTCAAATAGAACTTTCTGACTCTGAGGCTTACGGTTGGCAATTAGGTCAATTCGTTTACCTGTATTCTTCATCGGTATCGTCACTGTTTCCTACCCCGTCATTTAATTTTCTGTGCAAAGGATCAAAGAGCGCTTGTGCTTCCTGGATATCAGCACGTATTTTACTCATTTCTTCGTCTAGCTGATGTGAAATTCTGGCTGTAATCTCAAGTCTTTCCTTGATTTCCTCTGGGAAATCTCCTTGATATTTATAGTTGAGAGAATGCTCGATTGTAGCCCAAAAGTTCATAGCCAAGGTACGAATTTGAATCTCAACTAGAATGGTTTTTGCACCGTAAATCGTATCAACCATATACTCAATAATCACATGATAAGAACGATAACCCGAAGCCTTTCGATGAGTAATGTAATCACGCTCTTGAACAACTCTCATATCCTGTCTTTTACGAAGGATAGAAACAACCTCATTTACGTCGTCTACGAATTGAACCATGACACGTAAACCTGCAATATCTTGCAAATCCTGTTCAAGTGTGTCATAGCCAATACCCCGGCGTGCCATTTTCTCTTTGATACTTTCAATCGGTTTAACCCGACCCGTGACAAACTCGATTGGAGAATGTCGGTTTTGTTTTCTGTATTGTTTTCGGATTCCTCGGAGTTTTATTTTTAATTCTCCGACAGCTTGAATGTAAGGATCTAAAAATTCTTCCCATTCTGTAATCATATTACTCTTACGTCCAATTCTCTATGCAGTTTAATTTATCTAGTTTTTGATTTTCTCATGAAAATCATATACAATAAATACAATGCTTATTATACCATAAATCGCTTTCAAATATAAAGAAAAGGTTGTAAAAATGAAACATTTAGAAATAGAAATGAAAACACTTCTAAGTGAAGAAGAATATAATCGATTGCTAGCTCAATTTTCAGAAGTCACTCCTGTTACACAAAAAAATTACTACCTAGATACGCCTGATTTTTACCTTCGACATCATAAAATTGCTATGCGCATTCGTACTTTCGATACAAGCGCCGAACTGACTATTAAGATTCCTCAAGAAGTCGGAAATATGGAATACAACCAAGACCTCACTATTGAGGCAGCTAAAAGTTGTCTGGTCGAATGTAAACTCCCACAGGGGATGATTCTAGAAGAACTAACTAGCCGTGGACTTTCAACAAATGGTTGGGTGGTTTTAGGTTGCCTAACTACTGTTCGTTACGAAAAGGAAACAGCTATTGGACTCATGGCGCTTGACCAAAGCCGCTACTTCGATATTGTAGATTATGAACTAGAGCTAGAAGTTGAGAATGGTGACCAAGGAAGTCTTGATTTTCAGGAGTTTTTACAGGTAAATGAGATCCAATACAAGAAAGCACCTTCAAAATTAGTACGATTTATAGAAAATATGAAAAATAACTGAAATAATCAACTTTTTTTGATAAAATATAAGAGATAAAAAATAATAGAATCTGTAATGGAACACTCTCGCTAAGAAAATGTTTCCTTTTGCTGATTCACTTAGTTTATAGAGGACGGTTTATCAATGTCAGATACAAAAAATATGAAGCTTTTTTCACTTTCATCCAATCATGAAATAGCTCAAAAAATTGCGGATGCAGCAGGTGTTCCACTAGGAAAATTATCATCACGTCAATTCTCCGATGGTGAAATCCAAGTTAATATCGAAGAAAGTGTTCGTGGATATGATGTTTATATCATCCAATCAACCAGCTACCCTGTTAATAACCACTTGATGGAACTATTAATCATGGTTGACGCCTGTGTTCGTGCTAGTGCAAATACCATTAACGTTGTGCTTCCATACTTTGGTTATGCTCGTCAAGACCGTATTGCTTCTTCTCGAGAACCTCTTACAGCTAAACTTGTTGCAAATATGTTAGTAAAAGCTGGGGTTAGCCGTGTATTGACACTGGACCTTCATGCTGTTCAGGTACAAGGTTTCTTTGATATTCCTGTAGATAACCTCTATACAATTCCGCTATTTGCAAAACACTACATTGATAAAGGTTTAACTGGTCCAGATGTGGTTGTTGTCAGCCCTAAAAACTCAGGTGTAAAACGTGCTCGTAGCCTTGCTGAATACCTTGATGCTCCGATTGCTATCATTGACTATGCTCAAGATGATTCTGAACGTAGCCAAGGTTACATTATCGGAGAGGTTGAAGGTAAGAAAGCAATCTTAATCGATGACATTCTTAATACAGGCCGTACTTTCTCTGAAGCTGCTAAAATTTTGGAACGCGATGGTGCTACTGAAATCTACGCGGTATCCAGCCATGGTTTGTTCGTCAACGGTGCTGCAGAGTTGTTGGATGCAGCTAATATCAAGGAAGTCTTGGTTACAGATTCTGTATTGACAGAAAGTAAAAAACCTAAGAATGTACAATATATTACCGCAAGCGAACTAATTGGTGATGCCATGGTTCGTATTCATGAAAGAAAACCAGTTAGTCCACTATTTAAATTTAAATAGAAATTAGGTGAGTTTTTGATTTATTTAGATAATGCTGCTACGACACCCATGTCATCTGCAGCTATCTCAGCAATGACTCAAGTCATGCAGGAGACTTATGGCAATCCTTCTAGCATTCATGGTCATGGGCGTCAAGCAGGAAAATTATTACGTGAAGCCCGTCAAGAGTTAGCAGGTATACTAGGTACAAAGCCCCAACACATTTTCTTCACTTCTGGTGGTACAGAAAGTAATAATACAGCTATTATCGGCTACTGTCTCCGTCATCAAAATCGCGGAAAACACATTATTACTACTGCTATCGAGCATCACGCTGTGCTTGAACCAATTGAATATCTGGTGGAAAATTTTGGATTTGAAGTGACTATTTTAAAACCCGACAATCAAGAAATCACTGCAGATCAAGTCAAAAATGCACTGCGTGAAGATACTATTCTCGTTTCAACTATGTATGTTAACAATGAAACAGGTACTCTTTTACCAATCGCTGAAATTGGTCAGATTTTAAAAGGACATTCAGCAGCTTATCATGTAGATGCTGTTCAAGCTGTCGGGAAGCTAGAGATTCTTCCTGAAGAACTAGGGATAGATTTCCTCAGTGCTTCTGCTCATAAATTTCACGGTCCAAAGGGTATCGGTTTCCTATACGCTGCTTCTACAGATTTTGATCCTTACCTACATGGTGGAGATCAAGAACAGAAAAAAAGAGCAGGGACAGAAAACCTTCCCGCAATTATTGGTATGGTTGCAGCACTTAAGGACGATATAGATCATCTAGAGGCTAACTTTAATAAAGTTCAAAAACTACAGAAAGTTTTTCTAACTGAGATGACTGGATCAACCTATTATCTCAATCAAGGTAAAGAGCAACTCCCTTATGTCCTAAATATCGGATTTCCGGGACAACGCAACGATCTACTACTACTTCGTTTAGACCTTGAAGGTATTTCTATTTCAACAGGTTCTGCTTGTACAGCTGGTGTTGTTCAGGTCAGTCATGTTCTTCAAGCCTTCTACGGAGAAGAATCTCCTCGCTTACACGAGTCTGTACGCGTCAGCATTTCACCTCAAAATACGGAACAAGAAATGATAACTCTTGCTAAAACTCTTAAAAATATCATCGGAGGATAACTTAATGGCATTTGAGCAAACGATTAAACTTAAAAATTGTCGTTACGAATACACACTTAGTCCAATTGTTAAAAAATTTACGCTTAAAGATAATACTTTTTTTGAAACTAAAGTTGGGAACTATGAATTAACGCGTCTACTTGAAAAGGTTCCAAATAGCGGAGAAGGATTCCAACTTAAGATTATCATCAACAAAGACTTAACTGGTGTAAAAATCAATATCACTGATAAATTTGGTCTACGTTTAGTTGATATCTTCAAATCAGAAGAAACTCATATCCACCAAGAGAAATTTTACTTTTTGATGGATAGCCTGGTTGAACGTGGCGTATTTACAAAAAACGAAAGATAGAAGGTCATTATGTTTCGATTAACTTACAAGGACTCCTATCAAGTAGAGCGTGTGCAAGAATATGAAGACTATGAAGCTCTTATGCTCTCTCTATCGGGTTGTGTTACTCTCCCTGATACTACTCATATTACTTCATTAACACATGATGGAGTTGAAATCTATCAAGGACTTCTAGGTGACCTCTACCGCTTTTTAAGGACTTACCACGAAACGAAGATAAACTAAGATTTTTTCTTAGTTTTTTTTCGTTATTGTTGCAATTTTCACAAGCTTTCTATAAAATAGTAGATAGAAAGGTTGTGATTTTGTGAAAGAAAAACAGTCTGCTATTCCAAAGGCAACAGCAAAGAGACTTTCTCTCTATTACCGTATTTTTAAAAGATTTAATGCCGAGAAAATTGAAAGAGCTAATTCCAAACAAATTGCAGAAGCGATTGGAATTGATTCTGCCACTGTTCGTCGTGACTTCTCTTACTTTGGCGAACTTGGTCGTCGTGGATTTGGCTATGATGTCAAAAAGCTCATGAACTTTTTCGCTGATCTTTTAAATGATAATTCTATTACCAATGTTATGCTTGTAGGTATTGGAAATATGGGACATGCCCTCCTCCACTACCGCTTTCATGAGCGTAACAAGATGAAAATCATCATGGCTTTTGACCTAGATGATCATCCTGAGGTTGGTACCAAGACACCCGACGGTGTTCCAATCTATGGAATCTCTCAAATAAAGGATAAAATTAAGGATAGTGATGTTAAAACTGCTATTCTTACTGTTCCTAGTGTTAAATCTCAAGAAGTTGCAGAACTTTTGGTTGATGCTGGTATCAAAGGTATACTCAGTTTTTCTCCTGTTCACCTACATCTTCCTAAAGACGTAGTTGTTCAGTATGTCGATCTTACTAGCGAACTTCAAACCCTCCTCTATTTCATGCGAAAAGAGGATTAGAAAGCGAATTGATTTATGAAAAAACCAGTTATTGGGATTACAGGAAATGAAACCCCGCATCCAGATGATGAGCTTATGATGAGTTATGCTGCCAAAGGCTTTGTTGAAGGAGTTAAGGAAGCTGGAGGTATCCCCATTATCCTACCAATTGGTGATGAAGAAATGGCCGGTTACTACATTAGTTTAATTGATAAACTTATTTTAACCGGTGGACAAAATGTTGACCCTAAATACTATGGTGAGCCAAAAGCTATTGATAGCGACGATTACCACCTTCAACGTGATATTTTTGAGTTAGCGCTCATTAAAGAAGCAATCAAGCAAAATAAACCAATTTTTTCTGTTTGTCGTGGTACTCAGCTCTTTAACGTTGCCATGGGTGGAACACTTTATCAAGATATCGAAGATCATTGGCAAGATACTTCCGCTGAATACACCACTCAGCGACTTGTCACCGAACCAGATACTATTCTAAGAGAAATCTATGGAGAAATCTCTCATATCAATTCTTTCCACCATCAGAGCATCAAAGATTTAGCTCCTAATCTTAAGGTTGTAGCACATGATCCTAAAGATGGTATTATCGAAGCTGTTACAACTACGGATGGCTTCCCTTATCTTGGGGTTCAATGGCATCCTGAATTTCTCTTTGAAAATCGCCCCAAAGATAAAACACTTTTCGACTATGTCGTCAATGAAATGTAAAACCTGTATCATATACAGGTTTTTTATATCATATCCGTCTTCTCCCGGTAACTAAAATAATCAGAATGAGAGACAATTAAATGGTCCAATAAGACCAATCCCATTAATTCACAGGCTTCTTTAACAAGCTTCGTAACATGGTCATCATTGGGGCTAGGAACCACTGCTCCTGATGGATGATTGTGAACCAGAATCACAGATGTTGCCATATGCTTCAAAGCGTAGTGGAGAATTTCTCTCGGTTCTGCAATACTTCTCGTGGCAGACCCGATAAAAATAGTCTGCTGATGAATGATTTGATTTTGAGTATTCAGATAGAGCGCCACTAGGTGCTCTTGTTTTTTATCTCCAATCTCAGACTGCATCTTTTTAGCTAATTTACGACTGCTAAGAATACTCTCCATTTCCACTGTTTCCTTTTTATGGATACGGTAGCCTAATTCAATAACGGCTTGCAATTCGATAGCCTTAACACGTCCAATACCCGATAGAGTCTGCAATTCCTGTAGACTCATTCTTTTGAGGTCAGTTAAACATGTCAGCTGATTTAAGACCTTCTGCGCTATTTCAAAAACATTAGCCTGTTTTGTGCCTGTCCTTAGTAATATTGCCAGTAATTCTTGGTTGCTGAGTGCTTCTACTCCTTCTTTGACTAGTCTCTCTCTTGGTAAAAGCGAATCTTCTTGAAATGAAATACTATACATAAAAATCCTCCTCACTTTATTATTCGTGAGAAGGATGCTTAATTTGATAAATATAAGTTATTTTTAGATTTTTTCAAGAGCTAGTCGTAAATCTTCAATCAAATCATCGACATTTTCTAGTCCAATTGATAGACGGATTTGATTTTTAGTTACTCCTGCTGCTTCTAGATCAGAGTCAGACAATTGAGAATGAGTTGTAGTTGCTGGATGAACGACCAATGATTTGGCATCTGCTACGTTTGCAAGGTTTGAAAAGATTTCTAAGCTATCAATCACCTTACGAGCTTCTGCTTCTCCGCCTTTAACGTGGAAGGTAAAGATTGAACCAACACCTTTTGGTAAATATTTCTCCGCCAAGGCATGGTAAGGGCTATCAGCTAATTTTGGATAATTGACTTTTTCAACTTTTGGATGGTTCACAAGGAAATCAACGATTTTCTCAGCATTTTGAACATGACGTTCAACACGGAGAGATAGTGTCTCAAGACCTTGTAGGAGCAAGAATGAGTTAAATGGTGAAAGGGCAGCTCCCATATCGCGAAGCAATTGCACGCGAGCAGCAACGATAAAGGCTGCAGCACCAACATCACGAGTATAGCTGATATTGTGGTAGCTTGGATCTTCATCGACTAATTGAGGGAATTTTCCTGAAGCAGCCCAGTCAAACTTACCGCTATCGACGATAACACCGCCAATAGTTGTACCGTGTCCACCGATAAATTTAGTCGCCGAGTGAACCGAGATATCTACACCGTGTGAAAAGACATTGATAAGATAAGGCGTTGCAAAGGTATTGTCTGAAACCAAAGGAATCTGATGTTTATGAGCAATTTCAGCTATTTTTTCAATATCAGGAATGTTGATAACTGGATTACCCAAAGTTTCAATCAAAACAAGTTTTGTATTATCTTTAATCGCTGCCTCTACTTCTTCTAGATTATCAATATCAACAAAAGTAGTGGTGATTCCGTAACGAGGAAGGGTTTCTTTCAAAAGGTTAAAGGTCCCACCATAGATAGTTGAAGCTGCAACCACATGATCACCAGCATGAGCAAGTCCAAGGATAGTATAAGTAAGAGCTGCCATCCCAGAAGCTGTGGCAAGTGCACCTACTCCGCCTTCTAGTGCTGCAATACGCTCTTCAAAGGCTGAAGTTGTTGGATTGGTAATACGAGTATAGATATTTCCAGCTTTTTGAAGGGCAAAAAGGTCTGCACCCTCCTGTGTATCTTCAAATACAAAAGATGTTGTTTGATAAATTGGTACAGCACGAGACTTGGTAGTAGCATCTACCACTTGTCCTGCATGCAATTGTAGGGTTTCAAATTTAAATTCACGAGTCATCATCAGACCTCCAAAGATTTCATTACATTAATTGTATCATCTATGACAGTCAGTTACAAATACAACTTTGTTATATATTGGCATAAGCAATAGCTATGACATATATTAGAATTGAAAAACTTTTTTCAGAAAGTTTAAAAAGTTTGTTTTTACTTCTCCTATACTTTATAATGGATAAAAAGGAGAAGAATATGTCAAAAATTACACATGAAATTGATACAAACTTCGCTGGTCGTTTAAACATTTTACGTGCTGGTGTGCTCGGAGCCAATGACGGGATCATTTCCATCGCTGGAGTTGTTATCGGCGTTGCCAGTGCAACCAGTAATATCTGGATAATCTTTCTTTCAGGTTTGGCTGCCATCTTAGCGGGTGCCTTCTCTATGGCTGGAGGTGAATATGTTTCAGTATCTACTCAAAAAGACACCGAAGAAGCCGCAGTAGCTCGTGAGCAATTACTTTTGGATAAGGATATCGAGGCTGCAAAGAAATCTCTATATGCTGCTTATCTTCAAAATGGTGAGTGTGAAACTTCAGCTCAACTTTTAGTCAATAAAGCTTTTCTTAAAAATCCACTTAAAGCTTTAGTTGAAGAAAAATACGGAATCGAGTATGAAGAGTTTACCAATCCTTGGCATGCTGCAGCATCTAGCTTCATTGCTTTTGTTCTTGGTAGTCTACCACCAATGCTTTCCATTACCATCTTTCCAAGTGACTATCGAATCCCTGCTACTGTTTTTATCGTTGCGATTTCTCTATTGATTACAGGTTACACCAGTGCCAAACTCGGGAAAGCCCCAACTAAAACAGCTATGATTCGTAACCTTTGTATCGGTCTTTTGACCATGGGAGTGACCTATCTATTGGGTCAGTTGTTTAGTATTTAAAAAAGATACCTCGAGGTATCTTTTTTATTATCCAAACATATATAATTAAGTAAAACTACCAAAACCAACCTTTATCATCATCGATTGGTTCAGCCTCTTTTATCTTACGTGGTCCTGTTCCGTACATTTCTGCTTCGATATCTTCCTTTGTTGGCAAGATAGAGGCTAAGATGATGTAGATGATGATTCCAAGTCCGAAGTTTGCGATTGTAAAGATAGCAAAAATGAAGCGCACAAGAGTAACATCAAGGTCCCATTTATCAGAGAGTCCAGCAAGTACTCCTGATATCATACGATTTCGTCTCATTTTGTAAAAATTTTTATTCATAGTTTGTACCTCTTTCGGTATTCTTGAAATAAGTATAACATGAACTAGAACACCCTGCATCAGTCCTTAGGCGGATTTTGCAAAATGAGTTTACCACGACAGAGACCACAACGATAGCGTTTGGTATCAATTCGTCGCTTCCTTTGATAAGTTTGACCACAAGAGTGACATTTATAAACCAAATCTGGTTTTTGATTGACATTTGATAAGGGAGGAACAAAGCGGAGTCCATCCACTTCTTTTAACAAATTCTTAAAGGCTACATCTTTATGTTTATACCCCTTGCCCTCATAGTATAGATGATAATGACAGAGTTCGTGTCGGACAATTTTCCGAAAAACCTCTAAACCAAGTTCTTGATAAACTTTGGGGTTAAAATCCAAATGCCCATCCTTTGGAAAGAATCGCCCACCTGTCGACCGCAGACGAGTATTCCATTGAGCTTGATGATTGAATGGTTTCCCAAAGTCTTCTAAAGAAACTTGTCGAACGTAATTAGTTAGATTCATCTGGTGCAAGGAGCGACAGATTTACTTTTTCTCGTTGGACATCGATTTTCTTTACCCAAACGGTTACCAAATCACCAACTGAAACGACTTGACTCGGATGTTTGATGAATTTCTTGCTCATGTGAGAGATATGAATCAGGCCATCCTCGTGAATACCAATGTCAACAAAGGCACCGAAGTCAACGACGTTACGAACAACGCCCTCAAGCTTCTGGCCAACTTTTAAGTCTTTGATATCCAAGACATCCTGACGTAGGACTGGAGCATCAAAAGAATCACGGAAATCACGACCGGGTTTTAAAAGATCTGCAATAATATCTTTAAGAGTTTCTTGACCGAGGTCTAATTCTTGGGCCATTTCCTTGATAGAAATAGATTTTAGTTTGGCTTGCGCTTCTTCATTTAGGTCTTTAATGTCCAAACGTTTGAAGAGTTCCTTAACAGCAGCATAGTTTTCTGGGTGAACACCTGTGTTATCAAGGATATTGTTACTTTCAGGGATACGGAGGAAACCTGCAGCCTGTTCAAAGGCTTTTGCTCCTAAACGAGGGACTTTCTTTATTTGGGCGCGTGAAGTGATTTTACCTTCTTCTTCACGGTACTTTACGATATTTTCAGAGATTGTTTTGTTAAGCCCAGCTACGTGCGAAAGTAAGGCTGGACTAGCTGTATTGACATTTACACCGACTTGGTTAACGACTGTATCAACAACAAAGTCCAGACTTTCAGACAGTTTCTTTTGACTAACATCGTGCTGATATTGACCGACACCGATCGATTTGGGATCAATTTTAACCAATTCAGCAAGTGGGTCTTGCAAGCGACGAGCAATCGAAATAGCAGAGCGTTTCTCAACAGTTAAATCAGGAAACTCTTGACGAGCAAGTTCACTAGCTGAGTAGACAGATGCCCCACTCTCATTGACAATGACATAGCTGACCTCAGGAAAATCTTTAAGTACTTCAGCGACGAAGGATTCACTCTCACGACTAGCAGTACCATTACCGATGGCAATGATTTCCACACCATATTGGCCAATCAAATCTGCTAAATCTCTTTTTGCTTCTTCAATCTGACGAGCTGAAGCTGGTTTGACTGGATAAATGACTTGCGTCGTTAGCATCTTCCCAGTCGCATCAACGACCGCAAGCTTGGCACCTGTACGAAAGGCAGGGTCAAATCCAAGGACCACGCGCCCTTTAAGAGGTGCAACAAGGAGAAGATTTCGAAGGTTTTCTGAGAAGAGTTGGATAGCTCCTTCTTCTGCCTTTTCTGTTAGTTCGGTACGAATACGACGCTCAATGGCTGGTAGTACTTTTTTCTTAACAGATTGCTGAATAACTTCGTCAATATAGGCGTTCTTAACTTTGAAACGAGCAGCAAAGAAAGATTGGATACGATCAGTCGCATGCTCAAAGCCAATTTTCAAAATGCCTAGCTTCTCACCACGATTAAGGGCAAGCGTACGGTAACCTTGCATGTTTGCAACTGTTTCTGAAAAATCGTAATAAATCTGAAAGACTTGTTTTTCATCAAGACTCTCATCTTTGACTTGAGAAGTAATCTTAGAGCGTCTAAGTACCTCTTGATATGTCATTGAACGTAAATGAACATCCTCGGATAGTGCTTCAACCAAGATGTCTACAGCTCCAGCCAAAGCTTCTTGAGGAGTTTCGAAACCTTCACAGATAAATGCTTCTGCTTCTTTTTCTAGATTAGAAACATTTTGTAAAATTAACCGAGCAAGTGGAAAAAGTCCAGCCTCACGCGCAATCGTTGCCTTGGTGCGACGTTTCTCCTTATAGGGAAGATAGAGTTCTTCTACATCTGCGAGTTTTTCAGCTGATAGAATTGCTTCTTCTAACTCCTTAGTTAGCTTGCCTTGCTCTTTGATTTTTGCTAAGACGGCTTCCTTACGATCATTTAGAGCAGTTAAACTCTTATCGAGGTCGATAATAGCTTTAATGGCTACCTCATCTAGACTTCCGGTCATATCTTTCCGATAACGGGCGATAAAGGGGATAGTTGCTCCTTCTGCTGTCAAAGACAAGACAGTATCAATCTGATTTAAAGTTACACCCAAATCTTGGGAAATTTTTTCATATTTTTTATCCATGAAACTATTATACCATAAGCGCGAAAGCTTGTTTTCATTAATTTGTTGCTTTCATTCAACTTTATAAAGATAAAAGCCATGTTTATTTTAAAATCCAACTATTTCTTAGAAATAATAGTATAATAGTGTTAACTAAAAGAATCGAGGTATGCCTTATGGCTGTTAAATTTACAAAAACTGATGACTTAGATAAGATGTTCGAAGAATTCGCTAAACTACCTGACTTGAAGCAAGTAACATTTCCAGATGACAAAGAAAAGAAAGATAAGGCAGAAAAGAAAAAATAGATGACACTCTTTCAAAGTTTACCTTCTAGTGTGCTACAAGCTGGCGCTATTTTTCTTTCAATTATTATTGAAGCTTTACCCTTTGTCTTAATTGGTAGTATCATCTCTGGTGCCATTGAAGTCTATGTCACACCTGAGAAGGTTTATAAATTTCTCCCTAAAAATCGTTTGGGGAGAATCTTTTTTGGTAGCTTCATTGGTTTCCTCTTCCCTTCTTGCGAATGTGGAATCGTTCCTATCATCAATCGTTTTTTAGAAAAGAAGGTTCCTAGCTATACAGCGGTACCTTTTCTAGTAACGGCTCCTATCATCAATCCCATCGTACTTTTTGCGACTTATTCAGCCTTTGGCAATTCAATTCAAATGGTTCTTCTAAGAGCTTTGGGCGCGATTCTAGTTGCTACTATATTGGGTATCTTTCTTGGATTTTTCTGGGAGGGACCTATCCAAAAGGAAAACAGATTGGCTTGCCATGAGCATGATTTTTCTCACTTGACTAAAAGTCAAAAACTGCTTCAGGTCTTTATCCAAGCTATTGATGAATTCTTTGATATGGGACGATATTTGGTCTTTGGCTGTCTTTTTGCCAGCATAGTCCAAGTATATGTTCCAACTCGTATCCTGACATCTATCAGCGCATCACCACTACTTGCGATTGTTCTTCTGATGGTCTTATCTTTCCTACTATCCCTCTGTAGTGAAGCGGATGCCTTTATTGGCTCTTCTCTTCTATCAAGTTTTGGCTTTGCTCCAGTGCTTGCCTTTCTGGTTATAGGTCCCATGCTTGATGTCAAGAACTTACTCATGATGAAGAATTATCTCAAAACGCGATTTATTTGGCAATTCATGACAATTGTAACTCTTGTTGTTCTTGTCTATTCTTATCTAGTCGGGGTGATGCTATGATTCGATTTTTTATCTTATTTGGCTATTTTATCTTAACCCTTTATCTGCACCTATCAGGTAAGCTCAATCAGTATATAAACCTCCACTACTCTTATCTGGCTTATATCAGCATGGTTTTGTCATTGTTACTAGCCATCGTTCAAGCCTATATTTTCATCAAGCGTTTGAAAGAACATAGTCACTTACATAGTTTTTCAGCCAAGCTTGCTAGTTTTGTCCTCTTAAGTTTACCCTTGTTAGTTGGATTTACCTTTCCAACTGTCACTCTGGATTCACAAACAGTATCGGCAAAAGGATATTATTTCCCTTTGTCGGAAGGAACTGACAAGGCAATCCAAGCAAGTGAAGGAACGAGCAGTCAGTATCTTAAGCCGGATACCAGTCGCTTTTATTCACAAACAGCTCATGAAAATATTATTCGGAAGAGTGCTGATAAATACTTAGCTCAATCTAGTATAGTTATCAATGATGAAAATTACCTGGAGGTCATGGAAGCTATCTATGATTATCCAAATGAATTTGAAGGCAAGGAAATCGTGTTTATTGGCTTTGTCTACAACGATCCAAATCATACCAATAGTCAATTTGTTTTTCGCTTTGGTATTATGCACTGTATCGCTGATTCAGGAGTTTTTGGCCTTTTGACCACTGGAAACACTAATCGGTACGAAAATAACACTTGGGTGAGAGTCAAAGGTAAGATTAGCAATCGCTATCACAAGGAACTCAACCAAGTCCTCCCAACCCTTGAAGTCCAGTCCTTCATCAAAGTAGACAAACCCGAAAATACTTATGTTTACAAAGAATTTTAAAAAGTAGCCTGAAGGGGCTACTTTTTTTGTTTAGTAAGATTGAATGTTTGACGTATTCAAAAGATTAGTTTTCTGCATTACAGAATACTACTATCTGTTTGTCTATTTTTTACTTATAGGATTTAAACATCCAAACTTAATTCTTGCCATTAACTCTAAATGAATTTTCAGAGATCCATTTGGCGTAGGAAGCTAACTTTTCATCTGTCAAGGCTTCTACTGCGATAGTCACGCACATAGCGACCGCTTCTTCAACTGTTACAGAAAAACGATATCCATTCAACTGTAAAAATTTCACCAAAACAAAGAAAGCAGTTCGTTTATTAGCATTGGCAAAAACATGCTTTTTGATCAATTGGACAAATAGTATTGTTGCCTTATCAAAAATTGTTGGATAAAGAGGTTTACCGAAGACAAATTGCTCTGGTAAATTGACAATCATATTTAAGGCAGAAGGACTAACTGTCTGAATTTTTTCATTAGGTGAATACCGTTGAATTGCTAAAGCATTGATTTTTTCAATTTGCTTTTCTGTCAGATAGACTGTCATTTTTCCACCAAAGCTTTGAAAACATCATCGTATTCGTCAAAAATTTTGTCCAAATTTAAGTCAAAGGCATCATCAGTTACATAAGAAATCTGATGTCCAGACTCTTCAGGAGTAAAGATAATTTCACCACTTGGTAACAATTTCGCTTCGTATTTTACACCACTTGGAATATTGAATTCGCTTGGAATGGTGATGGTGATTGAATTTCCTTGTTTTCTTGTTTTTACTACCATCTGATTTCCTCCTTTGAAGTATTATAACAAATAATTACCGTAATTACAATGACAGAATATCAGTTAAAATAATTCAGCTTGAGAAATTTCTGCTAAGAACTCATCCGAATAAACCGAATAAGCATTTGGATCATTCGCTTGGTGGTCGTTCATTGCTTGACCACATCTACATGTCCATTTTCCCATATCTAACCTCAGTCACGACTTAATTCTTCAAGGAAAAATTGATTGAGAGCTTTCCAGTCTTTCTTCTCCTCAGTAATGCTATGTTCATTTTATCAGAATCCTAGGACATTATAAAAAATTATTATAGTATCTACAGAAAAAAGCCTCCAAGAGGCTTTTTGTCATTTCACGATATCTTTATACATGTCCGGTCTTCTATCTCTAAAGAGACCCCAATTCAGGCGTTCATTAGCTCCCTTATCAAGGTCATAAGTGGTTAAGAGGATGGCTTCATCTTGTCGTTCGGCTTGACTTAAAATAGCTCCTGTTTCATCGGTCATAAAGGATGAACCATAGAAGTTAAGACTGGAACTTTGTCCTCCATTTTCCTCGCAAGGAGTGACTTTTTCCAAACCATAACGATTAGCAGCAATAACTGGCACAATATTAGCTGCTGAGTGTCCTTGCATGGTACGTTGCCAATGACCACAACTATCTGTATCCAAAATCGGCTCCGAACCAATGGCTGTTGGATAAAAGAGTAATTCTGCACCATTTAGTGCAAGGCAACGGGCTGTTTCTGGGAACCATTGGTCCCAACAGATGCCAATACCAATCTTAGCATAGCGAGTGTCCCAGACCTTGAAACCAGTATTTCCAGGAGTAAAGAAGAATTTCTCCTGATAATAATGGTCATCTGGTATATGAGTTTTACGATAAACTCCTAGTACTTCTCCATCTGCATCAATGACAGCAATAGAATTGTACAAGACATTACCATCTTTTTCATAGAAACTGATCGGTAAAACGACCTTTAGCTCCTTGGCAATCACTTTGAAATGCTGAATAGCCGTATTTTCTGATACCGACTGGGCATACTGGTAGTAGTCATACTGACGCTCCTGACAGAAATAGGGACGTTCAAATAATTCTGGTAAAAGAATGATCTGGGCTCCTTTGTCTGCAGCTTGTCGAACTAAGCGTTCAGCTGTTTGGATATTGGTTTCCACATCCTTAGCGCATTGCATCTGAATAGCTGCAACCGTTACATTTCTCATCTTTTTCTCCTATTCTGGAATTTGTTGGGTAATACAGTGGATATTTCCACCACCTAATAGAATATCTCTTGCAGGAATTCCGACAACATCATGGTCTGGGAAACACTGACTCAGAATATCCAAGGCCACTTGATCGTTTACATCCTGAAATTGTGGTACCAAGACAGATTTATTGGCGATATAAAAATTCACATAGGAAGCTGCTAGTCTTTCACCTGCATAACGCTCCTCTTCGCCTTCTTCATATGTATATCCCGGCAAATCTTCTTCTGTAACTACTTGATGAATAGCTGGGATTGGAAGTTTATGAATAGTGAAACTCCGGCCTTTTGCATCGGTTTCCTTCTCTAAAAGAGCTAGATCTGCTGCAGACATGGCATACTGAGGATCATCTTGGTCATCCGTCCATGCTAAAACAACCTCAGCAGGACCAACAAAGGCTGCAACATTATCGACGTGTTCATTTGTCTCGTCTTGATAAATACCGTAAGGCAACCAAATGACTTTTTCGGCACCAAGGCTTTCTAATAATATCTTTTCAATCTGTTCTTTAGTCAGGTGAGGATTACGACCCGGACTGAGCAAGCAGCTTTCTGTGACAAGAATGGTACCTTGACCGTCACTATGAATAGCTCCGCCTTCCATTACAAAAGGTTTGGCATCATAAACAGGTATATCTAAGACTTCTGCAAAGCTGCTGGCTACTTGGTCATCTGCTTCATAATCTTGGTAAAGACCGTCAACAGCACCACCCCAGGCATTGAAAGACCAATCTACCGCCAACTTTTCTCTTTTATCATTGAGGAGAATAGTTGGACCAGTATCACGTGCCCAGGCATCATTTGTCTGAATATCTAGATAAACAACCTTGTCTCCAAGATAAGATTGTGCTTCAGATAGATAGTCCTCCTCAACCAAAAGGTAGACTGTTTCCCCCTGAGCAATCGTTTTGATAATCCGGCTAAAAGCAGCTTTAGCGGCCTTGCCTTCAAATGGCCAAGACCCTGGTCGAGTAGGCCATATCATAAGAGTCCCATGATGGGGTTCATACTCTGCAGGCATACAATAACCTAATTTCTTTGGGCTGTCCATCATGATAATCTCTCCTTAAAGTCTTGGTAGCCAAATGCTTTGACTAGACTGCACTCACCCTCTTTATCCATGAGATACAAACTTGGAAGTCCAATACCATTAAAGGTATTATTTTTGACAAAGGAGTAAATAGCCATGTCTTCAAAATAGAGGCGATCACCGATTTCAATCGGTTTTTCAAAGCTGTAATCCCCAATGATATCCCCTGTAAGACAAGTATTTGAAGAGAGTCTATAAGTATAAGGTTTTTCTTGCGCTTCAAAACCATCTCTTAATGGGGGGCGATAAGGCATCTCAAGCACATCTGGCATATGGCAACTTGCTGAAGCATCTAACACCAAGGTCTCAATTCCGTTTTCAACAATATCCAAGACTTCTGTCGCTAGATAGCCCGCATTAAGGGCAATAGCTTCTCCAGGTTCAATGTAGACGTCTACGTTATAAGTTTCTCGAATTCGTTTAATCTCAGAAATCAGTAAGTACACATCATAGTCATCTCTCGTAATATGATGACCACCACCCATATTGAGCCATTTAACTTGGTGCAAATAGGCACCAAACTGGTCTTCTACTGCTTTCAAAGTCGTTTGTAAATCATCTGCCCCTTGCTCACAGAGGGTATGAAAATGAAGTCCGTCAACCAAATCCAATAAATCACTTGGTATCTTATCCAAAGTTACTCCAAAACGAGAGCCAGGAGCACAAGGGTCATAAAGCGCGTGGTCACCCTGCGTTGAACATTGAGGATTGATGCGAAGACCCACACTGATACCAGCCTCACGACAACGATGACCATACTTTCGAAGTTGTCTCTCTGAGTTAAAATCAATATGATCAGATATTTGCAGTAGCTCTTCCATATCTGATTCCTTGAAAGCAGGCGCAAATACATGGACTTCCCCCGGAAACTCTTCTCTAGCTAACTTCGCTTCATAGAGTCCACTAGCTGTCGTACCTGATAGATACTGGCTAATCAAAGGATAGGTTTTATAGAGAGAATAAGCCTTTTGAGCTAGCAAAACCTTACAACCTGCCTTTTCCTGAACCTCTTGTAGAATGCGGCAATTCTCTTCTAATTTTCCTAAGTCAATGATATAAGAAGGCGTTGGTACTTGTTCTAATTTCATTAGTCCACCATTTGTGGATTTTCAACCACAACCCATGGCAAACCGTATTTATTTAAAGCTTCCATGAATGGGTCTGGATCCAACTCTTCAAGGTTATAAACTCCTGGTTGTTTCCAAGTGCCATCCATCACTAATTTTGTTCCAATCATGGCTGGAACACCTGTTGTGTAAGAAATGGCTTGTGAACCAACCTCTGCATAGCACTCCTGATGGTCGCAAACATTGTAAATGTAGATTGTCTTTTCAACGCCATCTTTGACACCTGTAAAGATACATCCAATATTAGTTTTACCAACAGTACGTGGTCCAAGGCTTGCAGGATCTGGAAGCAAGGCTTTCAAGAATTGGATTGGTACGATTTCTTGTCCGTTAAAATTAATAGCATCTGTACGAAGGAGCCCAACGTTTTCCAAGCATTTCATATGTGTTAGATAAGATTGGCCAAAAGTCATAAAGAAGCGAATGCGTTTAACTCCTGGAATATTTTTTGCTAATGATTCGATTTCTTCATGGTGGAGGAGATACATGTCTTTTTGACCAACTTGAGGGAAATCATACTCACGTTTGATAGACATAGCTTCGACTTCTACCCATTTTCCATCTTCCCAGTAAGAACCTGGTGCAGAAACTTCACGCAAGTTGATTTCTGGGTTGAAGTTTGTCGCAAATGGATAACCGTGGTCACCACCATTACAGTCTAAAATATCGATATAGTGGATTTCGTCAAAGTAATGTTTGAGTGCATAAGCTGAAAAGACGCTGGTTACACCTGGGTCAAAACCAGAACCAAGAAGAGCTGTCAGACCTGCTTCTTTGAATTTATCTTGGTAAGCCCATTGCCATGAGTAGTCAAAGTAGGCTGTAAAACCAAGTTCCTTACAACGTTTCTCATAAATAGCACGCCATTCAGGGTCTTCTGTGTCCTCAGCCTCATAGTTGGCAGTATCGATATAGTGGACACCTGTTGCCAAACAAGCATCCATGATGGTCAAGTCTTGATAAGGTAGAGCTACGTTCAAAACAGCTTCTGGTTTGTAGCTTTCAATCAAGGCAATGACTTCTTCTACCTTGTCAGCATCAAGAGCAGCTGTCTCAATCTTAGTATTTGTTTTACCTTCTAATTTAGCCTTCAAGTCATCACATTTTGACTTTGTACGGCTAGCAATCATAATTTCTTTAAACGTTTCGCTATCTTGGCAAATCTTTGAAATAGCAACTTGGGCAACGCCCCCACATCCAATAACTAATAAACGACTCATTTTTTTCCTTCCTCTTCTTCTAAAATGTCTTCTACATACTTAGGCAACATAAAGGCACCAATATGCAAGTTTGCAGTGTAATATTCCGTAAATAACTGGCGTTTTTTCCAGCCTTCCTTGTCAAAATCTTTGACAGGGTGATATTTTTTAGATGCAAATCCAAACAACCAATAGCCAGCAGGACTAGTTGGGATATGTGCTTGGTAAACCCTGCTGATTGGAAAGGCTTGATTAACCTTGCGGTGCATACTTCGGCAAGCTGACTCATCTTCGTCAAAGAAGGGACTACCATGCTGATAAATCATGATTCCGTCCTCTTTGAGAGCACGGTAACTATTGCCGTAAAATTCCTTGGTAAAGAGCCCTTCCGTATGGCCAAATGGATCTGTCGCATCGTTAATGATAATGTCGTAATCATCTTCACAGTTTCTCAAAAATCTCAGTCCATTTTGGTAGTAAATAGTGACGCGAGAGTCATCAAGTCCTGCAGCAAAATCTGGGAAGTATTCTCGACAAACTTCAACCAGCATCTCATCTGGTTCTACAATATCGATTTGTTCCAATTCAGGATAGAGGGTTAATACTTGGGCAACACCACCGTCACCACCCCCAATAACCAAGACTTTCTTTGGATTTGGATGGACAGCCATAGGAACGTGGACGGTCATTTCGTTGTAGACAAAGTCATCTGCATCTGAAAACAAGACATGCCCATTTAAAATCAAAATCTTCCCAAAAGCTGGTGTATCTAATACTTCAATATCCTGCCATTCGCTTTTTCCTGCGTAGAGTTGCTTGGCAGTTCTCAGGGATAGTTTCACGTCTGGAGTATGAACTTCAGAAAACCATAAATCCATCTAGTTCTCCTTTCTCTCAATAACATTGATGTGATTGACCTCTGGATCTTCCGTTCCTTGGAGGGAACAACCACGTTCTTTGGCGAATTGAATATAATCAACAATTTCTCGTGTAATCCGTTCACCTGGCGCTAGGATTGGAATACCTGGAGGATAGCACATGACAAATTCCCCACAGACCTGGCCAACGGCCTCGTCTAATGTTAAGCTTCTTCTCTCTGCATAGAATGCTTCCTGAGGAGATAGCACCAACTCAGGCTGGATGTATTCTCCAGCAATCAAGTCCTTCCCATCTCGCGAGTATAGTCTCTTGATATCAGCCAAAGCACCTACCAAGCGTTCAATGTCTTGGATACGGTCACCAATCGAAATATAAGCTAAGATATTGCCGATATCACCAAACTCAATTTGAATGTCATATTCATCCCGTAAGAGATCATAAACTTCAATCCCTGTTAGACCAATACCTTGTGTGTAAACTGACAGCTTGGTTACATCAAAATCACAAACTGATACACCATCTACTAGTTCTTTTGAGTAGGCATAGTAGCCACCGATGGCATTGATTTCACGACGTGCGTACTCAGATAGCTCAATGACCTTTTCAAAGGACTCCTTACCACGAAGGGCTAGGTTTCTACGAGAAACATCTAGACTAGCCATTAGCAAGTAGGATGCTGATGTTGACTGTGTCAGATTAATGATCTGACGGACATATTCAGGATTCATCTGATTTCCAACTAAAAGAAGGGAACTTTGAGTCAAGCTGCCACCGGATTTATGCATGGATACAGCTGACATATCTGCTCCTGCATCCATAGCAGATAAAGGAAGCTTATCTGTAAAGTGCAGATGAGCACCGTGCGCCTCATCTACTAAGACTTTCATTCCTGCGGCGTGTGCCATCTCTGTTAACCCCTTAAGGTCTGAACAAATCCCATAGTAAGTTGGATTGTTAATTAGGATAGCCTTGGCATCCGGATGATCCTCAATCGCTTGTGCTACACGCTCATTTTCAAGCCCCAAAGCAATACCGATTTTTGGATCCACACTCATCTCGATATAGATAGGAATAGCTCCGCATAAAACGAGTGCATTAATAGCTGATTTATGGACATTTCGTGGAAGGATGATTTTATCACCGGATTTACAGGTGGAAAGAATCATGGTTTGCACGGATGAGGTTGTCCCGCCAATCATTAAAAAGGCATGAGCAGCGCCAAAAGCCTCTGCTGCTAGCTCTTCCGCTTCTCTAATAATCGAAATAGGATGTCCTAGATTGTCCAAGGGCTTCATAGAATTGACATCAATACCAACGCATTTTTCCCCTAAAAGTTCCACTAATTCTGGGTTCCCACGGCCACGTTTGTGACCAGGTACATCGAAAGGTACAATTCTTTTTTTTCGTAACTTGACCAGTCCCTCATAAATAGGAGCTTGGTTTTGATTTAACATTATAGAGACATACTCCTTTACCATAGTTTTACACCTTAACAATGCAAGGTTCTAAAGGATACTTATGAAAAAAGAGCAGGTTGGCACCTGCTCTACAATCTACTGACGTGTTTATGTTTGTTTCTTTTGAGTATGTCTGTTCCTGATGTTTCCTAACTCTCTAGTAGCAAATATTACGTACTTTATTGATCGTTTCACAAGATGACGTGTGCTTTCACCACACTAACAAATCTATACGAATTAGGACAAGTGCCCTAACATCAACTTATAAAAGTAGGCTTTTAACCCTATCAATAATGTGGCTTTTCAACCACGCTTCGGCATTCAACCCTGCCTGTCCGTAGGCATTTTTTACTCGGGTTTATATTTGCTAGAAAACATCATCTCATTTTCTAAGCTTCATTACTATACCATGATTTCACAATCTTGTAAAGTATTTTTAGAACTTTTTTTAAATAATTTAATATTTAAGTTCGTGTAATTTATTCAACCAAGAAATAGAAATCGTTTTAAATATAAATCAAAAACAAAAAAAGGAACTAAATAAATTAATTCCTACAGATAGGCATAAGCAAAGTCAACTATTCAAAATCGTATTTACTCATCACGCGCTACTTTGGCAGCTAGTTCAAAATCAGTCATCAAATAATTTTCATCTAGATGGATAAGACTATAATACTCATTCCAAAATAGAGAGTCACTGTTACTTGACCACTGTAATCCATACCACAATTGAGTGACATCACTTGTATTTGATGGGGGGATTGACCATAGATGCTTTTTAAAAGTTGCTTGAACAAGCGGGATATCAAGTCTAGTAGTCAAGTCGAGTTCATCTAACTTGAAAGTGATAGAATGTTGCTTGGCTGCTTCAATGCTATCCTTATTAAATCGAATCTGAATAACCTTAGAATCTTCTAGAACCACGTCCTTATCTTCTGCCCCGTAAAAGGATATACTGCCCAGTACTATGCCATCTTTTGCCAGGAGATAGGGAGCGTAAGGAACAGCATTGCTATCAAGTCTGAAGCCTTTTTCGATGGTAACTGTTTTATCGCCTGGATACTTTTGGAAATTGCCATCTGTAAGGAGGTCTTCGTAGTCGCTACCACCATCACCTTGTCTTACATAGATATCAAATCCAGCTTCCATCAGATTACTTGCTTTTGTTTCTGCTAAAGTGATTTTACTTTCATTAATTTTCAAAATCGGTGTTTGAGGTGGAAAACCAATCGTGAGATGAAACATGACTCCTACTAGAAAGACCATCAAGGTTATAAGGAGGGCAAGTAATGACTTTCCAGTCCTTTTTCTTGCATTGAAAAGAGCCATTATAGCTGGGAGGAGGATCATTTTAGCTAAAATAGAATTCCCAACACCACCTCTATTTAAGGTCTGAAAAGCAAAGATCCCTGCGATGGCAATCAGTGTCAGGTAGACCAAAATCTCACCTAGATCCAGTTTTTCTGTTCGAGTTTGTTGATTTACAGGAGTTTCGTACAATGACTGCCTATTCTCTTTCCTCTTTTTTAGAAAAAGATAAAAGCCCAGACCGAGTAGCAGATTAAAAATTGCAAAAGCAACTAAAGTACCTATAATCACCGTTCTACCCATGGTTCTCTACTCCTTTATGTTCTCTCTCAAATCTTATCTTTCTCTTTAATTCCCAATTCCCAACTAATAAAACTAGCAAGAAGAAGGGGCCACCTTCTATCAGCACAATCGGTAAAGCTTAAATGGCAATGATTCTCATCTTTTTATCTTTAAGGAAACTGCTGATATTTCTAGTTCTATTTCCCTAAAAAATGCTATAATGGAGCTAAGAAATTGTTTTATTGAATGTTAAATAGGGGGAACAGTCATGTTCACTAGTATTGTTTTGGGTTTTTATGCTCTTTTCTTTCTATCCTTGTCCTTTACTATCTATCTCTATATCAGACTTGTAGTTGCGGTTAAAAAAGGCAAAGACATTCCCAAATGGATTTATAAACTTGGTCATGCTGTTCAAGGAAGAATTCACGTTGACTATGAAGAAATCACTGATGCCAATGCCCTTAAAGAGATTCATTGGTTCTTGCTAATCTATTTAATCGTAAATCTACTCGTATTAGCTGTCTTCTACTATCATGGTAATAGCTTTCCTCAAGCCATTTATGAATGTTTGAAAAAACAATTTTTTATCGTACCTGTTAGTATGGTTTTAAAAAGTATCGGCAAATTTGTTGTACTAGCTATAAGAAAAAACTTTCATAACAGTTATGTCTATGCATCAACTAACGCTTTTGTCGGGACAGCTTTTTTAACGAGTTATGTTTTTATGTTTTGCTTGATGATGAGTGGCCTTCCAGCTCAACCTGTTCCAGTAACCATTCAAGATACCACTGTCATTATCGGGGAGACCAAGGCTTCCGAGCTTTTAGACCAAGGCTATACCTTTGAAGATAAAGGTGCAGAGAGCTCCATCACCAATCCCAAAAACGACCACTTCTACTACGGTCAGCTTCTCGAAGTCAAGCGGGATAACCAGTCCTTTGGCTTTATGAGCCTTACTCCCACAGGTAAAGATACTGATCAGCTCAAAAACTGCATCATCACCTATTACAGAACACCTAAGGATAACAATAAACTAGAAGAAATTTCCATCAATCATGTCAAGCTAGCAAATCTCAAGCTCCAAGACTTTCAAACACGAAAATTAATCGATATCTTTGAAGTCAATCCTGCTGATTATAATGTCTCTGATAAGGATACAAACTTTATCCTAACCATCCAAACAGCAGATTACGACCTCTGGAAAAGATACCGTATTGAATCCAAGTTCAATTCAGATGGTTCGATTGATAGCTATGGAGTCAGAACCCAGCATAGCATGTGGGAATGATTCACCCTTATTTTCCTCTAATCAGACAGACATTAGACTGAAAAAATATCATCGACAAGTTTATAGGTTTCGATGAACCGTAGGCGAGAAGAGTCTTTATCTCTAGTGATTTCTTCATAAATATCTTCTAAATTATGGGCAGGTGCCAGCATCCAAAGACTAAATGGGCTGAGTTTCACCTGTCCAATTTTTTCAATATTTTCTAATAATTGCCCTAAATCTTTGTGATTGAACCAGCAATCTGTATCCAGAGCAAACTTCGTATTGTCCATCTTACAGGAGATTTGACTGGTCAAAAAATCATCGATGGTGGGCTTTTTTGTTTGTAAGAGGCGCGTGCAAGCTAGATGGTACTCAAGCTTTCTAGGACTCTGCTCAACCATAGATACAAAGACAAGACCATACTCATCTTCGAACTTAACAGCAAGGATATCTCCTTCTTCAAAGTAAGGTTTGCGTTTAGCTTTTGCTTTAGGAACCTTTAGAGGTCTAGGATTTTCAGTTTGCAACTGAACTGCAAGTTTTTCAAAAACCTTTTGCCTTTGCTTCAAAGCCTTTGAGTCTATTTCCAACCAAAATGGATCAGGACCTTTTTTGATAAGCTCTAAGGTTTTATCTCTGATGTCGCCTGTCAGATGACCAATCTTCCAAAGTGAATAGGCAAGAGCAGTCCAATAAATTTCTGTAAAAAAGTCTGTTTGACAGTAATCTTTCTCCTCATCGAGGATATCCTTTATAATGTTCGCTACCTGTTCACCGTCACTATAGCGACCAACTACTTCATTGTAAATGTCATAACCTTGATCACTGTCAATAATTTTAACGCCATCAATAGCCATACTCAACTCCTATATCTTATTAAATCTCAAAGCATATTTAATCTTATGCTTATTCATTTTCTCTTGGAAAATATTTGTAAGAATTTGGCGTAATTCTTGAGCTTCTTTTTCTGGAAGTTGGCCTTCTTGTTCAGCTACAGCATACAATTCCGGATACTCAAGAGAGATTCTCTTAATCGTACGCGTAATAGCATGTTTTCTAACAAAAAACGGAATACGCTTAATGTATTCTTGAGGGATTAGAGCGATAATCTTATCGGCTGTTTCCTTATCGCTCAGTTTAGAGAAAGTTAATCCCTTTTTAATCATTTCTTGTTCTTGTTCTGTAAAATCTTGTAATTCCATATGTCTACTCCTCATCTTCATTGACTTCCCAAATCTCTGCTTGGTAGGGTTCTCCATCTTCATCGTATCGATTGATATAACCAATAAACCTTTCATTTTTTCTTGGTCTCTGCTGGTTACCTTTGATAACCCAAACAGCCCATACTCCGATTAGGAATAAGACTATCAGTCCAAACAATGCATCCATAATGTCTACTCCCTTAAAATTGAACCCACTTATCATTATCCATAATAAATGGCTTAGCTAGACCTTCTCCTGTATAGTTTTCGTATTTTGTATCTAGATATTTGTAACAATCTTCCTTGGTCGCAAATTTGATTGCTTGATAAGGCTCCTCAAAGGTTAACTTTTCAACAAAGAGATAGCCATCCTCGCTTGGTACAAGTATCCCGACATGACCTATAAAGAGGGATTGACCATCCAAGTCATCATGGACGACTACGGAGAGCATTCTTGCATTTTCATTAAACTTGAATTGAGAAAGGAACTGTTCCATCTTAGCAGCATGCACCTTAACATCTGTCGTTGCTTCGGTCTTGACTCTTGAGAATAAAATATCAAAAGCATCCTTGTCTTCTGCACCAAAGACCTTTCCTTTGTCAATGGCATCATTATCGACAAACAAGAGAGAATCATCTTTCTCTAATTTAGGAATTTCGATAGAATTTTTTAATAAACAATAACTGTTAATACGACAGTTAGTACCGACAAAATCACCCTTTTTAGGCGTCCAAAGATTGCTTATCTTTTCAACATCATAGTCTGTTTTGGTAAATGTAGAAAAATCTCCAGTTAAGCCTACTGAACCGACAGTTCCGTTATAATCATTGACAAGGTTGAAAAATGCATCGACACTATCTATATCCAAATGTGCAGCCAAGGCTTTTCGAACTTCTTCTTCGCTTTCCTTGTTATTAAGATTGCTATAGGTTCCTTTGTAGCTTTCTTTACCTGAGCTAGCCACCTTAGTAGTTGAACTATTCTGTTTTTCCGTAGATTGGTTTTGGTTTGTACCACAGGCAGCTAAAGTAAAGATAGCTAGACCACAGCAGCTCATTAATCTGATTATTTTAGATACTTTCATAAAATGTTTCCTTTTTAACTAAGACTTTTCAGGTCGATTAGCTTCTCTTATATTATAGTTCAAATTTATTTTAAGTCCAAGCATTTTGCTAAGTAAAGTAGATTTTAAATCATTAAAAAGGAAGCTGGCACACAGCACGCTCCCTAATAAGTGAAATATCTATGAAATATTTAATTTTAGTCACCTTTTAGCTGTACCTGTGTATGAGCTATAAGATCACCTAGATGTCGCTTATCTTTCCTGAAAACCATCATTGCTGGTAAGGCAACTGCGAGGAGAGTAGCTAAAAACGAGAGGATAATAGATAAGAAATCAAACTCACTATAGAAACCATGTATCGTGCCCATATGACCTATTTGCCAAGGTAAAAATTTAATGGTGTTTCTAAGCAAGCTAGCTTGCACTGTTTTTTTCTTGTAAACCAATTGAAGTCCTGCTTTCGCCTTCCCAAAACTTCCATTTTTTGTATAATCTAAGAATGTAAAAAGTAGAGTAATTGGCAAAACAGAGGTAAAAAATACAAGCCACTGTGACTGAATTTCTGTAAACTCTGGGATCCCATTAAAAAAAATAATGTAAAAAAGCATAGAACCTAAAAACAGAAGTGCTAAATAAGCTAGTATGAAAAGATAATCAAATAGTAATTCAATCATTCTTTTTTTAAACGAAATAGAATTAATTGCTAAAATCTTCGTCATCGTCGCCTCCTTTATTATCTACTATTCTTTTCAAAAGTTTATCATTCTTTCGGTTGTGAATAGACTTCGATATGCTGACCTAGGACCTTGATTTCTACTGGTAGGTTATCAGATTTGTCGCCGTCAACATCCGTTTCCAATTCACTATCTGAAGAGATTTTGATGTGACGAGCTTTCATATACTCGATATTATCATTTACGACGACATCACCTTTTAATAAGTCAGGGATTACAGATAATTTAGTAAGAATAGAGGCATCTTTTAGTATCAAAATATTGGCATAACCATCCTTATCTTCATCAAAGATTTTCTTGTCAGCAAAATAATTGGTAAGAAGAACTAAAACATGGCTGGCTGGGCCAATATAATTTCCATTTTCTGTCTCTACTCTAATGTTAAATGCTTGATCTGTAACCACTGACTTCATGGTATTAATCGCATAGGCGAGCATGCCAAACTTCGTTTTATCTTCTATCCCAACATTGTGAATCGCTTCTGGTAGTGAACCAATACTAAAAATGTATCCGAAATAGTGCCCATTTGATTTTCCGATATCAATCTTATTCGTAGAATTAAAATCGAGTTCGTCAATAGCATCATCAATATCTTGATTGATTTCTAATAGTTTCGTAATGAGATTTCCAGTTCCTCCTGGGATAATCGCAAGTTTAGGAATGTAGTCTTTTTCAGCGATACCAGAGATTACTTCATTGACAGTCCCATCTCCACCAAAAACAAGAACAGCATCATATCGCTCACGAGAAGCTTCTTCTGCAAAGTTTGTGGCGTCTTGCGCTTTCTCCGTAATTTTAATCTCCACATGTTCGAAGTGGTCTCTAGCTTTATTTTCTAGTTTCACCTTATAATCCAAGGCTTTTTCGCCTCCAGATGTTGGATTGATGATTACCATAATTTTTTTCATTTATTGTTCTCCTGTCATTAGATTTTCTTACTTTAACTAACCATCTCAAGTTTGGTCCATATAAATTTTGATCGCTTGGTATTCCTGCTCTCTAGCATAGGCCAACACCTCTGAAGCTCTAATGTAATCAAAGATATTTTCCTCTAAATCTTCATCCCAGGTCGATTCATGAAATATTTGATTGTTTTGACTGGCTTCATAGAAAATATCGAGGTGAACTTGATAAAACTCTTCATCTTCATTTGGGGCTTGCCTTACCAATGATAATTGAAACAAGGGCTTATCAGATATAGCTGTAAATGTCCCTGTTTCAAATAAAATCATCTCATCCTCAATAGGATCACTGCACAAGTCTTCAAAGATGGCTACCATTTCCTCTAAGGGCATCTTATCGGTGATTCTTTCTCTTAAAAATTCAAGTGATTGTTTCATGTTTTTTCTCTTTCTAGATGATTTTTCGTTCTTGGAAAAAATTTTTAAAAATAAAATACCTACATCTTATATTATACTACATAAACAGAAAAAAAGACCGAACCAGATGGCTTTAACCCTAGTTTCAGTCTAGATCTTTTTGATAATCGGATAAAGCTCTGTAAGGACGTCTATCCCAAAATTAATTCCCTGTACTTGGTAGTGATAGATTGGAACAGAGTAAATTTTTTGAACTCTTTTTTTGAGGTGACTATCTATCATTTCAAGTAAAATCCCATCTGATAAATGAGGAAATTCTGGTCCACTAAGTAAATCTTCTTCGAGCAAATTCAGGTCCCACCCCTCATCGATAGATCTGCAGAAAAGAATCTTACCAAAATCTATACAGTATTTTAGCTTTTGATTCTTTAAGCCTTGAAGAAAAATTTGTAGGTGATTTTCTTGAGAAAGTTGACATCTTAATTCATACCAATCATACTTGATTTCCTCACCAATATTAACCCACTTCATGCTTGACCAACCTCTTCTATCCTTATATCACTCTCTTCATTTTTATAGAAAACTAAGTCAATAACTAGATTCTTGGCACAAATTCGAAAATGAACCAAGTCTTCTTCAGCAAAAACTCCACCTGCCCTATGAATCACTTCTGTAATCAGGCTACTAGTCTCTAGCTTACAAATAGGGGATTCAAGGTCTTGAAATTGAGGGATCTGATGAAAAGCATTAAATAAATCTCTAGCTATAATTTGATAAAAATGACAGAATGGAAATTTAAGAACAACTTGATATTTTAGACCATGTAGAGCAATTGTAGAAAGTTCATAACTTGTATTCTCGCTAAATTCTGTACTAGCTTGGTAATCATCTTTTGGAAGAGATAAGAGCTTTAGGCTCAAAGCTTTTTTCTCTGATTCTTTTATCATTTCAAAAACCTTTCTATTTTTTTAATCATAATTCCATCATATCATTAATGCTAGAACGATTCAAATAGTTTTATGTTTGACAATCTCTTTAGGGATATAATTTGAAATTTAATGGCAATTTATGTTATAATGAATACAGAAAAAGAGCTGAGCGCCAACTCAGCTCCATGTAGAACCGTTAAAAAGACGGTGACTCGCTATTATTAGACTATAACTCGTCCAACAACTCGGTCAAAAGTGGGGACGGGTTATTTCTTTTTGTCGTCATTTTTGAAGATTTTATAGCACAAACCAATCAAAGCAATGGTAAAGGTTCCAAAGCCAAAGATTGTCTGCACAACTTCAAATGAACTCAAACACGCTCCTCCTTTCCGCCAGATTTCGATGATTTACCCATAGGCATCACCTCTCTTTCGGTATAAGGAGCCACCGTCTTCACTTTTCTACAGTTAAAATTATACCATATAAGCCACCATTTTCGGTGGCTTGTTTAGCCTTTTTGCTAGAAGAAAAACAGGCAAATTTTACTTCGCCCGCTTCTGATTTCTATTTCTTTTATAGTCCCCTAACTGACTTTTTCCTGACCACAAAGCGACTGTTTCCGTCCTCTGCTTCAAGCCCATGCGGTACTGACGTATCAATTTCAACGGAATTCCCTAAATCACGGACTACTTCAACAGTGATACATTTTTCTAAAGGAAGTTTTCTAACTTCCACCTCTTCCAATCCAAACACTGAAAGTTTGTCATCGAAAGCATGATCTACTCCGTTCGCATCTGTCAGAATCACCTTGCACCAACCTGGAAACTGATCAAGATCAAACACTTCTATGATACTTACTTTACATTCAACCATCTCGTTCTCCTTAAAAGGCCTCTTAAAGCGCCTCTTTCACATATTCCTCTACATCTTCAATCTCTATAAAAGAAGGATCTAGGTGACATAAGAAGTGCCATTCTTCGGTTTCGCGTTTTCTGTAGAGAATTGCTTCGCCATCTTCACTTCCAAAAAAGCTTCTGTCGACTTCATAGCCACGGCTTTCTATGAATACTTTTGCCTTACGGAAGTTTGATTCTCTGGCTTCGACATAGGCTTTCACTTCATCGTTATTCACGACATAAGCATCTACTTTTGTAGCACCTTCGATTACTTTATCGTTTTTAAGGGATAAATTCGAAATTTCTTTCCAAATAATGTCCACATTTTTTTCAGGTTCAAACGAGAATCTAGATAAAGGGACAATATTTCCATTGAAGACAATCTCAATATAATCCGGTAGATTTTTTGGATTAAAATACTCAACTACAAACCCATCTTCTTTTTCTAAAGTATATCCAGGGATTTGAGCTACAAATTCTCGTCCTTCTTCTAAAGACTCAAATACGACTAAATCCTTTTGATAATCGCCTTGATACAATTCCAATATATACATCATTAATCCTTCCAATATTTGAAAAACCAACCGAGATTTAAGCAACTTACAACCTAATTATCTATCCTAAGTATTCACATGTATTAAATAAGAAAGATAAATAACTATAGTTTATCCAGGATCTACATCTATAGAAGTTATTTTGTAACCATCCTCATTATATAAAAATTCTAATTGTAGGGTTAAATCTACTAATTCAGAATCGGAGGTCATCTGATATTCAACAGCAAAGCCAGTTTGATCATTAAATTCATAAACTTGTAGTTGAGAATACTCATAATTCGGATGGAAATTACATTCTACACCATATTCATCAATTTTATCAAAATCATTTAATTGTAATGAATCGTAAATATATTCTAGTAACTCTCTTACATCATCAACTTCTAAACCATCAACACAATCCATAATATCTCTATAATTATTTAGATGAATTGCTCTTAAAATCTTTTTAAGTACTTCAATTACTTTTTCTTCATTTTGGCATTTTTCTTTGTACTCAAAATCATCGAATATTCCCATGATAATACTTCCTTTTCTAAATTTTAAAATGTTGTTTCCTTACTAATTCTATTACTCCCCAATATAGTATAAATCAAATAACCAATAAAAATGATAATAAAAATAACATAGCAGCCAGTCTTACAACTTACTACTTTTCATATGATAATTTACAAATGTTTTTCCAGCCACTCGATCTTTTTAAAATCCTTATTGTTATTTTGTTCATTTCGATAGGAGTCTTGAGAAGAAGCTTTGTAAATACTTAGATACTGCTCCAGACTTGGAAGACGAAAAGTGATGCCTTCAATGTGAATAAGCTCTATATCCGATTCCGAAACTCCTGCAAAATCAGGTAAGGAATCGATACTTCCAAATTCAACACTCACTCGATCGTTTTTGAGTTCATGCTCATGAATATCTATTAAGACGTAGCCTAAGTCTTTCATCACTTTCATTATCTTGTCCCAGTCATAAATTCTGAGATGGTCAGGTGCTTCCCAACCTCTAGGGTCACCAGGTACATGAATGTCAATGTCAGACGCCCCCCAATTTTCTTTTGTTCTAAACTCCAATCCCAAAGACCCCATCAGTGTCGGTGTAATTCCGACTCGATTTAAATGGAAACAAATGGTTTTAAATTCTTCAAATAAGAGACTCATGTTTACTTTAAACCTTTCATATAAATCTTCGTTATTTCTTCTTTATTACCTTGAACAAAATCATCTTCATTTTCTAGAGTATATCCTGTTATTTTGGATATAAATTCTTTTCCTTACTAATTCTATTACTCGCCAATATCGTATAAATCAAATAACCAATAAAAATGATAATAAAAATAAGATTAATCTTCAACACAAAATAGAGATTTAACAAATTTGCGAACGTATGGAATAATAGACAGTATCCCACAGATTTCGTTTGACGATAAAGAAGCCCTAAAACAAAGCTTAAAAACAATGTATATATAAAAAATAAAATAAAAGGAAATCCTTGATGACTTTCTCCAACTATAAACCATAAAGGCAGATGCCATATTCCCCAAATTGATCCTACAATCAAATTAGATTGCCAATAAGTATATTTTCTATCAAGTAACGGCTGTAATATTCCTCTCCATCCTAATTCTTCATGTCCACCACCAAAAAAAATTAGTTGTATAAAGAATAATGGCATCAGATAAATTGATACTTCATTTAATTCTAAGGAAGATACAGAAAATAGTATCAAAATTGCTAACAAATGAATAATGAAATAAATACTACTATTTTCTTTCTTACTAAATAAAAAATGTTTAAATTTTATATTATTCCTTTTCAAATAAAAGCCACTTGCAATAGCTGGACCAAGTGCACCTACTATATGTAACATTCTCCCTATAAATGTTTCTAATCCCAAAATATGAGATTGAGTAAAGATGGCAAGAATCCCCCAAGCTATATAAGTAATTCCAAATGTACAATAAAGATAATTTTTTAAATTATTTTTGTCAATTTCTGTCATTTTATCTTCCTTATTTTGATTATTTTATATGTAATATTTGCTACTGCTTCTTAGTTGCTCTCGATTAAAACTACCTATATTTTATCACAAAAATGCAAAAAAAGCCTTACAATCAAGGCTTTTGATTATCCCTTTCGTTACAAGATTTCTAGGCTTTAACGAGCAAAGCTACACACTCGGCGGTTCGCTGTAACCGTATCGTTTCGTCGTAAACTCCTTACTCTACGACAGCTATCCCATGGGCAGAACATCTGCTTCTACTTCGCTGATGCCTCAGCTCGTACAAGCAGTGATACTGCCTCAATATGTGGTGTTAGCAAACTTCTATATTATAGAACGAAAGAGATTAAAATTAAATTTTAGAATGAAACTATTTTATAGTTACCATTTTTTAACTTTATAGTTTAGAATTATCATTTAATAAATTTACTTGCTAGCTTGTAAGCTTGTTGAATCTCTTTACTTTTAACGTCCCAACTACCAAGTTCTTCTTTAATCAACTCTGGAAATTTTTTGCTAATATCCCTCAAAGCATTACCAACTGATTTTCTAACATATTCACTAGAATCTTCTTTTAATGTTGCGATTCGTTTAATAGCTTCATCTGGATTATCTTTGAAATATGGTCTACTCGTCCATATTCTCAAACCTTCTGTAACAGCTCTTCTAACATTTGGATTACTGTTTTGTAACCATTCGTCAATAACCGGAAGAGATTTTTCATAACCTGTTTGCTTACAAAATTCATCAAATGCTTTTGCTAATACTTCTTGAACTCTCCAATTGTCATCCTTTGAAACCTCATCCCTCATGAAGACCAAAATTTCTTCATACGATGACAAATATCCAAAGAGAAATACACTGTACATTCTAACTTGATATACATTGGATTTAAAGGCTAAAAATGCTAATTCTTTAGTATACGCATTATCGTTTGATTGGTAGTCAGCAAGAGCTCTTTTCTCTTCTTCTTTAAATCCATTTTCTATTAAAGAGAATTCTCTTTCTAAATTTAAAATATATTCTTTCATGTAACTTGACCCTGTCACTGAATTTTAATTATTTTTCTATTTTTGATTCAAGTTTATTTAAATAATCTTTTATCTCATGAACTAATCTTTTCTTTGAAAATAAATCCATTCTACCACCTGAAAGCATTCCACCAAAGAAAACAGGAATTTTCCTATCTCCGAAAACTGTAAATGTCTTTATATCACCATCACACAACCATTGAGAAACTTGTGAATTATTTATGTATACAAATTTTATACTTTTACCAGCTTCTATAAGAGACTCAATGTGAAGTTCCAACATTCTTTTGCAGTGTAAAGGGTAAGATTTTGATTTTATTAGTGGAAGTTTTTTAGAACTTGTTTGATGATAGTAGAACATATCTCCAATATAGATTGTTACTTTACTATTTTGGTGATTTAAATACTCTTCATGTATCTCATCTAAAAAATCTTTGTTCTCAGAATGTTCTATTTCTTTACTTAAAATATCCCATGATTTATTACACCAATGCCATTTAGCATCATTATCAAAGATATCATTCATTAGTTCATATATAGGTTTATAGTATTTATTATAAACATATTTACTTTTAATAGACTTTTTTAAACTATATAGATATGTCCTGTTCGTTGTCTCATTGTTTGCATCATCTTTATTTCCTGCAGGATTTAGACCAATAACCAAAACACAATCTTTTTCAGATGTTGAGTTATCAAATTCAAAGCCTCTAACTCCTAGTCTTGAATCATGCTCAGATATAGCTAAAGCTTTTTTTGTTTCCTTTATAAACTCATTAATTGTTGAACTATTTGTCATAATTATAACTCCATTATTTACAACTTTCTTTAATAAATATATGAAAAATAAATTTACCAGTAGTACCTTTTCTCACTCAGATATTTTTCTTTTTGTTCTCTAGAATTTTCATGATTTCTAATTCCTAGTAATTCGTCTGTTGAAGAAACTATTGGGTCAATCCAGTCAGCTTTGGATCTAATCCAATCAATTTCCTCTTTACTAAGTTTCCCTACTATCTCCAGTTTATCAGCCATCAGTCTTAAATCATTTGCTGTTTGAAAATCTTCTAGCATATTCAGAAGAGACATCGTCCGCTTCTTCTCTTCTTCGATTCTATTTTGTAATTTTCTTTTTCGCTCCTGCTCCTCTTCGTATTGTCTTGCTCTCTCTTCACGTTCAAGTCGTAAGTTCTTAACTTTATAATACTCTTGGTAAATTAAAACGATTATTTCTGGGATTGATTGTTCAAGTGTGAATTCTTTAGTATCTTTAATATATTTACCATCTATTATCTTAAATCGAAACTTTCCATTTGGAATATAGTCATACTTCTTTATTCTTGGTTTAAAAGCATATCTATTAAACTTAACGCTATCATTGTACTCTGCTAGTTCTTTAGCTTCTTCTTTTGTTAATTCATGAATTACTTTGTCTGTTGATTCTATAACTTCAAAACGAACAATATCCTTTTCAATTTGAATATCCCAATTTGGAGTTACATTATCACCGATTTTTTCAATAACAGTAACCAGTGTATCTAAAAAGCGATATAAGCGTGGAAGAGAATTTAGTGAAACATTTTTTACAAATTTAGGTTCTTTTAAATCATTATATCTGTGTCTAGAATCAAAGTAAGGATAGGAAGCGGCTTTTTCCCTCTTATTCCAATCTGCGATTTTATCTCTTAGATTAGCTACAGATTTATGTAGTCTCTTATTTGGAGACTGATTTAGGTTTGAAACGGCTTCTATAATAAGCTCTATTTTATCGTCCTCTAAAAAAGATAATGAACTTCTTATACTAGTTGTATCAAGTTTAACAGTATCTTTGTCTTTATCTTCCGAACTCTCCTCTTTATGTATACTAGGTTTTATTCTACTGTTCTTTAGGCTTTTTCTATCAATATTAACTTCATTTACGTCATTTTGTGGTAATGGAACAATAAGTTCACTTAAATCTTGTCCAGTATTCTTACGATACCAATAACTACCCTTTGGAATTGGGATTTCAAATTCTTTGCATTTCTTGAGTAAGTCTGAATAGCTTAAATCATATTTCAATGAAACTTGTTTTGCACTTATCTCCCAGATTTCTTCATAGAGTTCTTCTCTAGAGAAGGTCTTTATCATCCTCATTTGAAACACCTTTACCTTTATACTTTACATCACCGTTTTTATATTTACCAAGCGAAAATGCAAATTCAAAAACTTCTAATTCTTCACTTCTGCATTTTCGCTTAATATAAAAAGTAAATCTTGTTTTAAACCGTTAAATTCCTCTATGATTTTATCTAAACTAGTTTCAATATTTTCAACACGAATCTCTGATAGCTTACCGTGATTGTATGAAATCATTCTTTCAGCGATAATATGATATGACCAACTCTCAGTGAAACGTCTATCTCTTTCTTCGTTATGAATAGCAAAACCAATTGGAAGAAGATTATTTCTTAGACCTATAGCAACTGCCTGTGAACTTATACCTAAATAATCACCAGCAATTTTTAATGTGATTTTATTTAATTTTCTAATATCTTCGTCGGTATATTTCGGCATGTTAGTACTCCTTTGTTATAATTCCAAATGCAATATCATCTAATCTAAAATATCTTGATGGGCTGCTATCTAGTCGCTTTCCCTAATAATAAAATTAATATGTGGCACACAATACTCTGAAAGCTAATTATCTATTCAATTAAAATTTATTGTTAATCAAAAACAATCTCTTCAAATTCAAAGTTACGATGTTTTCTATGAATTCCCAAAATCTTTTTCGGTAAATTATCTCTAGTTAAATAAAGTTTTTTATCTTCTAACTCACCTTTATCAATCTTTTTAAGGGAATCTTGGAATTCGTCTACTTTATAGAATAAAAGACCATCATAATGTTCTACACCATCATCATTAAATTCAATAGTGTTATTATGAATATCATATACTAGATTTTGTTTTATGCCATCGTCATATTCAAATACAAAATATAGATTATACCTATTGAATTCTCGGATCTTTTTACAAAGTTCATCAAATTGGTCATGGTGAATAAGATTTAACTCATGTTTCCTCTCTTCTGTAATAATACATGATCCCAATAAAACGAAATAAAGGTAGATTGCATTTCTACGTATTTTTTCAACCAAATCCCAATCATTTAAATTATGAGTATGAAAGAAACCGTTTCGACATTCAATTCTAAAACAACTAATCATGTCAGTAACTGTTTTTGCATTATCCGGATTTGAAAAAATATGCTTATTACATCTTAAAAAATATTCAAAAGTTCCAATAGAACTATCCATGAATTCTTTATGATGTTCCGTAAATTCGATATATGGATAGTTTGTGAACCTATAATTGTTTCTCTGCTTATTTCCGGGAACTTTATTAAATTTGTTATCTATCAGCTCAAAAACTGGGATATTCTGTCTGAAAGCTTTTTTCAACATATCTCGTTTCATTGCTATTTTACAATCGTTATCAATATTGAGCATAACAATCTTATACAATAACTGTTCAATAGATTTTAAGTATCCACTAACGACAGAGGTATAATCAAAGTTCTTCTTACCCTTAAAGGAATAATAAAGCCATTCCGACGTGATAAAACTTGTAGCATATTCGTTCGAACTTAACATTGTTTCATGTAATTTATCGAAAATATACGATTTATGCATATTATCCAGATTTTCAAAAATAATATCTTTTTGAGTGAGATATAAATAGTTCTGGACTTTCTTGTCGCTTGTGTTAATAATCTGATATCTGTAGTTCAAATAATCCCAATCTTTAAGTTTTTTCTGTTCAAAAATTTTTATTGAAGCAAGATTCATATTAGAAAGAAATTTAACAGACTTATAACCTGTGATTTCCTTTGTAACATTTAAATAATCATCAATAGAATCACTAAACGCTTTATATTCTTCTTCACCAAATTGTTTTAAATAAAATTCTTGAATAGATAATGCTCTTATATTTACATTTGTATCTTTATATTGTTGATTCTCTAGCTCAATTAATTTATTTGTTTGCTTACCTTTTGAAGTTCTAATGATAAACGCTTTATCGACATGATTAGATTTAAGAATACTATTGATATCTTCATCTTCAAGGAAATCTGCTAACCTATATCCTATTCGTTCATGATTTTCTTTAATTATAAAAATAAATGGAGCATCATGTGAATATTCTACAGGTATATTATACTCCTTCAGTACCCGCCAAAGGATGTTAGTTAGTAATATTTTAGCAGCTTTTTCCTGTCTTTCTACTGCGAAACGATAAAAATAGAAATCATCATCAGCAAATTGAAAAAGTTCTTCATTACGAATAGAGTGGAATTTCACCCACGATTCTATAAAATGCTTTAGCATATTTATATTTTTATCAATTTCTTCTTTATAGATATATGAGCAGTCAATTTTTTTCATTATTTTTCTAACCTTGAATATTTTTATAAAATAAAAAAAGCATCAAATCCTAAGATTATGTGCTTCTCCAAGTATATAGGAGTTAACAGTTGCTTTTAGTAGCAACTGCAAACTCCTTAGTAGCTTCAATCGCATGGATTGAAACACGCTCAGCTGCTGAAGAATCCATATTCAATGCGAAAATGGTTGCAACCGCAGCTGTGCCAAGGGCAACAACGAACTTCCAGTCAATTAAGACAGTTAAGTTCATAGCACACACCTCCTTTCAGGCTTAAAAGCCAAGAATATATATAGGTGGGTATATTGTTGCCCTATCCAATGTTTCCACTGGACTACTTTAGTATACTTCAGAGATTTAAATCTGTCAATTCTTTATATAATGTAATACACTGTATCTGAAGGTAATCACCATAATTCTAAGAAAGGTTGACCACAAGTTCCAGCTTACATATTAAACTCTATTTCACTATTATTTTTTTCTGTTTCTTAAGGTAAAACACACCTTTTAAAAGTAAGTCTATTAATTAGCTCCAGATTAAGATGTAAATAGTTATTTATTATCTAAGTCAAAACCAATCTGCCAAAATCCCATATCAAGTATTTTCATTTGAGGATATAGCATATCAGCAACATTAAAATTTTTTTGAACTGAATCTAACTGTTCCATGTTTTTTTCATAAAAATCTACTAGTTGTAAAATAGATTTAATGTTATAGGTTCCACTTGCAATCTTTTGTGATCTTATTCCAGTAACAAAATATCTATCATATGCCGGAACACAACCAAGTGTGCCCATCAGTATCTTTGTGATTAATGTTTCTGATAAGTTATTTTTTAGGGCTGAACCTCTCACTTCATGCCTGATTACATCATAATAATTAGCAATAAATGCATTTATTTCCTTTAGCAATTTTTGGTTAGTTTCATTTTTAAAATCTTTACACTCTATTCCTGTTAGAGAATCATATTTATTGCTTAAGATTTCTCTTACTACAGGTATATGTACTCTATAATCCTTTTGTAATAAGAATGAAGAACCTCGATACATCCCCCAACTTGCTAAATAAAATGCAAGTTGTAAACTCAGGTAATCAAGATTCACATCATTCTCTTTTCGAGCTGTCATAAAATGTGAATAACAATGCTCCCATGAACGATATCTATCATGTTCATCAGCTTTCAAATCGTTATAAAACTCAGTTGATGATTTAATAATCATATCAATTGTTTTCATGCTTCCTACTTTCCTAATCAACTTTCAAATATATAGCGTTTTCATTGTTTTCTTATCCTATTATATCATTATTCAAAATAAAAAACTGCAACTTACTAGTTGCAGTCAAACACAGATTTACTTCTGTTCCTTTTAGAAACTTATATTTTCATTTTCAGGCATAGTAAAAATATCGTTTTTTTCAAAATAAGGCTTTACCATTTCTTTCCATCTAGCTTTATGAAAATTGATTGAGTTTAAAGGAGATAGGCCATAATTTCCCAATGCATAACCATCATTTACTTCAACAACAAGTGTTCTGCCATCTCGAGTAACACCGATATCTAGTCCATAAGCTATTGGAGCATCTTTCCAACATGATATGGCTTCATCAATTACACTAGGATCAAATTGTGCATGATAATCACCTGTATAGGGTCGAACATCTAATACGCTACCATCTAAAACAAAACAACGCCATTCTGCTATGAATTCTACGACCTCACTAATCCATATAGGATAGTCAAAAGGTAAACCAATACCTATCAAATCACGGGTTCCGTTAACAACTCTTCCAGTAAAGACTTTTGAACCAGCTTTAGGCTTAATAAATTTTCCCCAATTATCAGGTATATTTACAATCTCTCCCAAAACACCTTCATAAATCTTTCGACCATAAAACTCTTTAAGCTCAATAGGATAGTCATAAACCGGAACGTTTAACCCCATCATTTTTAGTAATGCTCTAGTCTCCGTTATATAATCTACAACTATATCTTCACTTGTTAACTGTTTTATTTCAGAAAAAGATTGATATAAAATAACTTCTTCTCCTTGTAAGTAGGCACCTACTTGAGCATTGTATTTATTAATTGAAACTTCACTTGGTAGTTTGCTTTGTCTAATATAAACAACCATTTTATCACTCCTACATCACTAGTGTTGCACCTGTTAGTAAAAAAATAATAGCATTTTTGCTGTTATTTTTTTGAGTAAATAGCTCCCATAATATCATCGAAATAATCAACAGTATTTAGGAGCAATTCTATAACCTGGGACTTTGTTAGTCGCATTCCTCTTCTATCTCTTGCATCTTCGACTAAATTTTCAAGTTTCTCTAAATTTTTATCATCCAAGCTAATCATTATTCTATTTTTATCAGTTGCCATTTTCTTCACCTCAAGTCAATTCTATCACAGGTGTTACACTTGTGTCAACTGTGTTTTTATAATATATTATTTAAAAAATGGGAATTTTTTATATTTGGTAACAAAATATCCCAACGGTATTAGAGAATTGAAATATTCTCTTCCTAATCCTATAGATATGCCTATTCTGTTCGAGTTTCAGCTAAATATATTCCCCATTCAGCTAATTCTTCAGGCAAATCATAAACAGTTTTTCCATTACTCTCATAGAGTTCAGAGATTCCTGGTGAGGTCTTAGAAAAAGTTTTCCAAGCTGTCACTAGTTCTTCTACAAATTGAATATTATGAGGTTCAAAAAAGTCATTAAATTTCGATAGTTCTTTACTATAAATTGTCACAACATTATAGCTATCAAGCATGATCTCATCCTGACTTTTATGCCCACCAAATCCAAACTGACTTAGTCCATCATTAATAAGCAAATCACCGTATCTAATCAACAGTACTAGGCATTCCTCTCTTGAACAGCCATCAATATAATAAACATCCTTATGGGATTCCTTGATAATATTCTTTGCTATCACTTTTTCTCTATCAATACTGACAGGCAATTCCAAAATAAAAAACAAGGGCTCGTCATGAATCGCAATAAAGTGTTGAAAAACCTCTAATATTTTTTCTGCGTGTACATTTGCCGTCAAATGATGTTCAGTTAACTTTGTAAATGATTCAAATAGGTTTTCTACCAAGCTAACTTGGTGACCTTTTACTAAATTCAACATTATGCGTCCTCCAGAGAATTTAAATATTATACACGTTTATAATCTCATTATACCATTAAACCTCTAAAAAGACTGCAACTTCCCAGTCACAGTCTCTTATAAATCTACCTCAATTCCTTCAAGGAAAGTTACTACAATTTGTCCAGCTTCTGAAATAGATTGATAGCATGTCATACTATAGTATCCAGAAGCCCAACTTGAACTATTACTCTGATTCTTACCCTCTATTCGATTAGAGAAGCTACCTTCACTCTTTTCATTCTCCCTTTCGTTCAAAGGTTTCTAATATTTTACAAGCAGTGGTACTGCCTCAACATGATGCGTCTGTGGGAGTTCAAAGCTCCAGTGGAGCTTTGAAGCATCTCGCCTTGAAATGTAAAAGCGAGATGTTTAACTGCGTTTTACCAATAAACTCACACACTCGACATGGTGCGTTTGAGGAAACAAGTCCACTGGCTGGACTTTCTTCAATTCGTATCCCAATTTTTGATAGAGTTTGATATCACGCGCCATTGTTGCGACATTACAGGAGATATAGGCGATGCGATCAGCTCCTGTTTGGGCACTTGCTTTGATGAAGCTTTCGGTCAAGCCCTTGCGTGGTGGGTCGACTAGGATGGCGGTTGGTTGGATCCCTTCCTTGAGCCAATTTTTCATGGCATTTTCAGCTGTGTCACAGACATAGTGGGCATTGGTAATACCGTTCAATTCTGCGTTCTTCTGGCTATTTTCTACTGCTTCTGGGGTGACCTCGACACCATAAACTTCCTTAACATGCTTAGCGACAGATAATCCAATAGTTCCGATTCCTGAGTAGGCATCGATCACCACATCATCTTCACTTAACTCCGCAAAATCAATGGCTGTCTGGTAGAGCTTCTCAGCCATTTCTGTATTGACCTGGTAAAATGCTGGTCCAGAGATTTGGAAATCATTCCCCAACATTTGGTCCGTAATGTAATCTTGACCATAGAGAACTCGCCATTCTTTCCCAAAAATAGCATTTGTATTCTGGTCATTGATATTTTGCATGACAGACACAATCTCTGGGAACTGCTTGATGACTTGTTCAATCAACTGTTCAACTCGGAAAATTTTAGGACGAGTTGTCACCAAAATAACCATAATCTGACCTGAATGATGACCACGACGAACAACGAGGTTACGAATCAAGCCAGACTGTTCCTTTTCATCATAAGGCTTCAAGTCATAACGACGAAGTAAATCACGTAATGCAAGGATAACTTGGTCAATGACTGGATTCTGAATATAAAAATCTTCAAGCGGCATCAGATCATGAGAATTCTTACGGAAGAAACCAGTCTCTAGGACACCATTAACGCGACGAACAGGAACCTGAGCCTTGTTTCGATACTTGAAAGGATTTTCCATGCCAAGAGTATCTGCGACCTCTATATCCGTGATTCCAGCAATCTTATAAAGGCTGTCTTTTACTTGCTTGGTTTTAAACTTGAGTTGCTCTGGATAAGCTAGATGTCCCAAGTCGGCAATGCCTGAACGCAAGTAAGCCAAATCTAAGTCTTGATTACGATGTGGAGATTGCGTAAGGTATTCCTCGACTTTACCAAAGCCAATCTTCTTGTTGACTTTAAGGACTCGCATAAGGATTTTTTCAGTCGGTAGAGCATTCTCTACAAAAAAGACCAAGCCATCTATCTTGGCAACACCTGCTCCTTCATGAGTCAAATCGACAATCTCAACTTCTACAATATCATTTTTCTTGAACATAATTTTCACTTTCTATAATCCGACAAAAAAAGACGGCAACAATCCTGTTACCATCTATTATACCATGAATTGACCTAAGCACCAAAACTCTTGAAGAAATCAAGGATAGCTTGCCAAATTGAGCTAAGGATGTTTCCACCGTCTTGAATAGCTTTATTGGCATCAAAGTTTAGGTCGATATTGCTGAAACTATCACCTGCTTGTGCAACGATACTTTGCTTCAAGTCTTTTAGAGTCTTAGTAAAGTCTTCGTTGTTAAGAATATCGCTCTTTGATAGATTAAAGGCAAAGTTGATGATGACATTGACTTGGTTGCCAGTAACTACTTGATCCAGTTTGTAGTTTTTCAAGGTATCTTCGACAATCTTACGAACATCATCTTCTGTAAGTTCACCCTTAGACTCTTTTGCTTTAGCAATAGCAGCCTTAATATCAGCAAGGGCTACATTAAGTTTATTGGCATCATAGCCAGATTTGTCCTTGTTTTCATCATTGATATCTGACAAGGCCTTGAGCTCTTCCTGAGCCAAGTTTTTATTTTCCTGAGGTAACTGAACACCATTAGACTCAAGGGAATAGTAAATACCTGCTAGGGCACTTTCACCAGTAACTGGAATTGGTGCTGCAACGGTGATACGCGCGTGCTCCACACCCAAGGTAACAGCCGCATTACGGTACATATCTTGCGTCACTTTAGTGATATTTTCAGGTGTCTCAATCTTGACCTCAAGTGGTGATTTTTCTCCTAATTTTTGAATTTTTGCTGATGAATAAAGTTGAAGACTTGAATCATTTGCCACATTCATAATTTTTGAGTAGACATCCGGTGTCATAGTTTTCAACTGTTTTGTATCTTTAGAGGCATCGTAGCCAAGTTTTTTAAGTGTTTGATTCTTTTGATCTTCCGTTAATGATGAACCCAAGACATACTCAGGTTGAACATAGGTTTCATCAATGACTTTTTGAACATCAGTAGCTGCCTGAGCGCTTTGCAAAGTTGCAACAGCTAAAAGAACTGCAGCACTAGTCAGAAAGAATTTCTTTCGCATGAGACGTTCCTCCTTTTCTACTCTAGCATATTAAAGTATCCTTAAAGAAAACTTATAAAAGAGAGT
>NZ_GL732439.1:541059-764557 GCF_000187465.1 Streptococcus infantis ATCC 700779 | reverse complement strand
AAAATAGATTAAAAATTTTCATAATATAGAGATTTAGCTGAACCTGTCTAGAGTAATAATAGTTTCCCCCATCCACATAAAGTTCTCCACCTTGAAAAATAGAAATAGGATTAATGTAGCGATAGGTTTTCCCTGTTGTATTTCCTAATATAGGCGCAACTGTATCTCTGGAGTATTGCTTAGCTAGTACAAGAGTATTCTTTTTCCCATTCTGGGCGATAAAATCGATATAAGCAGGTCCAAAGTTATAAGCTTGAATGGCTGTCCAGACATCCACTCCTTTTTCTTGAGCTAGATAGAGATTTTCTGTCAAGGTTTGAACCCCTTGCCGAATACTACTTGCATTATCGTTTATGGTATCAGTAGAGCCACTAGCAGATTCACTTGACTGCATCACGTCTCCTTCTTTACCCTTAGTTTCTGTATAAATCATGGCGAGCACAAGCTCTTCGTTTGCTGGGGTATCTCTTTCATTCAAGATTTCGCGAACCATGGGTTGGTAGGTCATGACTTGTTTGACATCCTGACGAATCAGATAAGCTTTATATCCAGCGAAAAGGAAGACTGCTAGTACCAGCATTCTTCGTATAAATTTAAACATTATTTATTTTGTATATCCTCGATGTTTTTGATTAAGATAGAATAGGTTCCATTATCGTTTTGAATGAACTCAACCGATTCCGCATCTTGATAGACATTGTTTGGTACGATGAGTTCAATCCCGTTTGACAAGGAAAGTTTCTGATTCTCAAATCTCTTTAACTGACGACTGGCATCAATCTCATCAAACTGTACTGGCTCTGGTACTGCTTCTTTGACCTGGTCAATGAAGCTAAGTCGAGCAGTAAGATTATTGTCAAAAAGATCATTGGCTAATTTTTCTGGAGAAAGCTCATTATTCTCTTCAAGATTATTGAAAATTGCTGATTTTACCTTGGATTGAAATTGAAAATCATCTGTGTTAAAGGTTTCGGCAATCTTTTGAGCCGTTTTTTCTAGTTCCTTAATGGATTTCTTAGGTGAAATCTTTGGTTGTGCTTGAATAAGATTCTCAGAAAAATAGTTTAAAAAGGCTCCATTATACTTGATACGTTTTTCAATCAAGTGATACTTGCGACTTTGAAGATTAACAACCAGGGCTTCATCTGCTCCAGTTCCAAACCCAGGTAAGTTATTCTGAGTCAGTTTGATTGGATTGTCAACCTCGCCACCCAAGTGTGTCAAGGTTTCACGCAATGCAATTCGTAGAAAGGCAAAATGGTCTACTCCCTCTTTTGAAAACTGGACAAAAACCAAGTCATTAGTCTTTTGGTTTTCAGATACAGAGAATTCCTCTTTCCAGAGATTAGCAATTGTAACAGATGTTTCCATTAAATCTTCTGTGATGTGATTGAAAAAAGGATTATCCTCTTCAAAAATACCAGTTTTAGCATCATCCGAATACACACGTTCCACTTTTTTACGCAAGTATTCCTCGATTTTAGGAGTGATATTGAGAAACTTATCCGCCAAGAACAACTCTGTGTCATCAGGACTGAACTGATGGATGATAGCTTTCTTGATATAAATATCCATAAAATATTAGTCCTCGTATAATGGGAAGGCATCTGTCAAGGATTTGACTGCACTTCTCACTTCTTCTAAGACAGCTTCGTTTTCTGCATTCTTAAGGGCTTTAATAATAAGTTCAGCAACTTGACGGCTTTCTTTTTCACCAAAACCACGAGCAGTAATTGCTGCCGCTCCGATACGAATACCACTTGTCTTGAATGGTGACAATGTTTCGTAAGGAATTGAGTTTTTATTAAGGGTAATGTTGACCTCATCCAATAAGTTTTGGGCTACTTTTCCACTTTCTACAACCTTTGTGACATCCACTAAGAAGAGGTGGTTTTCAGTACCACCAGAGATAATACGGAAATCAGGATCTTGCTGGAATACTTCAGCCATAGCCTTGCTGTTCTTGATGACATTAGCAGCATATTCTTTAAAGGCCGGATCCAATACTTCTTTAAAGGCTACAGCCTTAGCAGCAACAACATGCTCTAATGGTCCACCTTGGATACCTGGGAAAATCGCGGAATTGATTTTCTTAGCAAGGTCTTCGTCGTTAGTCAAAATCAACCCCCCACGTGGTCCACGAAGAGTTTTGTGAGTTGTTGTCGTTGTGATATGTGCGTATGGAACTGGATTTGGATGAAGACCAGCTGCCACCAAGCCAGCAATGTGAGCCATGTCGACCATGAGTTTTGCGCCCACAGCATCCGCAATTTCACGGAATTTTGAGAAATCAATGATGTGAGAATAGGCTGAGGCACCAGCTACGATAAGTTTTGGTTGCACTTCCTGGGCTTGTTTCAAGATGGCGTCAAAGTCCAATAGCTCTGTCTCAGGATCAACGCTATATGAAACGAAGTTATAGGTTTGACCTGAGAAACTGACAGGAGCTCCGTGAGTCAAGTGCCCGCCAGCAGCTAAATCCATCCCCATAACAGTATCACCTGGTTCAATCAAGGCCATGTATGCTGCACAGTTAGCTTGACTTCCTGAGTGAGGTTGGACATTGGCAAATTTAGCACCAAAGATTTCTTTTGCACGTTCAATAGCTAGACTTTCGATAACATCCACTACATCAGTACCACCATAGTAACGACGTCCTGGATAACCTTCAGCGTATTTATTAGTCAAGATAGAACCTTGCGCTGCCATTACAGCCTTAGATACAACGTTCTCTGAAGCGATTAATTCAATATTGTTTTGTTGACGTTCCTCTTCTTTGGCAATGGCATTCCAAAGTTCTGCGTCATATGTTTTAAAATCATCTTTGTCAAAAATCATAGGTCTTCTCCTTTTAGTAATTTAATAAACCGTTTCTGCATTTTATCACAGGTATAACCAACTTTTTCGTAAAAAGCATGCGCACCTATACGATGATCTGCAGAGTTTAAGCGGATAAAGTTATAGCCACGTTTTTCTGCTTCCTGTTCCAATCCTTGGAGCAAAACTTTCCCGATGCCCTTACCTTGCATTTGGGGTACCACTGCTAAAGCCAAAATATTAAATCCGGCATTAGAATAAAGGGATTCATAAACCTCAGCATGTACATACCCAAGTATGTCATGGCTGGTCGGTTCCTCAAACCCCAGTAGGAAATGATGTGAGTCTTGGGATAATTTTGCTAGTTGACTAGCCGTTTCCTCAGGGCTGAAATCATAACCTAAAGCATCTTTGTTAATCTCATGAATCGATGCAACATCTGTTGCTTTCAAAGCACGTAGCATATCATACCTCCTCAAAAGGAATTTCAGGTATCTTGGCAAGGATATCTTCTCGAGTTATCGAACCTTGGCGTAGAATTCTAGCCTTACAAGCAGTCAAATCTAAAATAGTCGAATCTTGACCTGTTAAAAAAGCATCATCTTCTATTCCCAAAACCTCTTGTCCAAAGTCTTTTAAAATTTCTTCAAAGCTAGCACCACTAGCTTGACCCGAGATATTTGCAGACGGGCCGATTAAGGGACCAAACTCACGAATCAATTCTAGAGTTATAGGGTGACTGGGCATGCGAAATCCAACAGTCATCAAGTCTGAATTGACCCAGTAAGGGACCTTGTCATTAGCTTCTAGGATAATGGTCAATGGACCAGGAAGAAAACTATCAACAAGTTTTTGTAAATAAGGTGGCTGATTCTTAGAAAAGTTCAAGATATCGTCTAGATGAGCGACATTGAGATTAAGTGCCTTGTCTCTAGGGCGACGTTTAAGCTGGTAGACATGGTCAACAGCCTTTTTATCCAATGCTTTTGCAAAGAGGCCATAAACTGTTTCGGTCGGCAAAACTACAGCTCCACCTTTTTCCAACTCTTGCTTAATTTTCTCCATCATCAATGACTACCATCCTATCTTGGCCAAATTGGTCTTTGAGCGTTCGAACTCGCTTCTCGGGAAAATTTTCCATAAAGAGAGCGGGCACACTTTGACCTTGTTTGTAGCCAATTTCAAGATAAATCTTACCACCATCATTTAGATAGTCCTTGGAGTCTTCCGCGATTCTACGGTAGATAGCTAGGCCATCCTCGTCAGCAAAAAGTGCCAAATGTGGTTCTGAATGCAAAACATTCAAGCCAACTTCTACCTCATCTGCTCGTGAAATGTATGGTGGATTGGATACAATTATATCATATTTTGCAGAAATTTCGGAGAAACAATCAGATTTGATAAAAGAGAGATTTAGATTTTGAGCGTTAGCATTCTCCAACGATAAGTCTAAAGCTTCCTGTGAAATATCCGCAGCTGTGACCGACCAATCTGGTCTATTTTTCGCTAAAGCAAGGGCTATTGCACCGCTTCCTGTTCCGATATCTAGTACTTTGAGATTGTCCTTTAGATTCTCGGCTAGGATGAGCTCCACCAACTCTTCTGTCTCTAGACGAGGAATCAAAACTCGCTCATCTACTTTTAATTGCATCCCAAAAAATTCAGCATGACCGATGATGTACTGGGCAGGTATATGTGCTGCTAATTTCTTGTAAATTTCCTCCACAAATTGCTTCTCTTCCTCTGTTGCTTCTTGCTGAAGGGTAAAGACGAAATCTGTAAAAGATAGATTTTTTAGGCTACGATAGACAAAGGAGAGGCTTTCTGCTTCCTCTCCTTGTACTATCAACTTTTCCTCAAAATCTTTAAAAATTTGAGCTAATTTCATTATTTGTTTAATTCTTCCAATTTTTGTGTTTGGTCATAAAGAACCAAGGCATCTACAACTTCATCCAATTTACCAGCTAAAATTGTATCAAGTTTTTGTAGAGTCAAGCCGATACGGTGGTCTGTTACACGGTTTTGTGGGAAGTTATAGGTACGGATACGTTCTGAACGGTCACCAGTACCGATAGTAGACTTACGCTCAGCATCTTGCTCATCTTGAGCGATCTGAGCAAAGTGGTCTGCCACACGCGCACGAATAATCTTCATGGCCTTCTCACGGTTCTTCTGCTGGGTACGTTCTTCCTGCATCTCAACCTTGATATTGGTTGGCAAGTGAACGATACGAACGGCAGTCGCAACCTTGTTGACGTTCTGTCCACCAGCACCTGATGCGTGGTAGATATCAACACGTAGGTCTTTCGGATCAATATCGTACTCTACTTCTTCTACCTCAGGCATGACAAGGACAGTTGCTGTCGAGGTATGAACACGACCTTGGCTTTCTGTCACTGGGACACGTTGCACACGGTGGGCACCAGACTCGTACTTAAGCTTAGAGTAAACAGACTGACCAGAAACCATGGCAACCACTTCCTTGAAACCACCGACACCGTTCATAGAGGCTTCCATGACTTCAAAACGCCAACCTTGGGCTTCAGCATACTTTTGATACATGGTTAGAAGGTCACCAGCAAAAAGTGCTGCTTCATCACCACCAGCTGCTCCACGGATTTCAAGGATGATGTTCTTGTCATCGTTTGGATCCTTTGGAAGAAGCAAGATTTTTAGTTTTTCTTCGTACTCTTCTTTTTCTGCCTTAGCATCCTTGAGTTCTTGCTTAGCCATTTCTTCCAAGTCAGCATCTCCGCCAGACTCTTTAATCATTTCTTCAGCGTCGACAATGTTTTGGAGGACTTGTTTGTATTCGCGGTAGGCGGTTACGGTATCACGAGTTGAAGCTTCTTCTTTTGAAAGCTCCATGAAACGCTTGGTGTCAGAGACCACATCAGGGTCGCTCAGCAATTCTCCTAACTCTTCATAACGGTCTTCTACAGCTTGTAGTTGATCATAGATATTCATTCTTATTGATTCTCCTTATTGATTTCAGGGGCAAAATAATGTTTACGGCAAACTGAGATATAGGTTTCATTACCACCTATTTGGATTTGTTCACCATCATAAACAGGCAGTCCGTCCTGCGTACGCAACACCATGGTCGCCTTTTTCTTACAATACTGACAAATGGTTTTGATCTCATCAATTTTATCTGCTAATAACAATAGATGTTTAGATCCTTCGAACAATTCATTGCGAAAGTCATTTTTCAAACCAAAAGCCATGACAGGTATGTCTAACTCATCAACAACGCGAGCTAAATCGTAAACATGATGACGCTTCAGAAACTGGGCCTCGTCGACAAGAACACAGTAGGGCTTTTCAGGTAAATCTCGAATAAATCCAAAAATATCCGTAGTATCATCGATAGCAACTGCTGGTCGCTTCATGCCAATCCGACTCGACACATAGCCTATACCGTCTCTTGTATCCAGAGCCGAAGTCATGATAACAACTCCCTTTCCTTGCTCCTCATAGTTATAGGCTACCTTGAGAATCTCGATGGTCTTTCCTGAATTCATGGTCCCATAACGATAATACAACTGTGCCATGTTTCTATTTCACGTCCATTTCTAATTTTCTGCTACATTCTAGTATATCATATTTTCCAAAAGCTTTAAACGGCAAAATGTGGTAAAATAGAAGAAATCAAAAACTAGTGGAGGAAGCTATTATGCCATTTGTACGCATCGATTTATTTGAAGGGCGCACGCTCGAGCAAAAGAAAGCCCTAGCAAAGGAAGTAACTGAAGCTGTGGTTCGTAACACTGGTGCACCACAATCTGCTGTTCATGTCATCATCAACGATATGCCTGAAGGAACTTACTTCCCGCAAGGGGAAATGCGCACTAAGTAAGAGAGCTTAAGCAATACGCTTAGGCTTTTCTTTATAAGTGGCATTCGTTGAATAAAAAACTTTATTTTGTTACAATTTTAAGAGATATTAGTAAATAAAAAGCTTCAATTTTTAAAAAGGAATTAACATGATTACACGTGAATTTGATACCATTGCAGCAATCTCGACACCGCTTGGTGAAGGAGCCATTGGTATTGTCCGCTTGAGCGGAACAGACAGTTTTGCCATTGCGCAAAAGATTTTTAAAGGCAAAGACTTGAGTCAGGTCGCTAGCCACACACTGAACTACGGCCACATTGTTGACCCTTTGACTGGTAAAGTTATGGACGAGGTCATGGTTGGGGCTATGAAGTCTCCGAAGACCTTTACTCGTGAGGATATTATCGAGATTAACACCCACGGAGGAATTGCCGTGACCAATGAAATCCTACAATTGGCTATCCGTGAAGGGGCTCGCATGGCAGAACCTGGAGAATTTACCAAACGTGCTTTCCTCAATGGTCGTGTAGACTTGACTCAAGCTGAGGCAGTGATGGATATCATCCGTGCTAAGACTGACAAGGCTATGAATATAGCAGTCAAACAACTTGATGGATCCCTGTCTGAACTCATTAACAATACTCGTCAGGAAATTCTCAATACCTTGGCTCAGGTTGAGGTGAATATCGATTACCCTGAGTATGACGATGTGGAAGAAGCCACTACTGCTGTTGTCCGCGAAAAAACTATGGAGTTTGAACAACTCTTAACCAATCTTCTAAAGACAGCCCGTCGTGGGAAAATCCTCCGCGAAGGAATTGCAACGGCCATCATTGGTCGTCCTAACGTTGGGAAATCAAGTCTTCTCAACAACCTCCTACGTGAAGATAAAGCCATTGTAACCGATATTGCGGGTACTACGCGCGATGTCATCGAAGAATACGTTAATATCAACGGTGTTCCACTGAAGTTGATTGATACAGCTGGTATTCGTGAAACGGATGATGTCGTGGAACAAATTGGTGTTGAACGCTCCAAAAAAGCCCTCAAGGAAGCTGATTTAGTACTTCTTGTCTTAAACGCCAGCGAACCACTAACCGCTCAAGACCGACAACTTCTTGAAATTAGTCAAGATACCAACCGTATCATCCTACTTAATAAAACTGACCTACCAGAAGCGATTGAAACTTCTGAGCTTCCAGATGATGTCATCCGTATTTCAGTCCTTAAAAATCAAAACATTGATAAGATTGAAGAACGCATCAATAACCTCTTCTTTGAAAATGCTGGCTTGGTCGAACAAGATGCTACCTATCTATCCAACGCCCGTCATATTTCATTAATTGAAAAGGCAGTCGAAAGCTTACAAGCAGTTAACGAAGGTCTTGAACTGGGTATGCCAGTTGATTTGCTTCAAGTTGATTTAACTCGAACCTGGGAAATTCTTGGCGAAATAACTGGTGATGCTGCTCCAGATGAACTCATTACACAGTTGTTCAGCCAATTTTGTCTGGGTAAATAACATAAAAACTAGGTCAATAAAATGCTAGTCACCTAAAAAGAGGTTGGGACAAAAAGATCCCGACCTCACTTTTTATTATCAATCATAATTTGACGTGGTAGCTGATTGAACTTTTTGTTCGTCTTTTAGACTCCAAAAAGCTCCTAATCAACCTCGCGGGGCTGAAACTACGAAATCAAGACTTTGTCTATCGATTTCTGTCCCACCGCCTTTTCTTTCACCTTCTAAGTTATATCCTACCTTAGCAGAAATCTGAAACAAACCTTATACTCAATGAAAATCAAAGAGCAAACTAGGAAACTAGCCGCAGGCTGTACTTGAGTACGCCAAGGCGACGTTGACGCAGTTTGAATTTGATTTTCGAAGAGTATTACCAGTTCTTTTCTATTTTCACTTAGTCTTTAGGTAATTTGCCAGCTTTTTCAAGCATTTTTTTGATTAAATAAGGCATCTTGACATTTTCACGACCTTTTTTCTCAATTAATTTTTTAACAAATTCTGGCATTTGTAAGTCTTGTGATTCATCTAAAATATTCTTAGTTTCCTCCGAAGGGACTAATTCATCAAAGGTTTCTTCTTCTGGGAGGAATTCTCTAAATTCTTCATGTTCGTTAGCTCGGACAATATTGACCAAAGCATCAATCAAACGAGAATCTGTATTTGGCATTGGTGGACGATGGTAGTTCACCTCCAATTCCTGACACAAGTCATGACATTCCACATCGTTGTCAAACAAGACTTCAATATGCTCACTGATAAAACTAATAGGTACAAAAATATAATGCTCTGGATGTTCTTCCTGTTCTCTAAGATACTCTAAGACATCTGGTTTAATCCAAGGAATACCAATATCACTTTCGCTCTGCCAAGTGTTGGTATATTGCTCTGGTTTCAAGCCTAATTTCTCAGCAATTAACTTGCTATTTTCGAAAATCTGGTCGATATAGGGATCACCAAAATCCAAGGCAAAAATGGGCACACTGTGGGCAGAAAAGATGACTTTAAAGCTATCCTGTTTCACCTTTTCTTTTAAAATTTTAGCAATTTCAGCTGTCCAATAGTTTAATAGTGCTTCTTCTTGATACCAGTCCTTAATAACTAAAAACTGAATTTGTTTGCTTTCCAGAAACTTTTCGTACCCCATGACAGAGTAAAAGGAATAGTGTGGCTCCAAAATCAAGCAAATACACTTTTCAATTCCATCTGCCTCCATTTGCCGAATTACATCTGGAATAAAAGGGGTTGAAAATTTATTGGCAAAATAGACACTATATTCATTTCCTAACCTAGCTTCTACCAAGGCAACTTCTTCACGGGTAATTTTTTGAAGTGGAGTTCCTCCAATTCGAACATAATTATCATAAAGGGTTTGAATCTCGTGGTCTTGAGGTCGAACTCCTCGACGAATGTTGGTAAAAAAGTCGGCTACTCCTTCAAAGGTAATCTCTTCTGGTGAACCAAATGTCATCATTAAAATTGCTTTTTTCATCTCTGCATCCTTGTGATATTTTTATCTTTCTTATTGTATCACTAAAGAAGCTATAAGTAAACGCTAACATAAGGGTTTTATCTCCCTTTTGACTTTTGTTTTTCTCTTCTTTCTATGATACAATGGTTTTAAAAGAAGGAAAAAAGGAGTTATGATGAAATACCCTACATTACTAGAGCGTTTTTTAACTTATGTTAAGGTTAACACACGTTCAGACGAAAATTCTACTACTACACCAAGCACTCAGAGTCAAGTAGACTTTGCGACTAATGTCCTCATCCCAGAAATGAAACGTGTCGGTTTGCAAAATGTCTATTATTTGTCAAACGGTTTTGCTATCGGTACTCTTCCAGCTAATGATCCTAGTTTGACTCGTAAGATTGGTTTTATATCCCACATGGATACGGCTGATTTTAATGCTGAAGGTGTTAACCCGCAAGTTATTGAAAACTACGATGGTGGTCTTATCGAACTAGGTAATTCTAGTTTCAATCTAGATCCAGCTGATTTTAAGAGCTTAGAGAAATATCATGGACAAACATTGATTACTACTGATGGAACTACCCTTCTCGGTGCCGATGATAAATCAGGTATCGCCGAAATCATGACAGCCATCGAATACTTAAATGCTCATCCTGAAATTAAGCACTGCGAAATTCGTGTCGGCTTTGGACCTGATGAAGAAATCGGTGTTGGTGCCAACAAATTTGATGCAGAAGATTTCGATGTCGACTTTGCTTATACAGTTGACGGTGGACCTCTTGGTGAACTTCAATACGAAACCTTCTCTGCTGCAGGTGCTGAACTTCACTTCCAAGGCCGTAATGTTCACCCAGGAACAGCTAAGGGTCAAATGGTTAATGCTCTCCAATTAGCTATTGACTTCCACAACCAACTCCCAGCTGGAGACCGCCCAGAATTGACTGAGGGCTATCAAGGTTTCTACCATCTCATGGATGTATCTGGTAGTGTTGAGGAAGCGCGTGCTAGCTATATCATTCGTGACTTCGAAAAAGAAAACTTTGAAGCGCGTAAAGCTGCTATGCAAGCTATCGCTGATAAGATGAACCAAGAACTTGCTAGCAATCGTGTAACCTTGACTTTGACAGACCAGTACTACAACATGAAGGAAGTCATTGAAAAGGATATGACTCCAATCACCATCGCTAAATCAGTAATGGAAAGTCTTGATATTACACCAATTATCGAGCCTATCCGTGGAGGAACAGATGGTTCTAAGATTTCCTTTATGGGAATTCCAACGCCGAATATCTTCGCTGGCGGTGAAAACATGCATGGCCGTTTTGAATATGTCAGCCTTCAAACAATGGAACGTGCAGTTGATACCATCATTGGTATCGTATCTTACAAAGACTAAAAAAGAAGTAGCATTGCTACTTCTTTTTAATTTACTTCTTTGTCACTTATTTCAGGACTTGTAGTTGTTGAATGTGAGCTTGGTTCTACTTGCTCATCAGTGCTTGCTTGACCTGGTGTTTCTTGTTTTGCTTCAACAGGTGTTTCTTGACTTGGCATTGCTTTAGATCTAAGCTCTTGATTTAACAAGACTATTTCTTGGGCAACTGCTAGAAGAGCCTGCTTATCCTTACTTGCTGCTGCTAGTTTATCAAACAAGGCATCTACTTTTTCAAAGTCAGCATCTGAACCATTATTCATCTCCAAATAGCTATGGAGAGCAATGACACCGTTATAGAGTTTTTGGTAAAGAACTAAAACCTCTGGGTCTTGTTTCGAATTGTCACGTTCATTTTGGATTGTTAGTGAAATACGTTTCAAAAGATCTTGAACCTGTGTATTTAATTCATCAAGGTCTGCGTCTTCTTTCTCCAAAGCAGCCTTCAGATTTTTCACTTCGTCAGAGAGTGAAGCTTTAACCCCCTCCTCATTGACTTGATTCACTAATTCTTCAGCTTTTGTTAGTAACTCTCCTACTTGCCCTTTTAAGACATGGTTACTTTGTTCCTCAGGTTTGAGATCATCATACAAACCTTTTAAGAACTCATAAACTGCAGTTTTAGCACTGTGTCCATCCACTTTTTCTGTATCTAAGATTGTTTCAGAAGTCTTGCTTGCAACTGGCTCATTTTTCAGTGCTTCCTCTACTTCCAGTTTTGTTTGGTAGATTTCTGGGAAGAGTTTGTTCAAGTCAGTTGCCTTAAGGAAGGATTGTGACTGATAAAGTGTCCACGTTAGGTTAGCAACTTTATCTCGTAACTTGTCATTTAAGCGCCCGTCAGATAGATGTTGGTAGAAATACTTGATGTATTCTACTGTTGTAACTCCAGTACGGTCATTAAAATCTTGCAAAGCTTGTAACTTAGCTTCAACTGCATCTAAACCTGCTTCATCTTGGGCTAGCTTATTTTCTTGAAGCTGAGTCAATAAATCCTTCTTAGGAAGTCCATAAGCATCTGTGTCTAAGGTATTAATCTTATCTACTAAAGCTTGATATTTCTTGTCTAAAGGACTAATTTCTGTTGGTTTGACACTTGAGTCAATGTGAATATACTGCTTATCAAACAAATCCAAAGCTGCCAAATAACCTGCAGTAGAGTTGGTTGATAGCTTCTTCATATTCTCAGAAAATTGCCCCAAAGCAAGTTCAATCTGTCTTTGTAAAATTGGTTTATCTTTATAAACTTCGCGACTTTCTGCCAAGAGTTGATCAATCTTATACTGGACTGCTTTTTCATCAAAAGCACCAGGTTGGTAAGTTGACTGTAACGCAGGAATTTTGTTTTTTAGAGCAACTTCATAGCCCTTGGTTTGAACTTTAATATAGTGGTTGTGGTCTCCATGAGGAATGACGAAACTACTATTTTCAACCTGCAAGCTATAAGGAGAAACACCATCACGTAGAGCCGTTGTATAGAGTTCGTTTAGGAAATCAAGTTCTGCATCTCCAGTTTGAAGCGGAATACGAACGTGTTCCTTACGAACAGCATAAGGGTGAATGTGAGTTGGGTCATAAGCCTGGTCTGGATTACCAAATACAAAGAATCCATTTGAAATTCTGATAGCCTCAAGAGGAACGCCATATGTTTTAGAAATATAAGCTATTTTTTCTTCATCACTGGCATCTCGAGAGAAACTTTCAACCGTCTTGGCAAGAGGTTTAACAGGTTCTGTCTGCTGATGGCCATGAAGATGGTCTTGTGCAGCCTTAATCTGCTCTGCTGATAAATCTTTCTTAAAGAAATAATGGGCATGGTCTCCATGTGAAACTACAAAACCTTGCTCATCTTCACTTATCACTCGATCTGCTGCAAAGCCATGATCGTGTTCTTCCTCATGATGGTTTCCATGGTTATCATGATGGTGTTCTTCTGGTTTACTACTGTGGTTATCTGGGCTAGTTTCTGAATGTTTATTGCCGTACAAGTGATCTTGGGCAGCCTTAATTTGATCAGGTGATAAATCTTTTTTAAAGAAGTAATGATTGTGATCGCCATGAGAAACGACAAATCCTTTATCATCTTCACTTATCACTCGATCTGCTGCAAAGCCATGATCGTGTTCTTCCTCATGATGGTTTCCATGGTTATCATGATGGTGTTCTTCTGGTTTATGACTGCTATGATTATCTGGGATAGTTTCTGAATGTTTATTGCCGTACAAGTGATCTTGTGCGGCCTTAATTTGATCAGGTGATAAATCTTTTTTAAAGAAGTAATGATTGTGATCGCCATGGCTCATAACAAAACCTTCTGAATCTTCACTTATAATTCTATTTGCATCAAAACCATGATCGTGTTCCTCTTCTTCATGGTGAACATGTGGTAACGGATTATTTGGTGTAGAATTAGAAGGACTTTCTAAGCTTGGAGTGTTAGATTGTGCTTGATGATTGTTAAGAGATGATTTAGGGATATAGTGATAGTGGTCCCCATGTCGTACGATATAAGCATCGCCAGTATCTCTGACAATATCATTAGGGTTAAAGACATAACCATCATCTGCTGCAGAAACACCATTATTCGGTGTCAGTGACAAGGGTTGACTGAGAGCTGAACTATTGCCAGATAAATAAGCCTTTGCGGCAGCTAATTCACCCGCTGACAGATCACTCTTAGGAATATAATGGAAGTGACCTCCGTGGGGAACGATATAAGCATCTCCTGTATCCTCAACGATATCAGAAGCGTTAAAGACATAACCGTCATCAGTTGTATAACGTCCTTGAGCTCTAGCTGCCACAACTTCCTTAGAATCATTTTTTTGGTCAGATGTATGCTCTTGTTTTTGTTTTTCAATTTGTTCTTTGGTACGAATATTTTCAGCTTGACTAGCATTTTTTAGGTAGACATAATATTTTCCATCAACTTTGATGATGTAACCACCTTTAATTTCGTTAACGATATGTTCATCACGCAATTGATAACTTGGATCTTTCATGACTAGTTCTTCACTAAAGATCGCATCGAAAGGAACTTTACCATTATAGTAATGGAAATGATCTCCGTGAGAAGTCACATATCCCTGATCAGTAATTTTCACAACAATTTGTTCGGCCTCAATGCCTTCCTTTTTGCTAACTTGATCAGGAGTCAAATTTTCGTTCTTTTTAGACTCATTCTTTTTCCCATCAACATAAGATACACGATTATCTTCCTTCTTCTCTGCTTCTTGGTGCTGATTTAAAACATAAGCACAAACACTAAGCGCAATAACTACTGCTGATCCAGCTAAGTATTTCTTTGTTTTATTCATAATTTCCTCATTTCAATTCTTCTGCTAGTATTGCAATATCCTCTTCTAAATTATCTAAATAAGACTTATCATTTTGTGGGTCTGCCTCTAAAGGATTGAGAGTTTTAAGACTCACACCTGTTGACTTGATAAGCGTTTCAGCTACTTTAGACGAAGCATTGCTCTCTGTAAAAATAGTTTTAACTTTATAGGTCTTAACAAATTCTTGGATTTCAGTCAGTTGTCTTGGGCTTGGTTCTTGATCAGGAGAAATACCAGAAATACCAAGTTGATTCAAGTCAAATCTCTTTGCTAAATAAGAAAAAGCAGTGTGTTGTGTCACAAACGTTCTTTGCTCCACTTTATCGAAGATAGGTTTATATTTATTTGTTAACTCATGAGCTTGATCAATAAACTTCTTCGCATTCGACTGATATTTTTCTTTATTCTCACTATCTAATTCTGATAATTTATCAGCAATAATTTGTGCTTCCTCAACTACCTTTTCAGGGTCTAACCAAGTATGAGGATCATAAAGACTTTTCTCATCCACACCTTCTCCTACTTTTATATCTTCTAAGCCAGATACTCTATCCAAGGTCATACCCTCAGATGCTTCTAGGACCTTAACCTTGGACTTTTGTAGACTTGGGTCTAGACTACCCGCCCAAAACTCTAAGGTATGAGAATGATAAACAAATACATCCGCATCGTAGATAGCTGCAATATCATTTGCTGACGGTTCATAAGAATGAATGCCTGAACTAGACTGAATCATTCTTACATCATTAAGATCACCAGAAACTGCTTTTACCATAGAATATACAGGATAAAAACTGGTAACTATTTTCATTCCATGAGATTCTTTGACATCATTTTGCTTATCTTGACTACAAGCTCCTAAAAATAAGGCAAGTACCGAAGATAGCATACATATTAGTATTATCTTTTTCACCAGAACTCCTTAACTAGTATTTAACCATTTAATTAACTAGTAAATATTCTACTCCTTATAATTTAAGATGTCAAGCTAGAAATTTAATTTTACCCAAAATTTTACCAATAGAAAAAATAAATCTAAGACTCTTAATCGACTACTTTTGAAAAACAAAAAGCTCGGACAATCATCCGAACTTTTTGATTCTTTTATTTTCTTGCCGCTTTTTCATCTTCTTCGAGTTGTTTGACCAGTTGTTCAATACCGTCAAATTTTACCATATCTCGGATACGATCTAACCAATAGACGGTCACTGTTTCACCATAAATATCTTCATCAAAATCAAAGATATTCACTTCAAAACGCTCTTCCTCTCCATCAAAAGTAACGTTCTTCCCGACACTGGCCATTCCTCGATAGAGTTTTCTCTTGATTTCGATATCAACGGTATAGACACCATCTGCCGGCATATAAGTACGATCCAAGAGCACGAGATTGGCAGTTGGATAGCCGATTGTTCGACCACGAGCATTGCCGTGTACGACTATTCCTCTTGTAGGAAGTGGACTTCCAAGCAGCTGACCTGCTTCTTTCACATTCCCTTCAAGGATAGCTTGACGAATACGAGTAGAGCTAATCTTTCCTTTTTCATCTTCTACAGGAGGTACTACGACTACTTCTCCATCAAAGATTTCTTTTAAATCTTCTGCTGATTTTCTATCTGAACCTAAACTATAGTCAAATCCAACTACAATGGTATCTGCTTTAACTTCTTTGACAAAAGTATCTACAAACTCTTGAGCTGTCATATTAGCGATACGACTTGAGAAGTCCATTAAATAAAGATTTTCGACACCAGCTCGTTTAAACTTACGTTCACGTTCTTCTGCATTCAGGATATGAAGTAAATTTTCTGGTGAATAGGGTTTTAAGGTTAATTTTGGTGATTCATGAAAGGTAATTAAAGCAACGCTTAATCTCTTCTTAGCAGCAATTTCACCAGCAATACTAAATAATTTTTGATGTCCAAGGTGGATACCATCAAAATATCCTAAAACGAGGACTGTTGAACCTGGTGTTGCAATGTCTTTTTCAGTTTTTATAGGTATTGTTACAATCATAGTCATATTATACCAGAAAGAAGAAGGCATTCAAAACATTACGAATTTTAAAAAACTATAAGCTACTTTTTACTTCTTTTCTCAATTGCTCCAGAGTTTCGATATTATATTTGTCCATGACTTTTGGTAGGTTATCAATGATATCAGGACAGGCATAAGGATTCGTAAAGTTTGCTGTACCGACTCCTATTGCTGAGGCACCAGCTAAGTACATTTCTATTGCAGCTTCAGCTGAATCAACTCCTCCCATCCCAATGATTGGAAGATTAGTTGTTTGAGCTACTTGACGGATTAGTTTAAGAGCTACCGGAAAGACTGCAGGCCCAGACATTCCACCAGTACCATTGGCAATGATTGGTTTTCTAGTTTTGAGATCAAAGCGCATACCAACAAGGGTATTGATCATAGTGAGACCACTAGCACCTGCATCCTCTACTGCTTTTGCGATGGTCACGATATCAGTTACACTAGGCGTTAATTTTACATAGACAGGAACTGAAGATGCCCCTACGGCTGCTTTTACCACAACATAAGCTAAATCTGGGTCTTGCCCAATCAAAAGTCCGTGATTCCCATGATCGACGTTTGGACAAGAAATATTGAGCTCAATGGCTTTCACGTTAGGTGCCTTGGAAATACCACTAGAAACGGCTGCGTATTCTTGCTTTGAAAATCCAGCAACATTTGCAATAATTGGAAGATTCGGATATTCCCTTTGCAACCAAGGTAATTTTTCAGAGAGAACGGCTTCTAGTCCTGGATTTTGTAGACCAATGGCATTCAGCATACCAGCAGGTGTTTCTGCCACACGTGGAGTAGAATTACCAAAGCGTGGTTCAAGGGTTGTAGCTTTAATCATGATAGAGCCCAAGAGGTCCAAATCATAGTATTTGGCATATTCTTGACCGAATCCAAAACAGCCTGAAGCAGGAATGATAGGATTCTTTAATTCTAAGCCTGGTAGAGAGACTTGTAATCGATTTGTAGTCATGACACTCTCCTTATAAAACAACAGTTCCTGTTTTAAATACAGGCCCATCTTCACACACACGTTGACTAACTGTATCACTATCTGGTACTTTCAATACGCAAGCGTAGCAAGCCCCCATGCCACAGGCCATACGAGATTCTAGAGATAGATAAGCTCTTGGATGGTCATGGAAGGTTTGATTAATGTATTTCATCATACCAGGTGCACCGCAAGAGTAGATGGCATCAAATTCAGTGTCAAATTCGTTAATCACTACCGATACGTTTCCTTTAATACCATAAGATCCATCATCAGTCGTTACAAAGACCTGACTAAATCTGGATAATTCATCTTCCAAAATAACAGCATCTTTAGTAGCGAATCCTAAAACAGTTGTTATTTCAACACCACGCTCATTCAGTTGTTTAGCTACTTCGAGTAAGGGTGGCACTCCGATTCCACCACCAACTATAAGAACACGATTCTGCTTGTCTAAATCAGATAAATCGAAACCATTTCCTTGAGGGCCCATAACATCTATGCTATCACCTGTTTTTAAGCTTGAAAAAATTGCTGTCCCTGCTCCTTCAACTCGATAGATAAGTCTGCATTGCTTAGTCACCTTATCAATTGATGAAATCGAAATCGGACGACGCAAGAGATGAGCATCGTCAGGTACACGCAAATGAAGAAATTGTCCAGCTTTCATAGCTTCAACCATTTCTCCCTGAAGAACTAGTTCAAAGATTGCTGGCGCGATTTCCTCCTGGGAAACAACTCTCATAACTTCTAAGCGAATGGTATTCATACGTTTTCTACAATTCGGATTCATAACTTTTCCTCCTTAAATTTTAAGGGGATCAGATAAAGAAAAACCTTGCACTTGCAAGGTTTCAGTTAAGATATTTACACAAAAGTAGCAAATAAGCACTTGCTTACTTGTTTCCATTGTAGCTTCTTTTCTCTGACACCTTGTGAGTCTCTCTGGACTGCCCTTAAAGGTTAAATTTTCACTAGTATACTGTATCAAACATAAAAAGTCAAGTAAAAATAGGTAAGGTATCAGTTCATAAACGTAGCTTATTTTTGTGATGAGAGAATCTTCTCCAGCTTTTGATAATCTTTGACACTATCGATTTCATAGATAGAGTTTCCTTCCAACTCTTCTACATATACATCTAGTTCTTTTATATTATCTTTGACCATGTTGTCCCAATAGAGGTCAACAAACTCGCCACTTGCATAGGCATCATCGATAAACCCAACAATTTTCTCAGCTGTTGGAGCATCCCAGAATGACACACCACTCAAGATGCGTCCATTTTTGCTATCGACAATGATATCTTGAACTTTGTAATCATCTCCGTAAACTAGGAACCACTCATTATCACAATCTTCACGATAAACACTGAAGTAGGTTGAACGTTCAATATCATTTCGGAACATATTCTTGAAAAGATAGTTATCCGCATCGATAACATAGCTGTTAGCCAATTCTTCTTTTACCAAGTAAAGAGAGTAAAAGTTATTGTAATCAGCATATTTTTCGTTGAAGACTAAACGCACACCGTACTTTTCCTTAAGATAGTCGAATTGTTCTTTTAAATAACCAACAACGATGATAATGTCATCAATTCCACGTTCTTTTAAAAATTCGATTTGATATTCAACTAAAGGTTTTTCATTAACCTTTACCAAGGCTTTGGGAGTATTTTCTGTCATGGGTCTCAAACGAGTTCCCAATCCCGCTGCTAAGATAATCGCTTTCACGCGTTTTCTCCTTTATTCTTTAATAATAATATAAACACCAGCCATTACGATAAGTGAAGTAATGATGGTCAGCAAATTAAGGGGCGAGCCCAAGAAAATTGCTGCAAATAAAACAGTCCATACTACATAACTCACATTTAATCCAGTAGCTTTTGCTGGCTGCAATCGATTAATAGCCATATAGTAGGCAAGGTAAGAGATCATATTAAATGCCGCAAAGACAATTAACAGACCAAACAATTGTCCATTTACCACTTCTGCAAATGAATGATGCGAGAAGAGAACAATAACAAGATAGGACAAGAAGGAAGTTACTTGTCGGATCAAGAGGGCTTCGAGTTCGCTGAGTTCACTTTCCATTGCAAAAGAGCTTAGAACACTTTCACTTCCCCAAGCAAGCGCACAAATTAATGCGCAAAGGATTCCGATATAAAAGGAATTGACCTGTTCAACCTTGTAGGTCTGAGCAATAATTCCTGCAATGATTAATAAAATTCCAAATACTGTATTCTTAGAAACCTTATGCTTTAAGAAAAAGAAAGCGAGAATGACAGATACTGCAGGATAAATAGCTGAAACTGAGGATGCTAATGAACTACCGATATACTTGACTGCGTAGAGATTGGCCTGCATGCCAATCGGCCCAGCCAAAAGTGCACCGATAATAACACTGACATTTCGAATGTTCAAGAAGATTGAAAAACGTACCTTTCCTTCTTTAACTAGAAGATATCCTAGCAAGATAAAAATACTAAGAAAGTCGTGCGCTGCTGCTACTACAAAAGGTGACAAGTCAGTAAATATAGAGAAGATATAGGCACTAATGGTTAGCCCTAACCCCCAAAAAATCCCTGAGATAAGTCCAAAGGAAACTCCATTTTTAGTCTTCATCAATTCCTCCCTGAGACTGCAATTCTTTTACAGCCCTATTGTAACGAGAGATTCCATAATCTCCGAAATCTGCACCATTTTCTTCTTTGTAAATAGTCCATAGGCTCCAAATAATGTCTTGTAAAATCTTATAGATACGAATTTTCTCTCTCGAAACAGGAGTCTTGTCACCCTCGTAATAAGCTAGAAAGTCCGCCTCTTCTTCCGGTGTAAATTCAGATTCTAGAAAGAGTGATGCAAGGTCCCACATAGGATCGTTCATGGAAGAATATTCCCAATCAATCAGATAAGGATGTCCGTCTGGTCCTTCAATAAAGTTTTCTGGAACCAAATCAATATGACATGATTTCTTATCAACTCCGATTTTCTCAAGCTCATTTTTTAAAGAAAAAACTGATTTTCTGACAGCTTCATAGTTTGGATAAGAAATCTCCCCTTGAATCAATGATTCATATTTTTTGATTTCCTCAAAAGGAGCAAACTCTCCTTTTAATTCTTTACCAGAAGCATGGATCGTTTGTAGAATTGGAGCAATTTTTTCAAATTTGGTTTTAATGGTAGCTGAATCAAGTGTCTCAGCATTTTCAATGTATTGATTGACTTTGATACCAGCTTCAATATCAAAAAGATAATTTTCTACATCTAATTTTAAATCTTTCAACAATTCAAGATTGAACTTTTCATTCTGGCGGTCGATTAATTTATCCGTACCTTTACCGAAAAACTTAACGATGTACTGGTTTGAGGATGTTTTAACCAAATAGTTTTGATTGGTCATTCCACCCAACTGTTCAACGCTCTGGATTTCTTCGTCACCAGATAATAAAGAAGCAATCTTTTCTTTAACGATTTCCTTCACAATCATCCTCCATTAGACTTCCCACTTAAATACTGTCTTGAAGGCAGTATTAAGGTCTGTTGCAAATACTCTATGAATATCCTTAATCTCTCTTACTGGTTCTTCTAGATAAATGATATTCTTCAAACGATTGGCAAACTTCTTAATCTCCATCATTTGGATGGCATTTTCAAAGTCAACTCTTCCAGAACGAGAAGATCCAACTAATAACAAGCCTTTTTCCAATGAATCTCGAGTATTGATATTAACTTTATACTCACTAACACCCATCATCAAAATGGTACCTTGTGGTTTAATGTAACGAATCAAGTCATTAATAGCAGGTCCACATCCATCACCACCACAGCATTCGAAACCATGGTCAAAACTAAGATCCTCTGGAATGCTATCAGTAATGTAGAGCTCTTTTGCAAATGAGAATAATTCTAATTTCTCCCAATGACGTCCGATAACAATAATCTCAGCTTCAGGCAAAGTGTAGTTGATAATATTGGCCATGACAAAAGCTAAACTTCCATCACCAATGACAGCGATGCGTTGACGTCTGCTGTGAGATACCGTCATGAAACGATTCATAGCATGCATGCCAACACTGACAAACTCTGTAATGGCAGCAACTGTATCTTCGATATCTTCGTAAGCTACCACACGATCCTTAGGCAGAGAAACGAATTCTCGCATGAATCCATCGTAACCACTTGATAAGAAATATGTTCCAGTCATGTAATTTTCGTAGAATTCCTCATCACTTTGCATAGGTGGTTGATTTGGAATCATAACAACCTTCTGACCAACTTTGTAAGTACCTGTTGGATCAGAAATGACTGTACCACAAGACTCGTGAATCATAGCCATTGGTAGTTTTTTCGCTAAAATTTTTGGATCGCGTTTACCTTGGTAGTAACGTTGATCCGCGTGACAAACCGCCATGTAATTTGGTCGGATGAGGATATGATTCTCTTGATCAATTTCTTCTTCCTGATATTTAATATTAATAAACTTTGGTTTTGTCAGTTGATAAATTTGATTAATCATGTCTATTCTTTCTCAATCATGCTTTTAGCAATCTTCAAGTCTGTAACTGTTGTGATTTTAAGGTTTGAGTATTCACCTTTTGCCAAGGCTACATCTTTCCCCTTGATAACAAAGATTTTACATGCATCTGTTAAAATTTCTTTTTCTTCTGCTGATAAAGAACCATACAAATCAATGAAGTCTTTACAACGGAAGGTTTGAGGAGTTTGCCCTTGATAGAGATGAGCACGATTTGGAATATCTGTGATAAACTGACCGTTTGTACTTTCAACAATGGTATCTACTGCTTCAACTACTGTATCAACAGCATCATGATTTTGTGCGAGAGCAATGTTATCTTGAATCATTCGAAGTGTGATAAAAGGACGAACTGAGTCATGTGTTACCACGATATCATCTTCAGTGATTGGACGATAAGCATCGATAGCTTCAATAATCTTTTCAATACTAGAATTACGTTCAGCACCACCTTTTGTGATGATGATACGGTCCTTGTGGAGTGGAAGGAATTTTTCAACTAAATCTTCTGCGTGTGTCACCCAGTCTCCGTGAACTCCAACCACAATCTTTTCGATACTTGGCTCTAAGACAAATTTTTCAATTGTATGGATTAGGATTGGGCGGTCTCCCAACTCAAGAAATTGTTTGGGTAGGTTACTAATACCCATGCGCGTGCCGGTACCACCTGCTAAAATTCCAGCGTAAATCATATCGATTCTCCTTTAGTTTGTTTTAAAAACTCATTGTTTACTATTATATCACAATCTTGAAATAAATAGCGAACAAACAAAGCTATAACAAATTTGTATTCAAATAATAATCTGAACTTTTAGGATTAATCATCTATTTAAAATAAACAATTATCCAAGAAAACCTTCTCTATTTATGAACCTGAAGAGATTTGTTCAGATAATATATAGTTCTTCAGAATATTATAAAAACCTTAAAGAAACCTTAAATCATTGTTTGATATGTATAGAGTTCCTGAAATTTTAATTAGACTTTTCCAATTAAAATTGTTAAAATAAAATGGAAAATAAAAGAAAAGGAAGCTAAATACCGCCATGATGAATATGCAAAACATGATGCGTCAAGCTCAAAAACTTCAAAAACAAATGGAGCAAAGCCAAGCTGAATTGGCTGCCACAGAATTTGTTGGGACTTCTGCTCAAAACCTTGTAACTGCTACCTTAACAGGTGATAAAAAAGTCGTAAAAATTGATTTTGATCCTGCAGTTGTGGATGCTGAGGATATTGAAACACTTTCAGATATGACTGTTCAAGCGCTCAATGCTGCTCTTGAACGAATTGATGAAACTACTAAAAAGAAGCTTGGAGCATTTGCTGGTAAGTTACCATTTTAATTATATTCTCAAAAAGAGGCTGATTTACAGCCTCTTTTAATTTATGTTAATAAGCAAAGAACTCAGTTGCTTTATTTAGCAATAAGTCACTGTATTCAGGGTCTTCCTGAGCAGTTACTAGTTCTTCTTTTATTCTTTCCAAGTCATCAGTAATCATTCCGTCAACACCTAGGTGAAAAGACTTATTAAATGATTCCGAACTATTGATTGTCCATACATAGAGTTTTTGCTCAGTATTCCATAGTTTTGTCACAAAGTATTCATCTAAAGTAGAATACTCCATTGTGTAGCCTGTAGCAACCGTTCTAGGAAAAACAGAATTATAGGGAAGAATAAAGTAGACAGGAATATCCTTGTCATACTCTCTCACTTTTTCAATAACCTTATAATCCAAGGATTGCATTTGATGACCATAAACCTTAATTTTTGCACCGTATTTGTCTAGAAAATGTTCAATCATCTGCGGGCTATCTTTGTGGCTGGTCTTAATCTCAATGAGAAGTTTCTGATGTAATTCATTTGCACGAGTCAGATAATCATCGAAACTTGAAATCTTTGTCTCATAACCATTCTCATGAATGTCAATCTTCTTTAACTCTTCTAAGGTCAACTCCTGTGGTGTTTTATTAATACCAGCTAAGCCTTTAAGATTAGCATCGTGCATCATGACAAATTGCCCATCTTTAGTCTCCTGGATATCCATCTCGATCAAATCTGGTTTTAACTGCGCTGTCTTTTCTAAGGATTCTACTGTATTTTGGATACCATTTCCATTCGATACACCACGGTGTGAAATCACAAGCGGTGGATTGACTACAGGAGCTTCCAGATAATTATAGCCTTCAATCGCAAAGAAGATACTTGCACAAACCATGACCCCCCACCTCATGATATGGTCCTTCTCGCGTCTTGGCATAATATCAAGTTCTTCTCCCGTTAAAAAAGATGTAAATTTGACAAGAAAATAGGTCAGTGCCATATAGTGGAAATTCTTGATAAGAACAAAATTCAAAATAGCAAGGACCAGAGACTCTCTCTGAGTAAGACTATCCACTATATACTGGATCGATAGTAAAGGGATGAGTGGAAGATAGAAGAATAGATTGGTTTTTACAATAATTAAGAATAAATGCCAGGCATAAAACCAAAAATAATATCTAGTTTTATCCAAACTATAAATGATAGCTTCCTTGACCGTCATCTTTTCATAAAAGACCTTAGGTAGAGTGAACATCAAGCGAACAGAAACATAGAAGAATAAGAGTGATAAGATAATAATGGCTACCCACCACATCCAGTACTTATCTTCCATGTAGGTTTGAATAAACTCTGGAATCACGATTTTATTGAAATAATAAATCTTAAATATCTTCCTGATAAAAGGAAATAGCATTGCTACAAATAAAAAGATAAACAAAGCTTTTGAAATAGTCATCTTTTTCATAAAAGCAAGGCTTTCACGAAATACTTTTCGACTATATTCTATAAGAGTCCTTTTTTCGTGATATAGGAGGTGGCGAGCTCCAATAAAGAGAATACTAAGTTGAAAATAGGCTACTAGTAGATTGATGGCTATTAAGATTACGAAGCCAAGACTGACAATGGGAGCATTTTTTATTATCTCAAAAATATTGTTGTAGGAAATAAACAAATATCCAGTCTGACTTAGTAAAAATCCAGCTATCACTGAGTTAAGTGGCAACCAGATATAGTCAACCAACATAAAAATTAGAAAGAATAAAAAGAGGATTTTATCTAGATTAAGGTAAATCTTTTTAAAACCCAATTTTTTCGGTTTTTCAGGTTTCATAAAAACTCCTAATCAAAAAGTTGTGATAAATCCAAAGCACCAAATGGATTCGAATTGAGACTACTTTGAGAATTGAGTAAGAGTCTACTCTCATCTGAGTCCAGAAAAGCTTCATACACTCGAGCAGTCATACGAGCATCCTCTAAACTATTATGAGATTGCCCTTTAAAACCCAGAAAATTAGCCACAGTTTGTAATTTTAGATTAGCAATTCCATGAAGATCAGAACTACGTCGCTCCAGTGCTTCGTTATAGACATCAACTAGATATTGATGACTATAGTCAAATCCATGCTCTAGTAGAATTGGTAAATCACTTTTTGCTGCATTATAACCAATAAGAGGCAAGTTACCAACAAAAACTTGAAATTTTTGCAGGACTTCTTCTACCTTTGGTGCGCCTTTTAATGTCTCTGAAGTAATCCCCGTCAAACCATTAATAAAACTCTTCAAAGGGGCATCAGTGTAGACATAAGAGTCAAATGCTCCTACTTCTTCACCTTCTTTAAAATGCACTGCTGATACTTGAATCAAATGAGTCTTATCCTGATGTCTATTGAATTCTAAATCAAATGAGATATATTCTCTTAATGTTTCCATCTTATCAATCCTTATTGATTTGTAAAAAGAAACCACCTGGTCTAGTCCTAGAAACCAAGCAGTTTTTTCTTATTTGCCAAATAAGCGAGCAAAGAAGCCTTTCTTCGATGCCTGAACTTCTTGCTTAGCTTGATCCAACTCCAACTGAAGTGTTTCTTGATCCTTCATAGCTTGAAGGGTTAACTGTTGTTGCTGATCCAATTGCTTATCTTTTTCAGCGATTTGGCGGTCTTTTACACGCATTTGTTCATCTTTTTCAGCCAGTTGCTTATCTTTGGCTTTTAATTGCTCATAAAGACGAATGATTTCAGCATTCTTTTCATCAACAAGAATTTCCATGAGTTCTCGTTGCTTAACTTCATCACTAACCGGTTCATCTTCAAAGATAGTCTTTTTGTAGATTTCTTCAAGTTTGATCAATCCACTGCGAGTAACAACAGTAACACCCTTGTCGTTTTTTGTAATATCTTCTTCTGGTAATTCTTTGACACGATTATTGATTGCTTGTCGGGATAGTCCCAAGACCTCAGCAATCTCACTGACAGTCATTTCAATACTCATAATATCCTCTATTTTTCTCTAGCTTTTCTTAAATTAAATCTTATCATAAGTAAACAAAACTGTCAAATAACACTGTATTTTCAATGGTTTTTTAAGACATAAAATTTAAAAACTATTTATCGGCTAATATTTTAAAAAGATGAGAGCATCTCATCTTTACACTAGTAGATAAAAATCATTGCTTTTCCAAATACTTAAGAGAAAACCTTTCTTGGTTTGTAGAGATGATCACGTTTCTCCAAAATAGCAAGTAGCTTCTCACCTTGGAAAGCGGCAACTTCTTTCTCGCTACACTCTACCTCAATAAAACGACCATAACGGACTTCATCTGCCTGTTCAGGAGTCAAGTTTACTTTTACTAAATCCCCTGTACCAATCTCAAGCGGATGGAGAAAGTCTAATTCACCATCCTCTACTTTTTCTGCAATTTCTTCCAAGGTCAAGGAATCTTCTAACTGTAAACCAGCTGCACTTGTCCGTGTAAGATGAGACATGTGAGCTGCATAACCAAGCTTCTCTCCCAAGTCAACCGATAAGGTACGGATATAGGTTCCCTTGCTACATTTTACTCGGAAGGTAAAACGCGCAAGTTTATCCTCATAGGAAATGGGACTGGTTCTTTCAAAACTATAAATGGTTACCTGACGTTCTGGACGTTCGACTTCCTGACCAGCACGCGCATACTCATAGAGCTTGCGACCATTGACCTTGACAGCCGAGTACATGGGTGGAATCTGGGTGATAGGCCCTGTAAGACTGGCAATGGCTTCATCGACAAGCTTTTCATCCAGTGGAGACAAAACAGGAGTCTCTGCGACAACTTCCCCACTAGCATCCTCGGTCGTTGTAGAATATCCAAGAGTGATTTCCCCCTCGTAGACCTTACCCTCATCCTGCATGAACTCTACCATGCGCGTGGCTTTACCAACTGCAATAGGTAAAACGCCCACAACATCCGGATCCAAGGTCCCACCATGACCAATCTTCTTGGTTCCTAAAATCTTACGCAATTTAAAAACCGCATCATGGGAGGTCATGCCCGCTTCTTTCTTTAAGTTGATAATACCGTTCATGTGTTGCTTTCTGATTTCCTTTCTCATCATGTGGTTAATAAAGATTTTTTAATTCGTTCCAGTATCATTTAAACTATCCTCTCATGCCTTTAATTAGGCTATTGGCACCTTTTTAATATTTCTTTTAATGCAGTATCAATAAAAAATCAATAGGTAAATACCCTACTATTCACCTCTATCTCTCCAATTCTTTATGATATTATAAATAGAATGTATCAGTAGTACTACTATAAGTGAGAACAAAGGGCGTAATGATACCAAACTGATACCCACAACAAAGAAGGCTGATAAAAAATAAATGATAAACGCCTCTAACTTAGATGGTCTTCTAGCCTCTGAAAGCATATCTAAATGTTCCTTCGTTAGAGCTGAGCGATTAGTGAATTGATAAAAGAAACGATATCTTGCAGATAAAGAATCAATATCTAAAAAGTCATATCCCCTAATATAATCAATTACGTAAAACATCAGTAAATTGTCAATTTCGTCAATATTTTCAGTATAGAGAGAAAAATTTCTCTTTCCAGCAATTGCAATATTACTTGCAGCATAAACGGCAATCGGAATGCCATCTTTTGTGACAGGTGAAATATCTCCTTTACTACCTGAACCTACACACGTCATTTCATAGTTATTTAAATTAAATTGAAAAACTCCATGCTAGTATGCTTGTTCCCATAAATGGTCAAATCTTTCTTCTTCAAAATAAATCAAATCCTTATTTACCCCTTTTGCGACTATTCTTTTCTTTTTAGAAATGAATTCTGATTCTTTCAAGACAAGAATTTCTACATCTTTTGCATAGAGACGGTAACCTTCCTCTTCTTGAACGATTTCAATTCTTTCAGTCCAATGTTCATCATCAGGTAATTTTGACTCAAGGATAAATCCTTCTGAGTTTCCACGTAATTGTAATTGTATTTCCATGTTTTACCACCCTATTGATAAGCCCAATCCGAATTGTCCTAGTTTCATTTGTGGCTTTGCTTTTTCAGTAACTGGACAGTGATTAACAATCATGACAGGTTCCACACCTTCTCTCCCTCGAACAACACTCCCAATCGGTAAATCCGTACGTTCTGACATCAGTTTTCTCCTTCTAAATATTTCTGCGCTTCCTGAACATAAAAGAGTTCGGGATTTTCATGGGCGATGCTTTCAAACAAACTACGGGCACGAGCTTCATCTCCTTTTAATTGGGCATTGAGAGCGCCGTAATAAGAAAACATGATTCGAGCTAACTTATTTTCTGGTTCCGCAGTGTCGAAGTAGTCGTTTGGACTCTTCTTTTTAACTATATCCTTAATAGCTTCTATTGTATTTAAAGCATCCCTTAACCTACAACTTTGTGAATTAGTCTTCGTGTATAAATGAGCTAAAACTTCAATCTGGTTTGAAACGTCTTCTGTTCTATCGGAGTGAATTAGAGAAAGAATACTAAAGTAAATTTTAGATAATTGAATCTCAAATTTCTTATTAAAATTCATATTCTCAAGACTAATGCACTCTAAATTATCAAGTGTTTCTTTAAATTTCCCTTGATAGAAAAAAACTTGAGAAACAGCTATTAAATAATTTACATTATTGAACAGTTGTTGTCCCTTTAAAGAGCGATCAGCAATATATTTATAATAATATACATATTTCTCAAAGTTAATATCGTTTAAGATGAAATTAGCTACAGCTTTTTGAACTAATTTATTATTTAGTAAGATTAATGTTTCAAAAGTAAAACATATAATGGTCCAGAAAAAGAATTTTATAAAGTCCAGATCTCCACCCTTAAATAATTCTAGAAGCATGCCTATAAATGATAAACAAACTATAGGAATTAAGTAACCGTAAACTTTTTTGGTATGTTTATATAACTTAGGAATTTCAAATTTAGAAATTTTAAAAATATAATTATTGACTATTCTTTTCATCATCATCCTCAATCGTAGAATCTAAATATAGGAATGTACTTATTACTACTGGTGTAGCTATTGAATTTCCAACGCCAAACGTTGATGCACTAACTGCAACCCCATAAATTATCACATCTATAACAAAGACTGTAGCAACAACCACTCTACATGTACTCATAATTCTCTTCATGACATCTAATCTTCTCATCCCCTGTTTCAGTGCTCGTGTTAACTGTTGCGTAGTCTTTTTTTGACCTGGTTACTCTGTTTACTTAATTTAGGCGAAAGATACTAGACAACATTATTGCTTCCTAAATATTTCTGCGCTTCCTGAATATAAAAGAGTTCTGGATTTTCATGGGCGATACTTTCAAACAAACTACGGGCACGTTCTTCATCTCCTTTTAATTGGGCATTGAGAGCACCGTAATAAGAAAACTTGATTCGAGCTAATTTATTTTCTGGTTCAGCAGTGTCGAAGTAGTCATTCACTTCTTTATTGAACACAATATCTTTTATGGCTTGGGCTTGTGCAACGAATTTAGCCTTACCACCTTTCGAATCTGGTGCCTTGGACAATTGTTCCTCAAAGAAAGCTATATTTTGCGCATCTTTAAGATGGATAGAAGTTAGAAATTCATAATATAATTTCTTAAATTCAAATATTTTTCTATTTTTTTTAGAAACATTAGAAAGATTGAGATTTGAATATTGACTAAGTGCTAATAAAAAATCTCCTCTGAGGTAAGATAATTCTCCTGTGATTAATTCAAAACTTACTTCATTAAATTTCTTATTAAACTTATTGGAATGACTAACACTGTATTCAAAGAAAGATTGATATTTCTTAAAATCAATCAAAGTCTCCTTACAATATAGAAGAACTTTCCATGTCAATAAACTTAAAAAGATGCCAATAACTATAAACAATACCGACAAAAATAACAGATAACGTACTGCAATAATATTTTGTTTATACAATAAAAACAATCCCAAAATTGCTATATAAACTGCAACAACTATTAAATATGAAGATAATCGAATACAAATATTATAAAGAAATTTTACATCTTTATTTGCTAATAAATTAATCAAGCTTTTCAATTTTATAAAAATCCTCCAAATAAAATTGTTTACTAGATTCTCTCAGTAAAAAATTTTCAAAATCACCTTCATCTTCAACTATTGTATACATTCCGTTGTTCACTATAAAATAGTCATTATTGATCATGTAGTGTCCATCGGAAAGTCTTGAAAAATCAATGTCTTCTAACTTTAATTTGTCACTTTCACTAAGTCTTAAACGTAAACGAAGGGCTCCCTCTTTCATATAATCTTTAAGAGAAATTGCTGCATATCCTCCAAATGCTTGTTTTTCTGGACTAGATGACTTTTGATTTTGAACTGCTTTTTCTTTAATAAAAGAAGTGACTCTAAATGAACGTGATATTTGAAAACCTGGGCTAGCCAATGGCTGATCTTCAGCATCAAATACAGATAAATCATAGCCTTTCTTTTTAATAGCATCTTCTACTACAGTCCTAAAATCTTTTAGAACTATTTGAGCTTCATCACTTGTAACAGCATTTTTTATAAATTCCTTTAGGCCGTAGTCTTGATCAATGAAAGTAACATATTTTAATTTTTGACGCGTGTACTTAGCACCCACTTTTATGGTAACTCCATTATCTAAAACTTTAAAGACCCCAACATCGGAAATATTACTATCATAGTATGTAGACTGAAGTATTAATTCGTAGTTCAAACCCCTAGAATGATAAAACTCTTGTAATTGTTGTACTTTGGCATTATTTCTCAAGTAAGTTTGAATTTCACTACCTAGAAATGGAGAAAAAATTCCCGCTAAAATTATAATGAGTAGCATTCTACTCACTTTTTGATCGTACTCATACTTTTGATAAATCCAATCTATATACGGAAATAATAATAAAGAAAAAATGAAACTCCAAAGATCCAGATCTTTTATAAAGTCAAAGGAAACTATCATCTTAAACTTTAATAAAAACATAAGAAATATTGCTAAAAAAACATTTCCAACCAATAGGTATGCAATCAGACACTTCGTTCGATTTTTTGCCTTTATCACATAAGTTATACCTACAATAAGATTGGCTAGAAAGCTAAAAATATACCCAAAAATAGTTGGAAGAAGCCCAACTACACCAAAAAGCAAGTCATATCTAGATCTTTCGTTAGAAACTGTTGAGCCTTCTAAGTTCAAAAAGCCGTATAAAAAATTGAGCAAAAAAACAACCAATGGTAAATAGGCAATATATACATCCGTAAATTTTAGAGTCTTTTTGATAGTCAAGGTCACTCTCCCTTCAAAGCATCAAACTTTGCTTTCATAGTCGGATTCTTACGAGTCAATTTTTTAACAGAAACATCATCCAACTTATTGTTTGCAAGGCGGAGTTGGTTTTCTGATGTCGTCAAGAATTTCTTGACCTCTTCCATGCGTTTAATGGCCTTGTCGATTTCGTCAATAGCCTTGCCGAAGTTGACAGATGCTGAATTGTAGTTCTTGGCAAAGGCAACCTTAAATGCATCCAGGTCTTCTTCAAAGTGAGTAATATCAATATTTTGTTCTCGGATAAGTGCTAATTCTTGCTTGTATTTTAGAGAGTTAAGAGCCGCATTACGCAAGAGCCCAATCAGTTGGATAAAGAACTGAGGACGCACCACATACATCTTCTCATACTCGTGGCTAACATCGACAATCCCTGTGTTGAAGTAATCGTTATCAGCTTCAAGCATACTTACCAAAACCGCATATTCACAGTTCTTTTCTCGACGGTCCTTATCCAACTCCTTGTAAAAGTCTGCATTCTTATGCTTTTTCTCAGTTCCATCCGCTTCATTTTTCATCTCAAACATGATGGAAATGAATTCTAGCCCATTTTCATCAAAATCACGGAAGATAAAGTCCCCTTTAGACCCACGAGCAGAAACCTTGTTGTCCTTTTCGAAATAAGCGTTTGGAAAGGCAAAGCTACGGACCTTGTTAAACTCGCTCTCCGCATACTGCTCCAAACTTTCTCCAATTGCCTTTGTTGATTGTTGGGCCTTGAAATTCTTGTAAAACTCAACCTGCTCATTGGCTGCCTTAAGCTGGGCCTCATAGTTTTGTTTCACCGAAGTCAGAGAAAGCTCGTTTTCTTTTTCTTGTAAAAGGAGCTGATTTTTGACCTGATCTCTTTCTTTCTCTAGATTAGACAGTGTCTTTTGCAGTTGGTTTTCATGCTCCAAGCGCAAGGTCGCCAGCTGATTCTCCAGTGCTTGAACTTCTTTTTCTTTCTCTAGCAGACTTTGGCTAGCGGTTTGCTCCACCTCTTTTTTGGCTAATTCTTTTTCGGTATCAAAGTTCTGAATTTGACTTTGAAGCTGGGCAATTTCTTGGTCTTTTTGCGCAAGTTTTGTCTGCTGTTCATTCATGGCTTTTTGCTCAGCCAAAGCCAGCTCTTGCTTCATGCGTTCATGCAATTCCTTATCAAACTCTACAGTTCGAACTTGAGAAATCAGCTCTGCATATTGGCTTTCATTAACTGTAAAAACCTCTCCACAATTGGGACATTTAATTTCGTTCATGATTTTCCTCTGTATTTAACATTACTACATTCATTATAGCATGGAAAAACAAAAAGAAAAAGTTGGAATCAATCCAACTTTTAATCTACGTATGTATCTTCGTTCTTGTTTAAGAAGGCATAAGGCAATCCCATCAGTAGACCACCACCTATAAAGTTACCAATAAAGGTTACACCCCAGTGACGAAGAATATTTCCAATACCGAAGTTTGCGATAGAATCAGCAGCAACACTGAACTTCACAATCGCAAATGAAGCAAAGTTTGCGGCGATGTGCTCATTTGTTAAGAATACAAACATGTAAATGGCTGATAGAACCAACCAAAGTTTTGCTCCACCATCCTTAACTAAAACAAATGAAAGAATGGCGATGTTTACAAAGATATTAGCTAAAATACCTTCAAGTAAAACTAGTTCATTAGAGCGTCCCAACTTCATTTCTACAACTCCAGAAATAAAGCTATCGTGCGTTAGATTAGCATAAGCTGCTGAATGAGCAAATCCCCAACCAGCGATAAGCGCACCAATTAAGTTAAAGAAAGTACAATATAGAAGAATTTCAGCTGTTTTTCTCCAGCTAATTTTTTTCAAAAAACTACCCGCTGTTAAGAACATCATGTTTGATGTTACCAATTCAGCATTTAAGAAGACAATGTAGGCCAGTCCCCAAGCAAAAACAAACGGGAAAAGGAAGCGTCCACTACCTGGTGCAATCTTATTGATCAAATCTGCACCAACGGCTCCTGCTGCCGTACTGAAGGTAAGGAAAGCACCTGCAAACATTGAACGAATCGCATACTTAAATTTACTATTCGAATAAAGACTTTCCTTTTTCTTACAAGCAAATTCGATTTTTGAAATAAATTCTGATGAGACCATATAAACTCCTAAAACTTTTATTTGTGAATATTATAACATAAAATCAACTTTATGGAAAGGCTTTCTGAAATTTTAAAAAATTAAAACCTATGATTCTAAAATACGGATCTTGATATTGTATTTTTTTGTTTCATTCTTTAAGTTATTGACTAGTTGATCATTCTCTTTTGATTTGCCAAAGAAAAAGGCTAGAGAATTTCCGCTCTTTTGTTCGATAGTCAAAAAATATCTAGCTCCATTCAATTTAACACTTGGAATAAAATGGACCTCAATCTTTTTAATATTATTCAGTGGTATAATGCGCTTTCTAAAAACATAAGCATTATGAATATAAAATCTTCCCTTAGCAATATGAAACGGGGCAAAAAAGTTTCCACCACTTTGACGCACAATGACATAACGACGCCAAAGAATCAATAAAAGAAGGAAGGAAATAAAGGAAATAGCAAAAGTCAAAACCGAGCTTTTCATCATCGATTTTATCCCAATCAAAAAATAATCTATCATAATTAAACCGTCTTTTCTACCTTATTATATCACTTTTGTTTAGCTTCTAGGTTCATGGACAAAGAAAAAGACTGAACAAAGTTCAGCCCTTTCTACGAATGGTTGATAAGATATCTTTATCTAGTCAAATCAATACGTTGACCAATTTTACCAATGATAATTGCACCGACAATTAGTGAAGCGAATTCTCCGATACCAGTAGTGAACCATGTAAAGAAGAATGGTGCTTCTGCTACAATGTTCAATTCAGCAGCAATGGTGATCATTGAAATTGAAAATAGAATTGAAAAGAAGAAATGATCTTTTCGAATCAATCCATTAAAAAGATAGTCTTTACTATATTTACTGAACAACCAAACTCCTAAGCTTAGGAAGACAAGAGTTGATCCTCCACCAACAGCGACATCAATGAGTCCAAAACTGAAAAAATTAGCTATCATACATCCAAGAGTAACACCAATAATGTACTTAGGATTGTAAAAAGCCAGAAAGTTCATCATTTCAGAAATACGGAACTGATAGGCACCATAACTGATGGCATTAAGGGGTGGTGTGATGGTCAAAACCACATAAATAGCTGCGACAATGGCAATGTCAGCCAAATCGCGGACAGTAAGTTTTTTCATATTTTCTCCTTTAGCGGCTATCCCGCGTCTAATATGCTTGGTGAAAGAAGCTAAGCACCAAGGGTTGAGCAAGTCAACTTTACAAGTATAGCACATTTATCAGCTTTATGCTATACTAATCTTATGAAAACATATATAAAAAAATTCTTTGATAACGAGATTTTATCCTATCTATTTTTCGGAGTTGCGACTACCGTAGTATCAATATTTGTCCGCATCGTCATCTTTTATCTTACTCAACAAGAGTTAGTTGCGACTGCCTTGGGAAATATTGCTGGAATCCTATTTGCGTTTTTTACAAATGACACATTTGTATTTAAGCAAGAAAGAAAAAACTGGTTTAATCGATTAATTAAATTTACCTCTGCAAGACTTATCACCTTTTTATTAGATCTTCTACTAACTTTTATTTTTGTAACAAGCTTCCCTCAGATCATTGGTTACTTTGTTGGAAATGATATTAATACAATTAATACAGTTGAAATCTTTATTGCACAGGTTACGATGGTTGTTCTCAACTACGTTTTTAGTAAGCTTTTTGTATTTAAAAAGAAATAATCACTTTTCTTGCATTCAACATAAATTTACGATATAATGTCTCTGTTAAAATTTGATAAATTTTGAAAGGAAAACATTATGTTAAAGGAACTTAAAGATTTCTTGCTCCGTGGCAACGTCGTTGACCTTGCTGTCGGTGTGATCATCGCCACTGCTTTTGGTGCTATCATCAATTCATTTGTTAATGATATCATCACTCCACTTCTATTGAACCCAGCCTTGGAAGCTGCAAATGTACAAAACATTGCGGAGCTTGCTTGGAATGGTGTTACATATGGTAAATTCTTGAGCGCTGTTATCAACTTCGTTGTAATTGGTACTGTTCTCTTCTTCATGATTAAAGCTATTGAAAAAGCTCAAAACCTTCGTAAGAAAGAAGAAGTTGTTGAAGAAGCTCCAGCAGCTCCAACTGAATTGGAAGTTCTTCAAGAAATCAAAGCACTTCTTGAAAAAAAATAAAAATGTAAAAGGATTTAGATATTGTCTAAATCTTTTTTTCTTCCTCTTTTTACATTGGTTTTAGTCTTGAGTAAAACTCCTATTTTTGATATAATGATGAGAGTTTCCACCCTTAGTGTAATGGATATCACGTAAGATTCCGGTTCTTGAGATGGGGGTTCGATTCCCTCAGGGTGGATAGATATAAAGGAAAAAGCAACGGTTGACGTTGCTTTTTTATTATTAAACTTTTTCCGACAATTCTTCCCACTCAAGCATAGCTTCTTCCTGGCGCTGACTAATCTTATCGAGTTCTGCCTGCAATTGCATGAGTTCATCCGCATCATTGGTAGTGTGCATTTGTTCAGAAAAGGCTTGGGACTGAGTTTCCAGTTCTTCGATTTCTGCCTCTAGGTTTTCAATTTGTCTCATTAGCTTACGAAGTTCTTTTTGACTCTCTTTTTGGGCTTGATAGTCATTAACTGGAGAAGCCTCTTTTTCTTGGCTATAAGCTGACGCTTCCTCCTCTTGACTAGTTGCCAACTCTGCTTTTTTCTCAACATAATAGTCATAATCACCCAAATAGACGGTCGAACCATTTTCGGACAATTCCAGAACATGTGTAGCTACACGATTGATAAAATAACGGTCATGGCTGACAAATAGAAGAGTTCCATCGAAGTCAATCAAGGCATTTTCCAGAACTTCCTTACTATCAATATCCAAATGGTTGGTCGGCTCATCAAGAATCAGGAAGTTATTATTCTCCATTGATAGTTTAGCCAGTAACAAGCGAGCTTTCTCTCCACCTGAAAGCATGCCAACTGATTTCTTAACATCATCACCTGAAAAAAGGAAGGCGCCTAAACGATTTCGGATTTCCACTTCTGGCGTCAATCTAAAATCATTCCAAAGTTCATCTAAAACTGTATTGCTTGGTGTCAACTTACTTTGAGTTTGGTCATAGTAGCCAACTTCAACATTCGCACCGAAACGCTTCTCACCCTTTATAAAAGGAATCTGATCAACAATAGACTTGATAAAGGTTGTCTTTCCAATCCCATTCGGACCTACAACTGCTACGGCATTCATCTTACGAAGATCGAGATTGATAGGCTCTGATAGTATTTCTCCATCATAACCTATAGCAGCGTTTTCAACCGCCAAAACTACATTTCCTGATACTTTATCAGAATGGAAGGTCATATTAGCCGATTTCTTACCAACTTCAGGCTTATCCAAACGCTCCATCTTTTCCAGTTGTTTGCGACGGGACTGGGCACGTTTGGTGGTCGAAGCTCGTACTAAATTACGATTAACAAAGCCTTCTAAAGCAGCAATTTCCTTCTGTTGCTTTTCGTAGTTCTTAGCTTCAGTCAGTAACTTCTGCTCTTTCTGCTCCACAAAGCTTGAGTAGTTTCCTACGTACCTATCTAAAGAATGTTTGGTTAAGTCGAGCGTTATGGTTGCTACCTTATCTATGAAATAACGGTCGTGACTAACAATTATCAAGGCACCACTGTAATTAACCAAATAGTTTTCTAACCAAGCAATAGTTTCAATATCTAGGTGGTTGGTTGGCTCATCCAAAACCAAGAGATTTGGCTTTTCAAGGAGCATTTTGGCTAGGGCTAATCTTGTATTTTGACCTCCAGAAAGCTCAGCAATTTTCATCTGCCACATAGACTCATGAAACTTAAAACCATTTAAAATGGCGCGAATATCAGCTTCATAGGTAAATCCTCCAGCCTGACGGAATTCTTCAGATAGACGATCGTAGTCTGACATGAGCTTATCGAGATCTGCACCGGTCTTTTCCCCCATCTCTAGCTCCATCTGGCGAAGCTGTTTCTCTGTAGTACGTAAGTCGTCAAAAACATGAAGCATCTCGTCATAGATAGTATTTTCGGATTCAAATCGACTATCCTGTGCTAAGTAAGAAAGGGAAATGTCTTTTTTCTTATTAATTTCACCTGAAGTTGGCTTTTCTTCCCCGACTAATATCTTTAATAGCGTCGACTTACCTGCTCCATTTTTCCCAACGAGAGCAATACGATCTCTTTCATCAACTTGTAGATTAATATTCTCAAATAGAACATCGCCTGCAAAAGAACGTTCGATTTTATTAGCTTGTAAAATAATCATACAGTTAGTATAGCATGTTTCGATAAGCCGTTCAAGACTTGTGGTTTAGGTACATTTCATAACTTTTTCAGAAACTCATGCTAACGTTTTACTAAAACTTCAAATCGTGGTATAATTTAAGCGATTAGATTATATATTAAAGGAGATTTCCTATGGCTTACCAAGAAAACTACCAAAAATGGGTTGATTTCGCAGATCTTCCAGACTATCTTCGCCGTGATTTGGAAAGCATGGACGAAAAAACTAAGGAAGACGCATTCTATACAAACCTTGAATTCGGTACTGCTGGTATGCGTGGTTTGATTGGTGCTGGTACAAACCGCATTAATATCTACGTTGTTCGCCAAGCAACTGAAGGTTTGGCTCGTTTGATCGAATCAAAAGGTGGAAACGAAAAAGAACGTGGTGTTGCCATCGCTTATGATAGCCGTCACTTCTCTCCAGAATTTGCCTTTGAATCAGCAGCAGTTCTTGCAAAACACGGTATTAAATCGTATGTTTTTGAAAGTCTCCGTCCAACTCCAGAACTTTCATTTGCCGTTCGTCACCTCAACTGCTTTGCAGGTATCATGATTACTGCTAGCCACAACCCAGCTCCATTTAACGGATACAAAGTTTATGGTGAAGATGGTGGTCAAATGCCTCCACACGATGCGGACGCTTTGACAACTTATATTCGTGCTATTGAAAATCCATTTGCAGTTGAAGTTGCTGATGTGGAAGCTGAAAAAGCTTCAGGTTTAATCGAAGTTATTGGTGAAGCAGTCGATGCAGAATACCTCAAAGAAGTTAAAGATGTAAACATCAACCCAGCCTTGATTGAAGAATTCGGTAAAGATATGAAGATTGTCTACACACCACTTCATGGTACTGGTGAAATGTTGGCTCGTCGTGCTCTTGCTCAAGCAGGATTTGACTCTGTTCAAGTCGTTGAAGCTCAAGCAACTCCAGACCCAGACTTCTCAACTGTTAAATCTCCAAACCCAGAAAGTCAAGCAGCCTTTGCACTTGCTGAAGAGCTTGGTCGTCAAGTTGGTGCAGATGTTCTTGTCGCAACTGACCCAGACGCTGACCGTGTTGGTGTTGAAGTTCTTCAAAAAGATGGTAGCTACCTCAACCTATCAGGTAACCAAATCGGAGCTATCATGGCTAAGTACATCTTGGAAGCTCATAAAAATGCTGGAACTCTTCCAGAAAACGCAGCTCTCTGCAAATCTATCGTTTCAACTGACTTGGTAACGAAGATTGCTGAAAGCTACGGCGCAACCATGTTTAATGTCTTGACTGGTTTCAAATTTATCGCTGAAAAAATCCAAGAATTCGAAGAAAAACACAACCACACTTACATGATGGGATTTGAAGAAAGCTTTGGTTACTTGATTAAACCATTCGTGCGTGATAAAGATGCTATCCAAGCTGTTCTTGTCGTTGCTGAACTTGCTTCCTACTACCGCTCTCGTGGTTTGACTCTTGCAGATGGTATCGAAGAAATCTACAAAGAGTACGGCTACTATGCTGAAAAGACAATCTCTGTTACTCTTTCTGGTGTTGACGGTGCTGAGCAAATTAAAGCGATCATGACGAAATTCCGTGAAAATGGTCCAAAAGAATTTAACGCAACAGCAGTTTCAACCACTGAAGACTTCAAAGCACAAACATCTACTGCAGCTGATGGCACTGTAACAACCTTGACAACTCCTCCAAGTGATGTCTTGAAATACACACTTGCTGACGGTTCATGGATTGCCGTTCGACCTTCAGGTACTGAACCAAAAATTAAGTTCTACATTGCAGTTGTAGGTGAAACTAACGAAGAATCACAAGCTAAGATTACTAACATCGAAGCAGAAATCAATGCTTTTGTAAAATAAAGCCCTATAAAAGATGAGACAAATCAATCTCATCTTTTTTTCGTATCAAATCTAAGCATTTTTGGAAACTTTATGGCATACTAGACTTATCAATGAAAGCGAGGTATTCTCATGGAACAATTTTTAGAAAATATCAAAGATCTTGAAGTGACAACAGTTGCGCGTGCTCAAGAAGCGCTCGACAATCAAGAAACAGCAACTTTCTTTATCGGCCGCAAAACTTGTCCTTACTGCCGTAAATTTGCTGGCACATTGGCTGGTGTAGTGGCTGAAACCAAAGCACACATCTACTTCATTAATAGTGAAGAGCCAAGCCAACTTGAAGCTTTACAAGACTTCCGATCACGTTACGAAATCCCAACTGTACCAGGTTTTGTTCTTGTTGAAAATGGAGAGATTAAGGTCCGTTGTGATTCTTCTATGTCAGCTCAAGAAATCAAAGATTTCGCTGGATTATAAAAAACCACTCGATTGAGTGGTTTTTGTGTTTTCTAAATTAATACTTGTTAAGTAATTCTTGTACCATTTTATGAAGTTCTTCAATTCTCTCAGCCTGCTTCTCAACTAAACGCCTTTGCATAACCAATTCATTCTGTAGTTGTTCTAATTTGGATTCTTCATTAGAATTTTCTTTAACAAAAAAATTAGTTAAGGCGCTAGTCAGCATCCCAATCGTTCCTATACCCACTAGCATTAAGATTATTGCTAACCATTTCCCAAATATCGAATTTGGGACTATATCACCATAACCAACAGTTGTTACTGTAACAATAGCCCAACAAAGACTATCTGAAAAAGCCTTCTCCTCAACAACTGATAAGATTGAGCTTCCAACAAATACAATAAATACATTGACATATAAGATATAAAGCAAGCCATTCGTTCGCAGTAATCTACTAGCTTTTCTTTCTAATTTTCCACTTAAACCGATTATTCTTAATAACCTTGTAAGTTTAACTAATTTTGTTAATTTTGCTAAACGAAAAATACGTCCCAAACGAAAAACTGTAAAAATAGCATTTAATGGAAGAATTGCTAATAAATCAAAAACATTATCAATAATGAAACGAAATTTTTTTTTACTAGTAAAGAAACGCCATAGATAATCTACTATAAACACTATCCAAATCATTAAATCAATAATATTGTAAGGTGGATTATCCAAATCTATAACATCCATAAATCCCAAAATAACTAGCATCACAGATATCAATGCTAATAATAATATGGTTGTGTCATAGTAATCTGCAAATTTCCAAGTCTTTTTCAATTCATATTTCTCCATTATAATCGCTTATTAAATTATTATAGCATAAATTAAAAACTAAGATTCATTAAAAATGAACACCATTAGGTGTTCATTTTTATATATCCGTTAAAGGTGTTGCAGTATCTGGAGATGTATCGTAAACTTGAAAATCCACTCCTACTCCTAGATCTGCTTGAGCTAGCTGATTGACCATGGTCATGTGGGCTAGCTCCTTGATATTATTCTCTTTAGATAGATGTCCTAGGTAAATCTTCTTGGTACGATTTCCAAGTGTACGAATCATGGCATCTGCACCATCTTCATTCGAGAGGTGACCAAGGTCAGACAGGATGCGTTGCTTGAGTCGCCAAGCATATGATCCTGCTCTCAGGATCTCAACATCATGATTAGACTCAATCAAGTAACCATCTGCATTCTCGACAATGCCGGCCATACGGTCACTAACATAACCTGTATCAGTCAGCATAACAAAGCTCTTGTCATCTTTCATAAAACGGTAGAATTGGGGAGCAACTGCATCATGGCTAACTCCAAAACTCTCAATGTCTATATCTCCAAATGTTTTTGTTTTTCCCATTTCAAAGATATGCTTTTGTGAAGAGTCAACTTTACCTAGATACTTACTATTTTCCATAGCTTGCCAGGTTTTATCATTGGCGTAAAGATCCATGCCATACTTACGGGCTAAAACTCCGACACCATGAATATGGTCAGCATGCTCATGCGTAATCAAAATAGCATCCAAATCTTCTGGCTTACGATTGATTTCACCCAATAAGCTTGTAATTTTTTTACCAGATAATCCTGCGTCTACTAAAATCTTTTTCTTAGAGGTTTCTAGATAGAAGGAATTTCCACTAGAACCCGATGCTAAAATACTATATTTAAAGCCTGTTTCACTCATTCTAGTCTTCTACTTCATCCTCCCATACTTCTTCTTTTACAGCATCATTATCATAAGGAAGAACAATGGTAAAGGTAGAACCCTTACCGTATTCACTCTTGGCCCAGATAAATCCATTGTGTTGTTTGATGATTTCTTTTGCTATAGCAAGACCTAAACCAGTCCCACCTTGGGCACGACTTCTAGCCTTATCAACCCTATAGAAACGGTCAAAAATCTTCGGTAAATCTTCTTTAGGAATCCCAAGTCCTTGGTCCGAAATAGATAAAATCATCTGGTCATCAGTGGTTTTCATAGTAACCGTAATTTTTCCACCATCAGGCGAATACTTGATGGCATTGTTAAGAATATTATCGATTACCTGAGTCATCTTGTCTGTATCAATTTCAATCCAGACCGATGTAATCGGATAATCTCGAACCAACTCGTATTTCTTTTCTTGATCCTGAGATCGCATCTTATCGAAACGGTTTAGGATAAACGTAATGAAAGCTGTAAAGTTAATCAATTCAACATCTAAATGGCTAGTTGCATTATCAATACGCGAAAGATGCAAGAGGTCCGTTACCATTCGCATCATACGGTTGGTCTCATTTAGAGATACTTTGATAAAATCAGGAGCAACAGGTTCATATAATGCACCCTCATCCAAGGCCTCTAGGTAAGATTTTACACTGGTCAATGGAGTTCGCAATTCATGACTAACGTTTGAAACGAATAGTCTTCTCTCGCGTTCTTCTTTCTCTTGCTCAGTCGTATCATGTAGAACTGCTACCAAACCAGAGATAAAGCCAGACTCTCTACGAATCAAGGCAAAACGCACACGCAGACTGATATACTCCCCATTTACATTTTGGGAATAAATCATCATTTCAGGACTTTGCGTAATTAAGTCTCTAAGCTCGTACTCATCTTCAATCTTGAGCAACTCTAAAATGTTCTGATTGAGCGCGTCATCACTTTCAACTCCAAGTTGTCTTTTAGCCATATCATTAATCATAGTGATTTGACCACGACGATTGGTTGCAAGAACCCCATCAGTCATGTATGATAGGATACTATGCAATCTTTTACTTTCCTGCTCAAGGTTTTCTTGAGTTAGACGAATAACTTCAGACAAATCATTTAGATTATTGGTAATATTGGTTATTTCAGTATTCCCCTGCATATCTAATACCTGAGAATAATCACCAGCAATTAAATCTTTAATCTTTTGATTTAACTGTTTGAGTCGAATATTATCCCTACGGCCTTCAAGCAAGAGAAAGCTGACAAGCATAATAAAACCAATTAATATGAGTACAAAGACGAAATCTCTGGTTAAAATTGTTTGTTTAATTATATCAATCATTATTTCTCATATAATAACCCACACCACGACGAGTTAAGATATATTCAGGTCTACTTGGTGTATCTTCGATCTTCTCACGGAGACGTCTAATGGTAACATCGACAGTACGAACATCACCAAAATAATCATAACCCCAAACAGTCTCAAGGAGATGTTCACGGGTAATAACTTGACCAAGATGAGAAGCTAAGTGATGCAACAACTCAAACTCTCTGTGAGTTAAGTCCAATTCTTCTCCATATTTTTTGGCTACATAAGCATCTGGAAGAATCTCTAAATCTCTAATTTGAAGACTTTGCAATTTAGTATCTTCCTCTTGGTTGTCAACTGCAACTAACTCCGTACGACGAAGAAGAGCCTTAACACGCGCTTGTAGCTCACGGTTTGAAAATGGCTTAGTCACATAATCATCCGCACCAAGTTCAAGACCAATAACCTTGTCAAACTCACTATCTTTTGCTGAAAGCATGATAATTGGAACACTACTTGTCTTGCGAATCGTTTTAGCAACTTCAAGACCATCAATTTCTGGAAGCATCAAGTCCAAAATAATAATATCAGGTTTTTCAGCTTCAAACAGTTCAATCGCTTCACGTCCATTAAAGGCTGTAACAACTTCATAGCCTTCCTTGGTCATATTAAACTTAATAATATCTGAGATTGGTTTTTCATCATCTACAATCAATATTTTTTTCATATAGTCACCTTTTTCCTTATATCAATTATACCAAAAAAATGCAAAGAAGACACGAAAGACTGGTATTATCCTATCTTTTTAAATATGCTTGCCAAATTTTTTGTTGAGGTTTTGCTAGTGGATAGAGGTTAAACTCTTCAGGAGTTAACCATACTACCTCTTTATCACAATATTCTTTACTATCATGAACTTGCCCGGATAGGATTCGTACATGCCACTTTCGATGGCTAAAGATATGTTTGACTTCTTCGAAATGACTATCCTGCCACTCAACTTCTAAATCATAATCCTGCTCAAAACTTTCTTGCGGTGATGGCCCAAGTTGAATAGATGGTTCAGCTACCTGATTAAAGAGATTTAGTTCTTCATTTTTTGAAAATTCATCTACCTCAATCAAGGGAAAATGCCAAAATCCAGCAAGTAACTTTTCACTTTCATTCTTTTCTAGTAAAAACTGTCCTTTAGCATTTTGAACAACTAAAGCATTAAGATAGACAGGAACTGGCTTTTTCTTTGGCGCTTTAATAGGATAGCGGTCCATTGTTCCATTTTGATAGGCAGCACTAAAATCTTTAACCGGACTATCTTCTGGCCTCGGATTAACGGGTGCCTCAATATCTGAACCCAAATCCATCAATGCTTGATTGAAATCACCTGGACGTTCTGGATCAATCAAAATTTCCATCATGGCTTGAAATATCTTGCGATTACTTGGATTACCAATGTCGTGATTGACTTCAAATAAACGAGCCAAAACACGCATGACATTCCCATCAACTGCAGGCTGTGCTAGATTAAAGGCAATACTTGAAATAGCTCCAGCTGTATAGGGACCTATCCCTTTCAAGCTTGAAATACCTTCGTAAGTTGAAGGAAATTCTCCATTAAATTCATTCATAATCTGCTGAGCAGCAGTTTGCATATTGCGAACACGGGAATAATATCCAAGACCTTCCCATGCCTTTAATAAGCGTTCTTCAGGTGCATTAGCTAAACTCTCTACAGTCGGAAAGCTTTCTAAAAAACGTTCATAATAGGGAATAACTGTATCAACTCTGGTCTGCTGCAACATGATTTCAGATACCCAGATATGGTAGGGATTTTTACTTCTTCTCCAAGGTAAGTCCCGCTTATTTTCATCATACCAGGCTAAAAGTTTTTGACGGAAAGAGAGAATTTTCTCATCTTCCCACATAGTCACGCCGTATTTCTGCAAATCTAACATATATCTAGTATAGCATATCCTTATAGGATACTCAAAAAATGAAAATTGTCCTTGTTTTAGTATCGACTATCTTATCATGCCTGACTATCAGACAAACTCTACTCTTTCTGTTATTTTCTATGATTTTTTGATATAATGAGTCTTGAATGATTCTTTAAAAGGAGATATCCATGCGTTTTAATCAATTTAGTTATTATCCCGTTACAAACCAACAAGCTTTACAGGAATTATCTGAGCTTGGATTCAAGCTTGATCTTTCAACTTCAGAAAAAGAACAGTTTGAAGCTTTTGTTAGAACTTGTTTTTTCAATTATAAAAATACGGATTATCCCCTCACTACTTTAGCAGTTGATAAAGAAACAGATTTACTCACTTTCTTCAATTCGGACCGTGAATTGACAGCAGAAATTTTCTACACTGTTGCCTTTCAATTGCTTGGATTCAGTTACTTTATTGACTTTGAAGATGGTCTTGCTTTTCACAAAGAAACAGCGTTTCCGATCGTTTACGGAGATTTAATCGACAATCTCTACCAGCTTTTAAATACACGCACTAAAAAAGGGAACACCCTTATCGATCAGTTAGTTAGTGATGGTCTTATTCCTGAGGACAATAACTATCACTACTTCAATGGCAAAAGTTTGGCAACCTTCAATACTAACAATGTCATTCGTGAAGTAGTTTATGTAGAGACTCGTGTTGATTCTGATAAAGATGGTCTACCTGACCTCATCAAGGTAAATATCATTCGTCCAGCATACAATGGAAAGATTCCAGCTGTCATGACAGCAAGTCCATACCATCAAGGAACCAATGACAAAACAAGCGATAAGGCTCTCTATAAGATGGAAGCCGAACTAGAAGTCAAGGAACCACATGAAATTACGTTAGAAAATCCAACCCTGGACTTGGTTGAACCTGTTGGGGATGCTGAACTTGTTTCTGAAGCTGAAGAAAAACTCACTCATATCAATAGCAGCTACACACTTAACGACTACTTCCTTCCAAGAGGATTTGCCAATATCTACGTATCAGGTATTGGTACCAAAGATTCTCAAGGTTTAATGACCAACGGAGATTACCGCCAAGTTGAAGCTTATAAGAATGTTATCGATTGGCTAAATGGTCGTTGTCGTGCCTTTACGGATCATAGTCGTAAACGTCAAGTTAAAGCTGATTGGTCAAATGGTAAAGTGGCAACTACTGGTCTTTCTTACCTAGGAACAATGTCTAACGGTCTTGCTACTACAGGAGTTGATGGCTTAGAAGTCATTATTGCTGAAGCAGGTATCTCATCATGGTACAACTATTACCGTGAAAATGGTCTTGTGACAAGCCCAGGTGGCTATCCTGGAGAGGACTTCGATTCATTAGATGAATTAACTTATTCTCGTAATCTCTTAGCTGGTGACTTTATTCGTGGAAACGAGGCTCATCAAGCATCCATAGAAGAACTCAAGAAAAATCTAGACCGTAAAACGGGCGATTATAACCAATTTTGGCATGACAGAAACTACCTTCTTAATGCTAAAAAGGTTAAGGCTGAAGTTGTCTTTACTCACGGTTCACAAGACTGGAATGTAAAACCACTTCATGTCTATCAAATGTTCAATGCTCTTCCAAGCAATATTAAAAAGCATCTCTTTTACCATAACGGCGCCCATGTTTATATGAACAACTGGCAGTCTATTGATTTCCGTGAATCTATGAATGCCCTTTTGACACAGAAATTATTGGGTCAAAGCACTGACTACCAACTTCCAAGAGTCGTTTGGCAAGACAATACTGCTCTTCAAACATGGCTGTCACTTGAAGATTTTGGAAATCAAACTGAACATAAAACTTTCTCTTTAGGTACTGACGAAGCTGTCATTGAAAACCATTACCAAGATTCTGACTTTGAACGTTTTGGAAAGACCTACCAAACCTTTAACAATGAACTTTATCAAGGTAAGGTCAATCAGATTACCATTGATCTTCCAGTGACTGAAGATCTTCATATCAATGGTCGTGTTAAACTAAACCTTCGTCTCAAGTCAAGTACCAATAAAGGTCTTCTCTCTGCTCAACTTCTCGAACTTGGTCAAAAGAAATACTTTCAACCTTATCCTGGAGTCTTGGCTGCTCGTACTATTGATAATGGTCGTTACCATATGCTGGAAAACCTTTGCGAGCTACCATTTAGCCCAAATGCCCAACGTGTTATTACCAAAGGCTACCTCAACCTCCAAAATCGTCATGATTTATTGAAAATTGAAGAAGTTATACCAGATGAATGGATGGAATTCCAATTTGAACTCCAACCAACTATTTATAAACTAAGAAAAGACGATACAATCCGACTCGTTCTTTATACTACTGACTTTGAAATTACTGTCCGTGACAATACTGATTATCAATTAACAGTAGACCTTGCGCAATCTAGTCTTGAAATCCCATATCAAAAATAGTTAGTAAACCAGAAAACCCGTGATATTTGCATCACGGGTTCTTTTATTCTTATTTTTTTTCTTCGGCTTGTTTCTTCATTCTCGCAAGTCTCAATGAACGATTGGGATTGAGGCGATTAAAAAGTTCTTCTAATTTCTTTTCATTCCAGACGTCTGCAGCAGAAACAAAATTTCCATCAGCATCTCGGAAAGATATTGGTTTATCACCCATAGCTATCTCCTAGTCTACAAACTCAAACTCAAATTTTCCAATACGGACAAGGTCGCCGTCCTTAGCACCACGAGCACGAAGAGCTTCATCAACTCCCATACCACGCAACTGACGTGCAAATTTCATGACAGACTCATCACGGTCAAAGTTAGTCATGTTAAAGAGTTTCATGAGTTTTTCACCTGAAAGAACCCAAGTTGCATCATCGTCACGACCAATCTCAAATGGTTTTTCTTCTTCATCAAAGCCATAATAAACTTCTTCTTCCATTTCTGACTCATCATAAAGGAGGAATTCTGGCGTTTTATCAAGAAGCTCAGCTGTTGCATCTAATAAAGGTGCAAGACCTTGCTTAGTCAAACCTGAAATTGGGAAGATTGGTGGTAATTCTTCAAATTCATCATAATTAGCAGCCAATTTTTTCTTGAATTCTTCAAGGTTTTCTTGACTCTCAGGCATATCCATTTTATTGGCAACAATAATCTGTGGACGCTCCATAAGACGAAGGTTATAAGATTCAAGTTCCTTATTGATTGCTAAATAGTCCTCATAAGGATCACGTCCTTCACTAGCTGACATGTCAATGATATGAAGAATAACGCGAGTACGCTCGATATGGCGAAGGAACTGGGTCCCCAAACCAACACCTTGGCTAGCACCTTCAATCAATCCAGGAAGGTCTGCAACGGCAAAGGATTCACCGGACTGAGTACGAACCATACCAAGATTTGGTACAATTGTCGTAAAGTGGTAGGCACCAATTTTTGGCTTAGCAGAGGTAATCACGCTAAGGAGTGTTGATTTACCAACAGATGGGAATCCAACCAAACCTACATCCGCAAGGATTTTAAGTTCTAACTGTAATTCACGTTCTTGACCAGGTTCTCCGTTTTCTGAGATTTCTGGCGCAGGATTTTTAGGTGTTGCAAAACGGATATTTCCTCGACCACCACGACCACCGTGAGCCACGATGAACTCTTGTCCGTTCTCTATCAAATCAGTGAGAACTTTCCCAGTCTCTGCATCACGCACGGTTGTCCCTTGAGGTACACGGACAATCAAGTCTTCTGCCCCTCGGCCATGCATTCCTTTTGTCATCCCTTTTTCACCTGATTGGGCCTTGAAATGACGATTGTAACGGAAGTCCATAAGGGTACGTAAACCTTCGTCTACAACGAAAACAACGTTACCACCACGTCCCCCATCACCGCCCCATGGTCCACCATTAGGGACGTATTTTTCACGACGAAAGGCAACCATGCCATCGCCACCATTACCAGCCTTTACTTTAATCTTGGCTGTGTCTAAAAACATACTCATATTCTTTTCTCACTTTAAAAAGGGCTGGGAAAATCCCAGTCACCAACTAATACAATTTGATCCTCTAACTAGTATTTTAAAATCTACTAAATACACCAATTGCAGTTGCAAAAATACCGGCTAAAGTAACAAACAACATGATTAATACGACAAACATTGTAAGTTTTTCAAAGAATGTTTTTTTACGTTTACCATTATCACCGAATGCCATGTTTTCTCCTTTACTCTAATACTCTAATATTAATACTCATCAGATACAGGAGCGATTGCCCACAAGATCAAGTAAGCAATAAGTCCTGCGCCATAACAGAAAGCCAAAACTCCCCAAATAACACGTACGATTGTAGGGTCAATATCAAAATAATGTGCTAAACCAGCGCATACACCACCGATTTTTTGATCTCTACCACTTCTCATAAATTTCTTTTGCATATTTTTATTTCCTTTCTTTGATTTGATTAATCATTTAAATATTTTCTTAAATTTCTTAATTGTTTTCTAGATGCTTTAAGCATACGCTTCGAACCTTTAACTGGCATAGTAACAGCCTGTTGCGGAATATAGAAGACTGTCTTTAAAATACGTTTTGTAACAGGTTCGTCAGCTCCTGTTTCTTTGGCAAAATTATTTGAAATAATGACGTCTAGATAAAATTCATGGACTCTTCTACCAAAATTCTCAGCAGAAATTTCATATAATTTTTCAGCCAAGTGTTTTTCATCCATTGACGGTGTAGCAAGTAAAGCCTCAAGAATAGCTCCTGCCAAGTCCCTTTCCTCATAATAAAGAGTTCCGAACATTTTATCATTAATGAGATTATCCAAATATGGATTACCATGGGCAATAACAGGTGTCTTACTAGCTAAACTTTCCAGATAAGTCAATCCCTGAGTCTCACTTGTAGAAGCCGATATGAAGAAATCAGCTGCCTTATAATAAAGTGCCGTCTCATTTGGCGGAATCATACCTGTAAAGATAACAGAATCTTGAATTTTTAAATCTTCTGCTTGCTCCTTAAGATTGTCTAAATAAGGTCCATCTCCAGCTACAACCAGTTTAACATTTGGTGCTTCTTTTAGGACATCTGGTAAGGCTTTAACAACAGCTTGAATATTCTTCTCGTAAGAAACTCGAGAAAGACTTAGAAGCATCTTTTCGTCTTGTTGGATCCCTAGTTTATCCCTTAAGTCACTAATGTGTTCAGGACCAATCTCAGGGCGTTCAAATTTGGTAAGTTCAATTCCAGTAGGAATAACACGCTTTTCAACTTTTACCTTATAATCAGATAAAAGATCGCGCACAATTTCACTCGGACATATAACCCCGTCAACATCATGCAAAAAACCTCGAACAAGATATTTGACCATACTTGGACGAATCAACATTCCCTTAGCAATATAGTGAACATAATCCTCGTACTGGGTATGATATGTATGAATGACTGGAATTTTCAATTCTCGAGCAATCCAAATTCCCAATAAACCAAGAGAAAACTCAGTCTGGGTATGAATAATATCGAGTTTGTATTGTTTAGCAATCTCAAGAGCTTTCGTAAATCCACGGTAAGCGAAACGACGGTCTTTAAAGGCAAAGAAAGGAACACTAGGAATTCGAATGATCTGCCAATCTTCATAGCGATTGACATCTTTATCAGTTGTCGTGAAGATAAAGACTGCATGCCCTTGCTTTTCAAGCTCTGTTTTTAAGGTTCGAATACTGGTTGCAACACCCGAAACCTGTGGGAAATAAGTATCTGTAAATAATCCAATTCGCATATACTACCTCATTTTTTTCCTAAAGCCGCTTGCTCCCGATAGAATTTTAGCCATATTTCAAGGAGATGCTCCTCTGAGTATTCTCTTGAAATAGCCTTGGCCTTTTCTCTTAACTCTTTCAAAGCTTCTGGATGCTCTCTATATTCCATAATAGCGTGTTTCATCTCTTCCACATCAGTGGTTGGTCTATAATTTCCTTCTAGAATCACCTTATAAAGATCTAAGTCCCGAAGCATAATGGGAGCTTCACAACTCGCAGCTTCTAGAATAGTCATCGGAAATAGCTCATTATAGCTAGGAAGTAAGAACAAATCTGCCAAAGCATACAGTTCTCTCATCCGTTCTGGCTCAACAATTCCAGGGAAAATCAGATTTTCTGGAGGATTATCCATGATTTTTTTATAGCGTTCATAACCATCTGTAATCCCACCAAATGAGAAGCCTCCAGCCCAAATAAAGGTGATATCCGGTAGTTCCTCAGCAAGAGTGATGAAATCATCGATTCCCTTACGCTTCTGAACCTGCCCAGCTCCTACTACTACAAATTGATTTTCACTCAACCCCATATCTTGTCGAAGTTGACTTACTTTTTCTGCAGAAAGTGGGTGCCATTTTTCTTTGTTAACAAAGTTAGGAATATAGGTCACCTTTTCACGAGGAATACCAGCTGCAACCAAATCTTCGATAAAAGTAGGATTAACCACAACCAAGTGTTCCATACGGTCATAAAAAGAAAATACGTAGCGTTTAACAATCCCTTTTAAGAAGAACGGAATTTTCAAACTACCTTCTAAGGTGTCAGGCAAGAAGTGGACATAACCAACCCTACGACCCGAACGCTTCTTTTGAAAAGTTGACAGATAATAAGGAAGGTCGATTGTATGAAAATGAGTAACATCAGCTTCTACAGGAAGATTCTCCGTTACAATTAGTTGGTCTTTCGCATCACGTTTCAAAAGTTGCACAAGTTCACGGTAAGCTCCAGAAACACCTTGTCCTGCTACCTTTTCACTCGAACTTAGCATGTTGATGCGTAATTTCTCTTTTTCCATACTATCCATTATATCATTTTATTGAAAGAAAATCAGCAAATTAAAAAAGAGATAGCATAAAAGCTAGGGAATTTCCTAACACTTATACTATTTCTTTTTTTATATCATTCTATTTAATACCTAAAGCGATACGTGCATAGCGACTCATTTTTTCAACCGTCCAAGCTGGATACCAAACTAATTTCACTTCAACGTTAGTAACCTCTGGTACATCTGTCATAGCATCATAAATTTGATCGGTCAAGAGGTCTGCTAATGGACAACCCATAGTCGTTAAGGTCATATCAATCTCAGTATCACCGGTATCACCATCAAATCGAATTTCATAAATCAGACCTAGGTTGACGATATCGATTCCTAATTCTGGGTCGATAACTTCTTCTAGAGCAGATAAGATTTTCGTTTTGATAGTTTCAATTTGCTCTTCTGTATAAGCCATGTGTAATCCTCCAATTTTAATCTTCGATAAAGTCACGAAGTGGTTTACTACGACTAGGCTGGCGAAGTTTTCTCAATGCTTTTGCCTCAATCTGACGAATACGCTCACGAGTAACGTTGAAGACTTTACCAACATCTTCTAGAGTACGCATTTTACCGTCATCTAGACCAAAACGAAGACGTAATACATTTTCTTCACGGTCAGTCAAGGTGTCAAGAACTTCATCCAACTGCTCACGCAAGACGATACGAGTGGTGTAGTCCACTGGATTTTCAATCACTTCGTCCTCGATAAAGTCACCAAGATGACTATCGTCCTCTTCACCAATAGGTGTTTCAAGAGAAACTGGTTCTTGCGCAATCTTTAAAATTTCACGAACCTTGTCAGGGGTCATATCCATTTTCTCGGCAATTTGTTCAGGAGTTGGTTCTTGTCCATATTCTTGAAGAAGATTACGTTGCTCACGAACCAATTTATTGATAGTTTCAACCATGTGAACTGGGATACGGATGGTACGAGCTTGGTCAGCAATGGCACGCGTAATAGCCTGACGAATCCACCAAGTTGCATAAGTTGAGAATTTGAATCCTTTAGAGTAGTCAAACTTATCAACGGCCTTCATCAATCCCATATTTCCTTCTTGAATCAAGTCAAGGAATTGCATACCACGTCCAACATAGCGTTTCGCGATAGAGACTACCAAACGAAGGTTAGCCTCTGCTAGACGTTGTTTCGCTTCAACATCTCCTGCTTCAACAGCAAGAGCTAATTCTTTTTCTTCTTCGTTAGTAAGAAGAGGTACGACACCAATTTCCTTCAAGTACATACGAACAGGGTCATTGACTTTGGCAGATGTTGAACCAATTAAGTCTTCATCGCTAAGTTCTGGTTCTTCCTCTGTACTTAAGACACGTTCACTCGGATTTCCTTCGTTATCAGTGATTGAAATACCTGCATCTTGAATCCGTTGCAAAAGATTCTCAATGCCTTCTACATCAAGAGCAAAAGGAATTACAAGGACATTGTTAATTTCATCATCTGTCGCAGTACCAGTTTTCTTATGGTTACGAATAAATTCTGCAACTTGGACATCAAAAGTTGTTACTTCTTTTTGTTTTTTTGCCATTCTTACTCCATTCTTCTTTTTTGGGCAATTAAGCGTTCAAGCTCTTCTAAAGCAGCATCTGTGTCGCCTACATGACTAGCTTCCTGAACTTTCTTTTTAATTTGCAAGTTTTGTTGATTCAAAAGAGCACGATTACGAGACTCTTCCACTTCCTTTAGTTCTTCTGGAGACATCTCAGAAGGTAGATCCAAGGCTAACACTTGGTACCAAGCATTTTCCACTTCTCTAGTCTGATTTGCCAAATCTTCAGAAGAAATCGAACCATTATCAATCAAGAGTCCATACAAGGTCTGAAACTCTGGAGTTTCAAATACAAAACCATCTCTCAAACGATAATCATTCAACACAAGGGGGTGCTCCATCATACGATAAAGAATATGTGCTTCAGCTCTCATGACTGCCGTCAATTGTTTAGAAACCGACATAGTAATTGGTGTCGGATTAACAACCTGCTTCACTTTTTCTTGTCTTTGTCTGACACGACTTTCGTTGATAATGTGCTCAACTTGTTGATAATCAAAAGATGGTAAATGATCCGTCAACAAATGAATATAGGTGTTCTGGGCTGTGATAGAAGGTTCTTTGACGATAAGAGGTGCAATTTTCTCAATGAACTCAATCTGCGCTTGGAGATTTTCACTATTACTAGGTTTGTAATGATGAATATAAAACTCAATCGGACTGATTCGAGTATTTGATAAAAGATAAGCCAAATCCTCTGGAGAATTCTTTTGTAAATACTCATCAGGATCCATTGCATCAGGAATCTGGACAATTTGAACAGGTAAATCTCCCAATTCCTCTAGTGCTTTAGCAGTTGCTGCTTGTCCTGCCTTATCACCATCATAAGTGATAATCACTTTTTTAGTAAAGCGTTTGAGATGTTCGACATGTTCAGCAGTCAAGGCCGTTCCCATGGAAGCTACTGCATTTTCAATACCAGCACGGTAGGCTGCAATGACATCCATAAAACCTTCCATCAGATAAATTTCAGGAGCTTTACCTGAGCCTTTTTTTACCCTATCCAAATGATATAATTCGTAACTCTTGTTAAAAATCTCCGTCGCTCGACTATTTTTATACTTGGCAGTTTGAGAATCTGTCTCTTGCCAAATCCGTCCAGAGAAAGCAATTACCTTACCTTGATCGTTAGAGAGTGGAAATATAATCCGGTTATGGAAGGTATCAAAGAATTGATTACTCTCAGAAAGATAAAACAGACCCGAATCCAGCAAGTCCTTTTCGCTATAATCATCAGCTAAACGTTGGTAGAGATAAGAACGTTCAGCAGGGGCTAAACCAATCATAAAATGTTTAATGACATCATCAGTCAAGCCACGTTTATAGAGATAGTTTCTCGCTTCCTCACCCATCTTCGTCGTCATGAGAATAGCATGATAAAATCGTGCAGCCTTGTCATGCATATCGTAGAGATTTTGATGGGGTGACGTGTGTGGGACAGGCTTATGTGCAGGAGCTTCAAGGTGTATTCCGAGACGTTCGCCCAACATCCTTACTGCATCCGCAAAAGTTACTTGTTGATACTCCTCTATAAACTTAAAGACGTCTCCAGAACGACCACAACCAAAACAGTGGTAAAACTGCTTATCTTCGACCACGTTAAAGGAAGGGGTCTTTTCACCATGAAAAGGACAGAGCCCCAAAAAGTTCCGTCCAGATTTTTGTAAAGAAATCACTTCTCCTATGATTTCGACAATATTGGTATTGTTTTTGATTTCTTCGATGACTCTCTTGTCAACCATAGACAATACCTCCATTTTATCACAGTTTACTTTATATAGTATAGCTTATTTCTGAAAAAAAGTAAACCATTTCATACACTTTACATGAGGCTATTTCATAAGTTTCCAGATGTCATGAAAAAATGAATCTTTTGAGCAAACCATTCTTATATTTGAAAGAAAAATAGAAAAAATTAAAGACTATTTCACCTGATTTTCGAGATTATTTTTCAATATCCTGCTAATATACTGACCATCTTTTCTACTGATACAAGCTGTTGCATAAGTCAATGGTGCTTTGTATACCACTCCTCTATAGGATGGATCAGTCAATACAGGCATAGAATAATAGACGTTCTTTTTATTTTTAAGGTCAATAAACCATTTTCCTCCTAGGTGTTTGCGAAAGGTTTCGCCGATATAAACGGTCAAATAATCCAACATCTTGTGGTCTGCTATCAAAGCATGGTGGTCTTCGTAGTGAGCTAAGATCCAAGCCTCCAAATCATCCAAAGACTGCATGCTATAGTCTAAATTTAGCCCTTCTTTCTCCGCAAACTCCCTTGTGAAATAGTCCATCTTAAATCCAATCTGAAAAATCCATTCCTGGAAATCTTCTTGTGTGTATGCCATGTTTTTATCTCCTTACTCCTCTATCAAAGTTTAAGATTCTTAGATTGATTCTATTATAAAGTAAAACTGGCAATAAAGGAAATATAAATAATATTTAAAAACAACTAAAAAACTTAGAAGTAAACATTAAAATATATTCTCTCTAATTTTGTTATTCGTTTATATACATTCACCTTTTCTAATTTCATTTATACCTACATTATTCAGTTTTAACGTTTTTAAATATCTACTTTTCATCTATTTCATTTGATACTTCAATAAGCAAATCTTGAAGTTCTTCTAAATCAAGATATAAGTTTCTAACACCTACAAGTAATTGAGAAAATGCTTGTCTATCTAATTGATGATTTTCACTTAATGACTCAATAACCCAAGAATTTCCCTTCTCTATCCATTTTAAATGAAGGGGTAAATAATTATTTAAAATATCATCTATATTTTCTAAATTAGTAGAAGATATCTTATTGGAGGTTTGGCTGTCATTTATTAAAGATAAACTTTTACTAATTTTTTTCAATTCTGTTTCTATCGTCACTTTAATCTCCTTCCTTGAATAATTGCTAATTCTGTTTTAGTTAAGTTGACACTTCCATAATCATTTTTCAACTCATTTTATAAATAACATCTCCAGCTCTATTTTCCCAATAATTTCCTCTCTATAAGTTAAATTCACTGAGATTAATCCCTTTTCTGTTTTGCTCGTTTTTATAACTCTACGACTTCTATTTGCACTGAGCAATTTTACTTTACTATCAATTCCATCTATTCTGAAGTAACTACTGTAAAATAAAAATTTCCTCCATTGCTATCTACATACTGGTTGATATAATCTTTTGCCACAGAAATAGACTGGAATGAATCGCTATCATTATTTTTAGGAGAATAATACCAGCTATCATAAGTTAAATCAAACATATCACCTTGTCTTGAATACACATCTCCACCAAGAATAACAAACTTTTTTGATTCTATCCAGTCTATATAGGCCAACATATCTTGATATGTATATGCATAACTTGCAACACCCAATTCTGCTAGCGACTGACCTCTATTTTTAAAATTAAATTTACCTAATTCCATATGAATGAACTCCTATTTTTTCTTTTTAAAAAGATAAAAAAACATTCAATTTCATATTTTTCATCTTCTACGATAACCTCTACTTCACCAATTTCCTTATCAAGCCATGTAATAGCTTTTACTATCATACATCCTATTTGTAAATTATTCTGAGATTAGGAGTCAATCCTAACAAATCTGTCATAGATTTTAAATAGAGAGCAGGAATTGATTGAGCATTCTGTTATAAGATAAACTTTTTGAATAATTCTGGAATTCCACTCTCTTGTGTAAATAAAGTCTTTACAGCAAAATCATTATCGCAAAAAACGACTTCTTGAAAGCCATTATCAATTCTCCACTCAATATTCGTATAAGGAATATTATCATTTTCTACATTAACGATTTCAAACCAACCTATTGCCACTCCATAAAAAATAATCTCTTCCAATATCTGAGTTGAATATCCTTTGTTTCTAATAAAAAATGAAAATAAAGTCGAAATGATAGCATCTTCTTCTGCTATTGATAGCAGTAGTTCTCTTAAATCCTCAACAGTCATTCTTATCTACCTCAAGTTAATAGAATTAAGGCTCCCAAAAGAAGTTCTGTTCTCTGACTAAAACCTTAGAGACTTGAATTTCTTGGCACACAATCTTAATTAACATACTTGATAAAGTGATTGTAGCTTGTGTCATATCATTTTTCTCTTCGATAAGCCTAATGTCATGTACAGTGTGAGACATGAGGTTTTCAAAAGGAATATCTTTCATATTGAAATTTCTTGTACCAGTCTCACTTTTCCAACAAGTCCAACCAGCATCCGTCTCATAGTCAACCTTAAAACAACGATAGAAAACTATCTCCCAACAATACTGATCCGTTTTACCATTTTCAATCTCGATATAGAGTTTACATTCATCCCCGAAAAATGAAGCTCTAAAATCTAATGCGTAGGAATCCCAGTACTTCGTACTGTCAATCTGTTCCTGTAGTTTTAAAATATTCATTTCCTCTCTCCTTTGTTTTATGAAAAGGCATAGGTTCTAGTAGCGGATTCATTATTTTTGTTTTTCATCCGATACATTTTTTTATTTCATATAACACTACTATATCTACTATCAGTTCAGCTACTCTATTCAGAAAAACTTAGTGGCACAATCTCTACATCCCCAAGATTGTCAACTGAGTATCGTTGACTACCATTTTTAAACCAGAGTTCTAGAACGACATCATAGAGCATGAAGTGGGATTTTTCTTTAATCCAAGCTTCATCAATCCCATAAGGCTTTAAATACTCTAGTACTTCGTTGGGATCTGTTAGCTGAAAACTTGGTAAACCTTTAGTCGAACTAAAACCATAGGAAATTTTCAAATATGATGCTAAATCAAGTTCTCCTCTAGTCTTTATTTCTATACGATAACCGGTCAATCCGTATGCTAATGATTGATCAGATTCTGAAACCTCAATAGTTTGTTTGAGTATTTTATCGCTATAATCATAGTCAATAAAAAGATATCTACCGTCAGGTAACGTCCGCCTATACTCAATTAGAAATGTTTCTTCAATACCTACATACACTAATATAGTTTCACTTTCAGATAAGCCTGATTCAAGACTCATACCAACTGTAATGTCCTTATCGCGATGTGATTGGCCTCCGTCAACGGCTTTACTAAAATCAGCAAGTCCAGGTAAAATACCACTATGGGTTTCTGCATAGTTCATCTCTAAAAAGACATTACTTAAAGATTCATACACTCCTTTATAATAATTCTTTTGATACAAACGATATAAACCAAACAAAGTTAGAAAAACTACTACAGTTATGAGTAGAATTTTTAAAATTTTTTTCATTGACATTTTTCCTTACCTAGAACTTATATACTCTTTGCTGTCAAAATATATTTTTAACGTCTTATTTTAAAGACGAGATAACATTCAGACGATACAATCTTTTTAGAAATTTTATATCTCTAGGTACCATTTCCTTAGAATTATTATACTATAAAATCTTAGACGGTGACAATAAGACTAGCTTTTGACAAAATCCCTTAAACACAAAAAAACTAGAAGTAGAAATCCTACTTCTAAGTTTTTAATGATACATGTTTTAAAAATTATCTATTCAAACAACTGATAGTAATCTGAAATCTTCATCTTGGCTTTTTCATCCTTGTTTAAATCTTGGATAATTCGTCCTTCCTTCATAACAATGAGACGATTTCCATACTTGAGAGCATCTTCCATATGGTGGGTAATCATCAATGCTGTTAGATGGTCCTTGCTGACAAAGTCATCTGTCAATTCCATCAAGGCCACACTTGTTTTAGGGTCAAGGGCTGCTGTATGTTCATCCAACAAAAGGAGTTCCGGACGTTTCAAGGTTGCCATCAAGAGGCTCAAAGCCTGTCTTTGTCCACCTGACAAGAATTCAATCGGTGTATCCAAGTGTTTTTCTAGACCATTTCCGACTTTCTCAATAGTTGCTTGAAATTCTTCCTTATAAGCTGATAGTCTTCTTGGAAATAGACCACGTTTTTCTCCACGAAACTTAGCAATTAAGAGATTTTCTGCAACCGTCATACGAGGGGCAGTTCCCATCTTAGGATCCTGAAAGACACGAGAAAGGTACTTGGCACGTTTTTCAGGGCTAAAATGAGTCACATCCTCACCCATAATACGAATAGTCCCACTAGTCAAGGGCAAAGTTCCTGCAATACTATTAAAGAGTGTTGATTTTCCTGCACCATTTCCACCCAAGATTGTGATGAAGTCGTGTTCATAAATATCAAGCGAAACATCGTTTAGGATAATCTTTTCTTCATCAAATCCATTTTTTACAATTTTTGTGGCATTTTTTAATTCTACAATCGCTGTCATTTGCTTAACTTGACTCCTTTCAAGTATTTATCCTTAAGGGTTGGAATGACTAGACAAGTTGCTAGGATAAGAGCACTGTATAGACGGAGGTAGCTAGTATTAAAGCCAAGAGCAATGACTCCCCATACCAAGAATTGGTAGCTAATAGAACCAACAACAATAGTAACCAGGCGTTCTGCTAATGTAAGGCTCTTAAAGATTACTTCACCGATAATTAAGCTTGCAAGACCAACTACGATAACCCCGATACCACGAGAAACATCTGCATATCCTTCTTGTTGAGCGATAAGAGCACCAGCAAGGGCAATAACACCATTTGACAAGACCAAGCCCATAAGTTCCATACGTCCCGTATTGATACCAAAACTACGAGCCATATCTGGATTATCTCCTGTTGCGATATAAGCTTGTCCCAATTTAGTATCTAGGAAGAAAAGCATAAGAAGGATTACCAAAGTCACAAAAATCAAACCTGTAAATAATTGATTAACCTCAGATGAGAAAGGAAGAACATCCTGAATTTGTTTAGTTCCTAAGAGCCCAAGGTTTGCCCGTCCCATAATCATGAGCATGATAGAATGGCAAGAAGTCATCACCAAAATACCAGACAAGAGTGTTGGAATCTTTCCCTTCGTGTAAAGAAGACCAGTCGCTAAACCTGCAAGACAGCCTGCTCCAACAGCTACTAAGGTAGCAAGAAAAGGATTGACACCTTGTGTAATTAGAGTTACTGCTACCGCTCCTCCAAGCGGAAAGGAACCCTCTGTTGTCATATCTGGAAAGTTGAGGATTCGAAAGGTCATAAAAATTCCCAAGCCCAGGATAGCCCAGACCAATCCCTGTGAAATAATAGATATTAGCATGTTTGTTTCGTTTCCTTTATTCTAAAAATTGGAGGAGATGTATCCAACTCCTCCCGTTTTCTTATTCGATCACTTGACCAGCTTCTTTTAAGACTGATTCAGGGATAGTGATTCCAAGTTCTTGAGCCAATTTTTTGTTGATAACTGATTTACCAGTTGAGAAGACATTTACTGGAGTATCAGCAGGTTTTTCACCCTTCAATACTTTTGCAATCATCTTACCAGTAGCAACACCAAGATCGTGTTGGTCCACAACGACTGATGCCAAACCTCCAGCTTCTACCATGGCAGTCGCACTTGGGTAGATTGGTTTTTTAGCTGTTTGATTGCTTGAAACAACAGTTGAGAATGCAGATGCGATTGTGTTATCGATTGGAACCCAGATTGCATCAACTTTGCCAGTCATAACATTAACTGTTGAAGCAATTTCGTTAGTTGATGGAACTGCGAATGTTTCTACTTTCAAACCAGCTTTTTCAGCGTAAGCTTTGAACTCTTCGACTTGTGATTTTGAGTTATCTTCGCTACTTGAGTAAAGAGCTCCAACTGTCTTGACATCAGGAGTCAATGTTTTAATCAATTCAACCTGTTGTTCAGCAGGGTTATGGTCAGATACCCCTGTGATGTTTCCACCTGGTTTTTCCAAGTTTTGTACAAGGTTAGCTCCAACTGGGTCTGTAATAGCTGCCATGATAACAGGAAGGTCTTTTGTTGCACTTGCTAGACCCTGAGCTGCAGGTGTCGCAATTCCGACAACAACATCATTTCCATTTGACACCAATTGTTTACTCATTGTGGCAACCTTACTTTGGTCACCTTCTGAGTTCATAAAGTCGATTTTAACTTGATCACCTTTATAGCCTTCTTCAGCAAGTCCATCTTGGATACCTTGGTAAATCAAGTCAAGCGATGGGTGACTGACGAACTGTAGAACACCAACCTTAGCTGTTTTATTAGCCGTTTCAGTTTTAGTTTCTTGTTTCGTTAAGTTAGAGTAGACCAAGCTTCCTCCAACTACAAGTGCTAGTGCTGCAATAATACCAATTAAACGTTTATTCATATCTATTTCTCCTTATTTCACTTAAACTTCGTAATGTTCTTGTCACTTTCAATATAACTTTACCAAGCGTCGCCATCGTTTGATTTCCATAGTTTTTTCCTCCCCATAGAAAAAGTCCTCACACAAAAAACTTGTGTGAGGACGTCGATGCGCGGTGCCACCTCAATTATAGGGAATCCCCCTATCTCTCAATCTCGCTTCACGAGTTGCACTGTAAGGTGTGCGCACCGAATTCTTATGATTTCAAATTCTTTATAACATTCAGCCCAATTTTCATCACTTCCATCTATCTGTTTCCACCAACCACAGACTCTCTAGAAAACTTCAATGATTACTTTCTGAATGATACGATTATATCATTTTACTAAAACTTGTCAAGGATTTTCATGAATTATTTTAAAAAATTATGAAAATTCCTACGGTTTTTGGAAAATATTGCTTGTATTAACCTGAATTACGTAATCCTGTAGCAATTCCGTTAATGGTCGTATGAATCAATCTTTCCTCATGTGAGGACAACTCTCCGCGACGTTGACGCTTAATCAATTCCAACTGGATATAGTTAAGGATATTGAAATAAGGCATACGGTAGTTCAGACTGTCTTTCAAGTAAGTATTTTCTGCCAAAAGTTCATCATAGCCTTCGATAGCCAGGATAACGTTCTTAGTCAATTGCCATTCATCCAAAATTATATAGTAGATTGCTTGCACTTCTTCACTTTCACAAAGTTTAGCATATTCAAAAGCAATATTCATATTTGATTTTGATAGAACCATGTCAACGTTTGATAGGAGCGACTGGAAGAATGGCCAATTTTGATACATGTCACGAAGGTATTCAATATTTTTTGGATCTTGATCAATAAATTCCTTGAAGCTTGAACCAACACCATACCAACCTGGGAACATGACACGACTTTGTGACCAAGAGAATACCCAAGGAATGGCACGTAGACCACCAATTTCAGTGATTGTTTTACGTGCTGCTGGACGAGAACCAATATTAAAGCTTGAGATATTCTTGATTGGACTAGATTCAAAGAAATAATCGTAGAAATGATCATTTCCAAATACTAGTTCACGATAGATATCATAGCTACGACTGACTACTTGGTCCATGATCGCCTCATAGCGATTTGATGTATTAGTATCACTCTTCTTCTGTGTAATCATACGGTTGATAGCCGCTGATACCAACATTTCCAAGTTATAGTAAGCTGCATCCTTGTTTCCGTATTTATTTCCGATAACTTCACCTTGTTCAGTTAATCGAATACGGTCTTTAATTGACTTGAGCGGTTGAGAAGCAATGGCGTCATAAGTAGGGCCACCACCACGACCAACAGTACCACCACGACCGTGGAAGAAGGTTACTTTGACTCCAAATTCATCACCAATAGCGGTTAATTGTTGTTGAGCTTTGTATAGAGTCCAACAAGATGATAGATAACCACCATCCTTGTTACTATCTGAGTAACCTAGCATGATTTCTTGATAATTATCTTTTGAAGCAATCCACTTCTTAGCAAGCGGTAAAGAGAAATACTTTCTCATTGTTTCTTCGGAATGATCCAAATCCTCAATTGTTTCAAAGAGAGGCACGATTTGAACACGTGCTTTTTCAGCATCTACAAGACCGACTTCTTTCAGCATAATCGCCAATTCTAACATATCAGACACGCTGGTTGCATGAGAAATAATCGTTTGACGAATGACGTCTTCTCCCAAACGATCTTTTAATTCACGTGCAGTTTGGAAAATGGCTAATTCTTTTTCAAGAAGTTCAGATTTTTCAGCATGAGTAGCTGACAAGATTCGAGGGTCTTCTAATAGTTCATGTAAAAGCAACTCACACTTCTCATCTTCTGAAAGATCGCTATAATGGTCATTAATTCCAGCAGTTGCTAACAATTCAGCAACACAGGCTTCATGAACACTTGAGTCTTGGCGCATATCGATAGATGCCAAGAAGAAACCAAAGACTTCAACAGCCTCCAAAAGCTCGGCAAACTCTCCAGTAAGCAAAGCTTCTGCCTTATTTTCAAGCAATGAATCTTTAATGATAGCTAAGTCTTGTTTAAATTCTTCAATTGTTTCGTAGTAAGGAGGACGATCTTCAGCCAATTCTTGAATGGCTCCTGAGAGACGATTACTAATATAGTCAGTAACCACTCCTTGTTGATGTCCTTGAGTACCAAAGAGTCGTTCAATGTGATGGCGTTCATCTGCTGATGAGCCGACAAGAGCCCACTCTTTCAAATTTAAAAGAGTTTGAATTAATTTTGATTGAATAAAGTGAAAAGCCCGACGATAAGGTTCTTTCTCGCGGAAAACAGAAGTATCTTGAGATTGAGCTGCCATTTCTTCAACAGCCTTACTTGTCTTAGATAAATTAGTAGAAAGAGAGAAAGTACGGTAGAGACTAGAAATCTTACTAATGTAGTAGTTTAAGATCACTTCACTTTGAATGGTAGCAGAACGCATGAGTGTCTCAGCAGTTACAAATGGATTGCCATCACGGTCTCCACCAATCCACATTCCCATGGTGATAGGTTTTGCTTGTTTTAGGTCAATTCCCTGCTCTTTTGCAAGACGCTTATACTCTAACATTAGATTTGGTACAGCTTGTAGGAAAGAACTATTGTAATATTCCATCACGTTTGTGATTTCATTCGTTACTTTTAGTTTCTTCTCACGAATCATATCCGTCTGCATGATAATCTCAATGTAGCGACGAAGATCATTGTGCCATTTTTCTTTGTTAATAAGCCCCATTCTCACGTCACGGTATTTACGCAAGAGGGTATGGATATGATTAGTCAAGTCCAGCATACTCTTACGTTGAACCTGAGTTGGATGGGCTGTTAATACTGGCACCACGTTCAGATGTTCTAGAATTTCAGCCGCATTTTCTTTTTCAGCAACCATTTCAATGGTTGTTGACAATTTACCAAGATAATCTTGATCAATATTGTTTAGATGGTTAATCTCATAAGCTAAGTCTACGTCTTCGGAGATATTAATCAAAAGTGGTAAAATAGAGAAATATCTGGAGATGTAGACCATTTCATCATTTGAAAGGCTTCTCACTACCTTATCTAGTCCTTGATAGTCTAGATTTGATGATAGCTTCTTCAACTGCATAATCTTGTCAAAAGTCTCAGCAGGAAGCATATTTTTCGTGATATCTTCAAGTAAATCTGTTAAGATTTGAACTTCTTCTTGGACTACAGTTTTGTTTCTGTTATTTTCTAGTTTTTGAAGAGACATATTTTTCTCCTTGTCACATTTTCTTAGAGTTGTGCTTCATATTCGCTGTAGAGTTTTGCACGTTTTTCACTAGCATCGATATTTAACACAAAGGCGATAGCTACTGATAGAACCAGGAGACTATTCCCCCCTTGTGAAAGGAATGGGAAGGTTACACCTGTTGAAGGGATCAATCCTGAAATCCCTCCAATATTAACAAATACCTGAATTAAAATCATTCCACCAATACCGATTGCTACCATTGAGTTGAACGGATTTTTTGCTCGTACCCCCACTAAAATAATACGAAGAATTAGGAAGAATAATAGAGCTAAGATAAGACTGGCACCAACAAATCCAAACTCTTCAATTACAATAGAGAAAACAAAGTCCGTGTGTGCTTCAGGTAGATAGCCTCGTTTTTCGATAGAGTTTCCTAATCCTAGCCCAAACCATCCTCCATTTACCATAGCATAGTATGAATTTGCCAACTGGTGTCCTGCACCAGCGACATCATCAAATGGATTAAAGAAAGCACTGAATCGTTTAGCTACGTATCCAAATACTGGAATCTTAGAAAACTTATCAACACCAACAAGCTTAATGGTTGATAGAGAAACAAAGGATAAACTGGTCAATACTCCAAGAATAGTTGCAAACCATCGGTGAGCTATCCCACTAATTGAGTACATCAACAATGCTACCAAAAAGAGAATTGTAGCATTTCCAAGGTCAGGGAAAATAGCCAAACTACCAATCATGACCAGAAGTACAAAGCGCCAATCGTTAAATGCTCTAGGAAACCATTGATTTTGAGTCAATACTTGGAAATCATAAACGGCAATTTCTTCTTGTTGTTTTGAAAAACGTTGAGCCAAGTACCAAATGATGATAATTTTCAAGTATTCCGCAGGCTGAACAGTAATAGGTCCTACTTTGATCCAGCCGTAAGCACCATTGATGGGAATCCCAATCAAACGTGCTAAAGCTAGTAACACTAACTCAGCAAACATAACGATAAATAACAAACGTTCGTTTCGAAGAAAACCAAGTTTCAGCTTATAGATTACTGCAATAAGCAACAAACTAACGATCCAAAACAAGCCCTGATTTCGAACCAATTGAAAGGCGCTCTTACCCTCCTGAATCAAGGATGCACTTGTTGTCGAATATACCACTATCAATCCCAGAACGGATAAGAGAATATAGGGCACTAAAATAGAGTAATTCAACAGGTGCCTTTTACTAATTTTCATATTTCACCATCTACTAAATTTTTAATTTTCTATTAATTCTAGTTTTACATGCTATTATACCACTTTTTAGACTAGAAAAAAACTCTTATCCGTTAAAGCCTAGAATTTAAGCTTTTAGAATTCACAAACATTTATTTATATTTTGGGCTATTAGCTAAGAAAACTTCAAAAAAACTCTACCTTTCAAGAGTAGAAAGATAGAGTTTTCATCTTTAGTTTGAAGATGTTGTTGTCGTTTCAGCTGCAGTTGTTGTCGTTTCAGTTGCTGCTGATGTAGTTGTCGTTTGAGTTGTTGTATCACTTTGGATGTACTGAGTAAAGATATTTTGGAAGGCTTGGTCTTTAACCTTGATATTTGCCGCCTGCAACTCTTTACTAATTACACCTTGAACAAAAGTAGCATCATTTTGTTTTTGAGTCAAGATAACTGTCTTCAATTTTTCTTTATAATCTTCCCAGTTAGAAGATTTTTCTGTTTTCTTGATCAATTTCACAATATAGAAACTGTTTGAATAAGCTTGTGTACCTGGAGCTGTGATCACATCTGAGATTCCATCAACATTAAGGGCAAAGGCTGCTTTTTTAACAACGTCTGGCAATTCTGTTGATGCAGAGTCAAAAGTGATCTCACCACCATTTGCTTTTGTCTTTTCGTCAGTTGAATTATCCTTAGCCAATTGTGCAAAATCAGCTCCAGATTCTTGTGCTTTAGCAAGTACTTCTTTAGCCTTATCTTCACTGTCAAGTTTAATCACTTGAGCAGTTACTTCTGGTGTGTACTCATCGTAAGCTTTTTTGTAGTTCTCATCTGTCAATTCAGCTTCTGCAGCTTTCTTAACAGCATATTCAACTAGTTTACTTGTACGAATTTGAGCTTTACGGCTTTCTGCTGTCATACCAGCACGAGAAAGAACGATTTGATAGCTATCACCATATCTTTTTTGCTCTTCTGCTACCGCATCTTCTACTTCTTTGTCACTTACTTCAGATCCATATTGTTTTTCAAAAACTTTTTGGATTGTCATATTGAGCAAGATTTGTTGAGCAGTTGGGTTGTTTTTCACTTCTTCATAAAATTGGTGCTCAGTGATGACATCACCTTTCATACTGATTAAGTCAGCTCCTTGAGAGCTATTTGAACAAGCAACCAAAGTAGCTACTGATAACAAAGTGATGGCACCAGCCAATAATTTTTTCTTCATGTTTACTCCTTTTTATACACTAGATAAATGTTTACCTTATCTATTTTACTAAATTGTCTTAAAAATATCTGAAATTAATCAACATCAGGCAGTTCTATTTTTGCTTGATTCTTTCTTAGCATCAAGATTCCATCTCCAAGAGGAACTAGACTAGCTGTTAATCCCGGATTGTTTAGAGTTGCGTCAAATAGTCTTTGCAAACCACGATAAATGGTTCGTTGCCCGCGTCGGACTTCCATAATATCCTTAGCAATGTCTCCACCTTGGAAAATATCATCTAAGACAACTACTCCACCAACCTCAAGGTGTTTTAGGATTTCTGGCAAAAATACGATGTATTTGGATTTTGCAGAATCCATAAAAACAAAATCATAGGTCTCTGTCAATGTTGACAAAACGTCTACCGCATCGCCTTCCAAAAGAGTGATTTGTTGGCGATTATCAAACTTGTCGAAATTTTCCTTGGCAAAACCAATCATTTCAGGATTACGGTCAATGGTTGTAATCTTTGCATTTGGGGCATGTTGAGCCATTAAAAGTGCCGAAAAGCCAATTGCCGTTCCAATTTCTAAAATATTTTTTGGTTGAATTGTTTCCATTAGGAAACGGAAATAAGCGACTGTTTCATGAGGAATGATAGGAATATTCTCCTTGCGAGCAAAGTTTTCTAGTTCTTTTAAAGAACCAGTCACCTGCTCTTGTCTATGGCGCATAAATTCCACAATCTCATCCTTAACAACGGGCCGTCGCATGTTATGGTTAGCATTTTTACTGTATGACTCAACCATTTTATGCTAATCCTAATTTTTCAACTAGGGCTTCGAACTCATCCAAACGGCGTTCAAAGACTGCAAAGGCATCATTAAGATAGTCTTCTTTTTCCATATCAACACCAGCTTTTCGCATGATATTTAGAGGATAGTCTGACTTCCCAGCCTTGAGGTAATCAATATAACGGTCACGATCATCTTGACTACCGTGAACAATCTTTTCAGCCAAGGCCGAAGCTGCTGCAAAGCCTGTTGAATATTGATATACATAGTAATTATAGTAGAAATGAGGGATACGAGCCCACTCGTACTGAATTTGAGGATTGTCTTCCTTGCTCAAACCATAATATTCTTGGTTCAAGTCAGCATAGAGATTGTTTAAGAACTCGCTTGTCAAGACTTCACCATTTTGATCGGCTTGGTGAATAGCATGTTCAAATTCAGCAAATTGAGTTTGGCGGAACACTGTTCCACGGAAACCATCCAAGAAGTTATTGAGAATAGCGAAGCGTGTTGCGTCATCTTGAACTTCTTGCAATAATTTTTCAGTTAAGATATTTTCATTGGTTGTTGAAGCAATTTCTGCCAAGAAGATTGAGTAATCTCCGTATACATAAGGTTGAGTTTCACGCGTGTAGCTTGAATGCATACTATGACCTGTCTCATGTACGAGAGTAAAGAGATTATCGAGATTATCCTGCCAGTTAAGAAGCATGAAGGCGTTAGTATCGTAGGAACCACCAGAGTATGCACCTGAACGCTTGCCTTGGTTTTCATACACATCAATCCAACGTTCGCTAAAGGCGCGTTTAACACGACTCAAGTAATCCTCACCAAGAATAGCCAAAGCTTCCTCTGCCTTCTTCAAGGCTTTCTCATAAGTAAAGCTGTATTCTACTGAAGACAATGGTGTATAGACATCATACATTTTAAGGTCTGGAATACCCAAAATTTTTGAACGAAGCGCGAGATAACGATGCAATAATGGTAAATGCTTACGAACCGCAGATACTAAGTTGTCATAGACACTTTCTGGAACAAAGTTCGCTGCAAGAGCTGCTTCACGCGCACTCTTGTAGTTCCGAACTTTTGCACGGTAGTTTTGTACTTTTACATTTGTCTGCAAGGTTTTAGCGTAGGTATGTTGATATTGCTCATAGGTAGAGTATAGTGCTTCATATGCACCACGACGAACCTCACGGTTCTTAGATTCTACTAAGCGCATATAGACGCCGTGTGACAACTGCACTTCATTTCCATCTTCATCTTTAACAAATGGAAAGACGATATCTGCATTATCTAAGATAGCAAAGGTTTCACTAGCTGCCCCGAAGATTTCTCCAGCACCTGCAAGCAACTCTTCTTCACGTTGTGAAAGGACATGTTCCTTATTTTGCAAGAGTTTATCAAAGAAGTGTTTATAAGGTTGGAGTTTTGGTTCTTCTGCTAAAAAGTTTTGATACTGCTCTTCAGTAATCGCCATAAATTCTGGCTCATAGAAAGAGAACACCTGGTCGAGTTGACTATAAAGAGTCATTGCCTTTGCATAGTATTCTTGATATTTAGCAACTCGTGTATCCTGGTCGTTTTTCATATGAGCGTAGACATAGAGTTTTTCAAGACGACGGCTCAAATCCAAATAACACTCTGTAATGTTAAGAAGGCTTTCTGCGCTATCCAAAAGATGTCCTTCAAGGCTAGCTGCTTCTTTTGTATTCTCAGTTAATAGGGCTAATTCTTCTTCCCATTTTTGGTCTGTTTCAAAGATCGTTGATAGATCCCATGTATCTTTTTCATTGATTTCATTTCGTTGTAATACCATAAATTTCCTCCATCCTTTCTATTTTACCATATTTTTCGAGAAATAATGCTGATAAAAGGCAGGTGGATAGAGCTTTTGTTGCTGATTTTGTGGATTCAGTTCATAATAAGCCTGAAAGTTGCGGTAATAATCATATAGATTTTGACTTATCTGACAAAAATGGCCATGTTCTATCGGCCTTACTTGGGGATACCAGTCCTGTTTTTTTAAATTTAAAAGATTTTCTCCTCTTAAGTAAGCTTGGGCTTGTTGCTTCATCCAATAGGGGTTTTGATAATAGAGTTGTTTTTGAATGTAATGACAAATATTCTTGTCCTGTTCGACCGAAAAAGCAGTTAGCTCTTGCTGCTGGTAGGGACCACGTAAAATTTCTAGGAGATTACCTTTGCCGTAAGAAAATTCCTTGAGTTGATAATGGAGTTTCCCTTTTAAATCTTGGTGGAGGAGGTACTTGAGTCTCAAAACTTGTTTTTTATGGTCTAACTCCCAAAGATAAAATCCCATATTATTACTAAAATAAATAAAATCTCTTTGAAGTTTAGTTAGTCGCTCTTTTAGCCAGAGCTTTTCACCCAGTAGCCAAAGAACTTGAATTCCCAAACTTCGATAACCATTGCTTCTCTCCCGTAAAAGTTCGCAAGAAATAGGACTACACTGAACTTCCAGTGCTAATTGCTTATTGATGAGGATATCTGCGATTTGCTTAAGTTCAGGAATCGGACATTCCATTTCTACTTTAGCATCTTTCTTAGCCCAATTAAAAAGTGCCATCTTATTCTCCAAATGCTCTGGTCCTTCGTTCTCATGATAAAAATCACAACTTTTTAAACTTTCATGCGCAAAATGAGTTCTTACATTTTTTCCTTTTTTCAAGCGAACACTCGTTCCGCAAGCTGGACAATAATAAGCTTGTTTCTTTACTTCATTCTCTAGTGCGTTGATTAAATGACCTTTTTTATCTCTAGCTAAAAACATATATCCCCCTTTTCTACTTTATTCGAAAAGGATAAGAAAAGAGAGTGGGACAGAAATCGGTAATTTGTTAGAATTCAATTTCGTCGTCCCACCTCCGCACAGTTGAGTAGAGCTGTAAAAGCTGATGAAATCAGCGTAGTAGAGCCCACTCAACCACTGCGTCTTGCTCGACAATCCAAAGACAATTGAGAGTCTAGAACTATTATCCCAGACTCTTCTTTACTATAACATCTAGTATCATTTACGTTTGTTCTTCATATATTTCCGTAACATGGGAATAAGATTCTGTATTTGTTCTTGCTTTATCACCATTACACCATATTCCTGACAACGATGACTGTAAACGGGGTTAATCTTGCCTGAGCAAACAATCATTTTCAAACAATTATCACCTGCAAAATGATTGGCATAAACTTCAAGTTCGTTAATAGCTTCAACTGCTAGATCAGTCATTTTACAAGAAATGAAAACTACAGAGTGACCTTTACGAAAAATAACATCAATCTCATTTTGAACATTGTCAGCCTCAGGGAAAATCCCATTCCAGTCAATTTCAGTACCAATCATACATTCATCAAAATACTCCGACTCGAGGGCTAGTAAATAGATATACAATTCTAAAATATGCCCTTTTGTTCGACATAACAGATGTGCTTCTGGTGTCGGGAATGTATAAGTGACAGTATCTGTTGTTTCCTCTTCTACTTTTAATAAATTAGCTTTTGTGAACAAAGGAATCAAGCTACTGGGGTAAGAATAAATTTTTCCATTACTCTCCAAAACTTTTGCTGTTTCAGCGTGAAAATCATTTGTTTTTGCCAGTGCAAAGAATTGGGTAATCTGATACCATTTTTCAGGATTTTCGATAGCATATTTGGCCAATTTTTTTATAGCTAGCACTTGCTTATTAGAATGCTGAGGCCTTCTTGATTTAAGGACTTTTCCACCACGTAAAGCTATCAATTGTTCAATGGATAAACTAGGAATCTCTAACTTTTTATCATAAATCTTACCCCTTTCCCAGGCATACTGCTTTCCTTGTTCAACATCCATAGTAATAATGGGAATACCTTTCTCCAAACCATACTGATATAAAACTATTGCTAATAGATTATCTCCACCAAAAACATCAATGGTAACTGTCTCAAAATCATTGATAAATACGTCTAATTCCTGGCAGATATTTTCTAGGTGGAATTGTCGAAAATGTACTTGTTTTAAGTGTGGAACTTGTTCCATTAGAAAATGCTTCAAGGATAGCTTATCTTCCTCAGCAATTTTTGTTGTAGAAAGGTATAAAATCTCATCACAATCACTGACAAAAGCCTGGTAGACATTTTTCTCAATGGCATGACGGTCGTACAGTTCAATTAAAAGACTAGTCATCTTAAGACCTCCTAGACAAAAAAGTCTGAAAGAATAGTGGGCGATCAGAATCGTTGAAAAACTATCACAATTCTGTTTAATTTCATCGACTTCTCCTACTTCTAGTATAGCATAAATTGAGATTTCCCTTTCTTATTAGCGTAAGAAATAAGGAATAGAAAACGACTGCTCTCTATCCCTTTTATTCATTTATTTTACTTTTTTAGCCAACATTGTTGCAAAGCGTAGTTGAATACGATTGCCATTCTCATCACGACGGTGGAGATGGCCAGGATTTTCATTGTACTTCACTAATTCCCAGTCCTTGTAGTAATTTGCCAACTCACCCTCTTTGAAGGTAAAGGGGAAATTAACGGAACACGGATAATCTTCCGTATCCATAGCACATACAATCAAATTATAGCCACCGATAGAAGTTTGTTCCTGCATGTTTTTAATAATGTCCGGAATGCGATCTGCTTGTAAAAACATGAGAACAACAGTCGATACGATAAAATCATATATTTGTCCAATGCTAGCTGAATTGATATCGTAGATACCGACAGGCATTTCTATATCTTCTTGCTCCACAATACTTTGTAAGATTTCAAGAGATAGCTCATTTTGATCTACAGCTGTGACATCAAATCCATGTTGAGCTAGAAAGAGTGCATTTCTTCCTTGACCACATCCTAGGTCTAGTGCCTTACATGGTTTTACTGTATCCATAGCTTCTAAAACTTCCGAATGAACTGGATTAGTATTGTATTTCTTAGGGAAATAATCCTCTGCTTTACAATAAAATTCCAAGTACCATTCCACATCATCTGTGGCAGCTTCTACTCTGTGCCAAGCTTGAGGTTGCGCCATAGGATTATCAGCACCTGCTTCAAAGAGGTGCTCGGCTATAACTTCCCCGTCTTCAGTCAACTCAATAAACTTAAGAGTCCCTTTTAATACGGTAATCTTGCCCCAGGTTCCGACCTTAGTATTGTGTTTTCTTTGAACAGCCTCTGGCATGGTGTCTTTATTCCAGACAGGCATGCGTTTGTAGGCAACTAGTTTTTCCATATTCTTCACTCTTTCTATCGGTGGTTAACAGCTTTCATAACACGCGCGATATCACGATCTTGCTCACGTCGTTTGATAGACTCACGTTTATCGTAATCATGTTTCCCTTTTGCAAGTCCTAAAAGTAACTTGGCATAGCCATCTTTGATATAAACTTTAAGAGGAACCAAGGTCATCCCTGTCCCTTTGGTTTCTTGCTCCAATTTCTGGATTTGTTTTTTATGAAGGAGAAGTTTACGACGACGTTCGGGCTCCTGATTCCAGATATTGCCCTCTTCATAAGGAGCTATATGGACATTACTCAGCCAAACTTCCCCATTCTTAACCTGGGCAAACCCATCTTTCAGATTGATGCGGGCTGCTCGAACACTCTTGATCTCAGTTCCTGTCAGGACCATTCCTGCTTCTAGCGTATCTACGATTGTATAGTCGTGGTGCGCCTTTTTATTTTGCGCGACGACCTTTCCCTCGCCCTTTGCCATGCTTAGCTCCTTTCTTTGCTACTTCCTTATAAAAAGGTTTCTTGCTCTTTTTCTTCTTGTCTTTTGGAGAATGCTTGCGCTTATCGCCTAAGCGACCAGATTTTCTCTTGTCTTCTTTCTTATCTGAACGACGCCCTCTATCCTTACGACCAGAGTCTTTCAAACCTTTCTCAATAACATCAAATTCACTTGGAATAAAAGAGAAATCGATCTCACCAGTCATCTTATCGGCTCTTTCGACACGAATACGAATCTGCTGCCCCACTCGGAAAGTAATACCTGATTTCTCCCCACGGAGGGTCAAATCACGTTCGTTAAAATGATAAAACTCAGGCAGATTTGTAATGTGAATCAATCCTTCGACTGTATTTGGCAATTCAACAAAAAGACCAAATTTAACAATACTTGAAACAACTGCATCATACTCTTCGCCAACGTACTCTTCCATGTACTCAGCTTTTTTCATGGCTTCGACTTCACGCTCTGCCTCGATAGCACGGCGCTCACGGTTGGAAGACTGGGTGGCAATCTCAGGAATGACCTGTTCAAAATGATCTGCTACATCCTTAGAACGTCCATAGTCACGAATCATCCGGTGAACAAGAAGGTCAGGATAACGACGAATCGGACTGGTAAAGTGCGTGTAATAGTCCGCGGCTAGACCATAGTGACCGTGATTATGCTCAGAATAGCGAGCCTGCTGCATCGAACGCAGAAGCATCATGGACAATACATCCGCATATGGTTCTCCTTCAACAGCACTCATGATGTCTTGAAGGGCTTCCTGACTAATCTCACTGGCAGTCCCATAGATTCGCAAACCAAAACTTGAAGCATAATCAATAAACTTCTGAACTTTCTCAGCTTTAGGTTCCTCATGGATACGATAGATAAAAGGAAGGTCCAGCTTGCTAAAGTGCTCGGCAACTGTTTCGTTGGCTATCAACATAAAGGACTCAATCATACGTTCAGCAACACCACGATGACGAAGGACAATATCAACTGGCTTGCCTTTTTTATCTACCAAAATCTTAGCTTCATTGGTATCAAAATTTAAAGCACCACGCTTGATTCGCATACTTTCCAAAGTCTCATGGAGTTTGGCCATAAGTTCGATACTAGGAACAATTTTCTTATAGTCTTGTCTCTTCTCCTCATCACCTGCTAGGATGTCATTGACATCACTATAAGTCATACGGAAACTTGTCTTGATAACAGTCTGTGTAATCGTATAATTACGAACACGACCATTTTTATCAATCTCCATAATAGCGGATTGAGTCAAGCGGTCCACTTGAGGGTTAAGAGAACAGATTCCGTTTGAGAGACGCTCTGGCAGCATTGGAACTACACGGTCTGTTACATAGACAGAGGTCGCACGATTGAGGGCTTCCTTATCTAGAGCAGAACCCTCGGTCACATAGTAGGAGACATCGGCAATATGAACACCTAGTTCGATATTTCCATTTTTCAATGGTTTGATATGAACAGCGTCATCTAAGTCTTTTGCATCAGCTCCATCAATGGTAAAGGTAATTTCATCTCTTAAGTCCAGACGACCTTCCAGATCCTTCTCTGATCGATCGTCTGGCACATTTTCTGCCTCTTTGAGAACAGCCTCTGGAAACTCAGATACAATGTCCATTGACTCCAAGACCTCAAGAACATCAATCCCTGCATCCGTTGAATGTCCGACAACATCTAGCACACTAGCGACAAAGAAATCGTGTTTCTTACTTGGGTATTTATCGATAAAGACCTTGAGAACTTCTGTACCGTCTAATTGAATAGCTGGCTTTTTAACGTAGATTGGTTGACTAATCTTTTGATTTTTTGAACGGATATAACCTGCATACTTGGGTTTTTCCTCATCAAGAACGATTTGACCAACAACCGTCGTCAAACTGTGTTCTAAAATATCGATAATCTTTGCTTCAGCTGCAGTTCCTTTTTGGCGATCCGCAACCTTCTTGATTACAATTTCAACAGTATCGCCATCAATGGCATAGTTAACATCATTTTTTCCTACAAAAAGGTCGTCTTCTTCGCCTTCGAGACTAACAAAGCCGAAGCCATTTTTATGGGCATGAAAAGTTCCTTTAAGAGTAATCTCGTGTTTCTTCTTTTGGTCCAAGGTGAGACTACCATCTTCTTCAAAGCGAATTTGGTGCTTTCTCTCCATAAGGGACAAGGTTTTTATGAGCTCTCGAAAGTCCTTGGAACCATCCTTTCCAAGAGCTCGAGCCAAGTCATTGACAGTGACTCGTCCCTTTTCTTTTAAATATTCTTTTATTCTATCTTTCATGTTTTCCTTCTAGATTGTTAAATTTTTTTGGTGTAAAACCTTCTCAAGCATCATTTAATACTCAATAAAAATCAAAGAGCAAACTAGAAAGCTAGGCGCAGGTTGCTCAAAACACTGTTTTGAAGGTTGCAGATGGAAGCTGACGTGGTTTGAAGAGATTTTTGAAGAGTATAAAAATAAAAATAGGCAAAGACCTAGTCTCGCCCATTATTTTCTTATCTACTTGATAATACCGTCAATGCTAAGGCAATGGCTAGCCAGAAAAAGACCAAGATTCCTGTCAAACGTTGCATTACGGCTTCAAAACCACGCGCTTTGCTACGTTCAAACAAATCACCTGAGCTGGCATCAAATACATTGCTAGACTGATTTTTAGTTGGTTGCATAAAAATTGCAATCACAATCACAACAGATAATACTAATAAAATGGTTAATAATAGGTTATACATATCAAACTCCTTAAAATCCCTATTATTTTACCATAATTTCTACTTAGATTCAAGATGTAGAGTCACTTTTCTTTCTTTGGGACAATACTTTAAGACTTCAATCTTATCTGGATGTGTTTTGGTGTTCTTACTGGTTAGATAATTCATGCTGCCACAAGAGGAGCATTTTAGATTAATTTTTACACGCACTAGATTTTTTGTATTTGATACTATTTCAATCTAAGATGATTTGAACAAACAATACCAAAATTCTCCTTCCTAACAATGTTAATTTATAGACACATTTCTTCAAACAACTGAACTACTTGAGCTATCAACTGTTCCTGATTTCCATTATTGTCTAGACTGTGACTAGCAAGACTAATTTTTCTTTCTAAAGGCCATTGAGAGTTTAAACGGGATTCAGCTGCTTCTCTTGAAATTTGGTCCCGTTTCATTAATCGCTCTAATTGAACATCACGATTTACATAGACTAGCCAAGTTTCGTCAAACCATGAAGCATAGTTCTGCTCAAAAAGCAGTGGAATATCCATGAAAAAGAGAGCTTCTGTCTGAGCAAACTGATTTCGTAATGCAGCTAACTCCTCACGAATAATCTCACCCTGGGTTCTCTTAGACCATTCTTGCTCTTCCGGATTTGAAAAAATAAGGCTAGCAAGCAAGGAGCGATTCAGTTCACCATTTTCAAGTAGGATTTTCTCCCCAAAATGCTCCACTAAAACCTGATAGAGTCGTCCACCTGGTTTTTGTAGTTGGTGGACGACTGCATCCGCATCTACAACTTGAAACCCTTTTTGTCTTAAAAATTCTGTGACAGTGGACTTACCTGACGCAATACCACCGGTGATTCCGATTATTTTTCCCATCACTTTCTCCTTTGACATTTTGGACAAAAGTGAGTTCCACGACCACCTAGTTGAATTTTTTCGATGATGGTTTCACAACGCGAACAAGCTTGACCCGCCTTGTCGTATACTTGATGGAATTCCTGCATGGTGCCATCTTCTCCAAATGCATTGGTATAAGTGCGAATTGTTGAACCACCCTTTTCAACCGCCTGACCTAAAACATTGATCGTTTCATCATGGACTTTTCTAGCCTCTTGTGCTGTTAAACTATTAGAGGTTCTTGAAGGATGGACTTTCGCTCTCCAAAGAACTTCATCCACATAGATATTTCCCAACCCTGCAACTAAAGTCTGGTCGAGAAGATGCGATTTGATTGTTTTTTTAGATTTTTTCAAGGCTAGTTTAAAACTCCCTAAATCAAAATCCTTCTCAGTCGGTTCCGGACCAAGTTTTTTTGAAATAAAGTAAGCTTCTAAAAGCTCAGGAGCAAGCAACTCCATAGTTCCGAACTTACGGACATCCTCATAGACTAAAGTACCACCATCCTCAAAATGAATCAACACATGGGCGTGTTTGCGTTCTGGAACTTGGTCTGGGTAATAAAAATACTTGCCTTCCATTCTCAAATGAGAGATTAAAACTTTGTCTGATAAATAGAAAAGCAGATACTTGCCACGACGTCCCATTGTTTGAATGACTTGACCAGGCATTTCCTTCTGAAATTCATCCAAATCAGTTTTAATCATCTTGGGGTAACGAATATCAATGTTTGAAATCTTCTTCCCCAGAATCAATTTTTCCAGACCACGTCGGACAGTCTCAACTTCTGGTAATTCAGGCATAGCTCCTCCTTCTCTAAAAACAAGAAGCAGGCTCCTGCCCACCTCTTCTTAATATTCTTTTTCGTTGTAACCAAAATCGGCAAGATCTAATTTCTTATCGCGCCAATTTTTCTTAACCTTAACCCATGTTTCTAGGAAGACCTTGTCTCCTAGCATGAGTTCGATATCTTTACGAGCCATGGTTCCAATTTTCTTGAGCATAGCACCGCCTTTACCGATGATAATCCCTTTTTGGCTGTCACGCTCGACCATAATGGTTGCTCGGATATGAACCTTGTCAGTCTCTTCATCTCGTTTCATAGAATCAACCACTACTGCAACTGAGTGTGGAATTTCCTCACGCGTTAAGTGTAACACTTTTTCACGAATCATCTCTGATACTAGGAAACGTTCTGGGTGATCGGTGATTTGATCTGACGGGAAATATTGGAAACCTTCTTCTAAGTTTTCGCTCAAAATATCGATCAAATGCGAAACATTATTTCCTTGTAGAGCTGAAATCGGTACAATTTCCTTAAAGTCCATCTGATTACGGAAATCATCGATTTGAGCCAAAAGTTGGTCTGGATGCACCTTGTCAATCTTGTTGACCACGAGAATGACTGGTACTTTAGCAGCCTTGAGACGCTCGATGATCATATCGTCGCCCTTGCCTCGTGGCTCGTCTGCTGGGACCATGAAGAGAACCGTATCGACTTCCCGAAGAGTGCTATAGGCTGACTCCACCATGAAGTCTCCGAGGGCAGTTTTAGGCTTGTGAATCCCTGGAGTATCGATAAAGACAATTTGTTCTTTATCAGTGGTATAAATTCCCATGATTTTATTACGCGTTGTTTGCGCCTTATCACTCATGATGGCAATTTTTTGCCCCATGACGTGATTCAAAAATGTTGACTTCCCAACGTTAGGACGTCCTAAAATGGCTACGAAGCCTGATTTAAATGTCATAGTTACCTCTATAATGTTTAAAATAGCAAATCCCAAATCCTAGGGATGAAAATGATAAGTCCAGTCACTGCAGCAAATAAAGACACAACAAGAACTGCACCTGCAGCCATGTCTTTAGCCTTCTTTGCAAGCATATCGAAGTGATAATGGCTAGCCAAATCCACTACATTTTCAATAGCAGAATTCAAAATCTCAAAAGCAATTACTAAAAAAATGCTTAATAGGAGAAAGAGCCATTCAATTCTGGAAACTTGAAAAACAATGCCTGCAAGTAGAACTAAGAGAGAAGTCACTGCATGCTTTCTCATATTACGCTCTTCTTTTATGGCAGTAAAAATACCTGTCAGGGCAAAATCTAAACTTGAGAGCAAGTCACGATTCTTCCATTTTCGTTTATTGTCTTGTGAGTCCATAGGCTGTTAAAATTTCTTCTTGTAAACCGAACATCTCCGCTTCTTCTTCCGGAGTGTAGTGATCATAACCGTTTATGTGTAAAAAACCGTGCACAGCTAAAAAGCCCATTTCACGTTCGAAACTATGACCGTACTCTTCAGCTTGCTCATGCGCTTTATCAATTGAAATGAATAACTCGCCGATATAAGAATCAAATTCTGACATCATTTCTGCTAAGTCAGGATCTTCTGCCAAATCCTCTTCGTCAAAGGTAATCTCTAATTCAGGTTTATATTCAAGGCTAATAACATCTGTTGGACGGTCAGTAGCACGAAACTCTAAATTGAGTTCATGACTGCGTTCATTGGTTACAAAAGTGACTGCCATCTCCTTGTCTTCTTTTCCAATTTTTTTAGCAGCAAATTCCAAAATTTCTTGAGTTTGCTTTAAAATTTCTTTAGAAACCTGACCAGTTTCATCTACCATTTCAATATACATGTGTTTCTCGATTCTCTTTACTTGGCTTTATTATACCATATTTCTATGATTTTATTCTACCTTTTTGATATAATACTATGGAATACATTCATAAGGAGAGAACCATGTCATTTGATGGATTTTTTTTACACCACATGGTTGAGGAATTGCGAGCTAAACTACTAAACGGTCGCATTCAAAAAATTAATCAACCCTTTGATCAAGAATTGGTCTTACAAATCCGTAGCAATCGCCAAAGTCATCGTCTGCTCCTTTCTGCTCATCCTGTTTTTGGACGCATCCAGTTGACAGAAACGACCTTTGAAAACCCTGCTCAACCTTCTACCTTTATCATGGTTTTAAGGAAATATTTACAGGGTGCTGTTATCGAGTCTATCGAGCAGATTGAAAACGATCGAATCGTTGAAATCACTGTTTCTAATAAGAATGAGATTGGGGACGATATTCAAGCCACTCTCATCATTGAGATTATGGGTAAACATAGTAATATCCTCCTCGTAGATAAGTCTAGCAGCAAAGTTCTTGAGGTTATCAAACACATTGGTTTCTCTCAAAATAGTTACCGTACACTCCTACCTGGTGCAACTTACATAGCCCCACCAAGTACAGAGGCCCTCAATCCTTTTACCATTAAGGATGAAAAACTTTTTGAAATACTACAAACACAGGAATTGACAGCTAAAAACCTTCAAAGCCTCTTTCAAGGTTTAGGCCGTGATACAGCAATTGAATTAGAGAATTTATTAACTGATGATAGGTTTTCTAATTTTCGTGACTTTTTTAAGCAAGAAACCAACCCATGCTTAACTGATAAGTCTTTTTCCTGTGTCCCTTTTTCAACTAAAATTGAAGGACATTTTTCAAGCTTATCTCAACTTCTTGATGTTTTTTACAAAGATAAGGCAGAACGTGATCGCGTCAAACAACAGGCTAGCGAACTCATTCGCCGAGTTGAGAATGAACTGCAAAAAAATCGTCAAAAGCTTAAGAAACAAGAAAAAGAACTGCTTGCTACCGAAAATGCTGAGGAATTTCGTCAAAAAGGCGAGTTACTAACGACTTTCCTTCATCAAGTTCCAAATGACCAAGATCAGGTGGTTTTAGATAATTATTACACTAATCAACCAGTTACAATCGCGCTTGATAAGGCCTTGACTCCCAACCAAAATGCCCAACGCTACTTCAAACGCTACCAGAAACTCAAAGAAGCTGTTAAATATCTGACTGATCTAATTGAAGAAACCAAGTCAACCATTCTCTATCTGGAAAGTGTTGAGACAGTTCTTAATCAAGCTGGATTAGATGAAATCGCTGAAATTCGTGAAGAATTAATTCAAACAGGCTTTATTAGAAGACGTCAACGCGAAAAAATTCAAAAGCGTAAAAAGCCAGAGAAATATCTGGCTAGCGATGGGAAAACCATTATTCTCGTTGGACGAAACAATCTTCAAAACGAGGAATTAACCTTTAAGATTGCACGCAAAGAGGAACTTTGGTTCCATGCTAAGAATATCCCAGGAAGCCACGTGGTCATCTCAGGAAACCTGAATCCTTCTGACGAAGTCAAGACGGATGCTGCAGAACTCGCAGCCTACTATTCGAAAGGACGTCTTTCTAATCTCGTTCAAGTGGATATGATTGAGGTTAAAAAACTCAATAAACCGACTGGTGGAAAACCTGGTTTTGTTACCTATACCGGTCAAAAAACTCTTCGTGTTACACCTGATTCCGAGAAAATTGAATCTATGAAGTTGTAATATCAGTCTTATTTTAAAAATATTATTACTTCACTTTTACACAAAAATAGGAGGGGAGCTCAATGCTACGGCATATTAAACCAACTATAACTATTATATTCGGAGCTGCTATCTTCGCCTTCGGACTTACTTATTTTGTTGTTCCACATCACTTGTTCGAAGGTGGAGCAACAGGGATAACCTTGATTACCTACTATCTCTTTAATATCCCTATTTCGCTGATGAATATCTTGATTAATATCCCTCTCTTCCTACTAGCTTGGAAAATATTTGGACTAAGATCACTGTATTCCAGTCTACTTGGAACCATTGCCGTCTCCGTCTGGTTAGCTATCTTTGAGAAGATTCCTCTTCAGTTTAACCTTGAAGGAGATCTCGTTGTGGTTGCTCTAGTAGCTGGTGTCCTCCTAGGTGTTGGACTCGGTGTTATTTTCAACGCGGGTGGAACAACTGGTGGTACTGATATCGTCGCTCGTATCCTTAATAAATACACCAATATCTCTGTTGGAAAATTACTTTTTGGACTTGATTTTCTGATTCTGATGCTGATTTTAATCATCTTCCAAGACCTACGTCTTGTAACCTATACTCTCTTATTTGACTTCATCGTTTCAAGAGTTATTGACTTAATCGGTGAGGGTGGATATGCTGGAAAAGGATTTATGATTATCACTCAAAAACCGATGGAATTAGCCGAGAAAATTAACGAAGAACTCGGTCGTGGTGTTACCTTTATCTCAGGACAAGGCTACTATAGCCAAAAGGACTTAAAGATTATTTACTGTATTGTCGCAAGAAATGAAATCGTGAAGATGAAAGAAATGATTCATACAGTTGATCCGATGGCCTTTATCACTATCACGGAAGCTCACGAAATCCTTGGAGAAGGGTTTACTTTCCCAGCAAGAGACGAGGTTTCTTAACCTTAAAATAAAAAAGTAACTTCAATAGTTGAAGTTACTTTTTTTGTCATATCATCAATTATTTTTCTGCTGTAAGTGCAGCCATTGTGATGTAGTTGTATGGTTTATTGAAGTGTGGCAAGAAGAATAGGTCTGTCAATGCTAATTTATCAATTGTAACGTGTTCTTGAATAGCAAGTGAGAACATGTGAATTCCCATGCTAATTGCTGAATCACGAGATACCATTTGAGCACCAAGGATTTCACGGCTGTCTTTATCAAAGACAATCTTGATAGCTACTTCATAGTTGTCATGCTTCATAAATTCTGGTTTTTGAAGGTCGTTAAATCCAGTTTCAGTTGCGTTGTAACCAGCAGCTTTTGCTTTTTCAAGTGTCAAACCAGTTGAAACCATGTGAAGACCATAGATTGAGATACCGTTTGATCCTTGAACACCGATTCCTTCAAGCTCATGTCCACAAGCATTGTAAGCACCAACGATACCAGTACGAACAGCGTTTGATGCAAGAGCGATGTAGCTAGTGTCTTTACGAGCGTTGTCATAAACAGTCGCACAGTCACCAACAGCATATACACCTGGGATAGATGTTTCTTGTTTCTTGTCAACAAGGAAAGCACCGTTACGGAAGAGTTCGATCTTACCATCAGCAAGTGCAGTGTTTGGACGGAAACCAACTGCTAGAACAACCATATCCACATCAAATGTTTCTTTATCAGTGATCAAGCGTTCAACTTTTCCTTCACCTTCGATAGCTTTAACAGTTTGACCAAGTGCCAAACGGATGTTGTGGTCTTCCAAGTTTTTAGCCATCATTTGTGTGAAGTCTTTGTCATAGTATCCGTTCAATACAGTGTCAACGATATCAACAAGTACAACTTCTTTTCCAAGACGTTCGAAAGCTTCAGCAAGCTCAACACCGATGTAACCACCACCTACAACAGCGATACGCTCAAGGTGTTTGCTCTTGTCAGCAAGTTTGTTGATAACTTCTTCTGCGTTTTGGTACAATTTAACGAATTGTACGTTTTCAAGAGTTGCTTTGAACTCACGGTTACCTTTAACGATTTCAACGCCTTCGATTGGTGGCAAGATTGGAGTTGAACCAGTCGCAAAGATCAATTTGTCATAAGACTCTTTGTGTTCTTGACCTTCAACTTCTGCTGTCACAACTTTATTGTCATAGTCGATTGAAAGAACAGGTGAGTTCATGTAAACTTTAGCACCTTTTGCTTCCAATTTTTCTTTATCAGAGTAGAACAATCCTTCAGCGCCGTCGATTTGTTCACCAATCCAAAGAGCCATTCCACATCCAAGGAATGAAATGTTTGAGTTTTGGTCAAATACAACGATTTCGTTTTCGTTTCCAAAGTTGTCCAACATAGTGTTGATACATGCAGTTCCAGCGTGGTTAGCACCCACGACTACGATTTTACTCATAAGATAAATCCTACCTTTATTTTTTTATTTACCTCTCAAGTATACCATTATCTGTTAACGTTTTCAAGACTTTTGACCCGTTTGATGTTATTTAAGAAAGTTTTTGAAAGATATATCAATTTGTTTTCAAAGAGTCCTCATTGATTTGGAGCTGTTTTTAATTTTTTAAGCATATTTCTTGACTTTTTGTAAAAAATGATTTGTGAAAACGCTGACTTTATGATATTCTATTTGTATGGAAATAAATTATAAATTCTTAATTTCTTTTTAATTCAAGATTTGTAGCTATTTCCCAGTGATTCGAAGGGAGTTGATTCTTTGCCTCTTAGTTCATCATCTGAGCGATTAATGGGAACTACGATTACTATTTCCTTAGTACATGAACAAGCCGATAATCTTCTCCGTCAAGCTTTTGATTTGCTCAAGGAACTTGAATTCCGCTTCAATGCTAACAGTACTGAATCTGAATTAATGGAAATTAACTATCAGGCAGGTATTGCCCCAGTTAAAGTCCACCCTGATTTGTTTGAACTGATTTCATTAGGTCTAGAACACAGTCTAGCACCTAAAAGTCATCTCAATATTAGTATAGGGCCTTTGGTTCAAACCTGGCGTATCGGTTTTTCCGATGCAAAGGTTGCAAGCTCTGAAGAAATTGCTCAAGCTTTACCACTAATAGACCCTCATTTTATTAAACTCGATTCAGTCAATTCTACGGTTTTCCTAGAAAAAAAGAGAATGAAAATTGACTTAGGGTGTTTAGCAAAGGGGTACAGTGCAGATAAGGTTGCAGCTTTCTTAAAAGAAAACGGCGTCACTTCTGCTCTTATCAATCTTGGAGGAAACATCCTCACAATTGGGAACAACCAATCAAAAGATGGACGTCCGTGGCAAATCGGCATTCAAGATCCAAGTAATCCACGCGGTAATCACCTGATGACCTTATCCATTACTGGAAAATCAGTGGTTACATCTGGGATTTATGAACGGCATCTTGAAATCAATGGCAAGGATTACCACCACATTTTCGATAGTGAAACAGGCTATCCTATTGAAACGGATTTAGCTAGTTTAACCATTATATCTGACCGCTCTGTTGACGGCGAGATATGGACCACACGATTATTTGGCGAACGTAGCGCCTCTATTATGTGGCAAGTCGAAAATATTGATGGTATCGAAGCCATCCTCATTGACAAAGATGGACGCCTAGCTTGTTCATCTGGTATCCAACGATAAATCATTAATAATGCAAAAAGAGAAAGGAAAGCCCATGCTTAAACTTATTGCTATTGTAGGAACTAACTCAAAACGTTCCACAAACCGCCAACTGCTTCAATATATGCAGAAACACTTTGCTGACAAAGCAGAAATCGAATTGGTAGAAATTAAAGATCTGCCTGTATTTAACAAACCAGCTGACAAACAAATCCCAGCTGAAGCTACGGAAATCGCTGCTAAAATCGAAGCTGCTGATGGAGTTATTATCGGTACTCCAGAATACGACCACTCAATCCCAGCTGTTCTTATGAGCGCTCTTGCTTGGATTTCATATGGTGTATTCCCGCTTTTGAACAAACCTGTCATGATTACTGGTGCTTCATATGGTACACTCGGTTCATCACGTGCTCAATTGCAACTTCGGCAAATTCTTAATGCTCCTGAAATCAAAGCAAATGTTCTCCCAGATGAATTCTTGCTTTCACATTCTCTTCAAGCATTTGATCAAAATGGTGACTTGGTAGATCTTGATGTCATCAAGAAATTGGATGCCATCTTTGATGACTTCCGTATCTTTGTTAAAGTTACTGAGAAATTGCGTAATGCACAAGAGCTTCTTCGCAAAGATGCTGAAGATTTTGATTGGGAAAATTTGTAAGATAGGAGATCGAAAGAATGAAATTTGTTGGACTTGTTGGATCAAACTACGATCAATCATATAACCGCAAACTCTTGGAGTTCATCCGCCGTCAGTTTAAATTTAAATTTGAACTAGAAGTTTTGGAAATCGATGAAGTTCCAATGTTTAACCAAGACGAAAAATGGGACGAGAGCTTCCAGTTACGCCTTCTTTACAACAAAATTACTCGAGCTGATGGTGTGATTATTGCTACTCCAGAGCACAACCACACTATTTCTGCTTCACTTAAGTCAGTCCTTGAATGGCTTTCATACGAAGTTCATCCATTTGAAAACAAACCAGTTATGATTGTGGGTGCTTCATACTACGATCAAGGAACATCACGTGCTCAAGTTCACCTTCGTAAAATTCTTGATGCACCAGGAGTAAATGCCTACACATTACCAGGTAATGAGTTCCTTCTTGGAAAAGCCAAAGAAGCTTTTGATGCAAAAGGAAATATTATTAACGAAGGAACTGTTAAATTCCTTGAAACTTGCTTAGATAACTTTGTCAAATACGTAGGAGTCGTATCTAATTTGAAAAAACCAAAACCAATTGAACCAGAAGACTTGGATTGTGGAAAACCAATTGCCACAACTATTACAGAAGTTGACCCTGATGATCCAGAATGGGTAGAAAAAGTTGCAGAAATTACAGGTGCTGTTTCAGGTGATACATACGTTAAACTTGACCATGGTATCCTTACAGTTAACCAAATCGATATGTTCTTGAAAGCTATGCCTTTTGAGTTGACATATGCTGATGACAACAACCAATTCCTATACTACAACAACGCTCACCAAGATCCAGAAACAATGTTTGCGAAACGTGTACCACCTCAATCTGGTAGCCGTATGTCAACAGTTCACGGATCACTTCCACCTGCACGTATGAAAAACGTTGAGTGGGTTATTGGTACGCTTCGCAATGGCAACCAAGAATACGTACGTACAATTGTTCCTGGTTCACCTGCAGGTGTTATCAATACTCACAACTACCAAGCTATGTACTATCCTGATGGATCATATGCTGGTATCAATGAAATTGTCTTTAACTTCCAACCATGGCTTGACTGGTACTTGAAAGAAACTGGTCAACGTTTGGTAGGCGGTAGCGGACCTTTTGCTCCTGCTGCAGGAGGTCACGGAGATGCCGATGCTACTTCTGGTGCATCTGACGCTGGAGGACATGGTGATGGTGGCCACGGAGCTGCTGATGCTACTTCTGGTGCAAGTAACTAAAAAATAACCTAAAGGAACCACTCGGTTCCTTTTTTCAATAAAAAAATCTCGGTTCACACACAAACCGAGAATTTTTTTATTTATGAATTCGGATCATCAAGACTACGGCCGTGTAAACCTTTTTCTCGTTGCACTTGACGAAGCTTTTCAGGAGTCACATCATTACCATCTTCATCGACGATTTTGATTCCTTCAATGTGATGACGTACTGAACGACGATAGCCTTCGATATATTCCTCACGAAGTTTGGCTTGTTCTACTTTTTCTTCCGCAGTCAAGCCTTTTGTTTTTTTCTTTTTAGCAAGTTCATTAATACGAGCGATTTTTTCTGGTGTCATATTTGGACCTCCAATCTACTTTTCAATTACTATTTTGTATTAAGAAGGTTAAAAGCAGCCACTGTTTTTGCTTTATTGACAAGTTCAGCTAGAATAGCCAAACGATTATTCTTAACATCAATATCCTCTGCCATAACCATGGTATTGTCAAAGAATGCATCAATCACTGGACTAAGAACAAATAGTTGTGTTAATTTATCGCTTGCTGAACCTTTCAATTCAAGACTTTCGACAGCTTGAGCTAGTTCTTTTTCCTGTTCATTTTCAAAGAGGCTAGTATCAACTTTGACTGAGCCTTCTGCTTTTTCTGCTAGGGTAAAGGCACGAGATAATGACTCAACTGATGATTTGTAATCTTCAGTTTTCGCAGCTTCTGAAAGAGCTTCTGCTGCTTCAATCATATCAGAGACAACAAAGTTTGAACTTGCGAGAACAGCTTCTTTAATATCTTTTGCAGTAGAACCCATCATCTTATCAACACGAGCTTTGATGAAGTTAAGCACTTCTTCTTGGTTATCGTAAGTTAAACTATCAAACGATAAAGCATAAAGACTGGCAATCAACTCGTCCATCGGAATATTCCATCCAAAGTCTTCTAAGATTCGAACAATCCCTTGTGTTGCACGACGGAGGGCATAAGGGTCGTTTGAACCAGATGGAATCAAACCAACAGAGAAGAAAGATAAGAGAGTATCTAATTTATCGGCTAATGCAAGTATTGCTCCAACTTTAGATTCAGGAAGAGCCCCGTCTGCTGAGTCTGGAAGGTAGTGCTCTCGAATAGCTTGCGCCACTGCAGCATTTTCACCTGCAAGAAGCGCATACTTCTCACCCATGATCCCTTGAAGCTCATCAAATTCACTAACCATACCGGTTAAGAGGTCAAATTTATAAATGGCTGCAGCACGAGCAAGATCAATAGATTCATCAACTGATAGACCAGCTTTTTCAGCTAGCAGGATAGCAATTTGCCCTGTACGAATCATGTGTTCACGAAGTGAACCAATCTTTTCATGGAAGGTTACGTGTGAAAGTTTAGCAACTAAATCTTCAATCTTGAGTTTTTGGTCTTCACGCCAGAAGAATTCTCCATCTTCCAAGCGGGCAACCAAAACTTTCTCATTTCCTCGAATGACATTTTCCAAGTGTTCAGCATTTCCGTTACGAACTGAAATGAAGTTTGGTTTTAGATTTCCTTCAAGATCACGGACAACAAAATAACGTTGATGAGTTTCCATTGAAGTAACCAAAACTTCTTCTGGAACTTCTAGGTATTTAGGATCAAAATTACCCATAAAAGCGGTTGGATATTCGACCAAGTTTAAGACTTCGTTTAAAAGTCCTTCATCAATCTGTACTTGAACGCCATGTTCTGCTTCAATTTCCTTAATTTGTTCACGAATCATATTTTCACGTTCAATGCTATCAGCAATGACATAGACTTTACGTAAGTCTTCTTCGTAACTATCAGCATGACGGATTTCAACTTCATGTCCAAGGAAGCGATGTCCTCGACTCACTCTGCCTGAATGAATATCTAAGAAATCTAGTTCAAGAGCTTCATCATCCAAAAGCACTGTCAAAGTGTGGACTGGACGGATATATTCAAAAGTATTGTTTGCCCAACGCATGCTAACAGGGAAACTTAAGCTAGCCAAGACTTCTGGAATTCCATTCAGAACTTCTTCCGCTGGTTTTCCAGCTTCATGCTTAGTTACATAGACATATTCTTCACCTTTAATTTCACGGAATTCAATATCATCAACAGTCAAGCCTTTTCCACGGACAAATCCTTGGGCAGCTTTAGAGAAATTTCCTTCTGCATCCAAAGCAATTTTCTTAGAAGGTCCTTTAAAATCTTCAGTCAAATCTGTTTGTTGGTCTGCTAAACCAAGTACACGAACAGCTAAACGACGTGGAGTTGAAAATGTTTGAATCCCTTCATATGAAAGGCGGTTGTCATCCAAGAAGGCTGCCATTTTTTCGCCGAGTTGTTTTTCACTTGGTGTGACAACGTAGGCTGGTAACTCTTCGAGTCCTAGTTCTACTAATAAGTTTTTTGTCATGTTTTTTCCTTTACACATAATTTTCTTCAACAAGACCTTTAGTAGTGGGGGACGCAAGCAAACCTTCGGTTTCATTGCTAACTGCCAAGCCTTAAGTCTCGTCAGCTCCCCAATCGGATAAGAAAATTCTTATCCGACTTTCTCAACAGCGGTTTTGTTTTATTTAGCGACCTACGGTCGACTTTCAGTCATTTATTCCCGTAATTCTGTCTATTCTTCCTCTTCTGCAAGGAGTTTGGCACGTGTGGCTTCGTCTAGCAGTGGGTAGCCGAGTTTCTTGCGCTCTGCTACGAAAGTTTTAGCTACTACACGGGCTAAGTTACGGATACGGGCAATGTAGCCAGCACGTTCTGTAACGGAAACAGCTCCTCGTGCATCAAGCAAGTTAAAGGTGTGTGAACATTTTAGTACATAGTCATAAGCAGGGTGGACAAGACCTAACTCTAACGCACGTCCTGCTTCTTTTTCGAATTTCTCGAAGTTAGAAAGAAGCATATCTTGGTCTGAAACTTCAAAGCTGTATTTTGAATGCTCATATTCTGGTTGAAGGAAAATTTCTCCGTATTTAACACCTGGAGCCCATTCGATATCATAAACAGAATCTACTTCCTGGATATAGGAAGCTAAGCGTTCCAATCCGTAGGTAACCTCAGCAGTAACAGGACCAGTTGCCAAACCACCGACTTGTTGGAAGTATGTGAACTGCGTGATCTCCATACCGTCAAGCCACACTTCCCATCCAAGACCAGCTGAACCAGTTGATGGGTTTTCCCAGTTATCTTCAACGAAACGAATATCGTGTTCCAATGGGTTGATGCCCAATTTTTCCAAAGACTCAAGGTAGAGTTCTTGGATATTTGATGGAGATGGTTTCATAACTACTTGGAATTGGTGGTGTTGGTAGAGACGATTTGGGTTTTCTCCGTAACGACCGTCAGCAGGACGACGAGATGGTTCTACATAAGCCGCATTCCATGGCTCAGGACCAATGGCACGAAGGAAAGTATAAGGACTCATGGTTCCCGCACCTTTTTCGTTATCATAAGCCTGCATAAGCATACAACCCTGATCATTCCAGTATTGTTGCAAAGTAAGGATAATTTCCTGGAAAGTCAATTTTTTAGACATTGTTTACTCCTTTAATTTATATTATCTTCTTATATTTATTTATCAAGCAACCAAGAAAAGGCTGGGTCCTGAAAAATATGACGTTTAGGAATAGTTTGTAAATTCTGATTGCATTCATCTATTGTACCTAATTTCAAAGCACAGACTTCTGGTATATTTTCTTGAACAGTGAAAATTTGACTATGACAGTTCTGGCAGTAATAACGCTGTTTTCCTGGAGAAGAACTATACGTAACAAGTTTTTCTTTTCCATGCAATACTAGATTTTTACTGCTAACTTTGGCATTAACTGTATAGGCAGACGCAGTTGCTTTCCGACAGAATGAACAGTGGCAAAAAACTAATTCAGATAATTCCTCATCCAGAGTGTAAGTCACTGCTTTACATAAACAAGATCCTTTAAGCATTGTACTCCTTTCTACTTAGGCATTAGACGAATTCAAAAAGAACCGAATTTCAACACCCAAGCCTTGCGACTAGGGGCGTCAAAAACGCGGTTCCACCCTAATTTATTACTTCATTATCTTTATTAAAATACCAAAAGCGCCACACTTATCTCTCAATCACCTGACTCTCACTATCTCAGGCTCGCTTAGGATTTACCGATAAGATATTCTTTCTTGCGTCTATTATAACAAAATGCAATTAAAAAGTAAATTTTTTTTCATAAGGAATCTCCAATAATTCACCTAAAATAGAAATACTAGTCTAAAGTCATCCCCTTTTTTGCCCCTTTTTGAACAAAATGAAAAACCGCTACTCCTAAGAATAGCGGTTTAATCATGTTTTTAAGCTACAAATGTAGTCGCTCTATTATTTAAGAGTAACTGAAGCTCCAGCTTCTTCCAATTTAGCTTTAAGTTCTTCAGCTTCTGCTGCTGCAACACCTTCTTTAACAAGTGCTGGTGCACCGTCAACAAGTTCTTTAGCTTCTTTAAGTCCAAGACCAGTGATTTCACGTACAACTTTGATAACGCCAACTTTTTTGTCACCAGCAGCTGTCAATTCAACGTCAAATGAGTCTTTAGCAGCACCAGCGTCAGCAGCACCAGCTGCAGCAACAGCTACAGGAGCAGCTGCAGTTACACCAAATTCTTCTTCGATAGCTTTTACAAGGTCGTTCAATTCAAGGATTGAAGCTTCTTTAATTTCAGCAATAATGTTTTCAATGTTCAATGCCATTGTTATTTCCTCCAAATAAGTTTAAATTTAATTTTGTTATTTTTTTGTAGCTAGGCTACGCTGCGTAGCTTATAATTAAGCTGCGTCTTCTTTGTTGTCTGCAACCGCTTTGACTGCAAGAGCAACGTTGCGCACTGGCGCTTGAAGTACAGAAAGGAGCATAGAAAGAAGTCCTTCGCGACTTGGAAGAGTTGCAAGAGCAACGATTTCTTCTTTTGATGCGACAGCGCCTTCGATTGCACCACCTTTGATTTCAAGTGCATCAGCGTTTTTAGCAAAGTCGTTCAAGATTTTCGCTGGTGCGATAACATCTTCGTTAGAAAATGCTACTGCAGATGGTCCAACAAAAACAGATGCAAGATCTTCAAGACCAGCTTTTTCAGCTGCACGACGTAAGATTGAGTTTTTGATAACTTTATACTCAACTTCGCTTCCACGAAGCTCACGACGAAGAACTGTATCTTGTTCAACTGTCAAACCACGAGCGTCTACAACGACGATTGATGCAGCAGCTTTCATTTTCTCAGCTACTACGTCAACTAGTTCCGCTTTCTTAGCAATAATTGCTTCACTCATTAGTGTGTTCACCTCCGTAATTATTTTGCTTGGGGAATTTTTCCAAAAGAAAAACGCGCCCAAACCTAGACACGAAAGTACAATACGCTTCTTTTTACATGATACGTTTTGTCCTCGGTAGGATATTTATGAGTCTTGCTCCCCTACTGTCTTAGGCAGTTTTTTCAAACCGTTTATAAGTATATCACAAGAATTCTATCAAAGCAAGTATTTTTTAAAAAAAATTGAGTTTTTTCTCAATTCTACTGCCACTTAGAGAAGAATATTTAAATATTTTCTCAGTAAATGGAAAAGATTGGTACCAAGGTATTATAGATTAAGAGCGCATGAAAGACTAACATTAACACATGTAATATAAATGGAGTATTTTCCGTTATTTGGATATCCTGATTAGATTTTTGACTGTCTAAGAAAAAAGTCAATGACAAGAAAAGTAGGATTATGCCATAAATAATGCTAATGTGATAAAGAATGAGCCCTATGATACTGAAATAGAGGAAACCGAATATGGGTGTCGAGAAAACAATCAGAGCTAAGGAACCAAATGCGATTCTTATTATCGAAATCATTAAGAAACTATAGGCTGAAAATGTGGTAAATTTTGATACTTGGAATCCTGTTTTTTTCTGCTTGGATAAATAATGAATGATAAAAATCGGATAAAGAATATCTATCATCTTGACTCTCTCCTCTTTCTAAGATACTTTACTCTAATTTATTTTACCTATTTTTCCTTCAAAATTCAATTTCTCTCTTGACGGATAATATTATTTAGTGTACTATACAACTGTATATACACTTAAAAAGGAGTTATTATGAATACACAAAAGAAAACCCAATTCATGACTTTAACCGCATTGCTAACCGCTATCGCTATTTTGATTCCCTTGGCAATGCCCTTCAAGATTGTTATTCCGCCCGCTTCTTACACTCTAGGAAGCCACGTTGCAATCTTTATTGCTATGTTCCTTTCTCCTTGGATGGCAATCTTTGTCATTATAGCTTCTAGCCTAGGATTCCTCATGGCTGGTTATCCAATTGTCATTGTACTTCGAGCTTTCTCCCATATCTTTTTCGGCACTTTGGGAGCCTTCTATTTGCAAAAACATCCTCAAATCTTAGATAATCCAAAATCTTCTTTGATTTTTAACTTTGTACTTGGTTTAGTACACGCTATTGCCGAAGTCTTTGCTTGTATTATCTTCTATGCTAGTACAGGAACAGACCTAAAAAATATGTTCTATGTTCTCTTTGTATTGGTTGGTTTTGGAACTATTGTTCATAGTATGGTAGACTATTACTTAGCATTAGCTGTTTATAAAGCATTGAAAAAACGTCGTTAAGCGTTAAGAAAGAAGAATATGACAAAAAATCGAAAAGAAGCACTTCTACAACTCTTAAAAGAAGCTCAAAAACCTCAAAACGGAAAAAGCTTAGCAGAACATTTTCATGTCACTCGCCAGATTATCGTTCAGGACATTGCAGTTCTTCGTGCAGACGGTGCTCCTATCTTATCAACCAATCGTGGTTATATTTATAAAGAAAGCAAAACCAATCCGTATGTTCACAAGCTGTTTAAAGTAAAGCACGAGATGGAAGAAATCGGTCAAGAACTTCTAGCTATCGTCGATAATGGGGGACGTGTTCAGAATACCTTAATTGATCATCCTGTCTACGGGGAAATTGAAACCTTGCTCAAACTCTCTTGTCGCCGTGACGTTCAGCATTTTTTAGAGCAAGTCGAACGGTCTGACTTTAGACCACTTTCTGAATTAACAGATGGCGTCCATTATCACCTAGTCGAAGCTGAAAACGAACAAGACCTCCTCTATATTGAGAAGGCCTTGGACCAGCTTGGTTATTTAGTAAAAGATTAAAAGATTTTCTTTTCCCACCCGTCCTCTATACGGTGACGGTAGAAAAATTCAGACTTGTCTGGAGCTTCCATCATCTCCATCAAAGGTAACATATCATAAGCCAGATCCAAATTTGGAATCTGGTCTTTTTGTACCCAGGACACTTCTCCTTCTTCAGATGATTCTAGAGTACCAGTAAACTCAGTCGCCTTGTAACAAAAGACAATATAACGCTCACCTGTATCTAACGGCCAATTTTTAATGCCGACAAGTTGAGGATTTTGGATTGTCAGACCTGTTTCCTCGTATATTTCACGAATAACTGACTCTGCAAAAGCCTCTCCGTCTTCGACATGTCCTCCTGGAAAGGCATAGCCAGACCAATGGTTGCTTTCGGGTGAACGATACTGCATGACCACGCGCTGCTTTTCTATATCTTCAATCATACAAATATTGGTAAGAACGGTTAATTGTGCTCGAGACATAGGACTCACTTTCTAATCTTTAATTTTCTATCTTATACTTAACTTTAGATTTCATAATCAAAGGATTAACTAAGTCATGATATTCATGAATTTCATGGAGTAAGGAACCTCTGATGATTCTGATTTCATTATTTTCTTTATTAACGTAGTAGTCTAAATTGATTGGCATAGATGAATCTGGAACCATGGAGAAAAAGAAAAATATCACGAACCAGATTATGAGAGCAAAGAATCCGCTGAGAGCTTGAAAAATCAAATGATGCCATTGAAAGATTCTTGTTTTATAAAAGATTGTCCATGGATGGATAAATAGGGTTAAACAGAGACCAAAAAACCAGATATTCCACAAAACTGGGGTAAAAGCTAAACCAAATAAACCTAGGATAAAATGGAGTAGGGCAAATACCAAGAACAGTAAGTAAAGAATCCTAAATATAGTTAGATGTTTTCTCATAATTAACTCCTTTTATTTTCAATAAATTTCATAAACAAAATCGTTAAAGCAGCTACAGTAAAAAAGATTAGATAGGTTGCTATAGGAAACCAAATATAGCGGTGATCTAGGGATAAGAGAGAAGGTAAAATCCCTTTACTGTTTTTTCCGCTAATTCCAATAAAGAGATGGACTATTAAACCGATACTATTAAGATAAATAAATAAATAAATCTGCAAATCTTTTTATTGTCATCCTTGCCCCAGACAAGTCTAGGAACCAATAGTCAAATAATCGATATACCAGACAAAAAAGATTTATATATAGTGGAAAACTATAGTTGATATCTCTGTATGGCGAAGGAATAGGAAGGCTTTCAAAAATTAGATTCAAACTTAGTCCTATTGCTAGGATAGTTCCGAGAATCGAGAAGAATCCTAAAAATTTATGAGAATCTAGCCAAAGATGAAAACTTTCTTTCATTGAGAGATTCTTTTTTGTATTTGAATTTCTTTTATTCTTTTTCATTTGAGTGGGTTTTCCCTATATTCTTCTTTTCCCTTTTCTTTTCAATATGCTTGGAAACCAGATGTAGCGGTGATCTAAGGTTAGCAAGAGAGAAATAGACTTTCTATTTCTACCCATTATTCCGAAAAATGAGTGAAACAACAAACCTACTCCATTTAGGTACAAGAATGGATCTGCAAAATCTTGTATTGTCAGCATTCCATCGAAATTATCTCTAAAAACACCTTGATAAAGCATGTTCACTAAGAATATAAGATTCAGAAAGAGCGGAAAGACATAATTGAAGTTTTGATAGGGTTTTGGAATAAGAGTTGTTCCAAACAACAAATAGAATACCCCAAAAGCTGATAAAAAAATATACTACTATCTAATAGAAAAGCTATTTTTAAATGCTGTAGCAACCACAATTTTACTCTATCCAGCCAGTTTATTTTTCGATTTGGCTTATAGTGTTTTTTTGATTTTTTCTCTTTTTTATTATCTTGTTTCATGATAATTTTTTAACTTCTTCTGCTACTTTTTGGAGGTGCTCTTCACGCATACTTGCTGTATTCACATCCCGTCCAACTTCACCTAGTACGCACACGCGCTTAGTTTTAATTCCACAGTGATTCAAGACCGCATTTTTCAAAACAGAGATGCCATAGCTATCTGGAATGTTGATAGGACCCGAAAAGATTTTGTACCACCAAGTAGGCGCCATGGAGGTTGCGTAAATACTGGCTGTTTTCCCTTTTAATAACTTTTTAAACTGCTTGCCTCTAAGGTAATTCCAGATAAAACTCCCCTGATCATTAGCAGAGTAAGCAATCCCCGGTGTAAAGACCCGGTCAATCCAGCCTTTCAAGAGACTAGGCATACTACTCCACCAGATGGGATAAACAAAGATGAAATGATCTGCCCATTTGATTAATTCCTGAGAACGAAGGATAAAAGAATCTTCTTCCATACGTTTTCGATAGCCATAACGTAAAACAGGATAAAAGTCCTCTTCATTAAGATTGATGACTTCAAGTTCATGGCGACCTGAGTCAATATTTTCTACAATAGTTTGTAAAATAGCTTGACAGTAACTTTCCTTATCAGGGTGTCCATTGATGACTAGAATTTTCAAAAGTTCTCTCCTATCTAATCCAAAGCCTTGACTTCCAGCATCATATCACGAATCTGAGCTGCGAGTTCAAAGTCAAGCACTTCGACGGCTTCTTGCATTTGTTTTTCCAGTTTCTTAACCAATTCCTTGCGTTCTTGTTTGTTAAGGCTATTGATATCGACTTCTTTATCCTCTTCCTTGGCAACTGCCTTGGTTACAGAGATCAGGTCACGGATTTCCTTCTTGATGGTTTGTGGGACAATACCATGCTCTTCATTATAAGCCATCTGGATTTTCCGACGACGGGCCGTTTCATCAATGGCTTTTTGCATAGACTGAGTCATAGTGTCTGCATACATGATGACATGCCCCTCGCTATTACGGGCAGCACGACCGATGGTCTGAATGAGTCCACGCTCATTACGAAGGAAACCTTCCTTGTCTGCATCGAGAATAGCAACTAGACTAACTTCTGGCACGTCAATACCTTCACGAAGAAGGTTAATTCCTACTAAGACATCAAAGACTCCTAAACGCAGGTCACGGATAATCTCTGTCCGCTCCAAAGTCTTGATATCCGAGTGCATGTATTTGACCTTGATACCCATTTCTTTGAAGTAATCAGTCAAGTCTTCAGCCATTTTCTTGGTCAAGGTTGTAATAAAAGTCCGTTCATTCTTTTCAACACGGGCATTGATTTCACCCAAAAGATCATCAATTTGTCCCATAGTCGGACGGACTTCCACTTCTGGATCCAAAAGACCAGTCGGACGAATGATTTGTTCAATCACGGTGTCAGTCTGCTCATGTTCATAGTCACCTGGTGTCGCTGAAACATAGACGATCTGGTGAACATGACTTTCAAACTCTTCACGACGAAGAGGACGATTATCCAAGGCAGATGGCAAACGGAAACCATAATTCACCAACATTTCCTTACGTGAACGGTCTCCATTATACATACCCTTGATTTGCCCCATGGTCATGTGGCTCTCATCAATCATAATCAAAAAATCATCAGGGAAGAAATCAAGAAGGGTGTACGGTGGCTCTCCTTCGCTGCGTCCATCCATGTGGCGGGAGTAGTTTTCAACCCCGTTTGTATAGCCCATCTCACGAAGCATCTCAATATCGTATTCTGTTCGTTGTTTCAAGCGTTGCGCTTCGAGGAGCTTACCTTCCTTCTCAAAGATAGCTAACTGCTCCTCCAACTCAGCCTCAATCTTAGCAATAGCCACTTCCATGTGGTCATCATTAGTCACAAAGTGAGTCGCTGGGAAAATCGCCAAATGATCCACTTCGCCCAGAACTTGACCAGTTAGAGCTTCAACTTCACGGATACGGTCAATCTCATCTCCGAAGAACTCAACACGAAAAGCATGCTCATCACGAGAGGCTGGGAAAATCTCTACCACATCCCCACGTACACGGAATCTTCCACGCTGAAAATCAATGTCATTGCGTTCGAACTGAATGTCCACCAAATCATTGAGCAGTTTATCGCGAGAAATCTCAAGACCCGGACGCAAACTTACCACGCTATCAGCATATTCTTTAGGAGATCCCAAACCATAGATACAAGACACAGATGCTACAATGATAACGTCATTACGCTCCAAGAGAGCTGAGGTTGCTGAGTGACGAAGCTTGTCAATCTCATCATTGACCGAGCTATCTTTTTCGATATAGGTATCGCTTGATGGCACATAGGCTTCTGGCTGGTAGTAATCGTAGTAAGATACGAAGTACTCAACAGCATTCTCTGGGAAAAATTCCTTGAACTCCCCATAGAGCTGTCCCGCTAGGGTTTTATTGTGGGCAATGACAAGAGTTGGTTTATTGACCTGGGCAATGACTTGACTCATAGTGTAGGTCTTTCCTGTACCAGTCGCTCCCATCAGGATTTGTGCCTTTTCTCCACCCTCGATATTATCCACCAACTGCTCGATGGCTTGAGGTTGATCCCCAGACGGTTGATATTTGGATACAAGTTTAAATTTGTTATTTACTTTTCTATCTATCATGACCGTTCCTTTCGTTTATATAGTCATTCATTTCTTGGTCTGAGAAAACCTCTCCTCTATCCACGCGAATTCGTATGATTTGGTTCTTTGCAACATATTTTCTTTTCTTTAGCAACTGAAAACCAAGTTTTTTATCGAATTTGATGGCCGTCTCACTATCTTTGAATAGTATCATCAGAACTCGGTATCTTTTTTTATCATCCAATTCGGATTGGTAGTCAAAAAAGTATTCAATCCGCTTCAAAAAATAAAGAAAGGATGATGAACGCTTGATATCGGCTGTGTGACTTGACCAATCTTTCATGACAAGGTCGATATCAGATAAGGGGATTTCAAAGGTTTTTCGGCCAAAAAGTTTCCCATAATAGGTGAAGGTCTGCTCATCTACTTCTATCAATTTCTTTGTTTTTCTAAGATTCATGATTCCATCTACCGCATAAATACCAGCGTATAATGGAAACAAAAGAAAGAAAAGGAGAAAGAGCTTACCAAAATAATCCTCATACAAAGAATCATTTAAAAGGGAAGAAATAATCAAGCACAATGGAACGAGAGAAAAAAACAGACCCCATGCAATTTGAACTTTCAGCAGGCCTCTGTCAAACTTAACAATCATCTTTTTTTCCTTTCTAAGTACTCTTTCTATTTTACCATAAAAAGGAAAGAGTTTCTGTTTCCCAACAGACTAACTAATTTCGCTCTATGTTATATCTTATAACATCAAAATATAAAATATTTGCCCTTCTTTAACTTTTTTGATATAATTTGAAAATATCTTGAAAGGAGACATCACATGAAGAAAAAAATTCTAGCTTGTTTGCTAATTTTATTTCCTATTCTTTCACTAGGAATAGCAAAAGCTGATACAGAAAAAACGAAGTATGTTATCGCCAGTGACTCATCTTTTGCGCCATTTGTTTTTCAGGACTCAAGCAATCAATACACTGGTATCGATATGGATCTAATCAAGGCAATCGCTGAAGACCAAGGTTTTGAAATCGAGATTACCAATCCAGGTTTTGATGCTGCTATTAACGCAGTCCAATCTGGACAAGCAGACGGTATCATTGCAGGTATGTCAGTGACTGACGCTCGTAAAGAAACGTTTGATTTCTCTGATTCTTACTATACAGCAAATACTATTCTTGGTGTAAAAGAATCAAGTACCATTTCTTCTTATGAAGATTTGAACGGTAAGACTGTGGGTGTCAAGAATGGTACTGCTTCACAAACCTTCCTAACAGAGAATCAAAGTAAGTACGGTTACAAGATCAAAACTTTTTCCGATGCTGCATCTATGTATGATAGCTTAAACACTGGTTCAATTGATGCCGTTATGGACGACGAACCTGTTATTAAATACTCTATTAGTCAAGGACAAAAGTTAAAAACACCAATAGCAGGTACACCAATTGGTGAAACTGCTTTTGCAGTTAAAAAAGGAAGCAATCCAGAATTGCTAGAGAAGTTTAACAAAGGGCTTGCAAACCTTAAGGCAAATGGAGAATTCCAAAAAATTCTTGATAAGTATCTAGCTAGCGATTCTACTACTACAAGTTCAACCGCTGATGAAACAACTATCTGGGGCTTGTTGAAAAACAACTACAGACAACTCCTCAGCGGTCTTGGAATCACTCTAGCATTAGCACTTGTTTCCTTTGCAATTGCTATTGTTATTGGTATTATCTTTGGTATGTTTAGCGTGAGTCCTTATAAACCTCTTCGCCTTATTGCTGAAATCTTTGTTGACGTTATCCGTGGTATTCCATTGATGATTCTCGCAGCCTTCATTTTCTGGGGAATTCCTAACTTTATCGAATCCCTTACAGGTCAACAAAGTCCAATCAACGACTTTGTCGCTGGTACTATCGCACTTTCCCTAAACTCAGCTGCCTACATTGCTGAAATCGTACGTGGTGGTATTAAGGCTGTTCCTGTTGGACAAATGGAAGCCAGTCGAAGTCTTGGTATTTCATATGGAAAAACCATGCGTAAGATTGTCTTGCCACAAGCAACCAAGCTCATGCTTCCAAACTTCGTCAACCAATTTGTTATCGCTTTGAAAGATACAACGATCGTATCTGCAATCGGTTTGGTAGAACTCTTCCAGACTGGTAAGATTATCATTGCTCGTAACTACCAAAGTTTCAAAATGTATGCAATTCTCGCAGTCTTCTACCTTGTGATTATCACTCTTCTAACTAGATTAGCCAAACGCTTAGAAAAGAGGATTCAATAATGGCAAAATTAAAAATTGACGTTCATAACTTACATAAACAATATGGTAAAAATAAAGTCCTTAAAGGAATTTCAGCGAAATTCTATGAAGGAGATGTTGTTTGTATCATTGGACCTTCTGGTTCAGGTAAGTCAACTTTCTTGCGTAGCTTAAATCTCCTCGAAGAAGGAACAAAAGGAAGCATCACAATTAATGGCTATGATTTGACGGATAAATCTACCAACGTAGACCATGTTCGTGAAAATATCGGAATGGTGTTCCAGCACTTCAATCTCTTTCCACATATGACCGTATTGGAAAATATTACTTTCGCTCCTGTAGAACATAAGTTAATGACTAAGGCTGAAGCTGAAAAATTAGGTATGGAACTCCTTGAAAAAGTTGGGCTTGCTGACAAGGCCAATGCCAATCCTGAAAGTCTATCCGGTGGTCAAAAACAACGTGTGGCTATCGCCCGAGGTTTAGCAATGAACCCTGATATTATGCTCTTTGACGAACCAACTTCTGCCCTTGACCCTGAGATGGTCGGTGATGTTCTCAACGTTATGAAAGAATTGGCTGAACAAGGCATGACTATGATCATCGTAACCCACGAAATGGGATTTGCTCGTAAGGTTGCCAATCGAGTTATCTTTACTGCCGACGGTGAATTCCTAGAAGATGGTACACCTGATCAAATCTTTGACAACCCACAACACCCTCGTCTAAAAGAATTTTTAGACAAGGTCCTCAACGCTTAAAAAACTGCAAGGTTTACCTTGCAGTTTTTTTCTTACTTATATTGGGATTTTGGATTTTTTTGAAAATTATGATAAAATAGAAGGTATCAAAATGAGGGTTTCCTCATGCCTAGAATATCTAGGAAAGTAAATAGAAATTAGGTAGCTGGATGTCATCAAAAGTTATTGTTACAATTTTCGGTGCTAGTGGAGACTTGGCTCATCGCAAGCTCTACCCTTCACTTTTTAGACTTTACAAATCAGGCAATCTTTCAGAGCATTTTGCTGTAATTGGAACTGCTCGTCGCCCATGGAGTAAAGAATATTTTGAATCTGTTGTTGTCGAATCTATTTTAGACCTGGCAGATAGCGCAGAAGAGGCTCAAGAGTTCGCTAGTCACTTCTACTATCAAAGCCATGATGTCAATGATACAGAACACTATATCGAATTACGCAAACTTCAGGCAGAGTTAAATGAAAAGTATCAAACTGAAAACAACAAACTCTTCTTTTTATCTATGGCACCTCAGTTCTTTGGAACTATTGCTAAACATCTCAAGTCAGAGCAAATCGTTGATGGTAAAGGTTTTGAACGTTTGATTGTTGAGAAACCTTTTGGTACTGACTATGAGACCGCAAGCAAACTAAATGAAGAGCTTCTAGCTACTTTTAACGAAGAGCAAATTTATCGTATCGACCACTATCTTGGTAAAGAGATGATTCAGAGTATCTTTGCAGTTCGTTTTGCCAATATGATCTTTGAAAATGTTTGGAATCGTGACCACATCGATAATGTTCAGATTACATTTGCAGAACGCCTCGGTGTTGAAGAGCGTGGAGGCTACTACGATGAGTCTGGTGCCCTTCGTGATATGGTACAAAACCACACACTTCAACTTCTTTCTCTACTTGCCATGGACAAACCAGCAAGTTTTACAAAGGATGACATTCGTGCAGAGAAAATCAAGGTCTTTAAAAACCTCTATCATCCAACTGATGAAGAACTCAAAGAACAATTCATTAGAGGCCAATACCGTTCTGGTAAAATTGATGGTATGAAGTACATTTCTTACCGTAGCGAACCAAATGTTAACCCAGAATCAATGACAGAAACCTTTGCTTCAGGCGCCTTCTTTGTTGAGAGTGACCGTTTCCGTGGTGTTCCATTCTTCTTCCGTACAGGTAAACGAATGACTGAAAAGGGAACGCATGTCAATATTGTCTTTAAGCAAATGGATTCAATTTTTGGAGAGCCCCTAGCACCAAATATTTTGACCATCTATATCCAACCAACCGAAGGTTTCTCTCTCAGCCTTAACGGTAAAGAAGTTGGAGAAGAGTTCAAACTTGCACATAATTCGCTAGACTACAGAACTGATGCTACAGCTACAGGTGCTTCACCAGATCCTTATGAAAAGCTAATCTACGATGTTTTGAATAACGATTCAACTAACTTTAGCCACTGGGAAGAAGTTAGCGCTTCTTGGGAATTGATTGACCGTATTGAAAAATTGTGGGCTGATAATGGTGCCCCTCTTCATGATTATAAATCAGGTAGCATGGGACCACAAGCCAGCTTTGATTTACTTGAAAAATACGGTGCCAAATGGACATGGCAACCAGATCTACAGCCAGCTGACCGACAGTGAAAACCAGTATTATGATGAAGAGACCGGGCTGCGCTACAACCTGATGCGTTATTACGAACCAGAGGTCGGGCGGTTTGTGAATCAGGATCCGATTGGGTTGGCAGGTGGGGATAACCTTTATCAGTTTGCGCCGAGTGTTCAGGCTTGGGTTGATCCAGCTGGTATAGCGGCAAGTAACTCATGAAAATTAGGTCGTGCGTTAACCGGAAAGACTAGTTGGACGGGAAGGCAGGCACATCATTTATTACCTGTTGAAGTATTTAATAATTCCAAACTTCTACAAAGATTAACTAGTAAAGAAGTTGTTCTTTTTAAATAACGGAATTATGCTACCAGAAGTTAAAAGTAAGGGAACAACGAGAGCTAAACATCTTGGTTATCATAAAGCATATAGTGATGCAATTGCACAACTAATTGATGATATTGATCAATCATCTAAATGTGATAAGGAAAAGGCAAGAAAGATACAATCACTTCAAGCGAGAGCGCATAAAGCGTTGAAAAAAGGGAAATTAGAAATGTATGCTCCTGTAACTGTACAGGATTGGATTTATCTATTAAAAAGATAATTTTTACTAAAGGATGTAATAATGAAACAGTTATTTAACGTTATTGATAATAAACTTTTGACGTTTGATACCATTGAAAATATGGATTGGCATTTTATTAATAACATTGAAGAAATGGAAACTTATCTATACAGCCAAACAGCTGTAGATACTTGTTGGCTTGACTTAAGAGAAAATAACTCATTAATTCTAAAATTAACAAAAGCTCAGGAGCGAGCCACTTGGGATAAAGAGATAGTTCCCATTATTCAATCAAGGCTAAAAGAGGTTGGTTACATAGAATACTTAAATGATATTGAAATGGATTTGTTTAATTGCCATCTAAATATTACCCATTTACATAAAAATAAACTATGGAATACCATTTTTAAAGCATATAAAAAAGGGAATTTCCCATGTGGCTGGCTGGGTTCTTACCCTGAAGGTAAATTAGTTGTTTTCAATCCCAATGCTAACTCAATGTAACAAAAAATATAAGTAAACCGCAGCCCCGCACAAAACCTTCAGTCTTGAAGTAGGATATGTGCGGTACGTACGCACTAGGTTTCTGTTCAAACGACCTCACTATCTTCTTTGAGGTCGTCTGAATCATTTGTTCTTTAACAATCTCATTAGCAGTTGACATAGCGGTCGTCTGAAAACGAACTTTCAGGCGACCTTCATCTTAAACTAACGATTAAGGTTTTTTACATGTATTTAAATATTAGTAATTATGATTATAGATTTTTTATTATTGATAGCAACAGATTAGAAGTATCAATGAAAAAAAATAGCAGTTTAAGAACTAAAAATATATTATCTTTTTGGGAAAAAAATATAGAACATTATATTACCTTATGCAAGGAGGGTTCATTATTTTCTATCCAAGATATAAATTCAGGAGAATTTAGTTTCTATATCAATGAAGAAAATATTCCAAATAATTGGTCATCAAAAAGAGCTTTCTCAGATTTTTACTTTAATATCCAACCTGAAACCAGACTATGGATAGTGAATGGTAGTGAATTATATAATTGGAAATACAATAATTTTAAAGAGTCAAATCAAATAACAATAGAAATTGATGGCGATTCAAAATTAATTGCCCATAGAATAGAATTAGAAATAGGAACATATGCATTAAACATATCTGTATTAAATAATATGCAGTACAATAAGCAAGAAAAAAAATTACCTGAATTTGGCTTTTTAATAAATTTTAAACGAGTAAATATAAAAAATATTGAAAATTATCCAACAGAATTTGACTTTAATGGCCGTAATTAATAACCAAGCTCTTGTTAATTCGATTTAGATTAAAGAAAACGTAGGTTGGCATAAATTAATGAACGTAGCAAGCCGTAGCCCACATGAAACCTCCAATCCCGACGTAGGGTGTGCGGTACGCACGCGGTTTCGCCTATCAAAACCACATCAACGAAGACGGCGAAAACCGCCAACAAACCCACTACTTCCACTGCGACCAAATCGGTATCCTTAGAGAGATGACCGATAAGGACGGTAATTTGCTGTGGTTAGGCAACTACACCGGCTGAGGTCGTCTGAAAGAGAAAACTAGAGTAACGGATAATGCTTACCAACCCTTCCGCCTGCAGAACCAGTATGCCGACCGTAAGACGGGGCTGTATTACAACTTCTTCAGGTACTACGACAGTAGAATCGGACGGTTTAACAATCAAGATCCCATAGGATTAGTGGGCGGGGAGAATTTTTATGCTTTTGCGCCGAATGCGCAGGAGTGGGTTGATCCTCTAGGTTTGAATAAATGCTGTGAAAATAGCAAAGTTAAAACAGAACCAAACACAGCATTTTTTTGGTCAGGTAGAACAGATGGTATTGGTGGACAACATATTGCTGCCGATATTGCCAAATCTAATGGAGGAACAATATTAGAAATGTTAATTGAAGCTAGAAAAATTATCATGCCTACGTGGGATCAAAATAACCAAGCAAGCATTAAAGCATGGGAAGATATTTCATCAGAGTATGCAACATGCGCTTCTGGTACTCTAACAGGCGTTATTGGCAAAGATCTGCGACCAGGAAATATATGGAAAAATAGAGAATTACCCGCTTTGAAGAACAATCCTAATATAATAAAAATAGATCCTAAAACAAAGATTTCAACTGTTATATTTCAAAGGTAATGACTATGGATGATTTCGTAATTGAAAAAATTTCAAGAGGTATGTTAATTGTTTCTTTAAATGGACATGAAATTTCATTTGAAGGAGAAATGTTCTTTCCAAATAATGAGTTTCACTTTTCCCTATATGCGAAAACAGCAAAATTTACTAAGACCAACCAAATTTTAAGCAAGGGAGAGTTAGATAATATTTTAGAACATTTAAAAAAAGAATTTATTTCAAAAAATAGAGTATTAGACATAATTTTCTAAATTTAATTATCAACTGTAAAGTAGCCCAAGCAAGCCGTAGACCACATGAAACTTCCAATCCCGACGTAGGATATGTGAGGTACGTACGCACGCGGTTTCTGTTCAAACGACCTCACTATCTTCTTTGAGGCCGTCTGAATCATTTGTTCTTTAACAATCTCATTAGCAGTTGACATAGAGGTCGTCTGAAAACGAACTTTCAGACGACCTTCATCTTATTTCGTCAAAAATGTGCGCATGAAAGGGTTTTTATATCATACTGCTGCCTTTGAAATAGAATAAAAGGCGTATATAAAATCATGTAGGAAGGATGATTTCGGAAACCAAACGGCAGAAAGAATTTCTAGGAAACAGGCAACAAGATTTCGTAGAATTATTGGTAAATGTTCCTAATTTTATTAATGTAAATATATTGGAAAGGATTAATATGAACTACTTGATTAAGCCATATGAATCAATTGGTGATTTTGTATTTGGTACTTCCTTTGAGGAAGTACAAGAAAAATATGGAAAACCAGCAAGAATGGTTGAAGATAATATTATGAATAATAAGGTGGAATATAGAGATGCTTGTGAGTTAGTTTATGAAAATGATAAACTAGTTTATGGATATTGCTTAAAAGATTCTAATCCCGTATTAGGAGATATTGATATATTTAAAAATTCAATCGAAGATCTTAAAGCCATCGATTCAGAATTTATCGAAGGAAAAAAATATATTCTTTTTAAGAACCTCGGAATTTGCATAGGAGGTATGACAGGGAAAAAAATACCTGAAGGCAAGTTATTAATTGCATTCGATAAAAATCACTTTGATTTTTTTGAATGTTTTATCGAGGTGTAATCGAACTGTAGCCAATGAAACTTCCAATTACGATGTTAAGTAAGTCGTAGCCCGCACAAACCTTCAGTCCTGACGTAGGATATGTGCAGTACGTACGCACGCAGTTTCGCCTGTCAAAACCACATCAACGAAGACGGAGAAAGCCGCCAACAAACCCACTACTTCCACTGCGACCAAATCGACATACCGCGCGAGATGACTGACATCTACTGCAATCTCTTATGGTACGGCGAATACACCGCCTGGGGCCGTCTGAAAAAAAGAATGAAAGGGTTTACAAGGATGCGCATACCAACCCTTCCGCCTGCAAAACCAGTATTGCGACTGTGAGACGGGGCTGCATTACAACTTCTTCAGGTATTATGAGCCTGATGCCGGGAGGTTTGTGAATCAGGATCTGTTTCGGTTGTTGGGTGGGGAGAATCTTTATCGGTTCGCTCTTAATGGGCAAGATTGGCTGGATCCTCTAGGTTTGGATAGTAAGCCAAACCATCGCTTAAGATCACAAAGGCCTAATACGATGCGAGATCATCATACTGTTCCTCAAGAAATGCTTAAAGATAAAGATTTTGTAGCTTAATTAGGACAATGTAGACTTAAAAGTACAAATGCAAGACGGCAATTTATAGATCAGCAAATAGTACGTATTGATGCAAAAAAACATGATAATATACATAGGAGAGGTTGGAACCAGAATGGAAAACTTGGTTTAGTAATAATCCTAATTTCAAATTATCTGAAATATTGGGTCAAATACAAGTTATGATGAAACAACACAACATTCCTAGAGCAACTAGAAATTATATTAGAAAATATAAACAAAATGGGCCAACTGCCTTTATAATTGGAAAAAAATAATAGATTTTTTGTAAAAGGTGATAATTATGAAATTATTTGAAGTTTATAGCGATCTTTCCTCATTTTCTGAAAAAACTGATATTTACGGCGATTTTGCTCATATTTTATGGGAAGGAAATGCCTCTAAAAAAACTAGAAATGTTCCTATCCCTGAAATATATATTGATCGACTAGGTCCTGATGTACCAGAGGCTTATGTATCAAATAGAAGCTTGATAGTTTCCCAGAGAATTAAAGATTCTTTATTTACTTCAGGACTAACTGGATTTACTGCAATTCTTGCAGTCAAAAATAAAATTATTAAGTGTGATTGGAAAAATCTTTCAGAAGATTATTTTGAAAAATATTACTCCATTGATGATGTAATTGAGAAAGGTAGGCACAATCAATCAATTGCAGACAAAATGCCAAATTTGTGGTGGATAAAAGCTAATGATTCTATTAGTTTTCATAAAAATTCTTCTCAAGAATGGGATTATGTTATTAATAATGAATCAGATTTTTATTATGGTGCTGGGGATAAATTAGGAGTTTTTGTTTCCGAAAAAGCTAAAAGCTTCATGGAATCTTTATGCTTACCATTAAAATATAACGAACTTTGAAACTTATTTTTTTATTTAACAAGCGTAGTCTACAAAGGAGATTTAACCTTAGATGGTAGAAATCCAATTTTTAAATAAAAATTATTTATTTTGGGAAGTTTTATGAAAAAAGAATACACAAGTAAAAAATATATGAAAATTCTGAATAAAGAAGATATTATGGAAATTTATCTGTTAATGGATAAACTAAATGAAATTTTTCACGATCCAAGTCGTTCAGAAGATATTAATATCATTAAAGAATTTGGGGATACATATTATCCTATTATCCATAAGTTGTACTACAAAACTCTTTGGAATGCATTAACAATAGAACAAAGAAAAGAAATATTAGGAGAAGATTATATTCATGAAATTTATGGTAAATATGATTGATTTTAGCAAACCGTAGCCCGCACGTAATATGTGTGCCCAAAGGCATGCACGCGGGTTTTGTTCTTACAATTTAAAAGGTCGTCTGAAAAACGAAGAAATTTCAGAAACGTCATTCCCGCATTATTTAAGCGGGAACGACCTCTAAAACCAAACCCACTTCGTTTGGGACGGCAGCCACCTCTTGCAGGAAGTCCACCCGGACGGCAGATATACCTATATCTACACCGATCCCGACAGCTACGACTCCTTGGCGCAGGTACGCAATTGGACAACCGAAGACGGCGAAAGCCGCCAGCAAAACCACTACTTCCACTGTGATAAAATCGGCATTCCGCGTGAGATGACTGATAGCGAAGGCAACCTGGTTTGGTGCGGGGATTATTACGCCTAGGGCAAACTGAAGAACGAAATCAACACATCCGGAACTGCTCACCAACCCTTCCGATTGCAAAACATCTTTATCCGCACTGGCATGTAGCTACTACCAAAATGGAAGAAAATCTTATTCAAAAAAGAAATAATGGGAATGGTACATTTTCTTGGAAGTCCTACAAAGATAATGTAACCGTATAACATAGGAAATAGTGTCATGACAACTTTAGAAGATAAAATCTTTACTTTAAAACAGAATCATTTAATGAAAAAGATGAAAGAAATTCATTTTTTAAATAATTTAATTTCAGATTCTGAAAAAATTATTCCATATCCACTCTCATGTGACATAATAAATCATACTTTTACTCCCTATAGAAATATAGAATTATCAAAAGAAAATTTTAGTTTATCGATAAAAAATGAAATATTAAAAATTTTTTCACCAGAGGAAAATGATATTGCTTATGTATACTTTTATGGGGGAATAAATGATTCGGCTGAAACACCGGTAGAATTATTCCCCTTGTTTATGATCAAAATAAAAAATATTAACAATTGGCTAGAATTAATAAACAAACCTAATTTTTATTGTTTAAAATTCTTTAGTCATAAAATAGATAAAGTTATCGATATATCTCTACTCGACAATGAGGAAGATGTGTTATCTATTTCTATCGGAGTGAACGCTTAACTATTTTAAAAATAAATAAACTATTCCTGCAGAAGCAATCCTTTGCTTTGTATAACTGAAAGGTGGTTACCATGAAAGAATTATTAGAAAAACTTGAAAATAATCGTTTTATTTATAAGGTCAGAATGGATCTTGAATTCGATGTAAAGGACTACCAAGAATTATAAAAATTTTATATGAATACTATTTTTAAACTAAATGAAAAATTGGAAAACTCGCCCTCTATTTTAAGTATTGAGGATGAATTATTTTTTATTGATAGATTGCAAACATTACCAATTGATGAAATTAGGGAAAATAAAGAAATATTTAAGAGAATTATCTCAGCTATCCAAGAATCTCACCAAGACAACGGGATATTTGAAATAACAGATGAAAATATTAAGATTTTCTTTGAATTTGTTATCTGGATTAGAAATTTAAAAAAACTATATCACCTTGATTTTGAGAAATATATAGATGGGTTAGATACAAATTTTGATGGTTCACAACAAATTTGATCCTCAAATGAAAAAATTATACAGCCAGCCGTAGTCTGCATACATATAGGGTGCATATCTCAAGGCACACACGGCCTCTTGTTCCAATGACTTATCAAGTCGTCTGAAAGAGGAAACCAGGGTAACGGATAGCGCATACCAACCCTTCCGCTTACAGAACCAGTATTGCGATGCGGAGACGGGGTTGCATTACAACTTCTTCAGATACTACGAGCCTGATGCAGGTCGGTTTGTGAATCAGGATCCGATTGGGTTGCAGGGTGGAGAGAATTTGTATCAGTTTACTCCTAATATTCAAAATTGGGTTGATTTTTTAGGACTGCGAAGAAGTTATGCAGGAAAACAGAAACGTATTAGGGCACTTGCAACTGATAAATCTCAACATCGTTTTGTCCGTGGCTGGGTGCAGAATGAAATTAGAAGAGTAGAGACTCGTAAGAGTCTAAGTAAAACTACTAAATTGTCCTTGAGATTACCACCTAGCTTTGATTTAGCTCACTGGAGAGGATATGAGAGTAAGAAAGGGTTTAGTTATACCTTTACGTGTCTTTTGACAAGAATATTACATAGACTTCAGCATAAAAAAGATAATGATGGTCGAAGACAACCTTTGCGAGCATCAAAAAAATGTGGTGGAAAATCTGAGCAAGAAATCAGAGATTCACGAAAGTAGAAAGGATTTAAATAATGGGTCTGCCAAAACAAGCAATTGATTCAATTGTTAAATTATCAGCTAAAGAAAGATTGGATTATTCTATTAAAACTATATCTGGTATTGAAACTTTATACCTACTAAATGGAAAGGATGATTGGATATGTTTGCAAGATGATGAAGGAAAAGAATATCTAATAATCTTTCCAGAATCTGAGTTTGCGGAGTTAGCTCTCCAATGGAATCCTCAAGCATTGAGAATAGATGAAATGGAACTAGAGAACTTCTTAGAAGATACCGTTCCTTTAATGTCTGAAAATAATATTAGATTAGCTATTTTTCCTATAGATGAAAAAACAGAAACTATTATTTTGGATCCAATTGAATTTGCTAAGATGATCAATGATTATTTTTATGAGTGGTATGGGGAAGAATTTGATTTACCTTATTTGTCGATGGTTTTACATCAAAAAGCAATAAATGCAATTCTTAGTTTGTCCAGTCAAGAACGTTGTGAGCATACTTTAAAAAGGATAGCTGACTCTGGAGTTCTATATGTTTTAGCAGACGAAGAAGGAGATTGGATATTATGGGGAGATGAGAAAAATTCATCTTTAGCCATATGGCCTGAATTAGAATTCGCAAGAATTATGGCAAATTCTGAAGATAAGAATTCTGATATTTATGAAATTGAGATAGAAGAATTTTTAGAGGATGGGATACCATGGTTGATAGAAAATAATATAGGTATAGCTGTCTTTCCGATTCCTGACAATCCTGAAACTATTGATATGAAGGCTATTCAGTTTGCCGCCTCAGTCAATAAAATCTTAGATGAAAGTTATGATGAGGCCTTAGATTTGCCTTATCTTTAAACGAATAGTCAGTTCAAGATCTAACCAAACCGTAAGGTTGTCTGAAAAAGGATGAGCGGGTTTACAAGGATGCGAATCAGCTCTTCCGCCTGCAAAACCAGTATTGCGACCTTGAAACGGGGCTGCACTACAACTTCTTCAGGTATTATGAGCCTGATGCGGGTCGGTTTGTGAATCAGGACCCGATTGGGTTGGATGGTGGAGATAACCTATACTTATTTGCTTTCAATAGCCAGATATGGGTCGATGCACTGGGACTTCCCAAAGCTCCATGGGGGAAAGGTAGCTTTGATTCTTGGTTTGATAGTGCAAATGTTGCAGATATTCGCAAAGTTATGGCAGATCCAAATACTAAGAATGCAACACCAAATGCTTTGAGAAATGGTGGAGGATTCCATGAATGGTTCCCCGTTTCAATGGCTGATAAAGCAAAAAAACTTGGGTTCACCGCAAGTGAACTTAAGGGGCTTACAACTCCTACCTCCGATGTATAGTTTAAAGATATTCCTGACCCTAAAAATCCCGGTAAGTTTTTGGAAGGACCTCACTCCACAGGGGAAACACTTCCCAAGGGACAATCTAGTCGAGCAAGTTCTATCGCTCATATTATGTTGGCGGATAAATTGGAAGGAACAAAAACTAAACGTGGTGCCATCATGAGAATTAAGAATTTTGCTGAAAAGTTTACTCGTGGTGGTAAAAAATCTGTTGGGGATGTTGAGGAATATGGATTAATACTTCATTATGTTAAATATAATTAACATTATTTATAAATAAAGAGAGGATGTAATATGATTGATTCAACAACTAAAGATATGATTTCTGTGTGGATGGGGACATCTTTTAAAACACCTGATGAGTTTAATGAATATACAGATGGAATGGAGGACTCAGATTCTCATTGTCCAGCTTTTGCAGATTTTGGAGTTTCATTTATTGATTCTGATTATTTTGTGGCATTCCAGACAGATAATGGTGAAATTGTGCCAGTTGAAGTGTTAGCAGAAGAAGTTGGGGCACACTCCAATAAAGTTATAAAAGATATTGTGAAAGTAGCAAAAGAAAAAGAAATAAATGAAGGAAATTCTTTATATTACTATTCTAATGCAACATTTTATGAGGAAAATCCAGGTAAACTTTACAATGATTTGAAGTTTATAGGAACCTTTAAAGACCCAAGAAAAAAATATCGCTAGTGATAGTGAAACATTAGTCAGAATAATGGCAATCTAATGGTTGCACCATCGACTACGCCTATGACCCGTTCGGACGGCGCCTTTCCAAAGAACGCCATGACAAACTAGCCTGGAAGAGTACCGAACCGAAACGCACCCACTACTTCCACTACGACCAAATCGGCATCCTGAGAGAGATGACCAATAGCGAAGGTAATCTGGTATGGTTTGGTAACTACACCGGCTGAGGTCATCTGAAAAAGGATGAGTGGGTTTACAAGAACGTGCACCAGCCGTTCAGACTGCAGAACCATTATTATGATGAAGAAACTGGGCTGCACTACAACCTGATGCGTTATTAACGAGCCTGAGGCGGGTCGGTTTGTGAATCAGGAGCTGATTGGGTTGTTGGGTGGAGAGAATTTGTATGAGTTTACTCCAAATGCGCAAACAGGCAATAAAATTTGCTAAAAAAATAAATGCTATTAAGGAAATTTAAATGTCAAAATTACTTTTTACTTCTTCTAAAACATCACATAGTATCGGTTATATTGGAGGAGGAGCTGACCATATTCCGTTAGAATTATGGCCTAAAGTTCCAAATTCTGATGCCTATCAAACGCATCTATTTACTCTTTATTCTGACTTTTTACCTGAAAATGTATTTCCTCGTAGAAATTATTATATCTCTGTTTTTATTTCCATAGAGGAGCATGCACTGGGAGGAGTAAAAGACTCTATTTCATCTAAATATACTGTTAATTGTCAGGGTGATTTAATTTTACTAAATGATGGTTTTAGTTGTGCTGTTCTTTATGAAAGGGAACAAGATACCGGCAAGCAAGATCTAGGAAGTATTTCTTTGGAAAGAAAATTTTTTGAAAGACTTGATGAAGTTGATAAAGAAGCCGATGCGAAATACAATGAAAATGAACATTTATTCTTTGAAGATAATGGGATGGGATTGGATGTATCCAAAATTTTTGGCAATCCTTATTTTGAACAAGATATAATATATCCTTCTCCTAAGTTTAATTTTTGCTTGCAATTATTAGAAGAAGATATAGATAAAAAGTTACATATTTTTCAGAATGGTATTGGTTATTTTTATTATGACCAAAATGTTAAGAAAAAACTTCTATCTGGAAGTCAAGCAGGTATTTTCTTTATTCAAAACACTTAATAATTAACATCAAACCTTCAGTACTGACGTAGAGTATGTGTGGTACGTACGCGGTTTCGCCTATCAAAACCACATCAACTCAGACGGCGAAAGTAGACAACAAACCCACTTCTTCCACTTCTTCCACTGCGACCTCGGTATCCCAAGAGAGATGACCGATGGCGAAGGTAACCTGGTTTGGTTCGGAGATTATTACGGTTGGGGTAAACTGAAAAGTGAAACCAACATATCCGGAACTACTCACCAGCCGTTCAGTCTGCAGAACCAGTTTTGCGACCATGAAGCTGGGTTGCACTACAACCTGATGCGGGTCGGTTTGTGAATCAGGACCCGATTAGGTTGTTGGGTGGGGATAATCTGTATCAGTTTTCACCGAATGCTCAAGAATGGATTGATCCTTTGGGACTTATAACCTCTTCAGAGGAAAATAAGGCTACAAAAGCATTGGGATACACGAAAACAAATGTGATATCGCATGGACGACCCGTTTTTAAGAAAACAAAAACTGCTCCATCGGGATGTCCTATATTTATCACTACTGATGTAGATAGTCATAATGGAGGTGTTTGGAATGGTGCTGATTCAGCTAAGGCATTGAATAGTAAGCAAATACGCTCAGGTACGTATGATGCAGCACTTAAACGAATTGGAGATTAAAATGAAGTTCTCTTATAGAATCACAAAATACCATAAATACTCAAACGAAGATAAAAAGATATTATGTACCTCGCCTGAAGAATGGACGAGTTTTTCTGATGTAGGAAAAGGGATAGTCTCTCTTAATGAATACACAAAAATTGAATCTGAATATATCTGTCTTATATTAAAAATTTGTAAATTACATAAGATCAAATCTCTAAAAATAAAAGAACTAGATAATTTCAATCACTTAAAACAATATAGTAACAATCAGAAAATAACCAATGAAGAAGATTTGATTAAGTTATTAAAACTTATCTTGAGAGAAAAAATTTGGTGTAAATTATGTTCCAGAAATTGTGAGTTCCATTTTGGCTATGATTATTACTTATATTGCATATGCAATAAGGATTTATACTGTTTTTTTAATACTTCATCAACGACATTAAATATTGAAAAATATATATCTCCATATATAAAATACAAACAAATTAAAAGAATTAAACCATTTTAAAACCAAATTATTAATTAACAAAAGATATGGATCGCAAAGAAAATATAACTCCAAACACTTTAGAAATACAAAAAAATGATGAATACGACTACTTTGACAACCTCATCCACCGCGAACTGGCCGACGGCGAAGTACAGAACTACTTCTACGACCTGCATGACAAACTGGTTATAGCCAAAATCTTCAAAAAGACGGCACAAAAGAAACTTGATCCTACACCTACGACGCCTTGGGTAGAAGAATAGGCATAGTCCTTTTAATTTGAGAGTAGTAACTAGAGAAAAACATGCAGCGCTTGACCCTTATAGGAATCTAGGAGATTAGCTATGAAAGCAATAGAAATTTTAAAGAATTTTGTGGAAGACAAATTATCAACTGAAGAATTGGAAATGGCGTTGTCTTCCAATCAAGAATTAATTTCCCTGTTGGAAAGTACTAAAGCTAAACCCTATATGAATAGTAATTCCACTTATGAATATTTAATTAGTCAGGATTTGACATCTCTTGATGCAAAGTTGAATTTTATAGATATTTTCAGGGAAATTTTAGATTACAAGCATATCCCGTACTCTTCGAATTCAACGACAGAAAAAAAATTCGATTTAATTTTGGAATCTATTCCTAACTGGATAACTGCTGATATGGGTTATTTAAATTTCTTGTATGATAAGTACAAACCTAAGACTGCGACCACTTTTAAAAAGATTATTAAGGAACATTTCATTTGTATGGATAAATATCCCAAATGGTTACAGGAGCCTGACTGGCCTATCGTCGATAATATTCCCGCAATGTTTCTAGGACAGTTAGATATATCGAAGTTGAAGCATGATACTACTTATTTGTACATTTTTTGGGATAAAAAATCAGATAGATATACAGAAGTCATACAGTCTCTATAAATGGGCAAGTCGTAGCAAGCTGTAGCCTGCACAAAATCTTCAATCCTAACGTAAGGGTGTATGTGACACGCACGTGGTTTCTGTTTTTCAGACGACCTCTGTCAAATCGCCATCAGTATCACCGACCCCGCCGGTTACACCACAAGCTACGGCTACTACGCCCAATGGCTGCCCGAAACCGTTACCGATACTTACAATACGACAGCTACGACTCCTTGACGCAGGTACGTAACTGGACCAACGAAGACGGCGAAAGTAGACAACAAACCCACTTCTTCCACTTCTTCCACTGCGACCAAATCGGCATCCCGAGAGAGATGACCGATAAGGACGGCAACCTCTTATGGTTCGGCAACTATACCGGCTGGGGTCGTCTGAAAAAGGATGAGCGCGTCTATCGGAATGTACATCAACCGTTCAGATTGCAGAACCAGTACTTCGATGACCAAGTGTTGACGATGCTAGCGGTGTATATGATTAATGAAAGAAAAAATTATGAATATAGAATTGCATATTGAAAGAGTACAATCTCTTTTAGATCAAATGGATCTACAAAAGAAATGCAAATTTTCAGCTTGGTGCTGTAATGCACTGCTCCTTGAGAAAAAAATAAAAGAAAATATGACTAAAATAACTAATTCAAATGTGAACTACCAACTCTGTGATGCTATCATTAAAGCTGGTTGGTATGATTTCTCCCAAATAAATATTGGAATCTCTCAAAAAGCTATAGAAGATATAAATTGGGATGATGATGATCCATTGAATGATATGATAGAAACACAAGGAACTATAGAATTATTAGCTTCAATTCGAAATATGTTACTAGGTATACAACAAAAATCATCTGATAGTTATTACTTTGCTGCATGTGCTGAAAACGTAATTAACTGGAAAGATGCTTTAGCGAATTTCCCATATTCCGAAGATGGCAAAATAGAGGACGAAAATTTAAAACGTGAATATGAAATTCAATTGTTATTTTTAGATGATTTAAAAAATAGTATAATTACCTTACAGGATATTAAGAAATATAGATAAATTGATGCAAGCCTGAGTAGACTATTTAGAAAGATAGGAGTTGAGTTGATGGAGTCTGAGGAATTAACTTCTAAAATTTTGCTGGAAAGTGTTTTAGAATGTACAAATTTTGTAGTAAATGAGGTGCCAAATTTATACAGAGCAGTAATGGAGAGATTTAAGCAAGACGATGAAGTATTCTTTATGAATTTTGTTGAAGATGAGAATAATCAGGATGATTATTATGGATATGTCTATAATAAAACAAATGGAAAAATCTACGAATATGCGTTCCATGATGACAAATTAGTGAAAAATAGGAAGTTGTCTTTTATTGAAAAGAAAATTAGAGAGTTAACAACGAAAGATATTCTTGAATTACCTATAATAGATTTACTGTAATCTAGATATACCTATGATTGGTCTCGTACTTTTATGTAAGCAAGTATTAGAAAGCCTAAGCCTGTATGAGACTTCCATCCTTGACGTAGATTTGTGTGTAGAATGTGCGCGCGGTTTACGCTTTTCAGACGGCCTTACAGATTCCTGAGGGTACAGTTTTCAAATCAGACGACCTCAAAACTCAAGGTCGTCTGAAAAAGGACGAGCGGGTTTACAAGAACGCGCATCAACCGTTCAGACTTCAAAACCTGTATTATGATGAAGAGACCAGGCTGTATTACAACTTCTTCAGGTATTACGAGCCTGATGCGGGGCGGGTTGTGAATCAGGACCCGATTGGGCTTTCAGGCGGAGACAATCTGTATCTCCAGTAGGAACACCATACCCTATGAGAGCCTTACCTCCTGGTTCTAATGGAAAGCCTTATACCATATATAGGGTACTGAAACCAATTGATAATGTAGTTGCAAGTAAAATTATGCCGTTGTTCGGAGAAATTGGATTAGGGACACAGTATGAATTACCAAAATCTGTTAAATCATATAGAATCTGGGCATTTGGAAGAGGTGAAAATAGGAAAATGTTAAAAATTAATGAATTGAATTCATATCTTAAAAGTAAAGGAGTACCAGAAGATAGTTACTCAATCAATGAAGTAAATGATGAATCATTATGTATTGTTGAAGAAAATAAAAAATGGCATATATTCTATTCTGAAAGAGGATTGAGAACCGAAGAATATTGTTACCAAGATGAACATTTGGCAATTCTATATTTTATAAATCGGTTATCAAAAATGTTAAATTTTTCTTTCGAATGAAAAAAGAAAACTGTAGCCTGTATGAAACTTTTAATTATGGTATGGGATATGTGCGTAACATACACGAGGCTTCTACTTTTTAAGCGGCATCTAAATCTTCTTTGAAGGCGTCTGAGCTATCGATTCTTTAGCAATTTCATTACCATTAGAAATGGCATTCTATCTAGAGATCGTTTCCCCTGATGGCTGAGAAGCTAATTGACATAGACAAATACAGGAAAGGATATATATTATGTTGAAAATATTAAATAATTCATTGGATGGAATTGTATTGGGTCAAAAAAAGGCTGACTTTGATGATGTTATTTTAAATAATCCTAATTATTCATTAGAGTTTGATAGAAAACACAAGATACAATCTGATTCAGAATTGATTACTGTATCCTCCTTGAGGAATTGTGATGAATTTTTCTTAAATGGAAAAGTTATTAACTTTTCAAATCTTGAAAAATTTTTAGAAGAGGAGGGTCCTCTAATAGAAGTTTCGGATGAAGAAAATTATTTTTATATTTTTCCAAAATATAATTTAGTTTTATATGTTGACTATAAGGATAATTTGTTTCTTCAGATATTAATTTACGATGAGAGTATAAGAGATTTATATGATAATAAAGGTAAAAAGTACTCAGACTTTCAAAAAAGTAAACTTAAAAACCCAACTTTAAATCATGATAAATTATTATTTATTCCTTATAAGAGCATAGGCGATTTTGAATTAAATTGTTCTCTATCAGATGTTATAAGAAAATATGACATATCAAACAATGTTATCCCGAAGGTAAAAAATATTATAGAGATAAACAATTTTGTACTAAGGTTTGATAATGAAAAGTTAACTGAGGTTACAATTTTCAATGATAAGAAAGTAGAGCTTGCAATATACTATAATGAAATGGATATATCATCAAAAAAAGGGTTTGCTGAGCTATTAAGTCAATATGATGTTATTGAGAGAACGAAATCTAAATATCTTTTCAAAGAATTAGGTCTAGTTGTAGAAAAAGATCTGTCCGAGTTTCGTTTTTTTGAACAATCATTATTAAAATTTTGGGTAAATTTGCATAGACCTATTACTAGCTGGTAATCACAAGAAAGCTTTAGCAAACCGTAACCCGCACAAAAACTTCAGTCCTGACGCAGGGTGTGTGCGGTACGCACGTGGTTTCTGCCTTTCAGACGACCTCTGTCAAATCTCCTAACCCGAAGGCGACGCACAGCCTCACTTCCGTCACCTTCAGATGAATTATTTGAAATTATCCGATTGAAATAGAAAGGAATCTTATGGAAGTAAATGATATAGTTTTATTTGATCACCAACTATTATTGAACAGAAGTAACAATATTGATTATAAAGAAGGTATTATAAAATCAACTATTTCATTAATGAATTTTCTTAAAAAAAATGATTTACTAATAGGCATTGATCCTTTTAATGAGGACGGTTCTATTAAAGAAAATATCGTTATTAGAAAGTCTAATGTAACTGATGAAGGATTCCAATTATTTGTTAAACCAGTAAATAACTGGTGGAATGCTTTGGATAGGGGAACTCCTCCCGAGAAAGTTACAATTTTGGAGAATGGGTTGAAAAAAATTCTTGCTGCGAAAAAGTAATTTTATATTTTCAGACGTCCTCAATATCTCTTTTGAGGCCGTCTGAAAGACATTGTTCGAGGAGGACTATATTATGGAAATTAAAAATAGAGATGACTTTCTAGTTTTTTTAAAAGAATTCATTACTGAAATTCATACAGAAGATTTTGAAAATAATATACTAGATAGCTTTTTAGAAGCCATGAAAAATTGGATTGAAGATATGGATGGATACTATAAAAATATAGGTATGAGAGAATATAACGACAAAACTTTAAATTGGAGTATGTTAGCAGACATTTTGAATGCCTCACGAATATATGAATAGCGAGTTCAGTCTACTATAGTTTAGATTGAATTCCAATAAAGAGGACCATTAATCCAAACATCTCAAGTACAAGCCATATTCAATAAAGTTTGTCAATTAGTTTCAATTCTAGGGGAATTAAAATGAATAAAAAGTATCAAGTCAGTCCTGAATATATCAGACTTTTTCTTGGACTATTACACGAAGGTATAGATAGCAAACTTGAAGACTTATCAGGTCTGAATTTGGTTAATCGAGATAGCGTAAAGAGATTAGTCAAAGAATATCTGTACCCCGAGTATCAAAATTTTACAATATCAACCCAATTCAGAATTAAAGAAAGTTTGAGATTTGGATTAAATTTCTGGACAGAAGAACGACTATATGATCAATTTCCTAGTACCGACGCAGCCTTTGAAAAACCTCAACAAATGACCGCAAAAGAACTTTATAAGCAAATTTGGGATGATATGTTTAATAATGAAGATATCACTATTTCTGATATAACAAAATATCAGGAATCGAACCAAAATTAGCAAGCCGTAGCCCAAACGAAACCTCCAATCCTGACGTGGGGCGTGTGCGATACGCACGTATGCGACTTCGCCTATCGAAACCTCATCGACGAAGACGGCGAAAGCCGCCAATAAACCCACTACTTCCACTGCGACCAAATAGGCATCCCGAGAGAAATGACCGATAAGGACGGCAATCTCTTGTGGTTCGGTAACTATACGGGCAAAGGTCGTCTAAAAGAGGAAACCAAGGTCACCAACCCTTCCGCCTGCAAAACCAGTACGCCGACCGTGAAACGGGGCTGCACTACAACTTCTTCAGGTATTATGAGACCGATGCGGGGCGGTCTATGAATCAGGATCCGATTAGATTACAGGGGGAACTAATTTATATCAATTTGGATTTAATACTACCTTATGGATAGATATTTATGGTTTATCTGGTACTCTAACAATTCACTCAAGTGGTAGATCTTCAGGTTCTTCATCGTTAAATTCATCAGGAGGTTCATTATGAAAATTAAAGCAATTATCCCATTTCTTATGAGTATAATATCATCTGGTTATTCGTTAACTAATAATGAAATTGATATTAATGACATTTGGAATTTTAAAATTACTATTACTGAAGCTCAAGAAAATAGAGAAGCTCATTTGACAGGTTTACTTAGCAATAGTGCAATGGGAATATCAAGTATGGAAACTACTATTTACAATGACAATGAATTAAATGTTGTTTTATTTCAGAAACTAGCAGGATCAAAATATTCTGGGAAATTAGACAAAAGAATTATTATTGGCAAAAATATTAGTAAAGTTACCTTTGGCTCTGCAAGGGAAATCATATGGCATAACTAACTAGCCTAGACGGAATCAAACTCCAATACTACCTGTAAAATATAAAAGGGTTATTTGAAATACATTTTTAGATAACCCCATCCCCTTCCCCTTCCCACTGGACGAGGTGGAAGACGCCAACGGCAACGGACGGGTATTCTCGCTGAACCTCGGCAATGTGGCTGATGAGCAGTCGCCCATGTTGGAATTGTTGTTCTAGTTAGTGTTTGTATATATTCAACGGCGGGAGTATGTGGTGCTTTTTTGGTAGGAGTATGTGGTGCTTTTTTGGTAGGAGTAAGTCTTGTAGGAGCAATGTGAAGTTTAATATTGATATAGGAGCATGATAATTATGAGCAATAGTGATTTTTATATACAAAATATGATTGAAACTTCTTTAGAACAAGAAGATTTCAGTCAAGTAATTATACTACTAGATTCGCTACCATCTAAAAATATACGTAGAGCATTGTATTTATTATCAAAAATATTCCCAAATAAAATAGAAATTACTGAGAATGAATTTAAATTTATTAAATGTATATTATCCAATAATAAATTTATAGTAGTTCAAAGCATCTCTGATTTTCTGAGAGCAATATCTATACTCAACTTTAATGACCTACAAAAACAGGATATTTCTGATTTGATTTTTCAAAATCTAAATATTTTAAGCAAAAAATGTGATTTTGAGTTAAATATACTAATAACAAAATTAATAGAACCCAATAAATTTTTTATGCAAGTTGAGAAAATTAAAAATGATTTAGATGATTATTCAAGAAAATATTTATTAGATTTTATTTTTTACGAGAAAGAATATCTTGAAAATGGCTTTAATGAAGATGAAATAAATGATTTCATAAAATTTTTGAGCTACCCTAGATAAAATAGCAATCCGTAACCCGCACAAAACCTCCAGTTCTTAAGAACCTTTGGTACAGGTATGCAACTGGACCAACAAAGACGGAGAAAGCGGCCAACCAACCCACTACTTCCACTGCGACCAAATCGGCATCTCAAGATTTAACCAATAAAGACGGCATCCTCTTGTAGTTCGGCGAATACACCGCATGGAAAAACCACTATTAATATAAAAGTTATCTAACATAATGGAGACAAATATGCCCTTCCTGAAAATTCCTTATAGAGATTATCCTAAAGAAGGATTGTTCAAAAAACTTTATCGAGAAAACATTTATAAAATAGAGGAATTTAAAGATGAATTTAAGTATTACGAATATACCCCAATAGAGAAAATTATTATTGATGAACATAATTTAGTACCATTCATCTTTTTTTCACCAGAAGGAATAAATTATTTAATGCCTAAAATTATTGATAGCATCAGCAATGGCATTGGAAATGATGATATTCCAGTAAATATAGAACAATTTATTATAAATATACCTACCGCAGAAAACATCACTCACGCTTTAAATCTCTTAAAAAAAGATGAGCTTATAATTCTTAAAAAGTATTTAGAAAAAATACTATTTGGGAGCTCATCAAATTTGATACAGCAAATAGGTGAACATTATTTATTCAGAAGTATTGAATATCTCGAAAAGTTAATAAATAATCCCTAAATCTACTTATTATTTTGTTAACCGAATACATAAGCTAAGGTTTCTAGAATCGGCAATGGATAACATTGAGTTAAATACAAATTTAACTAGATATGGAATCTATATAGGCTTGTCAAGAAGAGGATGGGAAAAATCATCTGCTCGTGCTTATGCAACTAAACTTGCTTCAAATTTAAGATCTTCAGCAATAAATTTTGCTAGAAAAAACAACTTATAAGTTTAATACAAGAAAGGAATTAAAAATGACTAAAGCTATTCAAGAAAAAGTTATTTTGAACGAGATTAAGGAGATTAGCCTTAATCGAATAGGAGGAAATATTCCTAAATATTTTGATGATAAACAAGATTGTATTTCAGAAATGATGTTTTATGGATGTTTTGACCATCCATTAAAAACTAATTTTATATTATCTATTTTCTTGCCTAAAAATCATGATATTATGCTTGATAATAATATCTATCCTAATTGTTCAATAAAAGTTTTTACTCATCCAAAATCTGAGGAAAGTAAAATTACTTCATTTACAAATATGGACTTAAATAGGATTTATTTTGAACCGTATAGGAAAGTAAATAGTGATGATTTATCAGGTTTAGTAACAGTAGGAGGAGAATTGCAACTAATTCAAGAAGAAGATTATTTTTATAAAAATCTAGAAGAAGATGGATATTTGTACTTTATGAGTATTGACGAAGATTATTACCCAGATAATCTTCTTAATGGTAATTACCCGTTTGATTATGGAAAATTATATATATATTATAAAGAAAAAGATAAGAAAGGTAATATTGATGTAATAGCTGGATTTTGGCAATATTCTTAATTGATCAATAATATAATTTTTATCAGTAACAAGCAGTAGTCATTATATAACTTTCAATCCCGACGTAGGGTGTGCGCAGTACTGCATTACCTACACAAGCACAATCGATTTTTAAATTTTGGTATTAAGGAAAGAATGATGAACAAAATCCGTCTCTTTACTATATTAGTATTTCTTTGTTTTACTTCAGCTTTTGCAAAAGATTTTTTAGACAAAAAGGAGAGCAATATGTTAGTCAGTTCAAAAAATATGGCGCTTGATCTTGCTGAAATATACATAAAAAACGTATATGGAAATACCGTTTCAATAAATCAAAAACCATACCGTATTATTGAAGAGAAAGATGTCTGGATCATTAATGGAGCCCCTCCAAAAGCACTAGGTGGTAATTTCCATATAGTTATTTCTAAAAAAGATGGGAGAGTAGAAGAAATAACTCATTCAAAATAGCAAGCCGTAGACCACATGAAACTTCCAATCCCGACGTAGAGCATTGTGGTACGCACGAAGGCGGTTTCGCCTGTCTAAACCACATCAGCGAAGACTACGAAAACCGCCAACAAACCCACTACTTCCACTGCGACCAAATCGGTATCCCAAGAGAAATGACCGATAAAGACGGCAATTTGTTGTGGTTCGGCAACTACACCGGCTGGGGTCGTCTAAAAGAGGAAACCAAGGTTGCGGATAGCAATCACCAACCATTCCGCCTGCAAAACTAGTATGCCGACCGTGAAACGGGGCTGCACTACAACTTCTTCAGGTATTATGAACCTGATGCGGGGCGGTTTGTTAATCAGGACCCGATTGGGTTGGAAGGAGGCTTTAACGTTTATCAGTTTGCGCCGAATGCTCAAGACTGGGTTGATCCTCTTGGTTGAAGTAAATGCTCATCAAGATCGAAAACACCAAATCCATATCAAGGTGTAAAAAACATCTAAATATTTAAAATCACTAGGAGTTCCAAGAAAATATAGGAAACAACTTTTAGAATCTTTTGATAGAGAAACGATTAAAGTACGTTCGGCAGGAACTAGTGAATATGGATTAAGATACTTCGACGGATTAAATGCTCAAGCTAAAGGCCGTTATTTATTTGAAACATTCCCTGCTACCAGAAGTAGCCTCGCAGTCAAACCAAAATGGAACCTCATGACTAATATTGCTCAATTTAAAGTGAAACCAGAAACAACTATTATTGAAGGTAAAGCTGCACCTCAAGGTTTGAGTTTGCCTGGTGGACAAACACAAAAATATATTAATGACTTAGAAAGGTTAATAAGACAATGAATCAGGAGCAATTTATAAAAAAGATCAATATAGTTTTAGTCGAAATTGATAAAATGATTAATAATTGTGATGAATATAGTTATACAAATAAACAGCAGTTGATTTCTATAAAAAATGAACTATATGACATGATTAATTATCTAAATTCAGAAAGTATTTTTCAACAAAAAAAAGGAAAAGAATTTTTATTGTCTCGGATAGTAATTGATTCTTGGCCATTTAACAATGAGGTTGGTAAACTCCTTGTAGAAATAGAAGAAGATTTCAATTCTTTGACTATAAAAATGTCTAAGTTAAAAATTTTGAATGAAACTCCTTTAGACTTTCAAGAAAAAAATATTTTTGACCAATGGGAAGTCAGTTACCTTGATTTGATGGAAGTTAATCAAGGTTCTCCCTTAGTTGGAAGTCTATCCATAAACGGTCAAGTTATTATTAAAGAACAGGGATTTGGAGGGCCTTTGTTGTATTCCAATAGAAAAATATATATTCCAGTTTTCATTAGACGATTTTGGGTTGTTGGATTTAGGCTTGCAACATTAAATTTAGATGATTTATCAATTGAGTATATTGGGGGTATCGAAGACTTAGTTTATCTGAAAGAGATAAAAGGTAATAGAATTTATTTCTATACAGACATATATAAAAGCACAGAAAAGAATTTAACATTATATGAACAAATATAACTCAAGAATATGCTGTAAACATCATAGCCTAAGGAGGACTTCCATGTTAATTAAAGTCAAAGAATTTATTCAAAAGTATTGGATTAGTATTCTAATTTCATGGATTTGTTTTTGGTTATGGATGGCCTATTATGGAGATAACACAATAGTTAAGTTGGTCGTGTTTCCGATCATCTCTTTCTTTCTAGTTATTTTATTTCATTTAGAATTAGAAAGAAAAAATATTAAACATCTATCTATAATTCAAATGTTAATTGGGATGCTGCTGGGATTAGCTATACAAATCGAAAGTGAGAGTTTTATGCTCCTTGAAGGATTGATATTCGGAGGAATTTTGGGATTAACAACACCCTTTTGGATTAAAATATTTTTATTTTTAAGAAAAAAGATAGGAAATTATGTATAATAAAGCTCAAGCAGATAGATATATGAGCAAGCAATTAACTAGAATTGGTGGTTAGGTTTTTGGAAAATACGGATCACGTAGTAAATGTGCATAGAAACTGATTGATAACAAAAAATTATAAAAGGAAAATAAAAATGAGTATTTTAAGTAATTATATAATTCAAGATTTAATCCAGAATGTATCTAAAGGAGTTACAGAGACATTTAAATTTGTATTAGAAAGATATAATTCTAATGAAGTTTTTGCCTATACATTATATATTGATGACTATTGTTCATATCTGGGTTGGGCTGCTAACACTATTTCTCACTACGAAATAGAAAAAGTAAACTACCCAAAAGAAGATCAGCCTTTTATTAAATGGTATTACCCTCAATTTGCAATAGGACTTGGAGAGGTTCCTGAGAAAATAGATAGTGTATTCAATAATGAGATTCAAAATATTCTTAATGATGCAAATACATTAATATCAGAAGGTAATTTTGAGCAATATCAGGCGGAAGTATATGATTCAATTATAGAAGGATTTAAAAAAGCAATAGAAAATATAGATAAGAAAAAACAAAGAATGTCATATTTTTTGTTTCTATTGTAGATAGTGATAATGCTGAAATTATGGAAAATTATTCTGCTGAGCAATTGAATTCATATGATAAATTTCTTACGTTCAAAAATAGATTTCAAAGCAAGCCGTAGCCTGCATGAAACTTCCAATCTCGATTTTCATTAGACAGTTTTGCGTTGTTGGATTTAGGCTTGCAATATTAAATTTAGATGATTTATCAATTGAGTATATTGGAGGCGCGAGTTCTGGTATGACCAAGCTTTAAAAGAATTATCAAGAAGAGGTATTTAATGATTAGCCAAGAAACAATGAATTTACTTATTAAATATTTTCAAGATTACCCTGAGTTTAAAGGGATACCCGCTAGTAGTGAGGAAATTAAACATGCTGAAAATATTTTAGGAATAAAATTTCACGATGATTACATTGAATTTATTAAAAAATTCGGCGGCGCAAGCGCTGGTTTGGATATCCATGCTTTCCATAATTCAACATTAATTGGAAAAGAAACAGTTATCGAATTAACTCAGGGATTTCAAAAACTTTTAGAATTATATGAACAACCAATGAATAAACTTTATGCAATATCAGATGATGGTTCAGGCAATCCTATTTTAATGGATCAACAGGGACATATTTTTATTTATTATCATGATTCATCAGAAATGGAAATGTTATATGAATCACTTGAAAACTTATTTAAAGAAACATTGTTGGGTGAATAGCAAGCCGTAGCCTGCATGAAACCTCCAATCACGACGTAAAGTCTTCGCGATACGCATGCACGCGGTTCCTGTTTTTCAGACGCCCCAATCCTTTTTCGAGGTCGTCTGAAATATTGGTTCTTTAACAATCTCATTACCAGTCATTTACAAAATGTAGTTTCTCAAGGAGCATTATAATATTATGGAAATTAAAAAAGAGTCCAACGACTATATTATTAAATTAAACAACTATGAAGTATTAGTTTTTTTTGAATGGCTTGTTAAGTTCGTTGAAAATAATGAAATTATTGATGAAGCTGAGCAAAAAATATTATATGACTTAGAATGCTTATTAGAATCCACATTAGAAGAACCTTTTATGGAAAATTATAAAGATCTAAAACATATAGCTAAAAAATCTATTATTAATAATAAGCAAGCTGTAGATTGAGACGAGCCTCAACAAATTGGTTAAAGCCAAAATCTTCAAGAAAGACGGTACGAAAGAAACTTTGGAGTACACCTACGATGCCTTGGGCAAAAGGATAGGCAAGGTCGTCTGAAAGACGGAGAAGCTTCAGACAACCTCGAAGAGAAAACTGGATTCGTTTAGGACGGCAGCCATTTGCTGCAAGAAATCCACCCGGACGGCAGATATACCTATATCTATACCGACCCGGATTCCTACGATCCTTTAGCACAGGTACACAACCGGACCAACGAAGACGGCGAAAGCCACCAACAAACCCACTACTTCCACTACGACCAAATCGGCATTCCAAGAGAAATGACCGATAAGGACGGCAACCTCTTGTGGTACGGCGAATACACCTCCTGGGTCCGTCTGAAAAAAGATGAGCGGGTTTATAAGAACTCACATCCCAAGAGGTCCTTATAAAAAATTCATCTCAAGGATAACTATAACATCCATTAATACAAAAAATCGCTTTATATTCTTCTTGTTATTGAGGATATTGATACCTTTAAAACTGGAGTTATTAACCTCTTTAATGACTTACTTGATCCTGATAAAAGGTATCTGATTTATCGTGGTTTTATCAAAACATATCGCAAAATGACTCCGATTGAAAAAATCGAATTTTTCAAAAGAAGACCGTCGAGGAAATCGCAGCTAAAAAATAAGCTGTGGTATATATTTAGTGATGAGGTAACGCTATGAGAAAAACACTTTTTGGTTGTCTGCTTGCATGTTCTGTATTACGCTTTCTTGACCGCTCAGTACTTCAGTCAACTAAAGCACTACTTCTTCTATTGAAACAACTTAGTTCTGTCATCAAACAGAACTTTTTTTCTTGATTAGAATCTATATCTAGTATATAATCAATCTATAACATATAGATTGGAGATATATCATGGCTATAACTTTATCGAAACAATACAATTTTAAACTGAATGAAGCCACTATGGAACAAGCTCGAAAAATTATCAAGGAAAAGGGAATGACAATGACAGATGCTATTTCTTTATTTGTGGAGCAAATAGTCCTGGAGCAAGATTTGCCTATTAAGACGGCCGAAGATCTACATAGAGAACAGTTGATTGAAGAATTACAAGCCCAATCTGAGCGTGCCTTGAGAGAATACGAGGCAGGCGAAGGAACTGCCCTAGACGATATGAGGGTACGTTATGGCTTATAAAGTGATTGCTTCAAAAGAGGTCGAGGAAGCTATCGACAATATACACGACTATATAGCTACGGTACTTCTATCCCCTCAATCCGCCAAAAATACTGTGGCTAAAATTTTAGACAGCTTAAAAAGTTTAGAGATTTTTCCTGAAGCAGGCTTTGACGCTGATGAGAAAATCGGAGTAAAGATTAACAGCAAGTATCCCTCACGAGGAAAAATTATAGATCAATATGTTTTGCTTTACTTCATTGACCAAAAACGAAACACTGTTTTTTTATCTCACCTATTCCACACTAAAAGTGACTACGTCACTTTGTTACAAAAAGACAATATAAAAAGGCCAAATACTTGAGACAACTTTCTTAAGTTTATAAGCTCCGAAACCTTAATTTTTGGTACCGTCTTGGTTTAACAATACGGTATATATCTAATATTTTACAGCTATATCCCCTTTAGAAACGTTGATTTAATAAAGATTTAAACACTATAGAGTATATCTTTGTAAAATACGGTTTAAAATCGGAGCAAGTAAAATGAAAAAGTTACTGATTGGATTGATTGGAACTATTTTGCTTTTGACAGGAGCTTTAAAAATGTCACAACAACTTACAAAAAATACTCAATATAATGATTTGACTGTTAGATACTATTTAGGAATGACTTTTCCTAAGTATAACCATCCTGCAAAATTGTATGATGAAATCAATTTAGATAAGGTAGATAATATCCGAAAAAGCAAAGAGACTATGTCTTATTATACTGGGTTTTATAAAGATGGAAAATTAATTAAATTTGAGAAATATAGTAATGATAATAAAGTAATGGATTTTGCTTATGAATATGATGAGATGGGAAATCTAATCAAAATTTATAAAAATAACATTGAGGTAGGAAAACCGCTCCAAAAGAGAATGGAGAAGAAAAAAACTGGTGCTTGTTAAATTGTTAAAGGAGATTGTTATGCTTAGTTTTTACGATTGTGATAAAAATTTATCTGAAAATGATTTCAATGACGTTGAAAAAAATTTAGAAGTATCTTTTCCAGCTTCATTCAAGTCGCATTACTTCAAATGGAATGGAGGTACTCCCACTCTTTCTTGTTTTGTCAATGATAATATTGATTATGACTATATTGAAATTCGCGACTTCATACCAATGAAATATTCTAAGCAGTTTGAGGATGATCCAGATTTTACATTGGAAGGAAGAGCAATAAATGAATGGAAACTTAATGAGTTACCTATAAATCTGATTCCTTTTGCTTTTGATTGGGGAGGGAATTACCTCTGTTTAGAAAAAAATAGTCGGCAAATTATTTATTATGTAAGGGATGTATGGAGTGAAAATATATCAAGAGAAGCTAATTTTAAAAAAAATTCAATTATTATTGCGAAATCATTTGATGAGTTTTTAAATTGTTTAGAAGAAAATCCTGATGATTAATAAACTGGCGTAGCGTCGTGTATATATAGTAAGTGTAACAAGACATAGCTCGCATGAAGCCTTCAATTCTGATGTTAGGTGTGCGCAAAATTGTACGCACGCGGTTTCGCCAACCGTAACCATATCATGGTCGATTACAGGCACAAATGCGACAGCGTGTACGAGATTTACAAAAAAGTTTAAAAAATCGTTTGAGTAAGTCCATATCTGTTGGAGGATATTCATCTACCAACTCACCCAAACGATTAGATTAGGAGTGTATTATGAAGAAATTGATGGTGTGGGGATATAGCTCACAAAGTTTAGATGAGTTAGCGAAAAGAAAAGTGCCTAAGGTTTCCTTAGGGGAAGTAGGGATATCAGAGGTATTCAACCCTAAAAAAACGCATCCTGATTTTGACTTTTCATGGAGTTGGTTCGTAAAGGGACAAGAAATTCCTCCAATGCCTGAAAAGGTTTATGTCTGCTTAAAAAAAGCAAGGAGTGTTACTTTTGATTTTCTACCTTATGGCTACAACTTCTTTATCATGTCAGCGCGTTTTTTGGAATTTATTAAAAAATATGGTTTTAATTATAATTTTGGTATGAGCGAAGCCATTATTGTCAATACAAAAGGTGAGTTATTGACGAATGAAGTCTATTATTTGGTAAGAATAGTTAGCTGGGAAATTGAGGATGAAATTGTTTACCCGGATTTAGGAAGAGATGAAAAAGGTTTTTCGCTGGAAGCATATACTAATTCGGATAAGGATATTTTGCTGTCTTCCAAATATAAGTATATGGAAGCATTTATGGTGTCAGAAAATTTAAAAGACAAAATATTGGAAAACTTTTCTTTGCCTTTTCTTTATTCTTTGGAAGAGTGGAAGGAATTGAACAATTTAGACAGTTATTGGGATTAATATAAATCAAAGAAGTGTTGGATGAACTTTTTTCATCCCAACATCTACTCCTTCTTTCGTGGGAGAGGGCTGGGGAGAGGGCAAAACGACAGCTACGAACCCTTGGCAAAGGTACACAACTGGACCAATGAAGACGGCGAAAGCCGCCAACAAACTCACTACTTCCACTGCGACCAAATCGGCATTCCGCGTGAAATCACCGATAAAGACGGTAACCTGGTTTGGGGATTATTACGGTTGGGGCAAACTGAAGAGCGAAACCAACACATCCGGAGGAACTGCTCACCAACCCTTCCGCCTGCAAAACTACTATTGCGACCGTGAGACGGGGTTGCATTACAACTTCTTCAGGTATTACGAGATTGATACGGGTCGGTTTGTGAATCAGGATCCGATTGGGTTAGAAGGTGGAGAGAATCTATACTGGTTCGCTTCTAATATTACAAGCTGGATTGATCCTTTAGGCTTGGAATCCATATTAGGTTTCCTTACAAAAGTATCTGCAAAACAAAATACAGGGGCAGTTCCTTTTTTAAATGTTAATGGTCGCATTTACAGCAGAATTGTACGCACGCGGTTTCGCCTACCGCAACCACATCATGGTCGATTACAGGCACAAGTGCGACGGCGTGTACGAGATTTACAAAAAAGTTTAAAAAATCGTTTGAGTAAGTCCATATCTGTTGGAGGATATTCATCTACCAACTCGCCCAAACGATTAGATTAGGAGTGTATTATGAAGAAATTGATGGTGTGGGGATATGCCCTACAAAGCATGGATAAAGCAGAAAAAATGGGGTTGCCACGAGTAAGTAGTGGAGCTGTGGGTATATCAGAGAAGTTTAACCCTAAGAAAACGCATCCTGATTTTGACTTTCCGTGGAGTTGGTTTGTAAAGGGACAAGAAATTCCTCCAATGCCTGAAAAGGTTTATGTCTGCTTAAAGAAAGCAAGAGGTGTTACTTTTGATTTTCTTCCATATAATGATTTCTTTATCATGTCAGCACGTTTTTTGGAATTTATTAAAAAATACGGGTTTGATCATGATTTTGGAATGAGTAAAGCAATTATTGTCAATACAAAAGGTGAGTTATTGACGAATGAAGTCTATTATTTAGTAAGAATAGTTGATTGGGAAATTCAGGATGAAATTGTTTACCCAGATTTAGCATTAGATGAAGATGATTATTCACTGGAGGCATATACTAATTCAGATAAGGATATTTTATTGTCTTCCAATTATAATTATTCAGGAGCATTTATGATGTCAGAAAATTTAAAAGAAAAAATATTGGAAAACTTTTCTTTGCCTTTTCTTTATTCTTTGGAAGAGTGGAAGGAATTAAATAATTCAGACTTTTATTGGGATTAATATAAATCAAAGAAGTGTTGGATGAACTTTTTTCCATCCCAACATCTACTCCTTCTCTCATGGGAGAGGGCAAAACAACTGCCTCGACCGACTGACCGCCTACATCGACGGACTCGGTGCCAAAACCGCCTACGAACTCGCGGTGGACGGAACGCGATTACTTCAGGAGTACACCTCCAAAGGCAACTACATATGTTTTATAGTTAATTATTAAGGAGTTTCTAATGAAATATTCACTTTTAGAAGTAGTCAAATTGCAACAAGATCTTCCTGATTTTAATTTACAACAGGGAGACATCGGTGCAATTGTAGAAGTTTATTCAAATCCATATGAAGCATATGAGGTTGAATTCTGCGATACTAAAGGAAAAACAATCTCACTACTAACTTTAAAGCCAGAACAATTAATGCCATTTCTTGATACATAATATTATTCTTATAAAACTTAAAAGCAAGCCGTAGCTCCCATGAAACCTCCAATCCCGACGTAGGGTGTGCGGTACGCACGAACCCTTGGCATAGGTACATAACTGGACCAACAAAGACGGAGAAAGCCGCCAACAAACCCACTACTTCCACTGCGACCAAATCGGTATACCGCGCGAGATGACCGACATCCACGGCAATCTCTTATGGTACGGTGAATACACCGCCTGGGGCCGTCTGAAAAAGGACGATCGGGTTTACAAGGTTGCGAATCAGCCGTTCAGACGGCAAAATCAGTATGCCGACCGTGAGACGGGGCTGCATTACAACCTGATGTGTTATTACGAACCTGAGGCCGGTCGGTTTGTGAATCCGGATCCGATTGGGTTGTGGGGTGGGAAAAATCTATATACCTTTAATCCCAATATTGTTAGCTGGATTGATCCCTTAGGGCTAATTAAAGCATCTGAGATCAAATGGAAAGGTTTTATCATGACTAGAACAGAAGCTATTAAATTTTTTTCTGAGTATCAGACTAATTCAATATCTAATTCTGAAAAGATGAATATCCTATTAGACTTTTGGTATTCCTATGAATCTGAACCAGAACATTTAAATAAAGAACTTATAAGCTACTTAAGTACACATGATTTTGATGACATAGAATTTTATGATGATTTTTTTAATCCTGTAGTTACCTTAGGGTTAACATATAAAAATTCAATTTTAAGTAATAAATTTCTAGCTAAAAAACTTAGTCTTCTTCTCTCCAAAGAAATAAACGTCTATGGAGACGAGATAAATCAGAAAGTAAAATGTCCGTGTTGTCATTTTTATACCTTGTCTAGTAAATCCAACTATGATATTTGTCCCATTTGTCATTGGGAAGATGATGGCAGTAATGAAGAACAATATTCAGCGGTTAATCATAATAGTTTATCTGAATATAGAAACATTTTTTTTCTTGAGCATGATAAAACTAAACTAGAGGAAAAATATATTTTCGGTAAGCCATAACCTACAGGATCGTCTGAAACCCTAAACCCTCACTCACCCAGCTTTCAGACGACCCCATCCCCAACAGAAGCAAGCCGCCAACAAGCCCACTACTTCCACTGCTACCAAATCGGGATGCCGCACACCAACCCTTACGATTGGAAAACATCCTTGTCCACACTTGCATGTAGCCACTACCAAAATGGATGGAAATCTTAGTCAAAAAAGAAATAATGGGAATGGTATATTTTCTTGGAAGTCCTACAAAGATAATGCAACCGTACAACATAGGAAATAGTATCATGACAACTTTAGAAGATAAAATCTTTACTTTAAAACAGAATAATTTAATGGAAAAAATGAAAGAAATTCATTTTTTAAATAATTTAATTTCAGATTCTCAAAAAATTATTCCATATCCACTCTCATGTGAAATAATAAATCGTACTTTTACCCCCTATAGAATATAAGAATTATTAAAAGAAAATTTTAGTTTATCGATAAAAAATGAAATATTAAATTTTTTTGCACCAGAGGAAAATGATATTGCTTATGTATACTTTTATGGAGGAATAAATGATTCGGCTGAAATACCAATAGAATTATTCCCCTTGTTTATTATCAAAATAAAAAATATTAGCAATTGGCTAGAATTAATAAACAAACCTAATTTTTATTGTTTAAAATTCTTTAGTCATAAAATAGATAAAGTCATCGATATATCTCTACTCGACAATGAGAAAGATGTGTTATCTATTTCTATTGGAGTGAATGCTTAACTTTTTTAAAATAAATAAACTATTCCAGCAGAAGCAATCCTTGGCTTTGTATAACTTAAAGGTGGTTACTATGAAAGAATTATTAGAAAAACTTGAAAATAATAGTTTTATTGATAAGGTCAGAATGGATCTTGAATTCGATGTAAAGGACTATCAAGAATTATTAAAAATTTTAAATGAAATAAAGCATTATACTCATAATCATAATCTAATTGAAAAAAGATTGGCGTCTTATTTATATGAAATACCGAAATTAACACATATTTGGTATCTCAATTTAAAAGACGATCCAAATAAAAATGAATCTTCTATTGTTAATCAACTTGAAGAAGCATGGATAGAGTTAGATTCAATAATTGGAGAAGAAATTCTTGGTCAAGGACAATAAATTCCTGTTAACAACCATAGAAACTCTAAATTTAGCAAAAGATAACCGTTTTGAGAAACCAAAGCATGCATGTGCAACATCTAACCCTTTGCTAGCTATATTAAGAATTACTGCAACAAGTGGATAAATAAGAGAAATCAGATGGAAAAATATTTCTTAGAAATTATCAATTTATTAATTGATAATAATACTGAACAAATTTATAGAAAGATTATGCTTTCTATATTAGATATTATTATAGAGAATCCAATTTTATGTATAAGCATCTATAAACCTTATGTTGATAGTGCAGAAAATTATTGGAGATATTATGATGAAACTATTGATAACTTAGAAAAATACCGAAAGGAAGTTATTGAAATTGCACTATTAAAAAAATGGTCAACTTTAAATAAAAAGGATAAAAAAAATATAGAATTAAATCATATTTATCGTTTAATTCTTACTCCATTTAAATCAGAAGAATTAGATAGAAACTGTGATAATCTATATTGGTTTATTGAGTGTATAAACCATTATGGTATCAGCTCTTATAAGGCAATAAATTATTTCAAAAGATACTTTTAATACGCCTATCTTTGCTAAAAGGCAATGAAAATAATGAAGAGATGGTTTAGTAAGAAGCCTGATAATGTCTAAAGATGTCTACGTCTATGATATTACTGGCCTCCTAATTTGTTTGGGACGGCAGCCACCTCTTGCAGGAAGCCCACCCGGACGGAAGATATACTTATCTCTACACCGATCCCGACAACTACGAACCCCTGGTACAGGTACACAACTCTTTATTACAGAAAGTTTTCATAGAGATAAAGCACAAACTGATGCGCACGATAAATTTCGTGAGGTCTATTGAAAAAAAGTGCACGGGATTATATTGGAAGTTGTAAAAAAACTCATATTGAAAGGACTAATACTAATCATGAAAGAAATATCAAGCATAGAAAAAAATTTAAACATCTTATTTCCTCAGTCATATAAAAATACTATTAATAAATTTCAATTATTTATGGAGATTGAATTCAACAACTATCAAATTAATCTGTTTAATGAAGAATCGTTGTTTGATAACTTAAATGGATTTCCTCAATGGTGCTATTTAAAATACCTAGTAGAGATAAATAAAGAGAAACAACAGATGCCTAATATTGTAGAAAGGCATGACTCAAATGGATATATTGACTCAGAACGAGTAAAAAGAGGTTTGCTGTTTGGCTCTTTAGCTGATGGAGCGTGCGTGTATTTTGATTTGGAAGATAATTTCTCAATATGGGAGTATTGGCTAGATGATGGAAGTATTGGAAAAGTAGCAGATACTTTTGATGAAATTCTTGAATATGGAAAAATTATAGATTTTGAGTAAATGTAAATTGTATCAAGGTTTAACAAATCCCATAAGGTCGTCTGAAATAATTTTCAGTCGACTTCAAACCTTCATCAAGATCCTTTGAAAGATTTGTTTTTTGACAATCTCATTAATAAAAAAATACAGAAACTTCTGGATATAATTTACGAAATAGGCAGTGTGCAAGTTTTGCATATGGAGCAAAGTTAAGCTGCTGATATTAAAGAATTGAAAATGTCTGGTTGGGTTACTCCTGCTTCGTTAGCTAATAAAATTAATAAATTAAATGGTAAATAAATTATGAAATCAATTTTAAGTTCAATTTTATCTCTAATAGTATCCTCTTCTTCTAATTTACCTTATGTTTCACATTACTCTTATGATTTTCAACATGGCTGGTTAAATATAATTGTATCAGAATATAATAGTAAAAAAACTTGCGGAGATATAAGGATCAGTAATAATGAGTTACAATATAAGCTTTTTTGTGGGAAAGAAAATGGAAAAGGAATGATTCCGTTAAGTAAAATAAAATTAAAATATGAAAAAGATATTTTTTCTGCCCAAAGTATTATAAGTGAAAAAATATTTTTTTCAGTTAAATGTACGCAAGAGCAATACAGATATATAGAAAAGTATCTTAAGAAATAAAACGGCAAAAAGACAATTAAATTCTGTACAAATATAGAATTTGTAATAATCTGAAGCAATCCGTAGCCAGTATGAAACCTCCAAGATGTAAAGTGTGTGCGTTACGCGCGAACCCTTGGCACAGATACACAACTGGACCATCATGGTAATAAATACTCTTTAAAGAATGCACATAAGAAGGAGAAATTATGTATTTAGATCAAGTAAATTATGAATTAAACGAAATAATCAATGATTTTGTATGTAACTCAAATGACGCGCCCACACCGGAGGAAAGAATTGATATTCTAAAGCAGGCATGGGAACTTTTACCCAAACCAGCAACTCAATTTGTTGAACCTACTTCTGCGATTGCTTGTGGTATTTCAGGAAGCTATAAAAAATTAGGTGATTATCAAAAAGCTCTTGAGTGGATGTTAATTGCACTTGATGCACGAAAAGATGAACCTGCAGCAGGTGTGTTTATATGGACAGGAATCGTTTATTACGAATTAGGTGATATGGAAAATGCCTATAAATATTTTGACCTAACTTATAATGAGCTACGTTACACACCTTTCTCTATGGAAGACAAAAAATATTGGCAATTTTATAAGCAACGTAAAGAAGAATTAAATCCTAAGAAAAAAACCAAAAAGTAAGATTCGATATTTTCAGACGACCTTTTTTGTACCGTACTTAACCGCCACTACGCCTACGACCCGGATGTAGTATAACTAGAGGGAAATATACTATGAAATATCATATTGAAGATTTAAGAGACCAATTACATAACCATAACTGGATTGTTTTAAAAGAATCAGAAGGAAATGATTTAGATATATCAGAATATTGGACTATTCGTCATAGATACCAACCAAACAAAACTTGTACTCTAGTTTTTGAAGGAATGGATGACTTGGAAGTTTTACCAATCGAAAAAAGTTATGCATGTTTTTTATCTGAAGAGCCAACTATATCATTATACTTTTCTAAGAGCATTAAGTTATGGAAGAGAGATTTAAATACATTCATTTTAAATCTGAATTCTTTTATAATTTACTAATTTTAAATCCTTCAAACTATATAAAGCTAATCAAAATCCAAATAACTGTAGATGTTTCTAGCAAGCGTAGTTTGGGTCAAGACCCAACAAAATATCAAGGTTGTGTGAAATAACCTTCAGACGACCTTGCCCTATACGCTTACCCTTACCTGCTTCGTCTACAACGAAAACGGCCAGCACCAATGGAAAGTGCCATCTAAAGAAGAGAACGCCCGAAACGATTTGCCTGAAACCGACTGGCGCGATGTGCTGTACGATATGCTGTACCTGCCCGTTCAGAAACCATCCGCTACCACTACGATTTCAACGGCAATCTGTTGTGGTACGGCGAATACACCGCCTAGGGTCGTCTGAAAAAGGATGAGAGGGTTTATAAGGATGCACATCAGCCGTTCAGATTGCAGAACCAATACTTCGATGAAGAGACGGGGCTGCATTACAATCTGTTCAGGTATTACGAACCCGAGGCCGGACGGTTTGTGAATCAGGATCCGATTGGATTGATGGGTGGGGAAAATTTATATCAGTTTGCACTGAACGTACAAAGATGGAACGACCCTTAAAGGCTTGGCAGTTCCCTTATTGCTCCTGAATTGATTGTGTTAAGTAAAGCTGCGCTTGTAACTTTAGGTATAGTTATTATTTATGAAAAAGGAAAAAAAGCGCTTGATACAGTAATGATGGCAGCAAATGGAAATCAAGTAGATACTGGGGTTGCTAATCAAGTTTATAAAAAAATAAATGAGTATTTTCAAAGCACAGGAAAAAACCAGAGAAATGTGAAGTATTGTAAGAATTAATTAATTGTGGGCAAATATCTGCCAAACAAGCTAAATCTACTCAAAAAGCTTGGGGATGTTGCCATTCTCAGCATTCGAATGATAAGTGTAACAGGAAAAAATAATATGGTAAATGATAGAATTTCAAGTTTTGACGCTTTTTTAGAATGTAAAGATCTATCTATCAATGACTTATTAGAAAAACTACTACATTCTAATACTATTATTCAATATGAAGCAGCAAAAAGACTACAATTTTTTCAGTATAAAGAGATTATTGATATAATCAGAAATACCCTTTTAACAAGTCGATTTAGTAAACATAGAGAAATTGCAAATTTTATCTTGGGACAAATGCAAGAAAAACTTAGCACTACGGAATTGAAAGAAATTTTCTCTATATTAATTTACTCTATTCAAAATGACAAAAGTATTAAAGTGAAATCATCTGCAATATCTTCTTTAGGACATCTATTCAAAAAATATAATCTAGGAGAAGAAGAGTTTCGCACTATTGAAAATAATATTAGTTCTATTTGGAATTTAAATAGATATTCTATAATTATTTCTATTGCATTTAGTTCTGCATATTTCCCAAAAAGAAATTATATAAAAGAATATCTTATAAAAAATTTAAACAGCAAGCATCACAAAATTATCTCCTGGGTATTGTATGGATTAAAAGGAAAACATTATAGATCAGAATCAATTGAAAATTTACTAATACATAAACTAAGCCAATTTAATGAAAAATCTTATATTTACAATGAAATTATTGCATTTTTAATTTCAATTAATTCTAAAAAAGTTATCCCTTATGTTAAAAAGACACTATTCACTCAAAGTAAAATCGATGATGAAATTTATACTGAACTTAAAAATAATTTATCGGATGAATTTGCGGAATTAAGAAAAGAATTATTAGAAGAATTTAAATAGTTTCTTGACGTACGCCTTAATCGCAAACCTGCTTTCGTCTTCAAAGCCAGTAAAACCAACCACACTACTCACGATAAACATTGATAAATCCCCCATTCTCTAAAGATAATAGAGATTTCTTATTTTGCCATGGATGGAATACATAATGGAATACTTAAAACTATTAACAACGTTAGCAAAAACTGAAAAATCGTATCAGTATGATGAAATAATTAAATTACTTAAGCATCCTGTTGAATTTGAAGAAATTCCCTTGATTACTAGAACTGGAAGAGAAAAACCATTTTTGAAAATACTATCCCAAAAACAGTTGAATTTGTTCTTTTTAAATACTGCAATATTTTACATTAATAATATAAATTTAATGGCAAAAGATATTCTGATAGATAACGATTTATCAATATGTATAACATACCCGGATATAAGTTCTGAATCACATAATCTATATAGTTTTTATATACCTAACATATGTATTTATAGGTCGAAATATGAAAATACATTTAAAAATTATCCAGTCTTAAATTTAGAGAATTTCTCATGGTTACATGAATATTCATCTGATTTTAATTATAAAGACATTTTTAACATTGTTTACTCTAAATTTGATGACGGTTTTGGCCATGAAATTTTCAGGATATTTTTATTAAAAAAGAAGGATATTTAAAACAAGCGTAAATAGAATTAGCCTCCTCCTAACGCATACATTAAGGTCGTATGAAAGAGGAGACGAACGTTACGGGGACGGCGCACCAGCCGTTGAGGTTGCAAAATCAGTATTGCGACCGCAAAACGGGCTGCATTACAACTTCTTCAGATACTATGAGCCTGATGCAGGTCGGTTTGTAACTTAGGATCCGATTGGGTTGATGGGTGGGGAGAATCTGTACAGGTTTGCACCGAATACGCAAAGCTGGGTAGACTTTTTAGGATTATTCACATTAGAACAATTACTGACGGTAGGAATTGGCCCATTTGAAGAAGGATCTATTCCTGCTAGAGGACCTGAAAGGAATTTCACTCAAGAAGAACGCAAAAAATTGAATAAAATTGGTATATGCCATACTTGTGGTGCCACTGATCCTGGAACTAAAACTGGAAATTTTGTAGGAGATCACCAAGCTAATATTGGCTTGCTACGAGGAAATGAGTCTCAAGATCTGTATCCTCAATGTTTATTCTTGAAGTAACTTTAGTTAGCTAAAATTTAAATTTTTAATACATAGAGGTTTTGCAATGAATTTTTTTAAAACACATGATATTGACACTTATGGTGGTCCATTAGTCATGTTACCCAAATCAGATGCCAATATATGGCAGGGCTGTGTAGATTTAAAACCAGAAGAGCATTATTCTTTAGCTTGCTCTCAGCATAACTATTTATCTGTTTTAGCTGTAGAAGGTGTACAAACTATTATTTTAGGAGACGAACCTTTACCAACTTTTGCAGTACACAAACTAGACACTAGTGAGATTTTTATATTCAGAGCTTATTGGATTAATGATGAATCACACATTGATACTCATATAAAAAATATAGTGGATGGTCATCATAAATATCAGCCATTAGAAGAAACATCAATTTTCATTAATGATGTTGAATGGGTTATATTTGATAGTGCTTTTACTTTTAAAGATAAAGAAGATAGTATAGAGGTAAAATTTACTCATAAAAATTGCTTGTATAAAATCCAAACGTATTTGTACGAAGCATATGATATTTCTTTTTTAATTCATTCATTTAAATACTATAACGAACTATAGCAAGCGTAGGTTGGTCGAGACCCAACAAAATATCAAAGTCCTCTGAAATAACCTTCAGACGCCCTTCCCTATGATTTTTATCCAAAAAATACTGACAAAGGTATGCCTGGGAAAATCTATTTTATTGAGGTAAAATATAATACAGGACGATTAACGAAAGGTCAAAAGAGATCAGGGTTATTCAATTTGAAAAAACTGCACAATGCTGGAGGAAAATGTCCAAAGGCTGCATATATGGTTTCAACAAAAAATAAGGATAAGCAAACGGATGTGGCTTCATCCAAAGGTGTTGCTCGCTTTATGACTTTAGTATTCAAAAATTGATTTTAAGGACTATAATTATGAAAAGTAAGGAATTTATTCAATGATTTTTAAAAAAACTAAAGGAGAGAAATTTAAAAATTTCTCTATAACTCTTTTAAAAAGAAATGATATTAACAATTTCTCAAATACAGATAATTGGTTTTTAGAAAATATAATTCAAATTGATAAATTATACATAAATGAATTTAACTTAAGACTAGATGATATTGATATAAATTTTGGAAACTATCAATCTAGTTCGATTGAAAATACCTTAAAAAAAATGAAACAGAAAAATTTATCATTCTTTTCAGCTCAAGCAAAAAAAATAGATAAAATTTTAATCCTGTACGACAACCCTTTTTTAAATCAATTAGATTTAAATTCTAATAATGTATATGAAGCAAAATTTATAATTATGTGCCCATATAAATATAAAGAGTTGTTAGTAAATTTTATTACTAATAATGTAAATCTTGATGCTTGGGATTATGGCTACGGTATGGGATTGCTAGAAAACCAAACACTTGATGGTTCTAAAATTAAATCCACAATATTCTCAAGCGAAAATATACCATTGTTTGCAGAAAAAATATGGGACAACATGTTATTAACAAATGGTTCATTAGCCGAAAAAGGTTTTGTTAAAGATATTTATGAACTTAATATTCTAAATCATAAACAGGCTGAAAATATTAATTTGACAAGTTTCTTAAATAGAGGAATTGGAAGTTATTCTATAAAAAATGAAAAATATATTTGGACATTGAACTTTACTGAAATTGATTCAGTAAAAAGTGCACTTAGTTCAACCCCTTTCCTGCTTTCAATGACGAAAGAATAAATATTACTGGCCTTCGGCAATATGGCAGCAAGCTGTAGCCTGCATGAAACCTCCAATCCCGACGTAGTGTGTGCGGAACGCACGTACGCAGTTTCTGTTTTTCAGACGACCTCTGTCAAATTGCCTAACCCGAAGGCGACGCACAGCCTCACTTCCGTCACCTTCTGATGAATTATTTAAAATTATCCGATCCCGACAGTTACGAACCGCTGGCGCAAGTCCACGACTAGACAACCGAAGACGGTGAAAGCCGCCAACAAACCCACTACTTCCACTGCGACCAAATTGGCATCCCAAGAAAGATGAGACTCCGACAGAATGGGGAATAATTCATTCATCCCCAAAGAAGCCCTTATTGTTCCTACATTGCCTGATATAACTTAAATTCTATATTTTATTGGAGAAATTAATTATGAAAAAACAAGAAATTATTTTAAGTATGCAAACAGCTTTTCTTGGGGCAATTTGTAACAAAGTCAGACTTATTGCATTTGATATGACTGAAGAATTATTTACTCTTTATGTATATATTGATTCACCACTGACAGATGATGAGTATGAAGCAATAGATAGTGCAGTTACAGATGTATTGGCTGATTTTCCAAATTTTCTATATGAGAAAATATATATTATTGAAAATAATGCTAATATTCTTTTATTGAATACATATAAAGGATGTTTTTTTATGAGATTTGAAAATAATTTTGATTAAATAACTCGTTAGCCCTACCGTTCAAGACAACCGCCTGAAAACCTACAACGGCACAAGTTGCTACTACGACGACCTCGGCAACCTCATCCACCGCGAACTAACCGACGACGAAGTGCAGAACTATTTCTACGACCTGTATGACCAACTGGTCGTTGTACAAATGCAAATACATCAAGAAAAGGAGAAGGAACTATTTTAACTTCTAAAGGCAAAGTTGTTAATGTCAATGGAAGTGATATAACATTTATTTTATTGAGGTATAAAAAATGAAGAAAAAAATATTAAATAGCTTCTGCTCATATTTAGAAGCTAACCATATTTCATTTAAAAAACACGATTGTATTATTTCACTCTTTTTTAATGACATTTTTTTTGGAAAAATTAATTTCCAATTTAAAAAAGGTAAGCATGTAAAAATTGGGGCATTATGCTCATTTTCTATCGTTTCTTATATAAATGAGAAAAATATTCTAGACCAAAAATTTATAGAATTAAGTACAACTATCCCAAAATTTTATCCTGAAATAAACGATATTTTTGATGAAAATGACACACCAAGTAATTTTAAAGTACATGGTTCAGAACTTGGAAAATTTGATTCTATTTTTAAAGATTTTGGCATTATTTCTTTATATCCAGAAACATCCGAAAATGAAATAAATGAGATAATTATTGCCATATTCGATAATTATGTGTTTCCAATGAAAAATTATTATTTTGGAAGTAATTTAGCAATAGAGGATATTTTAAAAAATCCTTCCTCATATAAATACCCACTATCTACAATTTTACTAATAAGTCATTTACAAAACTTGGAAATTGATAATTTCGTAAACATAAAAAATCCTAGAAAATTCCCTGACTCAAAGAATATATCTCAAATTTTAGATTTATTATTCGCACATAAAAAAAATATTGAGATACACAATGATAACAATAGTAAAAATGACCACTAGATTGAGTTAGCAAGTCGTAGCCCGCACGAAACTTCCAATCCTGACGTAGGGCATGTGCGGTACACACGAACCCTTGGCGCAGGTATGCAACTGGACAACTGAAGACGTTGAAAGCCGCCAACAAACCCACTACTTCCACTGCGACCAAATCGGCATCCCACGTGAAATGACTGATGATAAAGGCGACCTGGTTCGGGGATTATTACGGATGGGAAACAAGTGCGTATTGATATTATAGGAGAATAGATATGTTAAATTTAAATAATTTACAAACAAAAGGATATGATGAACTTATTGAAATTGATGGAGAGGTTGTTTATCAAGTATTTGCTATTAAGAAAAATAATGGAACTTATAGCACATATTACTATACAGTACCAAAAAATAAATTGGATCAGGCTGAAGATTATGAGATAGAAGAATTTAATGAATTTAATGAACTTGAATTAGCTATAAAACATATTCAATCAAAAGGAGCTAATCTATCAAGATTTAATATATTTAAAGGTAACAAGCCTCTTTAAGACCTTTTTTAGATCATAGGTTGGTCGAGATCCAACAAAATATCAAAGTCCTCTGAAATAACCTTCAGACGACCTTCCCTATGATTTTTATCCAAAAAATACTGACAAAGGTATGCCTGGGAAAATCTATTTTATTGAGGTAAAATATAATACAGGACGATTAACGAAAGGTCAAAAGAGATCAGGGTTATTCAATTTGAAAAAACCGCACAATGCTGGAGGAAAATATCCGAAGGCTGCATATATGGTTTCAACAAAAAATAAGGATAAGCAAACGGATGTGGGTTCCTCCAAAGGCGTTGCTCGCTTTATGACTTTAGTATTCAAAGATTGATTATAAGGACGATAATTATGAAAAGTAAGGAATTTATTCAAGGTCTTATTGAATATTTAAAAAATAATTTAAATATTCCTGATGCTAATTTTCTAAAAGATAGGATTAAATTTAAAAAAGGAAAATATGTTTATGGTGAAATATCCTTTAGCAATTCTCGTACTTTCGAGGGGGTCATACTTCACCTATATGCATACAATTCTGAAATGGGAGTTTTTTTCTCCCAAAATGTTCCTCCTTATGATAAATCGTCAAATCCATATGATTTAGTATTTGTCCAACCATCTATCTCGCAGGCTCATTTTTTTAAGGCTCCCCCTATTACCTCATTTCCTTATGGAGATACCATTAAATTACCTGAATCTGAGAATGATGCAAAAAAAATCTATCCAGATGTATTAAAGCATTTGCAGCAAGATCATATTCCAATCATTATGGCCTTCCATTCCGGTAGCAAAGAAGTTTTAAAATATTTAGCACTTTATCCAGAGGCTTTTCGTTTTAAAGCATTAACCGCTATTTTTATTATAAATAAGAATGAATTACCACTAAATGATCCTTTAATACAGAATATTTTATTGTTTGATAAAAAAGTATTAGAAAATGATAATGGATTGTTTAGCAAGCATGATTTGATCTTCATGGAAAATTCTTTTGACCAAAAATTAAAACAACAAATTATGCAATAATTAGTCCTTGTAACAAGCCGTAGCCCGCTCACAATATCCTGTCCGACAACAATATACCTACCGTCCCGGACAACCGCCTGAAAACCTACAACAGCATGACCTATTACTACGACCACTTCGGCAACCTGATCCACCACGAACTGACTGACGACGAAGTGCAGAACTATTTCTACGACCTGCATGACCAACTGATGAAAGCCGAAATCTTCAAGAAAGCGGCCAACAAACCCACTACTTCCACTGCGACCAAATCGGTATACCGCACGAGATGACCGATAAGGATGGCAATCTGGTTTGGTTCGGCAACTACACCGGCTAGGGGCATCTGAAATATTTATTCCGTAACAATCTAAGCCAAAACCACCTATGAATACGGCCAGGACGGTCATGCTCAAAAAATACAAGAACGTAAAAACAGATTAAACAATCTAAAAAAGAGCATAAAGAATATTGTGTCACGAGTAATAAATAAAATCCAGATATTAAATTTATCAACTTACAATTATAGGTATTATTAATGGAAAAAGAATTATTATGTATTTTAAAAAAATATGAAACGCATCCTGATTTCTTGGGTGACACTATTGAAGATATAAATCAAGTAGGAGGTATGGATGATACAGTTTTACATATTGCAGCCAGAAATAATTCTTTAAATGATGCTCTTGTTTTTCTTCAAAATGGGGCATTGATCGATCTTAAAGGGGACTTAGGATATACTCCCCTACATTATGCATGCATGTTTGGAAATATCGAAATGGTGAAAATACTCCTTGATAATGGATCTGATAAAAATATACAAAATGAATTTGGAGAAAATGCCGTTAGAATTGCAATTAATTCATCTAGCGAAAATAAAGAGAAGATAGTAAAACTATTAAATGATTTTAAAAAACGTAAATAAAAAATAGATAATAAATCAATCAAATGGTGCAATACCTTAAAATGTAGAAAGTAAGACATGAAAAAAAACAATCTAATTTTATTAATTAAAAATCAAATGTCAGATAAACAAAAAAATGAAAATGCCTTACATTTAAATAGACTTTTACTAAGCTCAATAGAAAATCCTAGTATAGATAATGATTGTTTCATAGAATTATTTAGCTATTATTCTAATATATCCCAAGGAGAAGTAAGTGAACTATTTAATTTACTGCAATCTTTAACCAAAGATGAAATCAATATCATTTATGATTTTTTAGAATATATTTCAAAGTTTGTCAAAGACTTAGGAGTATATTGTGAATTTGAAAAATTTCTTACGGAGGTAAAATATATACAAGAACGAAATTATCTAGAGGAAAAAATTAGGACTACTTTTCCAGTTTTCAAAGTTGATAAAAACAATATCATAAGTTTTGATGATAGTGATAACTTTTATATATTTTCTATAATGCAACTATCTACTAAAACTTGGATTGAGATAACATACGATGATTTTCTCTCAATACTTGAATCACTAGAGTGGCAAGCTTATACTAATAAGGCTATATTATATTTTACTCCTTGCTGTTTAAAATATATTTTTTCTAATTTATCTAAATTTTATTTATATGGTTACGTTGTTGAATTTTTATATATTGCCCTAAGAAACAAAAGTACGATATTTAACACTACTCAAATCAACTTAATTATTGATTTTTTAAAATTAATCCAAAATTTTAACCAGGAAATTAGTGTCGAAACACAAAAAAAAATAACAAGTACTATTCAACTTTATTTATAACTTCCGGGAGGCAAGGCCATACTTTCCCATACCGTCACCAAACCAGCCTGGCCGATGCGCCATTCTTCCTCGGTTACAATGAGCAAACGCTATATCGTGCGCAAAGGCGATATGTTCCATATGAACGGCAAGTTCAATAAAAGACTCCCCGTCCAATCTGACCAAGACCCAATTAGGTTGCTAGGGGGCTTTAGCCTTTATCAACTTGCATCGAATACGCATTGAACAGTTTACAAAATTAAGAGAAACTTAAGCTTCAAATGGTAAAATTCTTAAAGCGGATTTAGATATTTATTTAAAACAATCTAGTTTAAGAATTGTATTCAGTCTACTTTTAAAGGAAAATATTCTTATATACGATGATAATGATAAAATAGTTTTAGAGTTATTTATAAATCGAGAGAATTCAAAAGGAATGGTTGACATATCTGACTCAAGAGGATATTCTTTTTTCAAAGACTAAGAAATAAATATTTACCATGAAAATATTAGTTATTTGGAAGAATTAATATATGATTCTTTAAAGAATATTACTAAAGTTTAACTTAAGAAAGTGCGAGTTGTTAAATTAAGTTCCTACAGTAGGTAGCAAGGTTATATAAGGTAATGAAAATGAAAAAGCTTTTTTTAAATCTAGAAGTAATTGATGGTTATCCTCCAGTATCTATGGAAAGCATTTGGGCAGAAGTGACTGAAGAAGGCTATCTTAAAATAAATAATATTCCTTTTTATAGCAAAGAAATTTCTCTAGGTGATATTGTTAGTGGAATACAAACGGAAGAAAATTACTTATTCTATGATAAAACGATAATTCATAGTCAAAATAGTACATTGCGGATTATTTTCTTTAATGAAAATCAGAAATTTAAAGATAAAATACTAACGAAACTAATCGATCTTGGATGTGAGTATGAAGCATTTAATGTAAATTTCTATGCTATAAACATCCCAATTCAAGTAGATATAGAAGATATATATCTTTTCTTAGATGAGTTTGTGGAAACTGACGATTTAGATTATGACACAGGGTATTTGGCACAATAATTTACGCAAGCTATATCTATACCGAATAACGGATTCTACTGCCTTGGAAAATGGAAAAATCGTAGCAATTCAGCAAATATATGTACCTATTTAGCAGGAAGCATAGAGAGGTTGCATTATGAATACCAATAAAAAAATCATAGATATAAATTTATTAAAATTAAAAACAAAACAAAATTTTTTAAATACATTAAATCAAGAACTTAATTTTCCAAGCTATTTTGGATCAAATTTAGATGCTTTAGATGAATGCATGAGAGATTTAAGTTGGATTCAAGAGAAAGAAATTATTTTGAATTTTAATAATATTAATAAACTAAAGGATAGAAATAGTGAATTATATCATTTAATACATGATGCATCATCTTTCTACAAACAATACTGGGAAGAAAATAATCATGAAAAAATAGTTACAATAAACTTTTAACTTACATGGTTGTATGAAATGATTTTCAGACGACCTTCTTCTTATATAAAAATCGTTGTCCTGACAATTCAGATAATGATAAGGATACATATAATGTAGCAAGTCGTAGCCCACACGAAACTTCTAATCCTGACGTAGGGCATGTACGGTACGCACAAACCCTTGGCACAGGTTCGCGATTGGACAACCGAAGACGGAGAAAGCCGCCAGCAAACCCACTACTTCCACTGCGACCAAATCGGCATCTCGAGAGAGATGACCGATAAGGACGGCAATCTGTTGTGGTATAGCGAATACACCGGCTGGGGTCGTCTGAAAGAGGAAACCAAGGTAACGGATAGCACATACCAACCCTCACACAGGTAGTGTATTATTAAAAAATTTGAAAGGAACCAGCACATGGTAACAGGATTAGAAATCAAAAATTTAATTCAATCTCATGAATACAAAAGATTATTAGATAAGGCTGAACATGATTATAAAATTAAAATTTATGACAATGACGACAGTATTTCACAAGAATGTAATTCTGTTGCTTATGAAATTAATAAATCAGGATTAACACCTGAGTTAATATTAGATTTTATTATGGAAAACGATAAATTAGTTTTTGTTTTCTCAAAATTAAAAATATCAAAATTGTCAGAGGATTACTGTGACTTTGAGGAAGATGAAGAAAATAGTGATGATATTATTTTAATTGGTCAGGCTAAGACTTTCCTCATTGTAAACTCTATAGAAATTTTACTATTGAGAAAATCAGAAATAGATTTAACAAATTTTTTGAAAGCAATTAAGATTCCTTCTTATAAAAAATATGCAAAAGAGTTATTTGAATTTTACCAAGAGAGCCTAAAGATATATTAAAACTTTTACTACTCTATCTATATTTTGATATCTTTATTATATCTCCTGACAAGCATAGACTGGGTTAAATCCCAACAGTGTAGTAAGGTCGTCTGAAAAACGAAGAAGCTCAGACGGCCTCGAAAATGCCACTGGATTCGTTTGGGACGACAGCCACCTATCACAGGAAATCCATTCGGACGGCAGGTATACCTATATCTACACCTATCCCGACATCTACGAACTTTTGGTACAGGTCCGAAACTGGACAACCGAAGATGGAGAAAGCTGCCAGCAAACCCACTACTTCCACTGCGACCAAATCGTCATCCCGAGAGAGTTGACCGATAAGGACGGTAATCTCGTTCGCGCCACCAACAGCCAAAGCATTAACTGCTTCGACTACTACGACAACCGTCAAATTATTGACCAGCACCATGGGAAAATTAGGAGAGCCAAATGTCAAATAAATTTTTAATTCAAGCTCTGCAAGAACACAACTTACCAGTTTGGGATAAACTTCACATTGTCTTAGATTTAGCAGAAAAAAAGGATAATGAAATTTACCCTATTATCTTAGATTTTATAGAACAACCAGAGTTTAAAAGGTGTAAGGGAACATTAATTTATGCGCTAGAAAATTATCCTCCAGAACCTCTGTTTGAAAAAGCGATTGATTGGTTAATACATGGAGAATTTGAAGTTGCTCATGGAGCATTTAACATCATTAACAAAATATCAAAACTATCAGGTGATCAAGTTGATAATGCATATGAAATCATAAAAACCTTTTCTACAAATCATCAAAATGAGAGATGGAGAACTGAATTATTGAACGACGTTTTAGATATGTTTGAGTAAAAATATAGCAATAAAATATCCTGAAAAATTTAATTTATACATAAGCTTTACCATTATTAATTTCTTCTACTCATTCCGTCTACGTCTCCTGCCGTCCTCATTCCCGCCAGTATGCCAATCAAGATATAGGGTCTGCATTACAACTTCTTCAGGTACAACGATCCTGATGCAGGTCGGTTTGTGAATCAGGACCCGATTGGGCTGTTGGGTGGGGAGAATTTGTATGCTTTTGCGCCGAATCCTCAAAGTTGGGTTGACTTTTTAGGGCTTGAAAAAATAATAACGAAAGGAGTTATTTATCGATCAAGTTCAAATAGTAATATCAATTTAACTCCTCGCCCTGGTAAAGATACTACTTCTGGTTTATCTGCATCTTTAGATTAACAACCTGGTAAATGTCAAGCTATTTATGTATGTAAACTTCAAGGAAGTGGGCTTGAGACAGTCAATGATCATGGACGACACGTTTCCATTCGTCAAATCAAAGCTTGTTGAATGGGCTAATACTCGTGAAATGCTTCTACAAATCCATCTATACTCAGAAACTACAACAAGCAATCCCACAGAATAATACTAGTTCCACATCATATCGGTTGGTATCTCGCGGGAGTGGCAGAATGGGGTGTGTAACTTGCAAGAAAGATCCAACTCATCGATTCACTATAAATAATCTATATCAGTAAACTGGAGACAAAACTATGGAAGATTTAAATAAAAATGTTTTAGATTTAATGGATAATTACTCACAAATACTAAGTCGAAGAAATGAAGTTTACAAAGCATCATTTTTTCAATTAAATAATCAGCCAAATAAAAATTATGAGCTAGGCATTTCTATTTTATTAAAAGAAGAACTACTAAATGAAAAAGACATTGATTTATTTGATATCATATTAAAATATGAAGAAAAAGAATCTATAAACATCTATATTCATGAAGTTAGTATTTGCACATCTGATGGAATCATATATTTAGAATTTTCGAATATGATGCTTTTAAAGAAAGATTTTATTCGTTTCCTTAGATTATTTTTAGATGAATCCATAAGACTATATAAAAAAAATGTAATTTTGTATCTTACCTCCTAGTGAAACTTAGATTAGATAAGTATTCAACAAAGCATTGAGATGTATAAATAAACCCTCAGACGACCCTATTGGACAACAACTTGCTAATGAATTAAATACTACAGTTAAAGCACCAAATGAATATCTTTGGTTTTAAGTAACGAGAAATTAACACCTTTAATATCATGTAAACAACATCCAGAAAGAACTTTAAAATGACTAACTTTATATCAACAGGTAGTACTTATTGGATTTCAGATGAAGAAATTCAAATTCTCCAAAAGAATGCCACTAATGGAGATAAAAACTCAGCATTCAAATTATATCAATACCATATGTTTGTATCTTTAGATCAAGATTTGGAATTTAAATGGCTAGAGATAGCAGCAAAAAATGGACATCCAATTGCCCAATCCAATTTAGCCGATTTATTTTTCACACAAGGCAATAAAGAAAAAGCCATATTTTGGGCTAAAAAGGCATATAGAAATGGTGCCAAACTACCAGACGAATTAAAAATATTGATAAATATCAATTAATTAATACGATTTAGCGGATTATCGTTATAAACCTAAAACTTCTGGAGGGAAATCAGTAACATTAGTTGCTTGTCAAACAGGGAAAGGGGACGATTCATTTGCTCAAAAATTGGCTAATGAATTAAAAGTACCTGTACGTGGTGCAACAGAAAATGTTAGTGCAGTTACAGGAGAAGTATTAAATGGAGGTAAATATGTTACAATTAAGCCATAAAATCCTTAAATTTTTCTTTTAGTATTTTTCTAACGTCTTATAATAACTCATACAGTAAGGATAGAGACATGAAATCTAATGCCAACATTTCAATAAATGACAGTATGTATATTTCTAAAACTGATCTGGAAAAGTTAAAAATTGATGCTTCCTCTAGCAATAGTCAAGCAGCATCAAAATTAGCTAATTTTTTTGCTTTTTATGAATTTAACAATGATAAATTTATATTTTGGTTAATTCGATCAGCTGAATTAGGTAATACTCAAGCACAATATGATTTGGCCTATATATTCTTTGATCATTACCAAAACAGTAAAGACAAAAACAAATTAGACGAAGCGGAAAAATGGGCTCTACTTGCTCAAAAAAATGGGATGTCTATTACTAACCTACTCACTGATATACATAATGAAAAGCAGAATTCCAAACATAAACATGAAAACAAATAGTTAAAATAAAAAACTAACCAAGCTAGCGTATAAATCCCTGAGTAAATATGGGGTGAATCAAGCAAGCCGTAGCCCGCACAAAACCTTCAGTCCTGACGTGGGTTGCGGTAAGCACGCGGTTTCTGTTTTTCAGACAGTCTCAATCCGTTCTTTGAGACTGTCTGAAATATTGGTTCTTTAATAATCCGATTATTGATCAGCATCAAGGCCGTCTGAAACATTCGTTCTTTTAAAAATTTCTCATTCACGCATTGGGCAACCTGATCTATCGCCAGCTGCCTAATGGCGAAAATCAATATTACCAATACGATTTAGAAAACTAGTTCGTCCGTGCTGAAACAAAAAAAGCCCGCGGGAAATACCGAGATCTGGAGATATGAGTTCAAGTCCCAATTGGGGAAAAGGTAAAAATAAACAGGGACTAACGTGGCATCATCATGAGGATACAAAAAGGTTGATACTGGTTGATTATAATGACCATAGAAGAAATTATGGTCTATATCACCAACAAAGAAAAGGCGGAAGAAGTATATGGGGAGGTGGTAGACCAGGTCGACGAGGAAAATTAAACGGTCGCACTAGTAAACCATTAGGTAAATGTTAATTTAATCATAGAAGGAACAAAAAATGAATTTAGATAAATTTTATAGAAGAAAAATTAGTATATCAGAAGTTATTGATTGTGCTAGATTATTCAACGATGATGATACTGATAAATTTGCCAAATTTCCATACATATATATTTCTTCTGATGAAGATGAGAGTATTCTTGATTTAGAGACGGTTTGTTATTTGGATAACGGCCCAAAAATAATGGATGGAAAAGAAGTTTTTCCTGATTTTGTAAACGAAAATGGATTAGATATTTTATGTAGTGGGGATGTATTTATGGATGTTTACGATGACTTAGATGAACGGTATCCAAATTTTACAAAAGATCAATTTATTGATGCTCTAAATTATTACATGGATAATGATGATTACATTGAATTTTAAAATCTATATTTAGGTATTATTTTAGATTTCCTCTCTACGATTACGGATATATTAGTGTAAGGAAACTAGGAGACTTATCTACATTACAACTTGATACGTTACTACGAACCTCAAACTTGGCAGTTTGTTTAATCAGGAATCGATTGGGTTGTTGAGTAGAGATAACCTTTTTTCAGACGACCTCTACCAAATCGTCTGAAGTCAGGTCATGGATGAGAGATTCAAATAACTATAGGCTTGAAAAAGGTGCGGGAAAAGGTGGAAACTTTTGACCTTGTTTCATTTTTATTGAGGAGTTGTATGCTATGAATTTAGATGCAGTTAATCCAGAATTAGAATCAAAGATTAATGATTTAGTCTGTGAGGCTTATAATAAACCTTTTTTAGAACAAGAAAAGTTATTAAAAGAAGCATTTGAGCTAATACCCCAGCCAGTAACTCAATGGACGCATCCAACGACAATGGTTACGATTGCTTTGTTTGAGTTGTATTATAAAAATCAAAAATATGAACAGGCTAAGGAATGGCTGAGTATTGCTTTAAGTGTCGCTGACTTAGGAACCACTAATGCAGGGACGTATCTGTTAGCTGGTATTTTTTATTATGACCTTGGAAAATATGATGAAGCTTATAAATATTTTGATATTGCTTATAATGATGCTGGATATTATCCATTTAGTATTGAGGACAAAAAATATTGGCAGTTTTATAAGCAGCGTAAAGACGAATTAAATCCTAAGAAAAAAACCAAAAAGTAAGATTGCACTGCACCTCAAAAATTAAAAAAATCAGGTAAGAAATGCCCTTAAATTTTTAGGAGAATTTAAATGAAAAAAAATGGATACGTTAATTTTAACTTTTTAGATAGCAAACCCAATATAAATAATATATTAGTTGGGCTAGATTTAGACTATTCAAATAAAGTGATAGCGCCAGATGGTCATGAGTTAGCATTGGTTGCTTTTATACCAATTGAAAATCTACTAACTATTGCACCTCAATTTAAAACAGATTTTCAGGATAAGGAATATAAAGATAAAGCAATTTACGTTTTTTCTTATTATGATAAAGAAGATTATTTTCTTGACTACATTACTGAAATTGACGATGCTATTCAAGGATACACTAGAGTTATCGTCGGAGATAAACATCAGTTCAGGTTTAACCTAGATAAATTTTATCCAATTAATCCTATTGAGAATATAGATGAAATGAGTTTTCTAGGAGGACAACCTGAATATTTACAGCAAGAGAGTGATGATTTTCTAGAAAAATATATTTTCATAGGTCAAATCTTAGGAATGGATCTACCTGAAAAAGTAAATGAAATTTTTTATCTAACTGAGAACATCGGATATATTTTTATAAATCGAGATCTATCTGGTGGATTATTTTTCGTACAAACAACTTAAACAAAACTAAAAAGGATTGAATTATGAATGAAAGTATTGAAACAGTATTAAATAGTTTTCTGATGGAAATGTATAAATGGGAAGACAATGCTAATAAGCATATTGATGCAGGCACAGATATTCCTAATGAGATATTGAAACAAACACTAAAGGAAATATACGATAAATACCTAACAGATAAACCAAGAAAAATGGGAAAGTTAGAATGTATGACTGTTAACTACCCTCCAACATTCAATCCGAATAACGAAAAAATCGTTGAAATAGAAGAAAAAGGTAGCTCTATAACTGTAAAAAGTGATGTGCTTTACGCTGGAATGGAAGCACAAAGACTTTATAAATTTAAAAAACAGGCAGGTCTCTGGAAATTAGATAATGTAAAAGAATTTGATAGTTATGATGGGAAATGGTATTCTATACATATCTAAATTAAAGTAATTATAGCAATCCGTAGCCTGAACAAAAACTCTCAGTCCTAAGGAGTATTTTATGAAAATCAAAGAATTAATTGAAAAATTAGAACAAAAAAGTAGCCATCAATTTTTGAAAGCAGTATCAAAACCAGAATTTCCTTTTCCTTTGCCACAAGATTTAGAATTCTTTTATGAAAATTATGAATATGCTATTCTCAATATTGATACTTCTTGTGAGATAAGAATCAGTTCACTTTCAGAATTGCAACCAACAAACCAAATTCTATATCCAGCTGATGATGTTATTTGGGAGGAGTTAGCAGATGATATCAGTAATGATTGGTTCATGATTGCATCTTCACAAGAGTTCAGTCAATATATCAGTATAGACTTAAATGAAAAAAGATTTGGTTTTTGTTATGATAGTTTTATAGAAACTCATGCTACACCTGATGAGTCTCCCATTATTGCTAAATCATTTACAGAACTACTGGAAAAATTGGTTTCAAATGAAAAAGAATGGTTTTGGTTAGATTCTTCTTTTCAAAGCTATGGTGATGCTTATGAAGATGAATAAGTAAGTTGTAGCCCGCATGAAACTTTCAATCCTGACATAGGGCATGTGAGGTACGCACAGGTACACAACTGGACCAACGAAGAAAGCGAAAGCGTCCAACAAGCCCACTACTTCCACTGCGACCAAATCGGCATCCCGAGAGAGATGACCGATAAGGACGGAAATCTGTTGTGGTACGGAGAATACACCGGCAAGGGTCGTCTGAAAGAGGAAACCAAGGTTGCGGATAGCGCATACCAGCCCTTCCGCTTACAGAACCAACCGCAAAAAATATAAAGGAAAATAACCCTTCCCAATGGAAAAAAATCGTAGAAGCTGTTGATGATTTTGTACAAAATCCAAAAAATAAAACCAAATTGAAAGATGTTACTGAAGCAGCTGTCCAAAATTTTCCAAATAACACGAGAGATTTCTCTACTACTTTAAAAGCATTAGGAGGATAAGATGACAGCTAAAATTTTTAAAATAAGAGATTTTTTAAAAAACGGTAGTTTTTTAAAGAATTTCTTAACTGAAAATATATCATGCTTCCTAAAAGAGAACAGTAATGAGTCATTCGGAAAGGATATTGTAATGTATTACTTTTATTTTAAGGGATATGATATATCTTTTATATACGATGAAAGTAAAGGAATACTTAAGGGAGAGCAAATAGAAATCTCTAACCATAAAAAAATTAAGAGTAAAAGAATATCTTCTATATTGACATTTGAAAATTTGAAATTAAGCAAATTAAATGGGGATATACATTCTATATATCAAGATGATGATGAGCTTGTCGTTTTTCTTCAAAATGGATTAAATCTTTACTACAACAAATTCAATAAGAAAAAATTTCTACTTACAAAAATAATTAGCCCAGATGAAAATTCTAGAAAGTTAGTAAAATCCACTATGAATCTATGTTCTAAATATTAAACGTTATAAGGTAAGCGTAACAAACCCACTACTTCCACTGCAACCAAATCGGCATCTCGAGAGAGATGACCGATAAGGACGGCAATTTGCTGTGGTTCGGCAACTACAGCGGCTGGGGTCGTCTGAAAAAGGAAACCAAGGTAACGGATAGCGCATACCAGCCGTTCCGCATACAAAACCAATATGCCGACTATGAGACGGAGCTGCACTATAACTTCTTCAGGTATTACGAGCCTGAGACGGGGCGGTTTGTGAATCAGGACTCAATTGGGTTGCTGGGGGTAGTAACCTTTATCGGTTTGCACCTAATGCGCAAGGATGGACTGATCCCTCTGGTTTTATAGCTATGGCATTAGTTTTCTTACCAGAAATAGGTGCTGCTTTAACTGCTTTAGGGCAAGCTGCACTAACAGCAATTGGCATTGGAGCAGTTTTAAGTCTAAGTGGTGATACTTCAAAAGAGAAAAGTCAGGCTAAAGCACAGGCAAGGGCAGCGGTAAGGGCAGGCGCTTGTCATGGAAACTGTAAAAGTTCCAAAAAGTCTCAGCACGGATATAAAATTTACGATAAAAGAACGGGGCAAATAATGGAATATGGTATCAGCGGAGCAACTAGAACAAAGGTAGATTACTTTAAAATGGAAAATAATTCGCCGAGGATGTTTGCTATATCAGAATTGTATTTGGAATCCTTACTAAATCTCCTATGTAACGAAGGAATAAACGATGATTAAAGAAATTCGCTTACCGCTCAAAGATTACACAAAATATAAAAACATTAGCAAAGGAATGTTTGCTATATCAGAACTATATTTGGTATCTCTACCAAAATTTGATTCAAAAAAAGTTTTTAAATGTAATATTTTCTTGTGTGAGGACCGACAATTTCCAACCAAAGCGAAAATACTGGGTTTTGCTATATCGTACCAATTTTTTGATTTTAAAAAATATCTTTCTTTAAATGAGGAAGATAGAAAGTTCATGGTATTACAAGTTATTCATCAGGGAATGCTAGATATTGCTGCTGATTACAATTGGGATACGGAACCATTGGAAGAAGCTTACCAAAGTTGTTTAACTTCCGATCTAACCTTTAAAAGACAAATCAAAAAGCGCAAGCTAAGTCCGAACAGAAAACAATATTTGTCTTTATGGGCATATTGCGATCAACACTACTTTAAAATTACTTGGATAACATCTGATAAAAAAGGGGAAATAGTTAAGCAGGGTACATTACTGACAGAACAACCATCTTATATCGATATATGGTATAGCTTGAATTTTCATTGGATAGACGACGAACATTTTATTGTTGAGTCCAATTACAAAGGATTGATTTCAGATACTTGGGAAGTTGATATTTCGAATGGTGCAGTCCTAGCAACTTGCTGGTTTTAGCCTGTGTGAAACTTCCAATTTTGACGTGGCGTCTCCGTCACCATCAACGGCAAAGAACTGGTGCGCTATGACTACGACCACTTCGGCAACCTGATCCACCGCGAACTGGCCGACTGAGAAGTGCTGAACTATTTCTACGATTTGCACGACCAACTGGTTAAAGCGAAAATCTTCAAAAAGAACTCGTAAAGCACCTCGCCCAGCTGGAAAAAAACTACAAACACCTCCACCTGGAAAATGTTAAGAAACAATATGATAAGGAATTGTTTATGGAAATTATTTCAATAAATACGTATTACAAAATAGAAGATGATATTCTTACTATTGCATTTGCAGATAGTGACAAACCTAACCCTGATAATTACTTAATCTTGCAAAGAGAAGTTGACGACTTAGAATACTATTATTATGAAATTAATAGTCAACAATATTCAGGAATAGGTGGTTTTAAAAGGGTAGAAATTTATTCCAATAAATTAGTTATCTATTTTCAAGAGAAACAAAAAATTTATCAAAATAGTATTGAAAATCTAATTATTACTTATAAACCTGATAAAAGATTAAATGAATTTATTGAGTATATTTTTGGGGAATCTGATTGCGAAGTCGTAGTTTACTAAACTTAAAAAAATTGACAGCAAAGCTACAATATCTAAAAAAAAATAAAAGGATTAGGAAAATATTGAAGGAAATATCTTTCTATCAAAAAAATTATGGAGGATACTTTTATGTTCAAATTAAAATTATTTCCCGAGGATTTTTTTAATATATGTATTAAGCGTAAAGTAGAAATTAAAAAGTTAGATAAACTTCCTAAGCTGGATAATAACTATTTGTTATTTATTACTAAGTATCAAGAGGTAGAGATAATACCTGATATTTCTCTTTTTAATTATGAAGAGGCTTTAAATGAAAATAGATACTTAGAGTGCAATTATCCCGAAATATCAAGGTGTTTTTGGAGTATTGGACAAGCAGGACAGGGAGATGGATGGTTTTTAAATAAAATAGATAATACCATTTTTCATTATAATCATGATACTGGAGAATATACTAAATCTGGATTTACAGATTTAGGGATAGGTTTCCCACAATTTATCCAGTTAGCTTTCTTATACCGAGATTTAGAACACCTATTAGATGAGGGAGAGACACTTACGGATAATATAAAAACTGAGTTTATATATTCAGTAAATAGTATAAGTAATAATTTGTTTAATGTTTATCCATTTAAGTATTTTTAATTGGAATATTCAATAAATTTATTAAGCAAACCGTAGCCCGCACAAAACCTTCAGTCCTGACGACCCCTTGGCGCAAGTCCACGACTGGACAACCGAAGAAGGAGAAAACCGCCAAGAAACAAACTACTTCCACTGCGACCAAATCGGCATCTCGCGTGAGATGACCGATGATGAAGCTAATCTGGTTTGGTTCGGCGATTATTACGGTTGGGACATACTGAAGAATGAAACTAACATATCCGGAACTGCTCACCAACCCTTCCGCCTGCAAAACTAGTATTGCGACCGTGAAACGGGGCTGCATTACAACTGCTTCAGGTATTACGAGCCTGATGAGGATCGGTTTGTGAATCAGAATCCGATTGGGTTGATGTTTGGGGGCTAAAAAATAATTCTCAGCTGTTGGGAGAAACAATTACTAAATCTACTCGGTGGTCTGGTCGTCAAGCGCATCATAAAATTCCGGTAGAGGTGTTTAATAATTCTCCACTGTTACAACGCCTAGAAAAGCAAGGATTATTTAAACTTAATGGATAAGGTAACAGAATTATGTTACCGGAAACTGTATCTAGAGGGACTACCCGTTCTATACATAAGGGCTATCATAGAGGATATAACCAAGCAATTATGAATATAGTAGATAATATTGATAAAAATCCTAAATGTGATAGAGAAAAGGCTAGAAAAATTTAATCATTACAATCCAAAATTCATAAGGCACTTAAGTCAGGAAGTATGTCTTTATATAAACCGACAACAAAACAAGATTGGATTAATTGCTTAACATAATAAGGAGTAACATTATGAATATAATATTAGGATTTATAAAAAATAATTTATTAGAAGTATCAGGTAATTTTCAAAACAACCAATGGAAAATTATTCAAGATATTTCAGTAGCACAAAGATATGCATATCAGCAGTATGATTTAGAGACTGTTTGGGCGGATTTGCGTGAATCAAACTCACTAATTTTAAAGCTATCTACAGATGAAGATGACAATTTTTGGGATGAATATGCTGTTCCTGTAATTGAAAAAAAATTGAATTCCTTGCACTTAGAGGAGGGATTAAAAGATAGTTTATTTAGTGATATAGATGCCGATTTATTTAATTGTTATTTAAACAACAAATATAAGAAAAATTATCCTATTTGGAACATGATAGAAGATGCTTATTTTAAAGGGTTTTGGCCTTGTGGATGGGAAGGTAAATATCCTGAGGGGAAGCTTGTTGTTTTTAAATTAAACTATGCTTAAATAAAAAACATGATAATCCCCATCTAGATAAAGCACTGAACCCAACGCAAGGTTTTCAGACGATTTTTGTTGTATTGCGTTCAACCGCCACTATACCTACAACAAAGCTGTCAACAAACCCACTACTTCCACTACGACCAAATCGGCATTCCGAAAGAGATGACCGATATCCACGGCAATCTATTGTGGTACGGCGAATACACTGCTTGGCGTCGTCTGAAAAAGGACGAGAGGGTTTATAAGGACGCGCACCAGCCGCTCCGCATACAAAACCAATACGCCGATCGTGAGACAGGACTGCATTACAACTTCTTCAGGTATTACGAGCCGAATGCCGGGCGCTTTGTGAATCAGGATCCGATTGGGTTGGAAGGCGGATTTAACTTTTACCGATTTGCGCCGAATGTTCAAAGATGGATTGATCCACTGGGGTTAGCAAAAAATAGATGGGCTGCTTACTATTCACTACATGGCAATATTTGATAAAGCTGGAAAAATGAAGAATGTAACTGACTTCAAATTCAAATAAGAGGATTATATGAATAAATTTATTTATAAAAAAGATCAAAATTATACTGACCACTGGGAATTTTGCAATCAAAATAAATATCCATTTATTACAATTAATAATATTGATAATGGTTTTAGTGAGCTATTTTTTGACATAACTAATATAAGTAATAAATTAGAAGATATTTCTAATTCTATAAAAGAAATATCTTCTTGCTATAATAATTTTTTTCTAGTTCCTAGCTACATATTAGAAAGATATGAATCTCAATATTATTACTTTAAATTTCCCGTTATAAATACCCACGCAGAACTTATTGCGAACCAGTTATTTGATTATTTACTTGAAAACATAAGTTAAAGCCTACTGTTACTAAAGAAGATCAATCATTTCTACTAAGTCAAAACAATCGAATTAAATTAAGATCTAAATACTTAATAAGCAAGTCATAGTTCCGTATATAGAGAGAGCCTCCTAAAGCACACAGTTAGCTTCATAAAACAAAACGCCGCACTAAACGACCTGACGCAGACCGAGATAGGTAAGACCATAGTAGCATCAGCTTAGGCCGTCAACCGCCACTATACCTACGACAAAGCTACTAACCAGATATCGCCTATCGTGAGGATGGTCGACTAGAATAATCAAAAACAATCCTGCAAGAATTCTTGCAGGATTTTCTTTTATATCAAACCTTCTAGAAGGCCCTTCATAAAGTTTTCAGAGTTGAACTCACCGATATCATCGATTTTTTCACCAAAACCAATTAGCTTAACAGGGATATTAAGTTCCTCACGGATAGCCAACACAACACCACCTCGGGCAGTCCCGTCAATTTTTGTTAAGACTATTCCTGTGACAGGCGTAATTTTAGAGAACTCTTTAGCTTGTACAAGAGCGTTTTGTCCTGTTGAAGCATCAAGGGCTAGGAATGTTTCGTGAGGCGCTTCTGGAACAACACGTTTGATAATACGACCAATTTTTTCCAATTCAGCCATTAAGTTTTCTTTGTTTTGCAGACGGCCAGCTGTATCAATCATGAGAATATCAATACCTTCTGCTACTGCTCGTTCCATCCCATCAAAGACAACGCTAGCTGGATCTGCCTTCTCAGGGCCAGTAACGACAGGAACATCTACACGACGCCCCCATTCAGCTAACTGGGCAACTGCACCAGCACGGAAAGTATCCGCAGCAACAAGCATAACCTTTTTACCAGCTTGTTTGTATCGATTAGCTAATTTACCAATTGAAGTTGTTTTCCCGACCCCATTAACTCCAACAAAAAGCATAACCGTTAATCCATCTTGGAAGTTAATATTTTCATTATAAATGCCGTCCTTTTCATATAGCTCCACCAATTTTTCGATGATAACACGACGAAGGGCATCAGGTTTCTTAGCATTCTCAAGCTTGGCTTCATAACGCAATTCTTCCGTAAGATTTGAAGCCACCTGCACACCAACGTCACTCATGATGAGCAGTTCTTCTAGTTCTTCAAAAAATTCTTCATCGACTGAGCGGAAGTTTGCAAAGAAAGCATTCAAACGGGCACCGAATCCAGTACGCGTTTTCTTAAGACTACGGTCATATTTTTCTTGTTCAGTTTCTTGGACTTGAGGAGTTTCTTCGATTGCTAGATCTTCTTCTACTTCTTCAGAAGTGTCTGCTCCCGTTTCGTCTGATTGAGGCTGAACAATTTCTTCGTCGTCACTATCATTTGAAGGAATCTCTTCAACATGAGTCGATTCCTCTTGAGGACTATCTGCCTCTTGAACTTGATTTAACTCTTCTCGAGAAACCTTCACTTCGTCAACTGATTCGACAATAGTTTCTTCGTCAACATCTGCTTCAAATAAGTCTTCAACATTTTCTTCGGCTACGACAGTCCCATCTTGCTCTTTGACTTCGATATTTTCAGATTCTAGCGTTTCAGTTTGCTCGCTATCATCCGATAAATCAATGTTTTCTAGAGCTTCTTTGACAACTTCTTCAATTTTAGGTTCTTCTATTTTTCCAAATAAACGGTCAAATAATCCCATTCTTTAGTTCTCCTTTAGTACATATTTTTCGATAGCCCAGGCGACAGCTTCTTCGTCATTAGTCATTGGTGTTACCACATTTGCCACAGCCTTAACTGCTGGTACAGCATTTTGCATAGCTACACCGAAACCGGCCCACTCAATCATCGAAAGGTCATTAGCCTCATCTCCACAAGCCATGACTTGACTTCGGTCAATTCCCAGGTGTTCAATTAGTTTAGATAATCCTGTCGCCTTATGAACATTCTTTGGTGACCACTCTAGCAAGAGTTCACGTGATTTAAAAATTTCATATTGATCGAATAATTCTGGTGAAATCTTTTGAATAGCCGCATCCAAAGGTTCCTGAGGAAAGGCAGTCACACATTTATTGTATGTTACCTGACTAGACAAATTTTCAAAAGCAGTTGGAACAAAAGTTAGAGCCGGGTTAAACTGAGCATATAAACTTTCTTGGTCAGACTGAATCTGGTAAACTGTTCCTTCTGAAATTGCATCTAAAGGAATGCCTAGTTTTTCAGTTTCCTCGTAAATACGTGTCACATCATCAATTGAAAAAACTGTCTTATCAAGAATCTCACCTGTATTTTTCTGAACCAATCCACCGTTGAATGTGATAGTATATTCGTCATCATGGCCGTCTGTTCCAAGCTCTTTAAGGAAGAAATCCATAGCCTTGAGAGGACGTCCAGTTGTTAGGACTACTTTGACACCCTGTTCACGCGCAGCCTTTAAAGTCGCCTTGGTACGATCAGTCAATTTCTTGTCTGTCGTCAGCAAAGTCCCATCTAAGTCTAGGGCAATTAATTTAATATCTGCCATTATACCCCCTCCATATAAGCTATAACTGATTGGTCTTTGTGGTGACCGATAACCGTTTCAGCAAGTTCTAAAATCTCTGGACGGGCATTTTCAGGTGCGACTGGATGTCCTACAACCTGCATCATATGAAGGTCATTGAGGTTATCTCCAAAAGCCATCACTTGATCCATATCCAGATTTAACTTCTTAGCTAATTCGACAATCGCAACTCCCTTGTCCACATAATCAAGAACAATGTCGATAGATTCAAAACCTGTCGTCATTGCCTTAACACCAGGAACATGTTCATTGACCCAAGCTTCGCCAGCTTCTACTGTCTCTTCTGTAAAGTTCGTCGTGAATTTGAAGATCTCATCAGTGATATCTTCAAGTTTGGATACTTTTTGAATATTTTCATTGTAATGATGACTAAACATGAGATAGGTTTCATCTACAGTATCTAAAACATAGCAAGCTTTCTTACCAGTCAAGAGCATCTTCCTCTCATCGAAATAAGGTGAAGTCTTTAGCTTTTCAAAAGTTGATAGGTAAAAATCTCTAGGCATGGTCGCTTCATAGAGGTCTTGTCCATGAAAACGAACCAGACTCCCATTTTCGGCGATAAAAATAATTTCATCTTTGACATCCGCAAAATGCTTTTCAAGCGACAAAAGACCACGGCCAGAAGCTACAGCAAAGTAAATTCCTTTTTCTTTATAAGAATGGAGAAGCTTTTTTAACCGCTCCATATCAAATTGGCCAGCTTCATCCAGAAAAGTCCCGTCCATATCAGTTGCGACTAGTTTAATCATAAATACTTCTATTCTCCAGTTGTAAATCTATCTTCTATTATACCATAGAAAAAGTAAAAAAGACCTGCAGGATTGACACGTCCTTGTATTCTATAAATCTATCCGTAGAGCCAATTTTGAAGACCAGGCTGATTTGCTTGCCTTCTTTTATATACAACCTCTCAACACTTGTTTACCAAAGGTCTTGATTAAATTCTATTCTGATAATTAATCAGCTATTGCGTAAAAATTATCAATCTTTGGCTGATACACATTTGTCACAATCAAAATAGCATATAGTTCTTGACATATAGTCTAACATATGAAAAAATACTTGTTGGAGGCTGATAATATGACTGAAAAAATCAAAAACTGGGTTAATATTTGCGTTTTGAAAAATCAGGAAATTTTATTACTTAATAGACAGCACGATAATTTTTCTGGCTGGATTCCACCAGGGGGAAAAGTAGAATTCCCTGAAAGTTTTTTTGAAGCTGCATTACGGGAACTTAAGGAAGAGACTGGACTCACTGCATTAAATCTTGAATTAAAGGGAATTTCAGGCTTTACTAATTCAATTGGTAATGAGAGATTTGTCTTCTATGACTTTTTATGTACTCAGTTTACTGGTGAACTAAGCACATCCGACGAAGGTGAGCCAAAATGGTGGAATCTAAAAGAAATCGATAAAATACCAATGCAAGATGAAATCAGAAAAAGGCTACCGCTTTATTTAAGAAAAGGAAGCTTTGAAAGTATTAACTATTGGGATGATAATAAGAAATGCATTAGTGAAAACAAAACAATTTTATTTGACTAATATTCTCTACGGTATAATCAAGGGTATCTAATAAAAATCATCTACTCTGACAACTTTTCCTTATATCTATAGATAGCTAAAAAGCCTTGGAAACAGCTTATTCCAAGGCTTTCTCTATATTAGTCAGTCGTTATTTAAAATATAAGCCCCTCTCCACACTTTCCTGAATCAAATCTTCCGTCAGTTTCCATAACTCTCCTGATTCACTTTTTATGAACTTTTTCTTTTCTAATACCATGTCTGCACTAATATTATCAGGATTATAATTGAATTCTGACACTTCTAAGTGATTTATCAGTGGTACTAAGGCGTCGATCACTCTTGCATATCTTGCTTCAGCACTCTGCCCTTTTTCAAATTCCAACCACAAATTTTTCATATTCAAATATTTCTCTTCTGGAAGGAGGCTCATTGTTTTTTCTATAGATTCCAACTCTCTATCATGAGAATGAACCTTTTTTTCATCATCAAAAACCCAAGTATCTCCTGCATAAATCTCACCTAAATCATGAATCAATAACATAGGAATAACTTTTTCCATATCCAATTTTTCAGGATAATAATCTTGAAGAACCATTGCAGCTATGGCGCCTTGCCAAGAATGCTCAGCACTATTTTCAAACCTTCCATCAAGAGTTCTATTAAATCTTGTTACTGCCTTTAATTTCTCTATTTCTTTAATAAAATCGACTGAATTCTTTAAATTTCTCATTGTAGCTCCTATCTTATTTAAAATTTTAGATATAATACCAAAAAATATTAATTTCATCAAATATTTCCCATATTTGCAAAAAATAAAATAGCGCCTAATCCATGTAAGATTAGACGCTTGATTAAACTTGTAATTTATAAAATATTTATCAATCGAGTGATTGAACTTTCCTACCATCAATCAATTCCAAGTCTTTTTGTCCATATTTGGCAAAGAGAGCTTAAACTTAATAATACAGAGTCGAATCACAAAACCGACAATTGAGAGAATGATAAAAGCAGTGATTCTTGGAAAGTGAAGGACAAAGGCCAACCAGTAATAAATAACGCCAATTACAAAAGATAGAAGGGCATAGATGTCCTCTTTTAGAACACTTGGAACTTCATTAATCAAGAGATCTCGGATGATACCTCCTCCAGCACCTGTTAAACAGGCCAAAATCCCTGCAGACATCAAGTTCAATTTACTATCAGCTAAGGCTGTAGCTCCAATCAAGGAAAAGATGATTAAACCAATCGAATCAAAGATAAGATAAGCTTCTCTCAGCCACTTATAGAATTTTTTTTCTTGACTAGCATTGGCTTGTTTTGATGTCACAAAGGCATACATAATAACAGCTACAAGGATAGAGACATAAATCGGTCCAGGATCTGCGAGAGCGGAGGGAAAACGACTGATAATAGAATCTCTTAAAATACCTCCACCTACTGCCGTTACAATTGCCAATAAACTAATTCCAAAAATATCTAAACGTTTACCAAATCCTTTGATGGCTCCTGACGCCGCAAAGGCTATAGTCCCAATATAATTACAAATCATTAGGAATAGGTCAAAATCCATGTAAGCTCCTCAATTTATTTTTGTAACCTTTCTGACTTCTTGAAGGTCATTCTACATGCTCTAGTTTGAAATGTTATATTGAAAACAAACTAAGCATCCATATTTTCTAAATCTTTTAGTTTAACAGAGACAATCTTAGAAACACCAGATTCTTGCATAGTTACTCCATAAATAGAGTCTGCAGCAGCCATGGTTCCCTTACGGTGGGTAACAACGATAAACTGACTATCCTTGTCAAATCGGTTAAGATAATCCCCAAAGCGTTTAACGTTAGCTTCATCGAGTGCAGCCTCTACTTCATCCAAAATAACAAATGGAATGGTCTTGACACGAATGATTGAGAAAAGCAAAGCAAGAGCTGACAAGGCCTTCTCTCCACCACTCATGAGGTTGAGGGATTGGATTTTCTTACCTGGCGGTTGAACAGAGATTTCAACACCTGCTGTCAATAAATCTCCCTCGGTCAGGATTAGGTCCGCTTGACCACCACCAAACATCTGCTTGAAGGTCACTTTGAAGGATTCACGAATAGCTTCAAAGGTTGATTTAAATCGTTCCTTCACTTCATCGTTCATCTCTGTAATGGTTTCAAGAAGAAGATTTTTGGCAGAAAGAATGTCATCACGTTGACTATTCAAGAATTCCAAGCGTTCGTGAACTTCGTCAAACTGCTCAATGGCATCCAGATTGACTGGACCAAGTGAACGGATAGATTTTTCCAGATCCTTGACATCTTGTTCAGCGACAGCCAAATCTTCTAATGGATTGGCTTGTTCTAAAGCTTCCGTATAACTAATCTGGTATTCTTCAGTCAGTTGACCTTGAAGATAGCGAAGGCGGTCCGTAATCTTCTCTTTGGTCGCTTCCGCTCGTGTTTGCTTACGAATCCATTCTTCATTATGCTGACGAGCTTGTTCTAAATGACTAGCAATATCATCCAATTGACCTTCAATATCATCCAGCTCAAACTGCTTACGAATAAGCCCTTGTTGAATTTCTTCCTTCTGACTCTTGGCTTCTGCTTCCTGCTTGGTCAAAAGTTCTGTATCAACCTTTTCAAGATTGTCAACCTTTTCTTGGAGAAGCCGTTCGATTTCATCTTGCTCCATATCAAGGTATTCAAGCTCTTTGTTAATCCGTTCAATATCCGCAACTTCATAACGCTTTCGCCCTATCATTTCTGTCTTGCGAAGCCGCTCTTGAGAAAGTTTTTCCTGCAAGTTTTGATAACGTTCTTGAATAGCATTTTTATTGGACTTGATTTCTTCAATTTCTGATTCAAGCTTTTGCTTTTCAGTTGCGATGATTGAAAGACGTTCTTGGCATTTTTCTTTTTCAGCTTGCCAATCTCCACCTCTGAGGTTGTTTAATTCTTTTTCCTGAAGTTCTAAAAGTGTTTCGAGTTCTTCGACTTGCTGGCAAGTTTGTTGATAAGCCAGATATAAGCCTTGCTCCTCTATTCGAGCTTGCTCTCCTTGAGACTTAATAACCTCCAAAGTTTGAGCGAGGGCTGTCAAGCCTTCTTGAAGTGATTTCAGATTTTCTTCCTCTTGACGAAGAATCTTTTCCTCTTGAGCAATCTCTTTTTGCAACTGCTCCAATTCAGGCTTAATGAAAATACTGTTATTTTGACGATTTGCACCACCAGCATAAGAACCACCTGTTCGCAATTCTGTACCATCTAGCGTTACCATTCGAACCTGATAACGTACCTTACGAGCTGCATCACGCGCATGCTCTACCGTATCAAAGATTGCTGTTGTAGCAAGCAGGTTTTTAAAAATAGCTTCATGCTTTGCATCAAAAGTAACCAATTCATCTGCCATTCCAAGAAAACCTGGACTTGAGGCAATCACATCTTGGTTCTGACCAGAAATGCTACGAGCTTTGATGGTTGTCAAAGGTAGGAAGGTCGCACGACCAGCTCGGTTTCGTTTAAGGAAGTCGATAGCCTTAGTCGCAGCCTGTTCGTCTTCAACGATGATATGTTGGCTACTTGCTCCGAGGGCAATTTCAAGGGCTGTTTGATAACGAACATCAAAAGTTAAATGTTCACTGACCGCTCCGACAATACCGCCCAGGCGATTTTTTTCTTGTAGAACACTCTTAACACCCGCATAGAAATTACTATGGTTTTTAAGAATGTTTTCCAGACTTTGCGCCTTGGCCTGCTTGTTTTTCAGACTATCCAAACGGTCAAAAAGTTGACTTTGCTGACTTTGATAAGCTTGCTTTTGTTCTTCTTCCTGTTTAGCATGCGTCTGATAGTCAGCAAGTAAGGTCTGTACTTTTTCTTTTGCTGATTTTAGTTCAGTCTCTTGCTCACTAGCCTTAGACTTAGCAGAAGCTAATTGTTCCTTCAAGGACTCCAATTGTTCTTCTTGCTTTTGAGTCTGTTGGCGACTATTTTCAAGGTCATTCTCAATCCGTGTCAACTGGTTAGAGACATCCGCTTCTTCCTGCAAGAAAGCAACAAAGCGCTCACGCAGTTGCTCAATCATCTGATCAGGATCATCAGAAAATGCTTCTAACTCAGCTTCTAAACGATTGAGCTCCTTGGTATTGACTGCTAGATTTTCTTCTAACTGACTGAGATTTGCTTCTTTTTCTTCCTTCTCTTGAATAAGAGCATTTCTCTTTTCATCCAAACTAGCTAAACGAGCTTGAGCCTCTTGTTGATTGAGAGCAACCTGCTCTGTCTCCAGTTTAGACAAGGCTAACTTACGCTCTAATTCACTGATTAAAGCAGTCAAATCCATTAATGTTGACTGATCTTTTGACATTTCAGCTTGCAAATCATGACGTTTCTTTTTGAGACTTTGATTTTCTTCTTCTAACTCTTGACGCTTCTGATAATAGTTAGTCAACAGTTCTTGGACTTGGTTTAATTCTTCTTCTGTTAGATCCAATTCAGCCTTATTGGCTTGAATTTGTGCAACCAAAACATCCAAGTAGATAGCTTTACGTTGACCGTCTAGTTCTATAAATTTGCGTGCAGTTGCTGCTTGCTTTTCCAATGGTTTGATTTGATTATCCAACTCATAGATGATATCTTCCAAGCGGTCTAAATTGTCTTGAGTTTGTTGAAGTTTGCTTTCCGTCTCTTTACGACGAGTTTTATATTTCAAGACCCCCGCCGCTTCTTCAAAGATAGCACGGCGTTCCTCAGGTTTAGAGTTAAAGATTTCTTCGACCTTCCCTTGGGAAATAATGGAGAAGGAATCACGTCCAAGTCCGGTATCTAAGAAAAGATCATGAATATCACGAAGACGGACTTTTTTCCCATCAATCTTGTATTCACTATCCCCAGTACGATAGATATGACGCTCCACCTTGATTTCCTGTCCTGCATCCTTGATGAAACCGTCCTGATTATCTAGAGTAACAACTACAGAAGCATAGTTTAATGGTTTTCTACTTTCTGTCCCTGCAAAGATAACATCAGGCATCTTCCCACCACGAAGACTTTTGACACTGGATTCCCCAAGAGCCCAGCGTAAACTTTCTGTGATGTTAGATTTTCCAGAACCATTGGGTCCTACAACTGCTGTTACTCCTTGGTCAAAAACAACCTTGGTCTTATCAGCGAAGGACTTAAATCCCTGAATCTCAATTTCTTTTAAATACATGAATCCAGTCCTTCCTCAACTGCATTTTTAGCGGCTTCTTGTTCGGCCAATTTTTTAGATCGTCCTTGACCCCTACCTAAACTTTGCCCCTCGACAAGGACTTCAACCTCAAACATCTTATCATGGGCAGGTCCGATCTCTGAAATGACCTGATAACGAATATCGACATCACCATTGACTTGGAGTAATTCTTGGAGATGAGTCTTGTAGTCTTTAATCATCTCAAAGTCACCGGCCTCAACCTTAGGTATCATGACCTGGTAGATAAACTCTTTTACCGTAAGTAGATCCTTATCTAAAAGCAGGGCACCCAAAAAGGCTTCGAAAGCATCTCCCAAGATGGTATCTCGATTACGGCCTCCAGATTTTTCCTCTCCCTTACCTAGCTTGATAAACTGGTCAAACTGGCAGTCGCGAGCAAAACCAGCTAAACTCTCTTCACGTACAATCATGGCACGGAGTTTAGACAGGTCACCTTCTGGTTTTTTAGGATATTTTTTGTACAGATATTCTGAAATCAATAATTGCAGAACAGCGTCTCCTAAAAATTCCAAGCGTTCATTGTGTGAAATTTTTAAGAGGCGGTGCTCATTGGCATAACTAGTGTGAGTAAAAGCTGTTTCAAGTAATTGTTTATCTGAAAAAACAAGCCCAAAACGTTGCTCTAACACGGTTTCTAATTCTTTCATAAGAACCTCTTTCTAAAACATTATAATACACTCCATTATACCAAAAAATAGAATCATAGTCAGAAAATAACCGTTAAAAGTCCTTTTTCTGACTTGTGTTTAAAATCAATCCATTACTAGCAGTTCAAGCTATTTTTTGGTATAATAAATCTTATGGAAATTGAAAAAACCAATCGAATGAATGCTCTGTTTGAATTTTATGCAGCCCTTTTGACTGATAAGCAGATGAACTATATCGAGCTCTACTATGCAGACGACTATAGTTTAGCTGAAATTGCAGAAGAGTTCGGTGTCAGTCGTCAGGCTGTTTATGATAATATCAAACGAACGGAAAAGATTCTGGAAGACTATGAGATGAAGCTCCATATGTACTCTGACTACATTGTTCGCAGTCAGATTTTTGATCAGATCATTGAGCGCTATCCAAAAGATGCTTTTCTCCAAGAGCAAGTTGAGATTTTGACCAGTATTGATAATAGGGAGTAATCATGGATAATCTTGTTGTCTATAAAGGAATACCTTGTAAACTATTAGCTGCAGAGCCCCCCTTCCCTACAATACTACAAATTCTCTCACCTGATTCTATCCCCCAAGCCCTTAAAGAAGGATTTAGCTGTTGGGGATATCCAAATGAAATCATGAAAGAGGTCACTCCCGAAGAACTAGAGTGTTTGCAAAATTTCGGACGATTTCCACTGAATTGAATAAATAGGAGAAAAATAATGGCATTTGAAAATTTAACAGAACGTTTGCAGAACGTCTTTAAGAATCTACGTAAAAAAGGAAAAATCACTGAGAGTGATATCCAAGAAGCAACCAAGGAAATTCGTCTGGCTCTTTTAGAAGCCGACGTTGCTTTGCCAGTGGTTAAGGACTTTATAAAGAAAATTCGTGAACGCGCGGTCGGGCATGAAGTCATTGATACCCTCAATCCAGCTCAACAAATCATCAAGATTGTCAATGAAGAGTTGACGGAAGTTCTTGGTTCTGATACAGCTGAGATTATCAAGTCTCCTAAGATTCCTACAATCATCATGATGGTTGGTTTACAGGGTGCTGGTAAAACAACCTTCGCTGGAAAACTTGCTAACAAACTTAAAAAGGAAGAGGATGCTCGTCCTCTGATGATTGCGGCCGACATCTATCGTCCTGCAGCTATTGACCAGCTTAAAACACTAGGACAACAAATTGATGTTCCTGTCTTTGCTCTTGGAACTGAAGTTCCTGCAGTGGAGATTGTTCGCCAAGGTTTGGAGCAAGCTAAAGCCAACCATAATGACTATGTCTTGATTGATACAGCCGGTCGTTTACAAATCGATGAACTTCTCATGAATGAGCTCCGTGATGTCAAAACTCTAGCTCAACCAAATGAAATTCTTCTTGTCATCGATGCTATGATCGGTCAAGAAGCTGCTAACGTTGCGAGAGAATTTAACGCTCAATTAGAAGTTACCGGTATCATCCTTACCAAGATTGATGGGGATACTCGTGGTGGTGCGGCCCTTTCTGTTCGTCATATCACAGGAAAACCAATCAAGTTCACTGGTACTGGTGAAAAGATTACCGACATTGAAACCTTCCACCCTGACCGTATGGCCAGCCGTATTCTCGGTATGGGGGATATGCTGACTCTGATTGAGAAAGCTTCCCAAGAATACGATGAGCAAAAAGCCCTTGAAATGGCTGAAAAGATGCGGGAAAACACCTTTGATTTCAACGATTTCATCGATCAGTTGGATCAGGTGCAAAATATGGGGCCGATGGAAGATTTGCTCAAGATGATTCCTGGTATGGCCAACAATCCTGCCCTTCAAAATATGAAGGTGGATGAAAAACAGATTGCTCGCAAACGTGCCATCGTCTCATCTATGACTCCTGAAGAGCGTGAAAATCCAGATTTGCTTACTCCAAGCCGTCGTCGTCGTATCGCTGCTGGTTCTGGTAATACCTTTATCGATGTCAACAAGTTCATCAAAGACTTTAACCAAGCCAAACAACTCATGCAAGGTGTCATGTCTGGTGACATGAACAAGATGATGAAACAAATGGGCATCAACCCTAACAACCTTCCTAAAAACATGCCTGGTGGCATGGATATGTCCGCCCTTGAAGGCATGATGGGACAAGGTGGTATGCCGGATATGTCTGCTCTTGGAGGAGCCGGAATGCCTGATATGAGCCAGATGCTTGGTGGAGGTCTCAAGGGTAAAATCGGTGAATTTGCCATGAAGCAATCCATGAAACGTATGGCCAACAAAATGAAAAAAGCTAAGAAAAAACGCAAATAAAAAGGACTCAATTGAGTCCTTTTTTATTGTTCATTTCTAAGTTTCTCCAAGGTTTGCTTGAATATTTCTGGAATATCAGCAGTAAATTCCAGCGTTTCCCCAGTTCTTGGATGGGTAAAACCTAGCGTCTTAGCATGGAGAAATTGCCCATGTCCTTTCAAGGTTTTACGAGGACCATAAACCTCATCCCCAGCGACAGGATGACCGATATAAGCCATGTGCACACGGATTTGATGGGTCCGTCCTGTTTCCAGTTGTAATTCCAGTAAGGTATAGTCTCCAAAGCGTTCCAAGACTTGGAAACGTGTCACTGCCGGTTTTCCTTTAGCAGTCACAGCTTGTTTCTTGCGGTCTTTTTCGCTACGACCAATCGGTGCCTCAATGACACCTCGATCATTGGGAAGATTACCGTGAACAATGGCCCAATATTTTCGAAGAGATTTCTTGTCTTTCAATTCTTGAGCCAGTGCCATGTGAGCTTCATCATTTTTAGCAATCATGAGAAGCCCAGATGTGTCCTTATCGATACGATGGACAATCCCTGGACGCAGCACACCATTGATACCTGATAAGTCTTTAATATGATACATAAGGGCGTTTACTAAGGTACCACTGGTATGACCAGCACTTGGATGAACAACCATACCTTGAGGTTTGTTGACTACTGCTACATCCTCATCTTGGTAAATGATTTCTAAAGGAATATCTTCAGCTACATACTCCAAAACCTCTGGTTCGGGAATTTGATAGGTGATGACATCCCCCTCTTGGACCGTATACTTGGCTTTCTTAACATGGCCGTTGACCAAGACTTGACCAGACTTGATTTGTTCATTGGCGAGACTACGAGACAATTCTGTCAAATCTGACAAAGCCTTATCTAGGCGTATCCCACCCGTTTCAATTTTAATTTCCATTCATTTCCTCTTTTAGCATTGCAAGTAATAACACAACGACCCCTACTGTCAGATAACTATCAGCCACATTGAAAATCGCAAAATTGACAAAGTCTAAGTGAAACATATCCACGACAAATCCTTGGCCAATGCGATCAATGAAGTTTCCTAGACCACCTGCAATAATCAGAACCAATCCAAAGACTATCCAGAGGGAATCCTCTATGTGCTTGTGCAAATACCAGATAGCTCCTGCCATAACTACTAGAGTAATCACCGCAAAAAACCACTGTTGATCTTGAAGCATGGAAAAGGCAGCCCCTCTATTTTGCAGATAGGTTAAACTAACTAGATTTGGAATCCATGATTTAATTTCACCTAGAGCAATATTATGAACGACATAAGCTTTTACCAATTGATCTAATACAATCAAGGCTGCTATGATTCCTGCTACTATTCCTCTTTTTTTCATGCTTTCCTCTTCTGATCAAAATACTCTTGCATAACTTCTACAAATAAGGTTCCCGCTGGGCTCAAGTCTACTTCCTCACGTTTCACATAAACCATGCGATTATTGAGATTATCATCTAATGGAATAACCGTAATTCCGTTGACACTATCGCTATCCAAGAATCCAGAACCAGTCGCATAAGCATTTGTTCTTTCAAGAATTCCATTTAAGGTAGCACGGTCAGTTACATTAAACATTTGAGAGCTAGCACTTGTATCCACAAAGTTTTCTGAGTAATAGAGATATTCATCCTTCTCTTGTGTGAAACGAACTGTTGGCAAATCAACTAAATCCTCCATAACCAACTCTTTTTTCTTGGCTAAAGGATGTCCTTCACGAAGATAGATATGCGTCTGGAAAGGAATCAACTCAATCACTTCAAGGCCTAACTTTTCAACCCGTTGCATGATACCCTTTTGGTTTTGATTGTTGAGGTAAATAATCCCAATCTCACTATGACCTTGGGCTACTTCATCCAAAATCTGAACAGTTGTAGATTCAAAAATACGGAAATTTTTATAGTCTGGGTACCGTTGAGAAAAAGTTGTGATAGTCGGTGGCAAGAAATCATAGTGCTGGCTGGCTATTGAAAACTCATCCTTTTCCTCTTCAGGATTGGCATACTGGTTCTGGAAAATATCAAATCCTTTAACCAACTCTTGGGCCTTTTCATAAAATTCCATTCCACGACGAGTAAGAAAGGTACCCGAACTAGTTCTGCGGAAAATCTTGAATCCTAGCTCTTTCTCCAGATCTCTTACAGAAATAGATAGACTGGGTTGGCTAACGTACATTTTCTCAGCCGCTTCACGAAAAGTACCACTATTTGCAATAGCAACAACGTAGCGTAATTGTTGAATATTCATGACTTCTCCTTCGGTTTCTATCTTATCATTATACCATAAATAAAGCCTATCCAACAAAGGAAAATCATGAGACAGTTACTTCTAAAAAAGGCAAACAAAAAAACACCTTTAAAGCTAGACCCAAAATCCAACTAAAAAGGGGTGTTATCAAATGCGATTATTTAGCTGCTGCGTAAAGCTCGTCTACTTTGTTCCAGTTAATCACTGAGAAGAAAGCTTTGATGTAGTCAGGACGAACGTTGCGATATTTCACGTAGTAGGCATGTTCCCAAACGTCCAAACCTAAGATTGGTTTTTTACCTTCTGAGATTGGTGTATCTTGGTTTGCTGTTGAAGTCACTTCAAGCTTACCTTCTTTGTTAACAACCAACCATGCCCATCCAGAACCGAAACGAGTTGTTGCTGCTGCAGTGAATGCTGCTTGGAATTCTTCGAATGAACCAAATGTTGCATCAATTGCTGCTGCAAGTTCTGCTGAAGGAGCTGTCTTTTCAGGAGTCATCAATTCCCAAAAAAGAGCATGGTTCAAGTGGCCACCACCATTATTGATAAGAGCTTGACGAATATCTGCAGGGATAGATTCAACATCTGCAAGCAAAGCTTCAAGGTCTTCACCAATTTCAGGGTGTTTTTCAAGAGCTGCGTTTGCGTTGTTGACATATGTTTGGTGATGTTTGTCATGGTGCAAGTGCATTGTTTCAGCATCGATGTATGGTTCCAATGCATCGTAAGCGTATGGAAGATCTGGTAAGATAATAGCCATCTGTAATACCTCTTTTTCTTTCTATATAAAAATGATAACGCAAACAACCTTTTTTTTCAAGTTATTTGCTCAATTTGACTGGCTCGCAATCTGCAATAAAGCCTTCTCAAACAAGTACCCTTTTTCGTAAACACCAGTCTTAATTTGATAATCTGCCTGAATAAGATAACGAATAGAATCTTGTAGGAAATTCAGAGACAATCCTCGCGTGTCACGAAGGGCAAATTTGATTTGATAGGGATTCGGATTGCGACCAAGATAGTGACCCAAACTGCTAACCATCTGTGATTCTGTCTGACCAGACTCTTGCAATATTTTTACCTGTGTATAGAGTCTAAACTGCCCTAGCATAATGGCAATCAGTTTAATCTCATCTTCTCCTTGCAAGGTCAAATCTTTAACTAAATCTCGTGCCTGATCAATTTTCTTAGTTAATATTAATTGGGTCAAATCAAAAATATTATCCTGCAAAGTCTTTGGAATGGCTTCAACAATATCTTCTTCTGTTATCAGACCACTATCCTTATAAGACAGTAAGAAGAGCAGGTTTTTCTGAATTTCACTGAATTGAAAACTAGATTTGATAAGCAATTGTTCAAAGGAATTTCCACCAAAAGTAAGTCCTTGTTCCTGAGTCCACTTTTGAAAATAGGCTCTCAACTCTTGCTCTTTAGGTTCAAGAGCCTCAAATACTGTCGCATCCCGCTTAAGTAATTTGACCAAACGTCGCTTGCTATCTAACTTGCCTTCAGCAAAGATTACTAATTTACTTGAGGGTACAGGATTTTCCAGATAGTCTTCAAAGGCCTTGAGCTCATCATCAGTTAGATAGCGTTTTTTAGCAGTTGTAATATCGATAAAATGATCTAAAATAACAATTTTTTCATCCGCAAAGAAAGGAAGACTGACCAGCTCAAGTTCCAAACTATTGTAGTCTACTTCTTTCATGTCAAAATAAGCAAAATTCAAATCTGCAGGGTCGTACCCGATTTGCTTTAGAACCTGAGTTTTCATGATGTCGTACTGTCCTTGATCAGCCCCTGTAAACAGGGTCAAACTAGGAAGGTTCGCTAAGGATAGCTTTCGACTTTCTTCTATGGCTAGCATTTATTCTCCTTTCTTTTTAATTTAGCTTCCGTTTAATCCATATAATTCAATTTTCCACGGAAATCCTCTAGGCTTTGGTATCCTTTTTCCGTCATAATTTCTTTGAGCTCCTTTGTAATACGCTCAAAAGCACCTACACCTTCTTTATGAAGAGTAGTTCCTACTTGTACCATGCTGGCACCACATAGGATATGTTCAAAGACATCACGCCCCGTTAATACTCCACCAGTTCCGATGATTTGAATTTGAGGATTTAAGCGTTGATAAAAAGCATGGACGTTGGCAAGGGCAGTTGGTTTAATGTATTCTCCACCAATTCCACCAAAGCCATTCTTAGGACGAATCACGACAGACTCATCTTCTATATAAAGTCCATTTCCAATAGAGTTGACACAGTTGACGAATTTGAGTGGGTATTTGTTAAAAATAGCTGCCGCTTGATCAAAATGTACAATATCAAAATAAGGTGGAAGCTTAATTCCTAGAGGTTTTGTAAAATACTCAAAAACTTCTGACAAGATACGATCTGTTGTTTCAAAATCATAGGCAATCTGGGGCTTGCCTGGCACATTTGGGCATGAGAGATTGAGTTCAGTTAAACCACGGAAATCACTTTCTTGCACCTTTTTTAAGATGGTATGAGTTTCCTCTGGAGACATTCCAACTAAAGATAGAAAGAATGTACGATTTGGTTCCTTTTCTTGCAATTCCAAAAGGTAGTTCAAGTAATAGTCTAAACCATTATTTGGGAGCCCCATAGAGTTAATAGAACCAAGTGGAACATCTTGATAGCGTGGTTCAGGATTTCCCTGACGAAATTCCAAGGTTGCTGTCTTAGTGACAAAGGTTCCTGCTGCTGAATTTTTGACACCTTCCAATTCCTCAATTGTCATACAAGCAACACCTGCTGCATTCATTAAGCAATTTCCAAACTCAAAACCAGCAATCTGCGTTTTCGTTGATACCATGATTCTATTCCTCCAAAATCCATTGTTTCTTTATTATTATACCATACTTTGGCAAGGAGCCTTTTAATAAAACTAACCCTATAAAAAGGTTCTGATACAGCTAATAAAACAAGCTTATTCAAATTGAAAGAATTTTTAGAAAATTTATGTTTTTTTCTTTACACTGAAAATTTTTTCTGCTATAATGTCTCATGTAATAAAATATGACAATAAAAAAAGGAGAACGATATGACATCTGCTAAAGAATATATCCAAAGCGTGTTTGAAACTGTAAAAGCTCGTAACGGGCATGAGGCTGAATTTCTCCAGGCGGTTGAAGAATTCTTCAGTACTTTGGAACCTGTCTTTGAAAAACACCCTGAGTATATTGAAGAAAACATCTTGGCACGTATCACTGAACCTGAGCGCGTAATTTCTTTCCGTGTTCCTTGGGTTGACCGTGAAGGAAAAGTTCAAGTTAACCGTGGTTACCGTGTTCAATTTAACTCTGCTGTTGGACCATATAAAGGCGGACTTCGTTTCCACCCAACTGTAAACCAAGGGATCTTGAAATTCCTCGGCTTCGAACAAATCTTTAAAAACGTTTTGACTGGACTTCCAATCGGTGGAGGTAAAGGTGGGGCCGACTTCGATCCTAAAGGCAAAACTGATGCTGAAGTAATGCGCTTCTGCCAAAGCTTCATGACTGAATTGCAAAAATACATCGGACCTTCTCTTGACGTACCTGCTGGTGATATCGGTGTCGGTGGACGTGAAATTGGTTACCTTTACGGACAATACAAACGCCTTAACCAATTTGATGCTGGTGTCTTGACTGGTAAACCTCTTGGATTTGGTGGTAGCCTGATTCGTCCAGAAGCGACTGGTTACGGTTTGGTTTACTACACTGAAGAAATGCTCAAAGCTAACGGAAACAGCTTTGCTGGTAAGAAAGTGGTTGTTTCTGGTTCTGGTAACGTTGCTCAGTTTGCCCTTCAAAAAGCAACTGAACTTGGTGCTACAGTTATTTCTGTATCTGACTCAAATGGTTATGTCATTGATGAAAATGGTATCGACTTCGACCTTTTGTCAGATGTTAAAAACAACCGTCGTGCTCGTTTAACTGAGTACGCTGCAGAAAAACCTACTGCTACTTACTATGAAGGTTCTGTATGGACTTACACTGGTAACTACGATATCGCTCTTCCATGTGCGACTCAAAACGAGATCAACGGTGAAGCTGCGAAACGCTTGGTTGCTCAAGGAGTTATCTGTGTCTCTGAAGGAGCCAACATGCCTAGCGACCTTGAAGCTATCAAAGTCTACAAGGAAAACGGTATCCTATACGGACCTGCCAAAGCTGCCAATGCTGGTGGTGTAGCTGTATCTGCTCTTGAGATGAGCCAAAATAGTCTTCGTCTTTCATGGACACGTGAAGAAGTTGACGGACGTCTCAAAGACATCATGACTAACATCTTCAACACAGCTAAAACAACTGCTGAAACATACGGTCTTGGTACTGACTACCTTGCAGGTGCAAATATTGCAGCCTTTGAAAACGTAGCAAATGCTATGATTGCCCAAGGTATTGTTTAATTCTAAAAAATGAACTCCTCACTATTCGTGGGGAGTTTTTCTGATGCAAAAAATACCTATCCAAACGGATAGGTATTTTTTATTACAATTTACCTGCTACTGCATCCAATAATTCTTGGATTTTCGCTTGGTTGCTTCCTCCTGCCATGGCCATGTCTGGTTTACCACCACCACGTCCATCGACGATTGGAGCCAATTCTTTAACCAAGTTACCTGCGTGGATGTCTTTAGTCTTGCTGGCTACAAGAAGGTTGACCTTATCACCGATTGCTGCGACAAGAACAAGCACATCAGAGTAGTCTTTTTGCTTCCAGTTATCTGCAAAGGTACGAAGAGCACCTGCATCTGAAACAGAAACTTGACTCGCAATGTAACGGTGGCCATTTGCTTCCTTAACGTCTTTGAAGACATCACCTGCCGCTGCTGCTGCAGCTTTTTCCTTCAATTCAGCATTTTCTTTTTGCAATTGACGGAGTTGTTCTTGAAGTCCTTCAACCTTGTGAGGTACTTCTTTGAGTTGAGGAGCTTTCAAGGTTGCTGCGACGGCTTTCAGTGCATCTTCTTGCTCACGGTAGGCTTCAAAGGCTTCCTTACCAGACACTGCCAAGATACGACGAGTTCCTGAGCCAATCCCTTCTTCTTTGACAATCTTGAAGAGACCGATTTCAGAAGTGTTACCTACGTGAGTACCACCACAAAGTTCAACTGAGTAGTCACCAATCGTTACAACACGGACTTCCTTACCGTATTTCTCACCAAAGAGGGCCATAGCTCCCATTTCTTTAGCGGTGTCAATGTCTGTCTCAACAGTCTTGACTGCAATAGCTTCCCAGATCTTCTCATTGACTTGTTGCTCAATAGCACGCAACTCTTCTGGAGTCACAGCTTGGAAGTGGGTGAAGTCAAAGCGTAGGAATTCCACTTCATTAAGTGATCCTGCTTGAGTAGCATGGTGGCCAAGGATATTATGAAGAGCTGCATGGAGCAAATGAGTAGCTGTGTGGTTCTTCATGACACGATGGCGACGATTGCTATCGATAGTCAAGGTGTATTCTTGGTTTAAAGCAAGAGGAGCAAGAACTTCAACGGTATGGAGTGGTTGTCCGTTTGGTGCTTTTTGAACATCTGTTACCGTCGCTACGACATTTCCTGCAGCATCCAAGATTTGACCATGGTCCGCAACCTGTCCACCCATTTCAGCGTAGAATGGTGTTTCTGCAAAGATCAATGATGCAGTCCCTTCTGTTACAGCTTCTACTTCTGCATTATCCGCTACGATAGCCACTAACTTAGAAGACAATTGGCTAGCATTGTAGTTGAAGACACTCTCAACAGTGATGTTTTGAAGGGTTTCGTTTTGCATACCCATTGAGCCACCTTTAACAGCTGACGCACGCGCACGTTCTTGCTGTTCCTTCATGGCTGCTTCAAAGCCTTCACGGTCTACAGTCATTCCTGCTTCTTCAGCGATTTCTTCTGTCAATTCTACTGGGAATCCGTATGTATCGTACAATTTGAAGACGTCTTGACCAGCGATAACCGTTTGACCTTTTTCTTTCAAGTCTGCTACGATGGTTTCTGCAAAGTGTTGACCTGAGTGAAGAGTGCGGGCAAATGACTCTTCTTCGCTCTTAACGATTTTTTCGATAAAGTCACGTTTTTCAAGCACTTCTGGGTAGTAGCTTTCCATGATCTTTCCAACAGTTGGAACGAGTTTGTAAAGGAAAGGTTCATTGATGCCCAATTTTTGACCATGCATAGAGGCACGGCGGAGAAGACGACGAAGGACATAACCACGACCTTCATTTCCAGGAAGGGCACCATCCCCAATCGCAAATGAAAGTGAACGGATGTGGTCTGCAATAACCTTGAAACTCATGTTGTCACCATCTTGGTCATAAACCTTACCAGACAACTTCTCAACTTCTCGAATGATTGGAAGGAAGAGGTCTGTTTCAAAGTTAGTCTTAGCGCCTTGGATAACGGCTACCAAACGTTCCAAACCAGCGCCCGTATCAATGTTCTTGTGTGGTAATTCCTTGTATTCGCTACGAGGTACAGCTGGGTCAGCGTTAAATTGTGACAAAACGATATTCCAGATTTCGATGTAACGGTCGTTTTCGATATCTTCTGCGAGAAGTCGAATACCGATATTTTCCGGGTCAAAAGCTTCCCCACGATCAAAGAAGATTTCTGTATCAGGTCCAGAAGGTCCAGCACCGATTTCCCAGAAGTTGTCTTCGATTGGGATCAAATGACTTGGATCTACTCCCACTTCAATCCAGCGGTTGTAAGAATCTGTATCATCTGGATAGTAGGTCATGTAGAGTTTGTCTTTAGGGAAGTCAAACCACTCAGGACTTGTCAAGAGTTCATAAGCCCAGGTAATGGCTTCGTCACGGAAGTAATCCCCGATAGAGAAGTTCCCCAACATTTCAAACATAGTATGGTGACGCGCAGTCTTCCCTACGTTTTCGATATCGTTGGTACGGATAGCCTTTTGCGCATTGGTAATCCGTGGGTTTTCAGGGATGATGGTTCCGTCAAAGTATTTCTTAAGAGTAGCAACCCCTGAGTTGATCCACAAAAGGGTTGGATCGTTTACTGGAACCAAACTTACTGATGGTTCTACTGAGTGACCTTTGGTCGCCCAGAAATCAAGCCACATTTGGCGAACTTGAGCACTAGATAGTTGTTTCATAATATCTCCTTATTACTTGTTTAATTTGATTGGCTTTCCAGCATCTCCACATAGTCAATCGCGACACAGAGGGAAATGACTAGATCTGCATAAGAGTCTTCATAGACGGTTACGGTGTAAGTTGAGGTCAAATGGAAAATCTCTTTTCGAATCTCGGCAATCACTTGGTCGCGGTCATCCAGAAGTTTAAAGTTTAAATCCCAGATATTTCCCTCAATGCGCAGACCTAGGTTGTCAAATTCATACTTATCTCGAAAGAAGGTCAACTTCTTACGAATAACGAAATTTGAACCGTTTCGTAGCTGAATAGTAAATCGAGGAAGCAAAGTGAAAAATTCTTTACTAATCTCACTGACTTGCTCACCATAGGCGTCATAGATGGTAAAGGTCTTAGGAATTTGGAAGAAAGAGCCCTCCACCTGATAGTTCACTACTCCCCTATCATCTTTAATATCGAAGCGTTCGCCTCCAAGACGAAACTTTTGTTTCACGAGAAATGTCTTCATAAACACCTCCAAAAATCAAAAGACAAGTCCATATCACGAAGGGCGAAAAACCGCGGTACCACCTTCATTCAATGAACTTGTCATTCTCTTGTTCTTATGCAATTGTCTGATTGAGTAGCATGATTTTCTATCTTAGATGGCTCGCAGCACCGCCAATTCTCTGAACTAAGATGGAGAGAAAATCAATTCTCAACATTCCTATTATACTGTTTTTTTGAGTTTGAGTCAACTGGGAAAGCAAGCACTTGCAATTTCATTATATGTATCATTATCAAATCTATTTATTGTTAAAGAATATTATTGACGAAGTAAGTCAAGCATTTCATTATTAAGTGTTTGATAACAAGATAAATAGCTATCATCAATCTCAAATGTATCTTGTAAAATAAAGCGCAAAGTATCTATCGTCTGCTGCAATTTCTTTGAATTGACTAGTTTACTATCAATCTCTGACAAGCCATGTGCCACCTTATTTCTCTCACCATTTAAGCTATTTATTAGCTTTATGGACTTAAGTAATTCAGGAGAAACTTGATAATAAGATAGAATATTTTCATATGACAAGAGATTTAAGGTTGACTGAGGGGAATAGATTCTTTCCTTCTCATCTTTTATACCCTTAGCTTTCTTAAATTCTAGATCAATGAAATCTAAGATAGCTTCAAAATCCTTGTATTCTTCATTTAACTTTGGAAAAGTTCCATCATATTTGATCAAATCTGGATAATCTTTCTTTATCTTTTCCTCGATGATAAATTCAACATAAGACTTTGATTTGATTAAGACATCAGCAACCTGCCCTCTCTCTTTCAAAACTTCAATCATTAAAAAGTAATTAAGAGCTTTTTTCTCAACTTCTGTGAGTGAATATCCCTGAATATCTTTTAAAATCGCTTGGGTTTTAAATACTTTTACAAAATCATTTAATAGATCTCTTAAACGAGCTAATTTCTTTTTAGAAAGTAATTTATTGTATTCTTTTCTAGTAACTAATTCTTCCGCAGCAAGATAATCATAAGAAGAGATTAAATTTCTTAAGTGTCGCTTGATAAGAGACTGATTAAATTTTTCAGCTTCATCTTTGATTGTACGATCTTCGTAATCCTTTTGGTTATCCTCGTTCTCGTCAAAAAGCTTCTGTTCATCTTCATTTGACAGTGGCACATACTTTCTGTTTGCAGATTTGTTAGGAGTTGCAACCTGTATGGCTTGCGTATTATAATCATTAATTCGATTTAAGGCAAATAAAGCAGAAATAATCTGAGGTGTCCCTGAGGAGAGATTTAAGATTAATTGATGATCTGTTCCAGAATATTTTTCGATAATCTGTCCCATCACTTCATACATTTTATCAAATAGATAGACTTCATCATTTTTCAGTATGATTGATTCAATAACCACTTTAGGATGATAACCCTCTATTGAACATAGTGCTTTCTCAACAAGATCTTTTTTTACTAACATTTCTTCACTATAAACCAAAACAATTTGTTCAGGTCTGTATGTTCGAGCAATATGTAATAAAGCTGCATCTCGATTATTGCTTATCGGATCTGTCGTTCCAACTGCTGAAATTAAAATTTCCAAGATATTCTACCTCTCATTATTTCAGTAATTCTAATAATTCTTTATTAAAATCCTTGTAAAAATTAAAATCCTTTTCAGTAAGTTGATACTGTTCCTTGATTAGCCCTTTTAAGGCTTTTAGAACTGGACCTAACTGTTTAAGTTCCTCAGAATCTAGTGAATCCAATTTATGAGCTATCGTATTTCGTGTTTTGTTCATTCTCAAAATCGGTTTGATTTTATTATGCAATGTCCACTCTCTTTTTTCTTGAAGGATCTTACCATAATCCCAAATCCCGATATAATATTTCTCTGAATCGTTCGCGTAATTATCCAGAAATCCTGGATAACGATTTTCGATATAGTCATCTAAGATAAACTCTGTGAGGTTTTTAATTCTTATCAGACCTTCACTAAAATTACCACGTTCTTTTTGCAAATCAATAGTCAAATAAGAATTTAATACTTTTTTCTGTTCTTCGCTCCATTTTTTCTTTTGGAGGACTTGAGGTACAGCCTGCCTATCTAATGAATCCACAATATCTTGCAACTTCTTGCGACATTCTTTCAAACCAGGAAAGTCTGATAATTGATTAGCAACCTCTAAACTTGCTTTGTAATCATATTTCGTAATAAAATCACGTAAAGTTTTCTTCATTAAGCCTTGTTTAAACTTCTCTGAAGTATCTTCAATGGTTCGGTCGATATAGTCCTGTTTGTTATCTAAGTTCGTATCAATTAGTGCGTCAATATCTTCTGAATCATCATGTCCAACTCCTGCATTTGAATCATTTTCAGGACTTGAAACTTGTACTGCCTTGACATTGATTTCACTAAGTCTATTAATCACAAACAAAGCCGATTTTACTTGAGGAGTTGCACTTGAAAGATTGAGAATAAATCCGTCGTCTTTTGTATAATACTTTTGTATAATAGCATCAAATTGTTCATACATGGTATCAAAAACAAATACATCTTCATTCAAGATAATTGGTTCATGACATACAATTTCTGGGAGGTATTCAGTATCGATAGAGTGAATTACTTTCTCAATATCATCTTTCTTACTAATTGTTCTCTCTGAAAAAACAATAATAATCTTTTCTGGACGGTATTTTCTCGCAATATGAACTAAAGCTCCATCGTGAAAATTACGGATTGGATCTGTATCACCCACTGCTGAAATTAAAACCTTCATCAACTAATCTCCTTAATTATGAAATTAGCTTTGCCCATTTCATAGAAAGACTCATCATTCATGATCAGTTTTCGAGTTGCTTGTGTTGTTTTAACACTTTTCATTGGTGCTTTTGTTAATTTCAACACTCCCTTACCAACCATCTTTGTCTTCATTCGACTATACCGTTTTTGTAAGATTCCATCCGCTTGTTGAAACAAGGTCTTTGTCCAGGCTCCACTTCCAGCTCCCAAATAGATAGGATATTGAAGATTTGGTTGAATCTTATTTTCAGGAAAATCTGATAAGAAAAATTCTTTATATTCTTTGTAAAAAGCTTGCGCTCTCTGTCCTAATTCCTCAATTAGGATTCCAGCTTCCTTAGTGGTTGTAGTAATGGTGAAATTTATTCTAGTTAAGGGTACGATTGCTTCTCTGTATAAAGGAAGAGGCTTGGCAGTTAAGGACTTGGCTGAATAATCCCATTTTTGAACTAGAATAATCTGCTCATTGTTAAATGGCTTACTATCACTAACACGAATCGCATTAAACAAGTCATTAAATTCTTGACCCTTTTTGGCACCCCATGGAATCATCTTTTTATTTTCTTTAGGACCTCTCCCACGAAAATCAATTGCATTCTTATTGTTCCAGTCAGGATTGGTGTTCATTAAGATGGTTCGAATAGCTCCCTTTAAGGAACTACCTGGAATATACGGACTCCCAAAAGGGTCTCTAATAAATTTTGCCACTTCATTTATCGTGCCTAATTTGGAATCGCGATTATTTTTTTCAATTTCCAAACCAGTCTCAACAATCCGGTAACCACCGAAATCACGATTAGATATCCGGTTATCATCCAAGAAGGAAATCAAGCGATTATTTCTGGCGTTTGGCTTTGTCTCCTGTAAAAAACGCTCAAACTTCTGATCGTATCCTTTCTCCACCATGCGATTATAAAACTTACCCATATCAGGGAAATAAAAGTATCCATTTTCATAGATAAATTCTCGAGAAGTATATTTTTCACCATTCCCAATATGGATAGGAGCCATGGCTAGGAGGCTAAATTGAAAAGTTCTATAATCTATTTTCATCTTTCTACCTCCATATTGAAAAATAGTGGCTTAGCATAGTTTAATACTTCATGCGGGAAATCAAGAGGTCTTACATCTACAATATGTCCTGTAAAGGTTTCAGAGAAAGTAGATCCAGAAGCAAACTTATATAAATCCTGCTTACGGTAATTTTCATTAGTTTCTGTACTAAAAGCAAAACCACTTGACTTACTTAGTAAATAGGAACCAGTTTCCATAGCATATTCAAGTTCCTTTTCGACCGGTAGAGAAGTTGCCAAGGTCATGACAGGTCCTTGATGGACCTTAGTAAGACGATTTTTAAGAGCATCAGGTATGTCTGTAATGGTCAAATCAAACCGTCCATAACCGCTGGAACGTTTGCCACCAATTCCTGTATACTGCAAGCTTGTCATGAGTTGATTCAAGAGGTCTGATTCGGTCGCAATCACATAGAGAGCAGACTGATCTGCAAATCGAACGGTAGAAACTTGATAAAGATGCCCATCCACATGAGGTTGGTTTTTAGTGATGATGTTTGTTACTGCATGTTCTGCGTCTTCAAAAAGAGTTCCATTTACATAAGAATCAAATTTATCCAAAGGGATAAACTGAAGTTTCTTCGCCATTTTCGCTTGACGTCTTACTTCTTTGACATCCGTTGTTAAGTCCGGCTGATCAAACTTTGGAAATCCTATCGGCTTAGGCAAAAATGGGCCTGACTTATATGGAAATGCATCTGTCAAAACGAATTCATCTTGACCTGCTAATGATACAAATTCCTCCATTTTACCCATTTTCTTTGCCTCAATAGCTAAGGCAGAAAATAATCGGTCAGCTGCAAAAGTCATTTTAGAACTATCGAGCGTACCTGCTCCAAAGTGAGCAGACTGAAAGTTCATAATATACATCTTATAGGTCATACTAGACCTCCGTAGTTAAAAGTTCATTCAATCTACTAACATCATAGTTTCCGAAAACTGTATTTGCTTTAAGATCCTCAAAAACAACTTTACCATATCCACGAGAGCCTGATCCACCTAAATAATCAAGTTCCAGGAGTTTTAATCCATCAAGAATTACTTTAAAATCCTCTTCCACTTGGTCTTCACTGTCATCTGTGATTTCATAGATTAATTCAAATGCAAAAGCACTCTTACGGATGGCACGTTCAATTTGTCTCGGATTCGCTTCAGCAGTGATACGGTCAATAGTATTTTCAAACTTAACTTCAGTGTAACTCTTGACCCCTAATGAATCTAACTCGTCCTTATTGATTAAGAAAGCATCTCTAAAAATGAGTCGCCCCATTTTATAGCGATTATCTGAACTGTTCCCAAAGAGTCGACTTAGAAGTTCGCCATCTTCTCCTGGTTTCTTAGCTAGTCGTTCATTATGTACTTTTGAAAGAAGACTGCGCATCTTGCCTTTGATACTTGAACCAGGAATAATGGGTAAGTTAGTAATAGGATCCTTGATTACAGGAGAATCAGTAGCCCCAATTGCCGCAAAAGCATTGCTGGTTCCAATATGAAGTCCTGTTTCTAGACGAATTTGTGCTGTTACTTGAATTTTTGCAAATGCCATTAATCTTTTCCTCCGTAAAATTTGAAATAAGCTACTAGTGCTTCCATATAACGACAAAAACGTTGGAGACTTTCCTTATTGTTTATTTCTTTTAAAATGTCTAGAATTTCAGCCTTTTTAACCAAGTCTTTAACCGCAGTTTCTCGGCCCGATTGATAAACAAACTGCACTCTCAAATAAGCAATTTTGTCAGCTAAATCCTTATACTCTCTAACCTTACTTTCATCAAAGAGAGTACTCGTCAAGCTTAGTAGGTTTCTAATTTTGCTAGTTGTTAAAAGGAATGCTTCAGGGTTCCTAGAATCTCTAGTGTTTCGATTCAGTGATTTAATAACATTCTCTGCCTTATCTACGTAATTATCATCTGTTAAAATTGCCATCTATGAATCCTTTCTAATCTCATAAATATATAGAAGTAAAGCTATCTCTGCTTCCTTACGTTCATTATCGCTACCTGTATACCAAGAAAAGAATAAATCTTTAAACTCTTTAAACTCCTCTTTTTTATCCTTAGAAGTTTGATCTTCTAAACGGGTCAAATAATAGGCTAATCGAGCAATATTCATACGATCGTAGTTGCGAAGGAGCTCAATAAGTCTATATACAAAACTCTTTCCTCGCTCATCTTGAATATTAAAGTAGTAACGAATGCTCTTCAGTTTCCCTTTATAGACATTGTCAATAAATCGGTCGAACTTCAAGGTATAATTTTTTTCAAAAAGTGAGATACTATCCTTGTCGTTATCCTTGGCTGCTCCTTCTAGCTTACCAGTTTCTTCAGCCATGAGGCTAACTGGAGTCTTGTCTGGAAAGAGTCCAATTCCTGCTGATAGGGTTAATTTACCATTTGTCCACTTGATAAAGTTTTGTCGGAGACAAATAGTAAACTCAATAATATCCTGCCAGGAACCGATCGCAAATACATCATCTCCACCGGCATAAATGATCGATAGTTTTTTCTCTTTGGCAAACTGGTTGATATAGACCTTAAAGAAGAGACTCATACTTCTAGAGAAGGTCGCCGAACGTGCCAGAGTATTATATTTGCCACTATCTTGATAGGAGAAACCAGCCATAAATGCTGCTCCTAGATCATCCACATCTAGTCGAACGACTGCTAATCGCTTAATCCCTTGTCCAGTTTCCCTATCCTGAGATAGTTTGGCATATTGGTCAATCTCAGCATATTTGTAATCTCCGACAAAGACATGGGTTGCTTTTAGGATATCTGTACTATAGCTATTCTTGACATAAACACGGTCCCACTCTTCTTTAGCAAGGTCGGCTTTGGAAATACCTCTAATATAGGCTCCCGGACCTATCGGGAGGCCTTTTTCTTTTGTAACAATATAGTAGCTTTCTTGTATCTCCTTGGCAAAGCGATACATTCCTGCACAGATATGGCAGACCTCTTGATCTTTATACTTGGTAAGCTTTTCGACTGAGTGGCAAATTGCACATTCTCTCTGGGAACTCTTTCCTCCTTGGTTGAGTTCAAGGAGAGTTTTGGCATCATAACGAGAAATTTTCTTTTGGGAAATCATCCGACTAGTTGTTTGGTAGACTTTTCGATAGTCGGCCAGTGTCGTTGTCATATCATTGGCAGAAAACGGACTCCAACCAAATGCTACGTATAAGCCTGTCTGGAAATGATTGACCAAAAACTGATTGAACCCTGCTTCAAAGTTAGCCAAGGTTTCTCTAGTTTTTTCGGTGTTTGGAAGGATAAAGTAGGCATGCCCTCCACCGACGTAGAGAAGATTAGCCCTTGTAAGCTCTAACTTCTCCAGTAAGCTGTCAGCGATATGTTCCCCCATGAAATCTAGATACAAGGAACGTGCTTTTAGTTGCTTGGCTGCTCCAGCTGTTGCTATATTGTAGATAAAATCCTGAATCCCTGACAAGTCAAAACTTGCTAGTAAAAAGGCCTTCTCGCTATAAAAAGCTTCTAAATCTTGCCCTAGTACCTTGTCATAGTCACGGCAATTCTTGTCTGCTAAGTAGTCCTCTATAGCTAGGGCAAAGCCAGCTGTCAGACGACTGTAGGTTGCTAGAGAAATATCCGATAATTCCTTGGTCCTTGTCGAAACAGGCACATAGGAAAGAGTAGACTCAAGGAGATTCAAAAGGGTATCTATCTCAGATTGGCTAAAGTCCAATCTCTCAAACTCTTTTTCTAAGGTTTCTACTATCAAGTCATAATCTGACTGGTCAGACGGCTCACTCGATTCCTTAGCATAGTTTGGTTCCCCGTCAAGGTCTAATAGTCGTGCATCGAGATAACGCTGACTAGGGCTATCTGAAAATACATTGAAGATATCCGATTGTTTGCTTAGGAAATCTTCTTTTCCTTGATGAATTCTTGCTGCCCCTTTTAGTCCTGAAGCAATCTTTGCCGCAGATGACGTAATATAGACCAAACTATCAGGAGCTAAATCCGTCGGCAAATTGCTAGAAGTCGCCTTGGCTATCTGCTGGGCTATTTTTTCATTATCCGAAAAGCGTCTAAACCATTCGGACCCAATGGTACCTAGGTCTTTATCATCATACCTGGAACCTTGAATCACCTTGCCGATAGCGTGCAAAAGCGATCCATAAACTAAATCAATCTTTTCTTTCTTCAAGTTCTAAACCTCCCATCCCTAAGCTAGTTTTCATACCTAGACCTGAGTATTCCCCAAATTTTAGAAGCATATTGGCGTATGCTTTCAAGGTATTTGGACCTGTAATTTTAAAGGTCAATTTCCCCCTGAAACCAGGAATTTTTTTGCCATGGACCTTAAAATAGCTGGACTCCAATCGATAGCTGGTAACCCTACTATGCTTGACCAAGTAGTCCAGGGTTTCCTCTTCGATGTCCTGACGATTCTCGACCAGACGTGCATACTTCATCATCAAACTCTGAAAGATGAGGCGCATGGTCGGAAAGAGTACGTACTCTCCCTGAGAGCGAAATCCTGTCGGAGTTTGAAAATGAATGGTGTAGAGTGACCGATCTTGGTTTTCATTAAAAAACTCAAAGAGTTGCTCCGAACTGAGATCTTGCATGGACACAGACTCTACCATGAGAGTCGGTAAATCATGAAGCTCTACTTTCTTGAGCTCCAATAGAACAGGCAAAATCTGCTTGACAGCCTCATCCGTTAGGAGATGAAGGGACCATAGAGTCTTGTCCTTTTGATGGATGATTTTTAGTGAGTAGGGATTGGTCTCCTGCTCATGTAGCCAAGTCACATAGTCAGGTTCCAGATTTTCCATGAGAAAACCTTGAAATTTTGTCGATAGGTCGTTCGGTGATTGGTCAATCCGCTTAAATGATAGTTCGATGCGTTTCATATGCCTCCTTTATTGATACAATTGCGCTTTTGGTTTCTCATGAGCGCTTTTTTCATTTACTTTTGGAATCCTTTGCCCTTATAAAACTGTCCCCTCTCGAGGTAGATAGGTATCTATACAAAATGGTTGAGCTTCCTTACACAGGAACTCAGGAATGTTTCCGGCCCCTCGCGAGGTTGAAAGGTACCTATACTTAGATGAACCCGAAAAAGTCAAAATCCAGCAGTTTGTGTTTCCGCCCCCTCGCGAGGTAGATAGGTATCTATACTCGAACTTCGCTACACGCAAGACAATAAAGCAGTGGCACAAGTTTCCGGCCCCTCGCGAGGTAGATAGGGAGATATACAAAAAAGAATTTTTGAAAAATCGTTGGAACAATTGAGTTTCCGGCCCCTCGCGAGGTAAATAGGAAGCTATACTGAAGACTTGGAATTTGAAAGAGTTTATGAGCCAGCGTTTTCGTCCCCTCTCGAGGTAGATAGGTATCTATACTGATTATTTACCACTATGATACTATTGTTTCTCCCATGAATACGTTTCCGTCCCCTCTCGAGGTAGATAGGTATCTATACTTGCAGTAATGCGAGTTGCGTTTGTGAGAGGTTACTTAGTAACGTTTCTGGCCCCTCGCGAGGTAGATAGGTATCTATACGTTTTACGTTGATGGATTTGCAGTTAGCGCATCAGAGTTTCCGTCCCCTCTCGAGGTAGATAGGTATCTATACCGATGATGTAACTGATGTTAAAGCAATGGACAAAATGGGTTTCCGGCCCCTCTCGAGGTAGATAGGTATCTATACATTCTTGGAAACAAGTCGCATATCACTTGAAAACAAAGTTTCCGTCCCCTCTCGAGGTAGATAGGTATCTATACACAATGAAAAATTTTAACTTCAAGGGATTTCAATTCCGTTTCCGGCCCCTCTCGAGGTAGGTAGTTAGCTATACAGTTATTAACAAATATCTACAAGACAACAACCGTACTTTCGTGTTTCCGTCCCTACCCAGGTAGATAGGGAGCTATACTCACAATTGCAGTAGAACGTAACTACAAAGATGAAGAAGGGTTTCCGGCCCCTTTCGAGGTAGATAGGGAGCTATACAAATTGATTTTATATCAAAGGTTTCTCTTGAATTTGTTTCCGGCCCCTAGCGAGGTGGATAGGGAGATATATAAAGGCTCGTGGTCTGTTGAGAAAGAAGTGATTCCAAGTGAGTATCCGGCCCCTCGCGAGGTAGATAGGGAGATATACGTTACTTTCTCACGGTATTGAGCAGGGTATTGGTACAAGTCCGTTTACGGCCGCTCGCGAGGTAGATAGGTATCTATACAAATTTGACTACTCAAATACTGAACTTTACACAAGCAAGTTTCCGGCCCCTCTCGAGGTAGATAGGGAGATACACCTGTTCAACGTGCTATCGAATCTGTAACTGGAAACTACGAGTTTCCGGCCCCTCTCGAGGTAGATAGGTAGCTATAAAGTGGATTGGTCTTATTAATGGGAACTGCTACTCGTTTCCGGCCCCTCGCGAGGTAGATAGCTATACAGTGTTTAATAGTCCATTGTTTGAGATTGAGGAGGTGGAGTGATGGTTTCCGGCCCCTCGCGAGGTAGATAGGTAGCTATACGTATCCTTTCAACAAAGGTAAGTTCTGGTGGGAAATAGTTTCCGGCCCCTCTCGAGGTAGATGGGTAGCTATACAGAATAAAACTAAGGGAATATCTCAAAAGAGATATAAGTTTCCGGCCTCTCACGAGGTAGATAGGTAGCTATACAAAATGAACTTACTAGAACAATACAAAGAACTACAAAGGTTTCCGGCCCCTCGCGAGGTAGATAGGTAGCTATACTATTTGCTGCATTGTATTTTTTAGGAACACAATTACTCCCGTTTCCGGCCCCTCTCGAGGTAGATAGGTAGCTATATAAAAGCATCTCAGAAGGTCAATTAGACCTACTTCTATTTCCGGCCCCTCTCGAGGTAGATAGGTAGCTATACAGTTGCTGGATACTTTCAATGGTCAGGCTGGGACGGTAACAGTTGCTGGATACTTTCAATGGTCAGGCTGGGACGGTAACAGTTTCCGGCCCCTCTCGAGGTAGATAGGTATCTATACCAATTTTAATATGAGCGAAGATGATCTTCCGTTCTGTTTCCGGCCCCTCTCGAGGTAGATAGGTAGCTATAAAGAAGAGTTGCAAGCCTTTGCAGAACTCCTTCTGTTTCCGGCCCCTCTCGAGGTAGATAGGGAGATATACCGAACCTACGGATTCTTATGAAGATTTCGTAAAAGAAATGTTTCCGGCCCCTACCGAGGTTGATAGGTAACTATACTCTCCAACTTCAACAGCGTAACTCTCTATGGTCACGTTGCTGCGTTTCCGGCCCCTATCGAGGTAGATAGGGAGCTATAAAAATGGTACTGGTTCGATGAGAAAGGGTACATGGCGTTTCCGGCCCCTCGCGAGGTAGATAGGTACCTATACCTCAAATACTGAACTATACACTAGTAAATATAGCGTTTAGTTTCCGGCCCCTCTCGAGGTTGATAGGTATCTATACGGAAATATAAAACTAGAATACGGTTCAAAATCACTAGCATTTCCGGCCCCTCTCGAGGTAGATAGGTAGCTATATTTGACGGTTACGAGGTCGAGAAAGAGAAGCGGTATTTGTTTCCGGCCCCTCGCGAGGTAGATAGGGAGCTATACAAGTACCAGCTGAACCAACACCTACTCCAGTAGTGTTTCCGTCCCCTCTCGAGGTAGATAGGTATCTATACCAGACTATCAAGATGCTAGTAATTGGGCTTTTGATGAGTTTCTGTCCCCTCACGAGGTAGATAGGTATCTATACAAAATGATGGGTCTCGATACTGGTGTGTCTAACGCGTTTCCGTCCCCTCACGAGGTAGATAGGTATCTATACTGAATAAGAGTACAATCTTTAATCAACTAGGCTTTCGTTTCCGTCCCCTCTCGAGGTAGATAGGTATCTATACTATGATGTTGGGTCGTTTGGAAACAAACACTTACACAGTTTCCGTCCCCTCTCGAGGTAGATAGGTATCTATACCCCATATCTTGTATGTAAACCTATAACAAGCACTAGATATAACCTATTGGAAACTATTACTAGTATATCATACTTTGTAAGAGTTTTCATTTCTGAATACCAAATAAATCACATATCTTTTTTATACCTCCTTAATGTATAAAGGATACTATTTTATCATTAAAATTCCTTTTGTCAAGCCCAAATATAAATTTTTTTAAACAAAAAACGAACCAGCTTGACTGGTTCGTTTTGTTTTATAAACTCCTACTTCCGATACATCTTAAACTGTAGGAAGAGGTCACTGTAGATTCCTGTCCATTTATGGTCAAATTTTTCATAAACTTCTAGGTGTTTCATTGTATCTGCATCGGGATAGAAGGACTTGTCCTCTTTTGTCTCCTCTGGGAGCATTTCCTTAGTAGCATTGTTTGGTGTTGAGTAGCCGACATACTCTGCATTCTTGAGAGCATTTTCAGGCTTCAACATGAAGTTGATGAAGGCATAGGCTGCATCTTGGTTCTTGACAGTTTTAGGAATAACCATGTTGTCAAACCAGAGGTTACTTGCTTCTGTCGGCACAACATATTTGAGGTTAGGATTCTTTTCCAACATCTGACTAGCTTCCCCTGAGAAGGTCACACCAATAGCAGCATTGTTCTGAATCATGTAACCCTTCATCTCATCGGCTACAATTGCCTTGATATTAGGAGTCAGCTCATACAGTTTATCAACCGTTTGTGACAGTTGTTGAGGATCTTTTGAGTTAAGGCTATAGCCTAGTGAGTTAAGACCTAACCCAAGTACTTCACGCGCCCCATCAAAGAGCATAATCGAATCCTTGTACTCTGGTTTCCAGAGGTCGTCCCAATGTTCAGGTGCTTCTTCCACCATGGTTTCATTGTAGACAATTCCCAAAGTTCCCCAGAAGTATGGGATAGAGTACTGGTTATTTGGATCAAAAGACTGGTTGAGAAACTCTGGACCAATATTCTCAATGCCCTCAATTTTACTATAATCCAGTGGAACTAAGAGGTCTTCATCCTTCATTTTGTTGATCATGTACTCACTTGGGATGGCAATATCATAGGTTGTCCCACCCTGCTTGATTTTCGTGTACATGGCTTCGTTGGAGTCAAAGGTCTCATACTGGACTTGAATCCCGGTTTCTTCTGTAAATTTCTCCAGAAGTTCAGGGTCGATATAGTCTCCCCAGTTGTAGATAACCAGTTTTTGACTATCACGGCTATTGATTTTACTATCAAGATGGTAAGAAATTCCCCATAAGACAAGGATAATGGCTAAAATTCCTGCTAAAAATGAATAGAGTCGTTTCATGCTTGTTCCTCCTTCTCACGTGAAATGAAGTAATATCCAACTACTAGGATAATACTAAAGAGAAAGACCAAGGCTGAAAGAGCATTGATTTCTAAGGAAACTCCCTTACGAGCCCGAGAGTAGATCTCGACTGAGAGGGTTGAAAATCCATTCCCTGTCACAAAGAAGGTCACGGCGAAGTCATCTAGCGAGTAGGTGAAAGCCATGAAGTAGCCTGCGATAATAGACGGCGTTAGGTAAGGAAGCATGATTTCCTTAAACATCTGGAACTGACTAGCTCCAAGGTCATAGGCTGCATGGATCATATCTCCATTCATCTCTTTCAATCGTGGCAAGACCATAAGCACTACGATAGGAATCGAGAAGGCTACGTGACTGGACAACACTGTCAGAAAACCAAGAGAGAACTTGAGCTGAGTAAAGAGAATCAAGAAGCTGGCACCAATCATAACATCGGGTGCAACCATCAAAATGTTATTGAGAGATAGAAAGGCTTCTTGGTATTTTTTGCGTGATTGATAGATGTAGATAGCCCCAAAAGTCCCAATAACAGTCGCAATCAAGGCTGATAGAAAGGCTAGTAAAAAGGTCTGAACCAAGATGAGCATGAGTCTTCCATCTCCAAACATGGTTTCAAAGTGAGACAAACTAAAGCCTGTAAAGCTATTCATATCATCCCCAGCATTGAAGGCATATCCGATCAGGTAAAAGATTGGCAAATAAAGGACGATAAAGACAAAGGCTAGGTAAAGATTCGATAATTTTTTCATCGTTCTCTCCTTTCCTTAGTCACCCACATAGTGATAAACATAGTCAGGATAAGAACAACACCGATAGTTGAACCCATACCGTAGTTGTCGTTGGTCAAGAAGTTCTGCTCGATGGCAGTCCCCAAGGTAATCACTCGGTTCCCCCCAATTAAACGGGTCAACATAAAGAGACTCAAACTTGGGATAAAGACCGATTGAACTCCGCTTCGCACCCCGTTCATAGACAGAGGGAAGATGACATGACGGAAGGTTTCCCACTTGGTTGCACCAAGGTCATAGCTGGCATTGATGAGATTGTTATCCATATCATCCAAGACATTGAAGATGGGCAAAATCATAAATGGAAGCTCGATGTAGCTTGCGACAAAGATAAATGAGAAATCGGTAAATAGCAACTGCTGAGAACCAATTCCAATAAATTCTAGAAATTGATTAATAGAGCCATTTTGACCAAAAATTCCGATAAAGGCATAAGCCTTGAGCAGTAGGTTGATCCAAGTTGGCAAGATGATTAGCATGAGCCAGAGTTGACGGTGTTTGAGACGAGTCAAAAAGAGGGCTGTTGGATAGCTAATCAAGAGTGTCACTAAAGTCACAATCCCTGCATAGAGAACAGAGTTAAAGCTCATTTTGAGATAGGTTAAGTTTTGTGACGCAAAATAGGATTTATAGTTTTCTAAACTAAACTGACCTTCGATGTTGAAAAATGATTGTCCAAAAATCAAGACCAAGGGTGCCAATACAAAGAGGGCAATCCAAAGCATGTAGGGCACTACAAAGAGTTTAGAGGTTGTTTTCTTCATCTCTTTCCTCCTCAATAGCGTTAATCAAACCTGCTTCCTGCTCTTCGATTTCTACGTATTCTTCGATACGAGCATCGAACTCTTCTTCTGTTTCATTGAGACGCATGATGTGGATGTCTTCTGGTTCAAAGTCCAGACCGATTTCCTCACCAACGATGGCCTTACGAGTTGAGTGGATCATCCATTCATTGCCAAGTTCGTCATAGGCGATAATCTCATAGTGAACCCCACGGAAGAGCTGCGTATCGACCTTAACTTGAAGCTTTCCTTCTTCTGGAAGGGTAATACGCAAGTCCTCTGGACGAATGACGACTTCGACCGGTTCATTTGGCTTCATCCCACCGTCGACCGCTTCAAATCGTTTGCCGTTAAACTCGACCAAGTAGTCCTCAATCATGGTCCCTGGCAAGATATTTGATTCACCGATGAAGGTGGCTACAAAGTGGTTGATAGGTTCATCGTAGATGTCAACTGGTGTCCCAGACTGAACAATCTCACCGTCATTCATGACAAAAATCCAGTCACTCATGGCCAGAGCTTCTTCCTGATCGTGAGTAACAAAGACAAAGGTGATGCCCAAGCGTTGTTGCAGTTCACGTAGTTCGTACTGCATGTCTGTCCGCAACTTCAAGTCAAGTGCTGACAAGGGCTCATCCAAGAGCACCACACGAGGCTGGTTGATAATCGCACGTGCAATAGCTACACGCTGACGTTGTCCTCCAGATAACCTACGGATAGAACGTTTTTCATATCCTTCAAGCTGTACCATCTTGAGAACTTCTAAGACACGTTTTTCGATTTCTTTTTTATCGACCTTGCGCAATCACAATGGAAAGGCAACATTTTCAAAGACATTCATGTGCGGGAACAAGGCGTAAGATTGGAAGACCGTGTGAACATCGCGCTTATTGGTCGGGATGTCATTGATACGAACACCGTCTAGCAAAATATCACCTGTCGTTGCGTCTAGCAAACCTGCAATGATATTTAGGATGGTTGATTTTCCTGAACCAGAAGCTCCTAGCAGTGTATAAAATTTTCCTTCTTCCAACTCAAAGTTAATATCCTTGAGAACCTTAGTGTCACTATCTTCAAAAACTTTAGAAACGTTTCTGAATTCGATAATTGGTTTTTTCAATTCCTCTAAATTCCTTTTTCTTCGTAAATTAACAGATTGGGACCTTGTTAAATGCTAGCAATAACTGTAAGGAATTGACCCAAACCATATCTAGCGATAAAATCCCAATCTTTGTATAATGTTTAATAATAATGTTATTCGTGTTCACCCAAGATACGAACTTCTCGCTCAAGGGTAACACCAGAATGTTCTTTAACTTTTTCAATGACAGACTCAATTAAGTCTTCATAGTCTCTTGCTGTCCCATCGGCTACATTAATCATAAAGCCTGCATGTTTTTCTGAGACTTCGACACCACCGATACGGTAGCCCTTCAAACCAGCTTCTGAAATCAATTGCCCTGCAAAATGCCCGACTGGACGTTTAAAGACAGAACCACATGATGGATATTCCAAAGGTTGCTTAAGTTCACGCAAATGAGTTAAGCGATCCATTTCTTGATTAATAGTCTCATAATTCCCTGGAGATAGTGCAAATTTAGCTGATAAGACTACTGCTCCAGAATCTTGAATAGCTGAATGACGGTAACCAAAAGCTAAGTCCTTGGCTGATAAAGTCTCGATTTCCCCATCCTTGGTCAATACTTTGCAAGACTGCAAAATATTGGAAATCTCACCTCCATAGGCTCCAGCATTCATAAAGACAGCTCCACCGACGCTTCCTGGAATTCCACAGGCAAACTCAAAACCAGTCAAGCTATGTCGAAGAGCTATACGAGTGGTCTCAATCAGGTTAGCACCTGCTTCTGCTTCAATGGTGTAACCATCGACCGAAACATTGTTGAGTTTGTCACACATAATGACAAAGCCACGAATTCCGCCTTCTCGGACGATAATATTACTGGCATTTCCAAGAACCATCCATGAGATATTTTCTTGATTAGCGAACTTAACCACACGGGCCATCTCATAATGATTGCTAGGAAAAGCTAAGTAATCTGCCTTCCCTCCCACTTTCGTATAGGTGTAGGTTTTGAGTGGTTCGTTAAAACGAATATCAATACCTTCTAAGGTTTCTTTTAATTTATCTAGTACTGTCATATCTCTCATCCTTTTATAAAATACATTCTATTATACCATTTTTAGGAGCATTTTTCGATGATTTGAAAAAGCTTTTTTATTCACACAAGTAAAAAAGAGGTCAGACCTCTTTTGCATGATTATTTTTTATACAAGATAGTTTTTGTAAAGTATACAAATAGAACAACTTCCACTGCTAACAATCCTTCAACAAGAAGCGGATTTGAAATCCAACCAACCTGAGATAGACTCGGAGCCAGATCAAAGAAGGCATGTAAACCATAAGCAGTTACTAGATAAATCCAATTCTTTTGACGAACTGCTTGATAAACCCAGAAAGAGAGACCGATTTGCATAACAAGAGCAAGCACACGCTCAACACCGAGTAAATAAACCTGCCATCCAGATAGAGATTGTACTGTTTCAAGTGTATTTTTAGGAAGGAGATTTGCCAGATCTGGATTTGAAGACTCTAATAACGAAAAGAGGATCAAAAGACTAATCAAGCTTCCCATTCCGAGGTAGAGCAATTCCAAGCCACCATGACCAAGTCCATAGGCGAGGGCATCCGAATCTTCCAAAGCTCTCTTCTTCTCTAACCACTTAAAGAAGACAAGTCGAGCTGTTTCTTCAAACAAAGCAGCCATACAGACCCCGTAAACCACATAGAGAAGAGGATTTTCCGTCATGAGTGGAACTGTCCCATCCTTTTGTGGATGAAGCACCAAAAGGTGAACAATTTTCTCTAAGACCTGAGATGAGACAAAAAATGCAACTGCCCCAAGTCCTAAAACTGAAAGGTTAATCTTGTACTTCTTTTTTGAGAACCAAATGGCAGCTATGAGAAATACAACTAAAGCTATCATTGTGGTTATTACATGAATTTTCATATTTTTCTCCTTTTATTCAGCCTGATCGATATCTTTTTTCATCTCATCAACATTGAACTTAGCAAAGAGGTACTGGCGATCCTGGACAGGGAAACGTTGATCCAATTGATCGACAGCTCCAACCTCTACGATTCCTTCCTTGATGACAAAGTCCATAACGTGACCACCAAAGGTTAGGTCATCTGAGATAAAGTGCAAATGATAGCCTGCGACACTGACACCATGGAAAATTTCAGGTGTCCAGAATCCAACGATAGTCCCAGAGACATTTTCGCAACTATATTCAGGCTGATGAGTCGCAACCTCAGCAAATTTCGTTTCGCTTGTCGATTTTGGAATCATGCGAACATGCATGTGTTTAAAATCACCATGAATCTTAATCGAACGGAAAAGATTTTCTCCATCATAGTAGGACTCAATACGTTTTTCTAGTTCCTGATCAGTCATTTCAAAACGCTGGCGGAAAATAACTTCTGCCTGGTGGGGTACAACTGCTGCATAGGGAATCAGCGCGTCTGGTGAAACTTCAACGATTTCAGGCTTCTCACCTGAACCCTTAGCTTGATAGGCTTTACCATCTAAGACAATTAGCTCCCCATCAATAGAGTCCAAGGTTCCTAGCCCCAAATCTCCATGTTCAAGTAACTCACCAACTGTCATGGTCCCGCCGTAAAGTCCTGCCATCAAGGCTCCCAAAGTATTATATTGGAATAATTTAACTGGTTCTTGCACCTTTATCATCTCACTCTTCTTTGAAAATTTACTTACTAAGTATATCACATTTCTTCTTAGAATTGAACGCAGGACTGCCGTTTAAAACTCAATGAAAATCAAAGAGCAAACTAGGAAACTAGTCACAGGTTGCTCAAAACACCGTTTTGAGGTTGTAGATGGAACTGACGTAGTCAGCTCAAAACACTGTTTTGAGGTTGTGGATAGAACTGACGAAGTCAGTAACATATATACGGCAAGGCGACGTTGACGCGGTTTGAAGAGATTTTCGAAGAGTATAACATTGCCAAACAACTAAAAAAAGGGTACAATGTAACAAAATCAAGAGAGGTCTGGAATGAAGCAAGAAAGTAAGTACGAACAAGTTGTTCACTATCTAAAAGAAGAGATTGAATCAGGAAAACTTCAAACAGGAAGTCGTCTACCTTCTATCCGAAAACTCAGTCAAGACTTCCACTGTAGTAAAGATACTGTGCAGCGTGCACTTTTGGAACTCCGATACGAGAAATACATTTACTCCAAACCTCAAAGTGGCTATTATGTTTTAGAACAACAAGCTAGCCACGAAGACCTCGTTATCTCGGTCAATGACGAACATGCTGCTGCCTATGATGATTTTCGTCTTTGTGTCAATGAAAGCTTGATTGGTCGAGAAAATTATCTCTACAACTACTATGAACACCAAGAGGGTTTAGAAGAATTACGAAAGTCTGTTCAGCAACTACTGTTTGACCAAGCTATCTATAGTAAACCCGATCAATTAGTCATGACAACTGGAACCCAGCAAGCACTGTTTATTCTTTCTCAAATTGACTTTCCAGGTAAGAGCCAAGAAATACTGGTCGAACAACCAACCTATCACCGAATGAACCAACTTCTTCTGGCTCAAAATCTTCCCTATCAAACCATTGAACGTCGGGTGGATGGCATTGACCTGAAAGAACTTGAGAAACATTTTAAAAGTGGTAACATTAAATTTTTCTACACCATTCCTCGATTCCACTATCCTCTGGGTCATTCATATTCTGAAGAGGAGAAACGTGCCATCCTTGATCTAGCAGCCAAATATCAAATTTATATCGTTGAAGATGATTATCTGGGGGATCTAGATCCTAAAATGGGACAAACCTTTCATTATTTGGACCAAAATGATTTGGTCATCTACATCAAGTCTTTTTCTACAAGTATTTTCCCAGCACTTCGAATCACTGCTCTCATACTCCCAAATGTTATGAAAGATGCTTTTGTCTCTTATAAAAACATTCTGGACTATGATAACAACCTCATTATGCAAAAGGCTTTATCACTCTATATTGATAGTCAACTTTTTGAAAAAAATAGAGTAGCAAGATTGGCACTGCAAGAGAAAAGTCAAGACTTCATTCATAAGCTATTAAAATCTTATCCCCTTTCCCTACCAAACTATCCTCTCCATGATGGACTTTTGCTTGATCTCAGGAACTATCCTAAGATTGCAAGCCTCAAACATAGCTCTTTAAATCTAGACTTTTTCGAATCGTCCTACATTGAGACCTGCCCTTATCAATTTGCTAAGGTTCCTTTAGAAAATCTTGAAACAACATTAAATTACTTAAAAACAGAGAGTGGGACAGAAATCGGTAATTCGTTAGAATTCGATTTCGTCGTCCCACCTCCGCACAGTTGAGTAAGGCTGTAAAAGCTGATGAAATCAGCGTAGTAGAGCCCACTCAACCACTGCGTCTTGCTTGATAATCCAATGACAATTGAGAGGCTAGGACTTTTGTCCCAGCCTCTGTTATTTTTTATTGCTCTACTTCTGTTAGCTTGGCAGCTTTTTCAAGATATGCTTGATAAGTACCGTCATCTTTCAGTTTTTGAATAACTTTATCAACTACTTCCTTCAAATCTGAGTTGCCTTTCTTGATAGCAACTGCATTTTCTTCGCCTTCTTTCATAGTTAAGCTTACTGTTGCGACAGCCAAGTCAGCATTTTTTGTTGCATAGCTGAGGGCTACTGGCTCGTCCATATGAACAGCATCAACCTTACCTGATTGAAGCTCATTAACAGCTTCACCCATATTTGTCAATGAAGTCAACTGCGCTTTAGGAAGTTGCTCTTTAACCATAGATTCAGGGACAGTTCCTTTTTGAGCTGCAATATTTGCACTTGCTAGAGAATCTAAATCTTTGTATTTTTCAAGATCAGTTTTTCTGATTAGGAAGCTAATCTTGTTTTCATAGTAAGGGATTGAGAAATCAAAGACTTCTTTTCTTTCTTCAGTTGCACTGATTCCCGCAATGGCCAAATCTGCTTTCCCTGTTTGAAGACTGGTCAAGACATTGTCAAAACTCATACTGGAAACTTCCAATTTCACTCCAAGTTCATCAGCGATAGCTTGTGCCATATCAATATCAGCACCTACGACTTGGTTCTTGCCATCCACAAGTGCTTGAAACTCAAATGGTGCATAGTCTGGGCTAGTTGCGACCACTAATTTACCTTTTTGTTTGATTGCCTCTACTGCAGACTGTGAGCTTGAGCTAGACGATTGGCAAGCAACTAAAAAGAAACTTGCAAGAAAACTACATAAGACAAATATCCATTTTTTTAATTTCATAAATAAACAACCTCTCTATCAAATTTGTATAATTATAACTTATTTAAAAATAATTGTCAACATTTTCTTGCATTTTCAATAAAATATATTTATAAAAAATACAAATTCAATGATTGGTTTATCTATCTATTGGGAAACAATTTTCAAAAAAATCATTTATCATATCTTGATGTTGCTGGTTTACAATTGTGATATTTTGCATGTCCCTGTGATCAAACACCCCTAATTCTAAAGTTTCGTCACTCGTAAAAACATTTGTAGAGATTGAAGTTTCAGATGTAACTAAATACAACATTGTAATAACTTGTGCCTCATCACCATTTGGATAACTATCTGAATATTTTGTATAAACATTTAAGAGTTTTTTCACTGTTACTTTCACTCCAGTTTCTTCATAAAACTCTCGCACTAATGCTCCTACAGCCGATTCACCTAATTCAATAGCACCACCTGGTAAACCCCAAGTTCCTTTATCTGCTCGTTTTTGTAATAATATTTTCCCTGATTGACTTAAAATTCCACAAGTAAAATTTAAAATAATTTTATCTTTTCCAACTTTTTTTCTTATACTCTGTATATAGTTCATCATTCACCTCTGACAAAGTAAACTATCGATACAATGAAAGCTTACTATATTAAAAAGTAAGCTTTCACAATAATTTTTATCTTCTAAATATTTTACAATTCTACAATCTTACCTGTTTCAAAGTAAACAACCCATTCACAGATATTTTTTGCATAGTCACCGATGCGCTCCAAGTATGAAATCACTTGGAAGTAATCACGACCTGTGACGATAGCATCTGGATTCTTTCTGATTTCTTCAGTTGCCAAATCTCGAATATTTTCAAAGTAATGGTTGATTTTTTCATCCATGGTTGCAACTTCATAGGCCTTATCAACTGATCCGTTTAGGTAAAGTTCAAGGGTTGTTTCTACGAAATCTTTAACATCACGTCCCATTTTTTTGATTTCTTCTTCGACAGCTTGGATACGTTGTTCCCCCTTCATACGAATGGTTGCCTCAGCAATGGATACTGCGTGGTCACCCATACGTTCCAAGTCTGAAACAGCCTTTAGAACTGTTAGAACTGTACGTAAGTCTTGTGATACTGGTTGTTGAAGGGCAATGATTTCAAATGATTTCTTTTCAAGTTTCAATTCGTATTCATTGACTTCTGCGTCTTGCTCGATGACTTCTTTAGCCAAGTCACGGTCATGAGTGACAAAAGCACGTACAGTTCGATTAATTTGGGAAAGAACTTCTTGTCCCATAGCGTAGAATTGGTTATGCAATTTCTCTAAATCTTCTTCAAATTGAGATCGTAACATCTTTTTCTCCTTATCCAAATTTACCTGAAATGTAATCTTCTGTTTCCTTATGTTGTGGATAGAGGAACATTTCCTTGGTATCGTTAAATTCAATCAAATCTCCATTGAGGAAAAAGCCTGTTTTATCAGAGATTCGAGATGCTTGCTGCATGGAACGAGTAACCAATAGCATGGTGTACTTGTCCTTAAGACTATATAGGGTTTCTTCGATTTTTCCAGCCGAGATAGGGTCTAAGGCTGAGGTCGGCTCATCCAAGAGGATAATCTTTGGACTAGTCGCCAAAACACGGGCTACACAGACACGTTGTTGCTGTCCACCTGAAAGTCCAATAGCTGAATCATGCAAGCGATCCTTGACCTCATCCCAGATTGAAGCACGCTGTAAAGCTTTCTCCACAGCTTCGTCCAAGACTTGCTTGTCTTTCTCTCCATTAATTCTCAGTCCATAGACAACATTTTCGTAGATAGACATTGGGAAGGGATTGGGTTGTTGGAAAACCATCCCGATTTCCTTACGTAATTCAACCGTATCGGTACGCGGACTATAGATATTGTGCCCATTATAAACCACTGATCCAGTTGTCGTCACTTCAGGATTTAAATCTCCCATACGATTGATAGCCTTGAGCAGGGTTGATTTTCCTGATCCTGATGGACCTATAAGAGCTGTAATTTCCTTGGGTTGGAAAGATAAGGAAACACTATTCAAAGCTTTCTTTTTGTTGTAATAAACAGACAGGTCTTTGACCTGTAAAATCGGTTCTGTCATACTGCTTCCTTTCTAACCAAAGTGCCCAGTTACATAGTCATTGGTAGACTGTAGCTTGGCATTTTGGAAAATATTTGACGTTTTATCGTACTCAATTAAATCACCTAAGTAGAAAAACCCAGTGTAGTCACTTGCACGCGCAGCCTGTTGCATACTGTGGGTAACGATGATGATGGTAAAATCCTTCTTCAACTCCAACATAGTTTCCTCAAGCTGAGCTGTCGCAATTGGATCCAAGGCTGATGCCGGCTCATCCATTAAGAGGATGTCTGGTTTTACAGAAATAGCACGCGCGATACAGAGACGTTGCTGCTGACCACCTGAAAGCGTTAAGGCAGACTTGTGAAGGTCATCTTTGACCTGGTCCCAGAGGGCAGCCTGACGAAGAGAGGTTTCTACAATTTCATCAAGGACTTTCTTATCCTTAACACCTGCACGTTCGTGTGCAAAGGTGATGTTGCGGTAGATTGATTTAGCAAACGGGTTTGGACGTTGAAAAACCATTCCAATATGTTTACGCATTTCATAAACATTGATCTCAGGACGGTTAACGTCAATTCCTTGATAGAGAATTTGTCCTGTAACCTTTGCAATATCAATGGTATCATTCATACGATTGAGACTGCGTAGGTAGGTTGATTTCCCAGAACCTGACGGTCCAATCAAGGCCGTAATTTTATTTTTTTCGAATTGCATATCCACGCCCTTGATGGATTCATTCTTACCGTAGTAAACATGTAAATCCTTAGTAGAGAGGACCACTTTTTCTTCTGGAAAAGTAATGATATGCCTTTCATCCCAATTATATTTTGACATGGCTTCTCCTTTAGGCTGCGGTTAATTTCTTATGTAGATAGCTTCCGAGTTTACGTGCTCCAAAGTTAAAGATTAAGATAAAGATTAGGAGCACCGCTGCAGAACCTGCTGAAACAAGTGTTCCATCAGGAATAGTTCCTTCACTGTTGACTTTCCAGATATGGACAGCCAAGGTTTCTGCTTGACGGAAGATTGAGATTGGACTACTTACGCTGAGAACATTCCAGTTAGACCAGTCAAGAGCTGGTGCAGATTGACCTGCCGTATAGATAAGGGCTGCAGCTTCCCCAAAGATACGACCTGATGCAAGCACAATACCTGTTACGATACCAGGTAGGGCTTCAGGAATAACGACATGAAGGACAGTTTCCCAACGAGAAAGTCCAAGCGCCAAACCTGCTTCACGTTGCGTATGGTGAACGTGCTTCAAACTATCCTCAACATTACGAGTCATCTGTGGAAGATTAAAGACTGTTAAAGCCAAGGCACCAGAAATAATGGAAAATCCATACTCGAACTGGACTACAAAGATGAGGTAACCAAATAGTCCCACAACTACGGATGGTAGAGAAGACAAGATTTCAATACAGGTACGAACGAAATTGGTAATACGACCTTTTTTAGCATACTCTGCTAGGAAAATTCCAGCCCCCATTGATAGAGGTACAGAGATAAATAAGGTAATCACCAAAAGGAAAAAGGAATTATAAAGCTGGATTCCAATACCACCACCTGCTTGATAAGAGGATGATTTTCCTGTCAAGAAAGACCAAGAAACATGAGGCAAGCCTCGAACCAAGATATAAAGAATCAAGGAAGCTAGAATGGTTACAATGATTCCTGCGATGGTATAGAGGACAGCTGTTGCAAGTTTATCTAATTTCTTAGCGTGCATAGTTTTTCTTTCCTCTTTCTTTCGTAATCAATTTAATCACACTGTTAAAGGCCAAACTCATCAAGAGCAATACTAAGGCCAGTGACCAAAGAACATTATTATCAACAGTTCCCATAACGGTATTACCAATTCCCATGGTCAATACAGATGTGAGAGTCGCTGCTGGTGTCGTCAATGAAGTTGGAACAACTGCTGAGTTACCAACAACCATCTGAATTGCAAGGGCTTCACCGAAAGCACGCGCCATACCAAAGACTACAGCCGTAAAAATACCTGAACGAGCAGCCTTCAAGGTTACACGCCAGATAGTTTGCCAACGAGTAGCTCCCATGGCTAAACTAGCTTCACGATAGTGACGAGGAACTGCACGTAAGCTATCAGTTGTCATGAAGGTTACAGTCGGCAAAATCATAACAAAGAGAACGAAAATCCCTGATAAAATACCAAAACCTGTTCCACCAAAGACAGTACGTACAAATGGTACCACGACCTGCAAACCGATAAATCCATATACTACTGAAGGAATCCCAACTAAGAGTTCAATAGCAGGTTGCAAAATCTTAGCTCCTTTTGGAGACACTTCTGTCATAAAGACTGCTGCACCAATGGCAAATGGTGTTGCAATAAGAGCTGACAGGATGGTAACAATAAAGGAACCTAAAATCATTGGAAGGGCACCAAATTGTTTACCTGACGGATTCCAGGTTGCACCAAAAAGAAAATCAAAGATATTCACACCATTAACAAAGAAGGTCGATAAGCCTTTCTGAGCCACGAAAATCAAAATCATAGCAACAATGATAACAATCAAAGAAAGGCAGGCAAAGGTTAGCCCTTTTCCTAATTTCTCAAGACGAGAGTTTTTTGAAGGAGAGAGCAATTTTTTTGATAATTCTTCTTGATTCATTATTAGCTCCCTTCTAGCGCTGTCACAGTACCTGCAGCATCTTTTTCGACCTTCATTTCCTTGACAGAAATATAGCCCATTCCTTTTACGATTCCATTCTGAGCTTCATCTGAAAGGACAAAGTTTAGGAATTCGGCAACCAATTCATTTGGCTCGCCAAGTGTATACATATGTTCATAAGACCACAAAGGCCAATTATTCGTTGTAACATTTTCTGAAATTGGCTCATAACCATTGAGCTTGATGGTCCCAACCGAATCATCAACATAAGCAAAGGCAAGGTAGGAAATAGCTCCAGGGGTTTGAGAAACAATGGACTTCACCATACCGTTTGAATCTTGCTCCTGACTTTGTACCGCTGACTGACCATTCATAATCACACTGTCAAAGGTAGCACGAGAACCTGAGCTAGCAGCTCGGTTGATAATAGAGATAGCTAAATCCTTACCGCCGACTTCCTTCCAGTTGGTAATTTCACCTGTAAAAATTTTGCGAAGTTGGTCTGTCGTAAGATTATCGACATCTACTTCTTTATTAATAATGACAGCTAATCCAGCAACAGCAACCTTATGGTCAACTAGCGCGGACGCATCGATACCATCTTTTTCCTCGGCAAATACATCCGAGTTACCGACGTCTACCGCCCCAGACTGGACTTGAGACAGACCTGTACCTGAACCACCGCCTTGAACATTGACTGTTTTACCAACGTGTGCGGACGCAAATTCATCTGCTGCCGCCTCGACTAAAGGTTGAAGGGCAGTTGAACCAACAGCCGTCATAGACTCCCCACGATCAATCCAACTTGCACATCCTGCTAGCGAACCAGCAAGTAAAAGAGTTGCAAGAAAGATGGTGAGTTTTTTAAATTTTTTCACTATTTGTCTCCTTGAAAATAATGATGAATAGCTTGAATTTTTGCCCTTATTTTCTATTGTTTTCAGGGAAAATCCATACTTCCACTATAACATAGAATACTGTTTTTGACTAGTTTTTCACCTGAAACCTCAAGCCCTTGGGAAAATAATTCTTCAAGGTATTTCCGGTTACTTTTGCAAAACCTAGACCATTTCCACCAACCAAAACTTGGTACCAACCATTTGGAAGAGTTTCAGCTAATTGGACCGTTTCACCAGCCACATATTTGACAAAGTCTTCTTGATGAATTTCAATGACTTGCTTGACCTGACTTGGTTTTAAAGCTAAGCCAAGAGCAAAACTTGGTTCAAAACGTTTTTTCTTAAAAGTTCCAAGATGAAGACCATTACGAGCTATCTTGAGTTTTCCTATATCGGGTAGGACTTCTGGCAAGAGATAAAGCTGGTCTCCAAAAACTTGTAGGACACCGGTCAGTTTTTCTTTAAGATATTTTTTCTCAAAATCCTGCCATAAGGAAATCTGTTCACGAGATAGGTTGGATTTAGAAGGTTTGAACTTCCCAGCCTTGTTTTGACCTTTAAACTGAAGATGGGCCACGAACTGACCTTCTCCCTTAAAGTGATGAGGGTACATTCTAGCTGTTTCAGGTAAATCAATTCCAGGTACCATTCCATTGATGTGTTGGACTGGAATCAATTCAAAATGATAGCTATCCAGTAACCATTGGACGATTTCTTCGTTTTCTTCTGGCGCCCATGTACAGGTTGAATAGACTAGTCGACCACCATCAGCCAGCATGGTAATAGCATCTGATAAAATCTCACGTTGTAAACTAGCGCACTGACTAGGATAATCGACACTCCAATAATCCATAGCGTCAGGTTGTTTACGAAACATCCCTTCTCCTGAGCAAGGAGCATCTAAAACAATCAGGTCAAAATAGCCTTTAAAAACCTTGGCTAAACGGTCTGCTGATTCATTGGTCACAACGACATTAGTCGCACCAAAGCGTTCCATATTTTCAACTAAAATCTTTGACCGTTTGCTTGAAATCTCATTTGAAACAAGAAGACCGTCTCCTGCAAGATAGGAGGCCAGTTGAGTGGATTTCCCACCGGGAGCCGCTGCCAAGTCCAAGACCTTCATACCTGGCTTTGGCTGGGCTACTTGAGCGACCATTTGTGCGGCAGGTTCTTGTGAATAGACCAAGCCAGTTACATGTTCTGGTGATTTCCCTGAAACCTTGCCATAGTAGCCCCAGGGTGTATTGGGGATAGCATCTGAAAAAGAAAGCTGTCTTTCTTTTAAAGGGTTGATACGAAAAGCAGAAACAGCCTCATCATCAAAAGAGGCAAGAAAAGCTCTTGCCTCATCTCCCAATATTGTTTCGTATTTTTTTACAAATCCATCTGGAAATTGCATGTAGATTTATTTCCTTTCATAGATATAGGATTGAATCTCATCTTTCATCTCGACTGGCACCATCATAACGGCCTGTCGTGTTTGAAAATCGACTTCCTCACCAGCAATCGTAAAAACCTTATACCCCAAACTCTCACCTAGGATACTTGCAGCCGCATAATCCCAAGGTTGTAAATAAGTGATATAGGTTAAAAGTCGACCTGATAGTACCTTGGCAAAACTAATAGCGGCGCTGCCATAAACTCGTGTCCCAAGTGCAGCGTTTCCCAAATCCGCTAAGCCCCATTCGTTAGTCGCTAACATTCCAGAATTACCAGCTACCAAAAATTCTCTCAAGGGTCTCTTTTTAAAGAGTGGCAAAGGTTCGTCATTGCGACAGGGCGGGAAGTCTCCTCCACCATGGTAACAATCACCTTTCATGACATCATAAATAATACCAAACTTACCAATACCATCCTCAAAATAGGCCAGCATAACAGCAAAATCTTCACCTTGTGCTACGAAGTTGTTGGTTCCATCAATAGGATCAATAATCCATACAGAACCTTGTCCTACTGCTGCACGCATGCAGCCTTCTTCTGCACAAAATAGATCATCTGGATAGCGAGAACGGATTTTTTTAATAAGTAATTCTTGAACTTCTTTATCTAACTTAGTTACCAAATCTGTAGGGGAAGACTTTCTCTCAACATGGAGATCTTCTTTCATATGCTGGAGAATGTATTCCCCAGCTTCCCTGACAATTTCTTTGGCAAATGTAAATTTATTTTCCAAGTGAAATCTTCCCTTCTCCTTTTTCTTTGGCCAACTGAACTGCACGGTAGAAAGAATAGCCACTAACTGATTCAAACTCACGTCCCAAACGTTTTTCTTCGCTCTTGCTAGGCACAACTGACTTGAATACCTTGTAGGATTCTAATAGTTTCTTAGCATCTACCTGTGTTTCATAGGCAGCTTCAACATCATTAAAAAAAGAAAGCACTGAAGCAAGTTCTTCAGTGCTCCACGACAAATCTAGTGGGTAACTATACTGTTTATTCATCTAATTAATACCAGCTCTTAATGTAGCTTCTTTCAATTCTTGCTTACGGTAACTACGAGGAAGAAATGCACGAATCTCATCTTCATTAAAGCCAATCTGCATACGTTTATCATCAATGATGATTGGACGACGCAAAAGACTAGGATATTGCTCAATTAAATTAAGCAACTCTGTCACCGAGATACTTTCCACATCGATATTTAATTTTTGGAAAATTTTTGAACGAGTTGAAATGATGTCATCGGTACCGTTTTCGGTCAAGGAAAGAATGTGTTGTAATTCTTTTCTTGATAAAGGACTGGTCATAATGTTGTGCTCTTGGAAAGGCACTTTATGATTATCAAGCCAGGCCTTTGCCTTACGACATGATGTACAACTCGGTGATAAAAATAGTGTAATCATGCTATTCTCTTCTTTGCATACTTTTCTAACTCTATTATACAAAAAAATAAAGCGCTTGACTAGTTATTTCCGAAAAAAAACCTACTTTTTAAAGAAAAATAGGTTTTTCGTATAATTTTTAAAACATTTTTTTGCATTTATTATATTTTTGGTAATTTTTTCCAACTTAGTAGATAAACGAATCCAAAAATTAACTCATACAAGCAGAAAAATAGGAGAAAGGCATGCAGGAAAAAATCCTCTGGTAGAATAAGAATGACTGGATCTTTAGCGGGATCAAAAAGCCAGGTATCATCACCTACAAATAGAATTTGATGAAACAAGGTAAAGAATTGTTCAAACCCAATGAAGACGCCAACTAAACCAAGAACCAAAGGTAAAGACAGCATAATCAAGAGACCTCTGCGATATAGAGACAGAAAACCTTTCTGAATGACTCGCTTCCAAAAAAGGTAGAAAATCGGTAGAGTTACGATTGCTACTCCTTGCGCTAGGTGAAAGAGTCCCTTTACAACGACAAAGTGGTGAATTCCAGAGGCAGACGAAGGAAAATCTGGCATTGCTAATACTTGACTCAATGGATTGGTCAAATAATTCATCAAAACATTCAAGTTATGTTGGATGGTCTGAGGTTGAACATGAACACGACTTGTCAGATTTAACCAAGAAATCTCCAGAGGGTAAACCAACCAAGACAGGTAGATGGTCAATAAAATAGCAAGCGAGAGGAGAAAGAGAAGACTTCCTACAAAAGTAAATTTAGTTTTCATCGAAATTCCACTCCGCTAGACTTGAGAGGACATGGGTTGGTGCGATTGGTAAATCCGCTACTTCTTCAGGTTTTGTAAATCCTGTCGTCACCAAAAGACTTGGAATGCCATTGTCAATACCAGCTCGAATATCAGTAAGATAATTATCCCCTACCATGACAATTTCTTGGCGTTCAAGTCCTAGGTGTTCAACAGCCTTATCCATAATAATCGCGTTTGGTTTTCCAATATAAACTGGTTTTACACGAGTTGCTGCTTCAAGAAGAGTAATCAGTGAACCAGCACCAGGTAAAAGTCCACGTTCTGTTGGAATATTTAAATCTGGATTGGTGCCGATAAAATGAGCACCTTTATGGATAGCTAGGGTTGCAGTAGCAAATTTTTCATAGTCAACTTGCCAGTCCAAACCTACAACCACATAGGCTGGATTTTTTTTATCTTCAACATAACCAGCTGCTTTGATTGCTTCCTTGAGCCCTGCTTCTCCAATTACATAAACAGTCTTTTCAAGACCTAAATCATTCATGTAATCAATAGTCGCTAAGGTTGCAGTATAGATTGTCGATACAGGTGTGTCAATATTAAACTGATTTGCCAACATCTCTTGAACACTTTCAGGTGTACGAGTAGTGTTGTTTGTTACAAAGAGATAAGGAATCACTCTTTTTTGCAACTCGTGAACAAATGCTTCACCAGCTGGGATTCTATCTTTTCCTTTATAAATTGTACCGTCTAAATCAATTAAATAGCCTTTATAAGTCATATATTACTTTCTAATCTGTGTTAATTTCTTGCCAAATTATCTTTGCCTGAGCATTAATATCGCCATCACTTGTGACTTGGTGATTGCTTTCTAGTTGATTCAATTCGTAACTAGAAGTAATCATACCACCTGGTCGAACTTCCTTGACATATTTGAGGTTGATTTTTTTAGGAATATGATTGGTTAGGAAATCTGCCCCCATAACTTCAAAAACCCAGTCCAGGTATTTGCTGTTATTGACGTGGCCATTCATATCCAAGTCGTAAAAACGGACATGATAATCTTTGCTAATCGCTTCTTCCAGATCTGCATATTTTGGCCCGCGAAGGAGTTTCTTAGAAAATTCAGATTGATAAGGTGCGACAATTTCTGGTTCTACAGGGTGGACCTTACGACTATCACGATCCATAAGGACAAAGGTAGCCACCATGCGAATGATTTCTTGACCAGCTTCATCATAAATAGTAAATCGGCGGTAACAAAATAGACGATTGTAGGTCAAGGCCTCTGTTTCGATGGTAATCTCCTCAGCAAATTGAGGTAAACGTACAACATCGATATCATAATCAGTGATAATCCAGACTAGATTATACTGTTCTAAAACATCCTTGTCACTCACTCCTAAATTAATGGATTGCATTCCTGATACTTGCAGGGACAACAAAATAACATCTGGCAACTTGATATGGCCATTCATATCAGCCATATCAAAAGGAATTTTCATCTTCATTTGATAAGTTAAGCCCATAATTCTACTCCAATATAAATCTTTCTGCTACTGTATCTCCTAAAAAGAGACCCTTTTTTGTCATTCGTATTTGCTGATCTTCTATTTGTAAAAGACCTTGATGACACAAATCTCTTACAACTTGACCATATATATTTTCAAAAGATGTACCAAATTTTTCTTCGAATCTTGCTTTTGAAACTCCTGTCTTCTTGCGAAGTCCAAGAAACATCTCTTCTTCCATTTGTTCCCTTAGACTTAGATGTTCTTCATGGATGCGAGCATTTCCCTCTTCTACTGCCTTCAAATAATGGCGGATTGGACCATGGTTTTTATAGCGAACACCGTTTATATATCCAGACGCACCTGCACCTATACCATAATACTCAGCATTATCCCAGTACATAAGATTGTGACGACTTTCAAAGCCAGGTTTTGAAAAATTTGAAATTTCATAATGCTCAAAACCAGCACGCTCTAATTCTGCAATAATATATTCGAACATTTCAGCTTCTACTTCTTCTTTAGGAAGTGGTAATTTCCCACGACGCATACGATTCATAAAGACTGTATGGTTTTCCAAAATCAAGCTATAGAGACTCATGTGGGGAATATCCAAAGCGATGGCCTTGGCAACATTGTCCTTGACCTGCTCCATAGTCTGACCAGGAAGAGCGTAGATCAAGTCAATAGAAATATTATCAAACCCTGCTAACTTGAGACGATCAATATTTTCATAGATATCTTTCTCCAAATGACTACGACCAATTTTTTTCAGCATTTTGTCATCAAAAGTTTGGACACCCAATGAAACACGATTGACAGCTGAATTCTTTAAAACTGCAATCTTATCCTCATCCAAATCTCCAGGATTGGCCTCAATGGTTAATTCTTCTAAGACTGACAAATCTAAGTTTTTTGTCAATCCATCCAGAAGCACCTCTAACTGTGGCGCAGACAAGGCTGTCGGTGTACCTCCCCCAATATAGAGAGTACGCAACTTCTGAATGTCATAAGAATGAAATTCTTGCAGTAGATGTTCTAGATAGCTGTCTACTGGTTGATTTTTAATAAAGACCTTAGAAAAGTCACAATAATAACAGATTTGTGTGCAAAATGGAATGTGCACGTAAGCTGATGTTGGTTTCTTCTGCATAGTATTTATTATACCACAAAGACTTCACTCAAGAAAAAAATCACCATCTCCGACTCTAAGGGAATCAAAAATGGTGATTTCTATTTTAATCTTCTTGAGTATCAATGATGATTTCTTGACCATCTTCTGGGTCTTCAACAACTACTTTTTCTTCCAATTGTTCCTTGAGACTGTTCAAGGTCTCTTTTGAAGCTTCAGTAGCTTGTTGAGCTAAAGATTTAGATTTTTCAAGAACTGAATCCAAGGTAATTTCGCCTGATTCTACTTGTTCTTTTGTCTTTAGAACAAAATCTCTGGTTTGTTCTTTGACTTCTGTCAATTTTTCAAGAGCTTGTTCCTTAGCATATTCTGGATCTTCTCTCAGATCTTCAATAAAGTCTTGTGCCTGACTAGTAACGTGTTTTCCTTTTTCACTTGTTAGAAACAAGGCAACAGCCACACCTGAAACAGTTCCTAAAAGGATTGATGATAATTTACCCATGAGTTATCTCCTTTTTATTTTTTAAAAAATTTACTTGCAATACGAACGGCAGATAAGCCTGCACTAGTCTTTAATGTTTTTGAACCTGCAGATGATGCTTTTTTACTCAAGACACGAGCCTGATCATTTAAATCAGAAACAGAAACAGAAAGGTCTGCAACTGCTGTAAAGAGTGGATCAATGGTTGCAACTTTGATATTGATATCATCAGCAAGAACATTGACCTTGGCAAGAAGTTCGTTTGTGTGATGTAGAGTAACATTTACATCTGAAGTTAGCGTTTTAACAGTATTTTCTGTTTCATCAATTACACGTCCAACTTTTTGAAGGGTAATAATCAAATAAACAATAAATACAATCAAGGCAATAGCCACAATAATATAAGCAAATTCTAACATTTTAATTCTCCTTTTTTACATTATAAAATGGTGCTTTTTTCCGATTTTGATAAACGATAATATAAATACCAAGTCCAATTAATAGAACAGACAACCACTGAGATACTCGAAGTCCAAAGAACATGAGACTATCTGTACGCATACCCTCAATAATCATACGTCCAAATCCATACCAAATTAGATAAAAAGCTGTGATATGACCACGACGAATGCCATTTAATCGGCGTCTAAAAATAACAATTAAAGCAAACCCAATCAGGTTCCAGACAGATTCGTATAAGAAGGTTGGTTGACGATAAGAACCATCAATATACATTTGATTTTTAATGAAAGCAGGCAAGTAGTCAAGACTCTCTACAACTGCGCCATAAGCTTCTTGGTTAAAGAAGTTCCCCCAACGTCCAAGACTCTGGGCAATCAAGACACTTGGTGCTGCAATATCTAGGAAGTCCCAGGTATTGATTAACTTACGGTCTGCGAAAATATAAAGTACAATCGCTCCAGTAATTAGACCGCCGTAAATCGCAAGACCACCATTCCATATAGCAAAGATTTCTCCAATATGTTGACTATAATAGTCAAACTTAAAGATGACATAGTAGAGTCTTGCACCAATAATGGACAGAGGAAAGGCTACTAGTATAAAGTCAATAACATCATCAGATAAAATTTTCTTTTTGGGTGCTTCTCTCATTGCAAGAAGAACTGCTAGTATTAATCCAGATACAATGCAGATAGCATACCAGCGAACAGCAAAGGGACCTATTTGAAAAGCAACTGGATCAATCATTTTGCACCTCGTTCTTTTCGATTAATTTCGTCAATCTTTCTTCAAAAAGACGTGTCGCATCAAAGCCCATTTCCTTAGAACGATAGTTCATGGCAGCAGCTTCGATGACCACAGAAATATTGCGACCTGTTTTTACAGGAATCCGAATACGCGGAATAGAAACACCTGAAATTTCCAACTCTTCAGCATTGTTCCCCAAGCGGTCAAAGGTCTTATGTGTATCATAATTTTCTAGATAGACAGCCAACTGGACCTGTGAAGAATCCTTAACAGCACTAGCACCGTATAGACTCATGACATCAATGATCCCTACTCCACGAATTTCAATCAGATGTTTCAAAATTTCAGCAGGTTCACCCCAGAGAGTCATTTCATCCTTAGAATAGATATCTACTCGATCGTCTGCCACCAAGCGGTGACCACGTTTAACTAGTTCTAAACCTGTCTCACTCTTACCAATTCCACTATCACCTTGAATCAAAACACCCATACCATAGATATCCATTAGGACACCGTGTACACTAGTACGTTCTGCTAAGCGGGAGTCCAGATAACTAGACAGTTCTCCAGAAAGACGACTTGTAGCTGTACGACTAGTTAAAATCGCAATTTTACATTCTCTGGCTGCCTTCAACATTTCCTCAGGAACAACTAGACCACGCGCAACAATGACCGCAGGTGTCTCTGGTTGAAACATTTTTTTCAAGACATCGTAACGATTTTGAGAAGGCATAGAGACTAGGTAAGACCATTCCTTCATCCCCAACAATTGAATACGCTCTGGAGTATAGTAATCAAAATAGCCTGTCATTTCAAGACCAGGTCGCGTAATATCCGCAGTATTAATTTCCTTTTCAAGTAATTCAGGCTCCCCATAGACAATGTCTAATCTAAGCTTCTCAATTACTTCTTTTACTGAAACCGACATATATTTCTCCTTAAATCGAGTTCTCTTACTATTATATCAGATTGTAGCTGGAAGTTTCCTTTTTTTGCAAGATTTACAGTATTTATTTAAAGTTGCCTTAAAAATGATTTAGCATGTGAGTCTTCTCGTACTTTCTCAAATCAGTTGAGACAAATCCACTGCAAATCGGTCAACGTCTATCACCAAATCCCTTCCAGATTTTTCTATGTGAATTCTCGGAAGTTCATTTTTTAGTATTTTGTTTGCATCAGCCATATCTTGTGGATAGATATAGAACTGTTGTCCTTGTGGAAACTGATTTTGAACTTGCCATTTTTCAAATTCCTGCAGAAAAGTCTTATGAGACGGCATACGAACCTCTTCAAACATGGAATCATCAAAATATTTCACCAAACGATAAAGACCATGAACTTCATCAGCGAAGCATTTATCTATCTTCTCAAAGGAATAACCCCGTCTCTGATAAGCTAGGCATAAGTTTTGTAAGTTTTGGCTTATCCCAGCTGCTTCTTTTCTTGCCAAGTTTATAAAGTAACGAACAGAAAATTCTTCCATACCTGTTCGTTTTTTCTTCTCTAGAAACTGTTGTGCCAATATGATAGACTCTGATAATCTGTCTTCATCCTGATAATAAATAGCGTGCAAAAGATTGATGACATTTTGGGGATAATAGGTTCCTTTCAGTAAAGGCAAGTCTTTTGGTATATAAGATGAAATGACTGAAAAATCGTTACATGCAAAAGAGGTAAATAAGCCCCTCAAAATACCATCTGTATAGATTGTTCCACTTGCAAGCAAACCACCTCTAATCAATTCTTCTCTTCCTGTTTGCCACAGAGCATTATTTAATTGTTTGTAATCTCCGTCTAAAAAAGCTATATAGTATGCAAAATACTTGATATCATTTAGCAATAAGCTACTATACAACTTTGTCCTTAAAACATTATCGGACAATACTTTTGAATCCTTCAAATACTTTTGAAAAATCCTCTGATTAGACTCTTCAAATTCCTGCCAGTTTATAGGGTCAGAAAAATAACCCCAATCCTTAAAATGTACTTCGCGCATCTTTTGATATTCTTTTATATACTCTTTCATAAGTTCCTCATATCTCTAAACAATGTGCAAAAAAAGACTAGACAAGTCTAGCCTTTCATTTCAATTAGAATTTTTTACGTTTACGAGCTGCTTCTGATTTACGTTTACGTTTTACAGAAGGTTTTTCATAGAATTCACGTTTGCGTGTTTCTTGAAGAGTACCAGCTTTAGTAACCGCACGTTTGAAACGACGAAGTGCATCGTCAAGAGATTCATTCTTACGTACTACTGTTTTAGACATTTTTTTCACTCCCTTCAAGTTCAAGATCTATTCTATTTTACATGGATAAGAGCTATTTGTCAAGACTAAAATGATTTATTCCATGAATTTTCACTATTAATTTCAAACTTGCTTTTATCACTTTTTTATAAAAAATAATTAATTAAGTAGGGAGATTTATATACACTCATTAAATTGAAAAGAGAGCCTTTCGGCTCTCTTTAAGATAGTGTAGATTTTCTAAAAACTATTATTTAGTAAATTTACGTTTCATAACAACTGTTCCTGACATGATTACCACACCTGCCAATACAAGTACTAGGCTTGTAGCCTCACCAGTATTTGGAAGTCCTGGTTTGTTTTCAGTTGTTGTTGGAGCCTCAGTCGTTTTTGGAGCTTCAGTCGTTGGAGCTTCAGTCGTTGGAGCTTCAGTTGTTGGAGCTTCAGTTGTTGGAGCTTCAGTTGTTGGAGCTTCAGTTGTTGGAGCTTCAGTTGTTGGAGCTTCAGTTGTTGTTGGAGCTTCAGTTGTTGTTGGAGCTTCAGTCGTTGTTGGAGCTTCAGTTGTTGGAGCTTCAGTTGTTGGAGCTTCAGTTGTTGGAGCTTCAGTTGTTGGAGCTTCAGTTGTTGTTGGAGCT
>NZ_GL732439.1:149340-540455 GCF_000187465.1 Streptococcus infantis ATCC 700779 | reverse complement strand
GTAAGTGTTTGTGAACTTACGAGTTGAATCTGCTTCTTTAACAGTTGCAACTAGTTTACCTTCGCCATTATCTACTACTGAGACATGGATTGTGTAGCTTTCTTTAGAGTATTCAATACCTTCTTCTGAACCAGCTTTTTCTGTTAACACATATTCATGGTTTCCAGCTTCAGTGTATGAAAGTTTGAAAGCTACTTCATTTGTTGCAACTTCAACACCTTCAACTTCTTTACCGTTTGATGATGTTGCGATGACCTTTCCGCCTTCGCTCAATTCAAACTCAAATTGTTCTTTAGCAAGTTCTTTACCAACTAATTCTTTAGTTGCTTTGATAACTGCTTCTGTTGGTGATACTTTATATTTGTTTGTAAACTTACGAGTTGAATCTGCTTCTTTAACAGTAGCAACTAGTTTGCCTTCGCCGTTATCTGCTACTGAGACATGGATTGTGTGGCTTTCAGTTGAGTATTCAACTCCTGCTACTGATCCAGCTTTTTCTGTCAACACATATTCGTGCTCGCCTGCTTCAGTGTATGAAAGTTTGAAGGCTACTTCATTTGTTGCAACTTCAACACCCTCAACTTCTTTACCGTTTGATGATGTTGCGATGACATTTCCACCTTCGCTCAATTCAAACTCAAATTGTTCTTTAGCAAGTTCTTTACCAACTAATTCTTTAGTTGCTTTGATAACAGCTTCTGCTGGAGTTGCTTTATATGTGTTTGTAAACTTACGAGCTTCGTCTGCTTCTGTAACAGTTGCTACGAGTTTACCTTCACCGTTATCTACAACTTTAACATGAACTGTATAGCTTTCTTTAGAGTATGTAACTCCTTCTGCTTCACCAGCTTTTTCTGTAATTGTATATTCGTGCTCGCCTGCTTCAGTGTAGAGAACTGAGAAGACTACTTCACTTGTTGCTGCTTCAACACCATTAACTGTCTTACCGTTTGAAGACGTTGCGATGACGTTTCCGCCTTCACTCAATTCAAACTCAAATTGTTCGTTAGCAAGTTCTTTACCAACCAATTCTTTAGTTGCTTTGAATGTAGCACGAGCTGGTGATGGCTCATATGTGTTTGTTAAAGTAGGTGTTTGAGTTGTAACCTCAGCTTTAAGTGTTCCACCTTCAGCTTTAACAACGACTGTAACTTCGTATGAGTTTTCATCAAATGTGATACCTGGAACTTTTGTTTCAGTATTTTCTTTGATGACATAGTTGTAGGTACCAGGACCTTTAGCTTTCAAACCTTCAAATGTGATGCTTCCATCTGCTTTGTTTGTTGTTGAAGCAATTGGAGTAGTCAAGTTATTTGCATTGTACAAATCAAACTTGAACTCACCATCTTTCAAGGCTACTGGACGATTTCCAGCAATTACTTTCTTAGCAGTGATTGAGAAATCTGCTGCGATTGGTTCGTCTTGAAGGTTAATCTTAGAACCTTCAGCTCCAAGAGTTACCTTGTATTCTTTTTCATCAAGAGTATATCCAGCAGGAGCTGTTTTCTCTTTGATGATGAAAGTCTTACCGACATATTTTTGATCAAACTCATCAGAGATTGCCACACCTTTTTCATTTGTAGTCAATTCTGTAGAGATAGTCCCATCTTCTGACTTCACTGTGTAAACCGCACCTGCAACAGGAACCAATGTGAAGGCATTTGTCTTGTTGATCTTAATCTTGAAGGCTGTAGAAGCTTCGATTTGTCCTTTTACAAGAGATACACGTTCAGCTTTAAAATCTAAGTTTGTACGATTACTACGTTGAGTAAGTGCAGTTCCATCTGCTTTAGTCAACTGGATAACGTTTTGAACTTTTCTACCATCACCAGGTGTAGTTGTATGATACTCAACCCAGTATGCTTTAGATCCATCTGCAAAGATAAGGTTAAACTGAGTATAGTTCTCATTCCAAGCTACAGTATAGTCAGTACCTTCTACCATCTTCTTAGCATCAGAAGGAACTTGAGAAGTACCGTCGTTCAATGTAGCAGAAGAATAAACTACCAATGACTCTGGGATATACTGGATAGGAGCAAACTCAGCTGTGTTTGGAAGGAAGTCATTCAACACTAGGTTTTTACCATAGTCTTGTCTTCCTGTATTGACACGGATTCTCCATGGAGAGTATACGTCTCCTTTACCTACTGAACCGATAGCTGCTAACTTTGCTGAAGTCCATTCTTTACTTACTACATCGTTACCAACCTTAGCATAGTTTTCGAAACCTTCTTGCTTGCTGTCAACTGTCTTAGATGTAAAGGTATGTGTGATTGTTTTACCAACACCCTTGTTTTCAAAGGTAAGCGGCGTTGCTGTTTGGTCACTCTTGAACAAGAAAGTAATTGCATAATTTCCTTTCACGCCTTTAACGATATCCCCGCCTGTTTTAGCTTGGAACTCATCAAGGTTCTTCAAAGTAACACGTGCCTTACCACCTTGGTTATCACCATTAGCAGTAACAACTACTGTACCGATATTAACTTTTGTTTCCTTATCGAACAATTCAGTCGTTCCATTGTAGACAGTTACCGGTGTAGGAATATCTACATCAAAGTAATCGCCATTGGCCAATTTACCATCATATTGCTTGAGGTCAAATTGAACAAAGAACTGATTTGAACGATTGGTAATAATCTGGTAAGTACCATCTGCATTCGGTTCCAATTTGGAATCCGACATGTTGAGGACACTTATATCAGTTACTACACCCGTTAATTCTTTCCCATCCGCATAAGCGACATTGGTCGATAAGAACAATGCACTCAGGAAGGTCAGAACTGATACAAAAAATATTAAAAACGGCTTTTTCTTTAACTTTTTCACCATTAAATATTTCCTTCTTTCCCTATTTTTTTAAAATATCTTGAATTATTAAATAATCCAAGATAATAGTACTAAATTTCAACTTAAAAGTCAATGAAATCAAGGGCAAAAAGCCCGTATTTTAATTTATTTTTGCTAAAATTTTGTTTTTTTCAAGATTTTAGATTTTTTCCTTTTATAGCGTACATTTTTTTTAAAATTATGACTCGTAAAAAAGTTTGATAAATCAAATTTATGATATCGCTAATTTAAAAAGCTATTCAAAAATTTTTGAATAGCTTCCTATTAGATTTACATAGTCAATAGTTTTTTATTTATTTAATAAGCTTAATGCTTCTGCATCTGCGATAATAGTTACATCTGGATGGTTTTGCAAACTACTTGCTGGAAGACTTTCAGTAACTGGACCTTCAACAGTTCCAGCGATAGCTTCTGCTTTAGATTCACCATAAGCAAAAAGCAAAATTGATTTAGCATCAAGAATATTTTTAATTCCCATTGAGATAGCTTGTGTTGGTACATCTTCAATCTTATCAAAGAAGCGAGCATTTGCTTCAATAGTAGATTGATCAAGATCTACAAGATGCGTTTGACTATCAAATGGAGTTCCCGGTTCATTAAAGCCAATGTGACCGTTTCGACCAATTCCAAGAATTTGCAAATCAACTGGATGATCAGCAAGAATTTGATTATAGCGTTCTACTTCATCCTCTGCATTATCTTTGACACCACGAGGTAAAAAGCTTTCTTTAAATGGCTTTTTATTGAATAGATTTTCTTGCATAAAGTAACGATAAGACTGAGGGTTCTCTCCATCAAGTCCTACATATTCATCCAAGTTAACACTAGTAAGATTTGAAAAATCAAGGTCACTCTCAACGATTTGTTGATAAAACTCGAGAGGGCTGCTTCCTGTCGCAAGTCCTAAGGTTTGAGCACCGTTTGCTAACTTTTCTTTTAAAATTTCAAAAGCTACTTTTCCACCTTCTTCAGGATTTTTTACTTGAATAACTTTCATAATTGTTCCTCCGTATTTCTTTATTTCATTATATGGTATAGACCAATTTTTGTCAAGTGTAAACGGTTTATTTTTTTAAGAAAAGATTATATTTACTTGAATCCATAATGAAATAGAAAGAATGAATAAATCAAAAAAGAGAGAGCAGTTATGCCCTCTCTATTTTCTTGGATAAAGATCAAAAACTTACCCAATCTTAATAGATATTCGTTTAAACTTCATCTTCTTTACGCTTGGTAACCAACGCAAGACCAAATAGTCCAAGAACTGCACCAATAGCCGCAACAACTGTAGTTGATTTTTCACCAGTATTCGGTAATTCACCTTCCTTAGGTGTTTCTGGAGTTGGTGGTGTTACCGGTGGGGTCGGTGGTGTCACCGGTGGTGTTGGCGGTGTTACCGGTGGGGTCGGTGGTGTCACCGGTGGTGTTGGCGGTGTTACCGGTGGGGTCGGTGGTGTTACCGGCGGGGTCGGTGGTGTCACCGGTGGTGTTGGCGGTGTTACCGGTGGGGTCGGTGGTGTTACCGGCGGGGTCGGTGGTGTTACCTTGTTATTAAACTCTGTATCTTCTGGCATTTGTGTTGTTAGGGTCAACACTTTTCCATCCTTGGTTACTGTAACATTTACAGTAGCAACCATACCATCGTATTCCATACCAGTCTCAGTACCTTTTACTTCTTCTACATGATAGAGGTGTGTACCTTCTTCACCACGTTTGAATTCAAGGGCGGAGAACTTGATCTTACCTTCAGCATCATTGCTTACAGTTTCAATCACTTTTCCATCCTTGTCTTTGAGTACAAAAGTAAACTCGCCAGCCTTCAGTGCACGGCCTTCCAATTTCTTAGTGAAGTTGAATTCAACTTTAACTGGAATATTTACAACACGTTTTTCAGTTGGTTTTTCTGGTTTTTCAACTGATTTCTTAGTTGGATCGTATTGGTGAACGATTTGAGAAGCTGTATTTTCAATATCTACACCTTCCTTAGCAGTATCCTTGATTCGTGCAAGAATATCAAACTTGTAGTAACGTCCAAATGCTAATTTAGCAGTGTCGATTACTTGTGTATTCTCTGCATCTCCAAGTGACTTAGTCAATTCAGCCTTAGACGTAGCAGTAATGACACCATCCACAATTGAGATATCAAATTTAGCGGTTACATCTTCACCAGTTACTGAATCGTAAGCTTTAATATCAGCTACATTAACATCCAAGTTTTCACTGTCATATTTATCTGTAATTCCAACAGATTGAATATTGTGAGCTTCTGTAAATTTAGTTGTATCCAACCATACTTGGTAAACAACCTTATCACCTTTATGGAGTGTTTGAGTATTGATATTTTGCGCTTCATTATTATCAACTTTGTCCGCATATGGATCTTTGTTGGTATCAGCTACTTTATCAGTCAACTCTTTATCATCATCCAAAAGTTTAGTTCCCGTAATATCAAATTTCTCTTCGTTAAGAATGTATTTCTCTGGGTTAAACTCAGGAGTTTCCGGAGGAGTCACAGTGTTGTTAAACTCTGTATCTGGAGCGTCTGTCACTGTCTTCACAAGTGCTTTAGATTTTCCATTGTGTTCAACTTCTACTGTGATTTCAGCCTTCATGGTATCGTAAGTGACTGTAGCGTCAGATCCTTTAACTTCTTCTACAGTGTACTTATGAGTTCCAACTTGAGCCTTAGTGAATTCAAGTTTAGCGAATTTCACCTTACCATCTTTATCGTTCTGAACTGTTTCGATTTCAGTACCTTTAGAGTCTTTCAATACGAAGCTGAACTCACCAGCTTTCAACTCACGGCCTTCCAATTTCTTAGTGAAGTTGAATTCGACTTCAATTGGAACTGAGTTAACACGTTTTTCAGTTGGTTTTTCTGGTTTTTCAACTTTCTTCGTGCTTGGGTTGTAGTAGTTTACAATTTGCGCTGCTGTATTTTCGATGTCTACTCCACCTTCAACGTCTGCTTTAACAGTTGCTGGGATATCAAATTTATAGTAGCGACCAAACTCGAATTTAGTTGTGTCGATGATTTGTGTATCATCTGCGTCTCCAAGTGACTTAGTGAAGCCAGCTTTAAGAGTTGCGGTCATAACACCATTTTCAACCTTAATGTCGAACTTGTCAGTCACATCAGCGCCAGTTACTGAATCGTAAGCCTTGATAGCTGAAGCGTCTACATCAACCTTCGTTTCATCGAAGTCATCAGAGATACTTACTGTTTGGATGTTATCCTTGTTATCTGCATCGAACTTAGTTGTATCAAGCCATACTTGGTAAACCAATTTCGCACCAGGTTTCACAGTCTTAGTATTCAAGTTTTGAGCTTCGTTGTTTGAAATTCCATCTACATATGGATTTGTATTTGTTTCACCATATTTATCAGTCAACTCAGAATCATCATCAAGAAGCTTGTCGCCTGTGATATCGAATTTCTCTTCTGAAACAACGTATTTCTCTGGTTGGAACTTAGGCTCTTCTGGAGGAGTCACAGTGTTGTTAAACTCTGTATCTGGAGCGTCTGTCACTGTCTTCACAAGTGCTTTAGATTTTCCATCGTGTTCAACTTCTACTGTGATTTCAGCCTTCATGGTATCGTAAGTGACTGTAGCGTCAGATCCTTTAACTTCTTCTACAGTGTACTTATGAGTTCCAACTTGAGCTTTAGTGAATTCAAGTTTAGCGAATTTCACCTTACCATCTTTATCGTTCTGAACTGTTTCGATTTCAGTACCTTTAGAGTCTTTCAATACGAAGCTGAACTCGCCAGCTTTCAACTCACGGCCTTCCAATTTCTTAGTAAAGTTAAATTCGATGTCAATTGGAACCGAGTTGACACGTTTTTCAGTTGGTTTTTCTGGTTTTTCAACTTTCTTCGTAGATGGGTTGTAGTAGTTTACAATTTGCGCTGCTGTATTTTCGATGTCTACTCCACCTTTAACGTCTGTTTTAACAGTGGCTGGGATATCGAATTTATAGTAGCGACCAAACTCGAATTTAGTTGTATCGATGATTTGTGTATCGTCTGCGTCTCCAAGTGACTTAGTGAAGCCAGCTTTAAGAGTTGCGGTCATAACGCCATTTTCAACCTTAATGTCGAACTTGTCAGTCACATCAGCACCAGTTACTGAATCGTAAGCCTTGATAGCTGAAGCGTCTACATCAACTTTTGTTTCATCGAAGTCATCAGAAATACTTACTGATTGGATGTTATCCTTGTTGTTTGCATCGAACTTAGTTGTATCAAGCCATACTTGGTAAACCAATTTAGCGCCAGGTTTAACAGTCTTAGTATTCAAGTTTTCTGCTTCGTTGTTGTCAGTCTTATCTGCGTATGGATCTTTATTGGTATCTCCGTACTTGTCTGTCAACTCAGAATCATCATTGAGAAGTTTGTCGCCTGTGATATCGAATTTCTCTTCTGAAACAACGTATTTCTCTGGTTGGAACTTGGGCTCTTCTGGTGGAGTCACAGTGTTATTGAACTCTTTATCTGGAGCGTCTGTCACTGTCTTCACAAGTGCTTTAGCTGTACCTTTGTGTTCAACTACTACTGTTACTTCAGCCTTCATAGAGTCGTATGTGACTGTCGCATCAGATCCTTTAACTTCTTCAATTGTGTACTTGTAAGTGCCTTCTTCGCCTTTCTTGTACTCAATTGCTTTGAACTTAACGTTTCCGTCTTTGTCGTTCTGGACAGTTTCGATTGGTGTTCCATCTTCTGCCTTCAATACGAAGCTGAATTCGCCAGCTTTCAACTCACGGCCTTCGAGTTTCTTAGTGAAGTTGAATTCGACTTCAATTGGAACTGAGTTAACACGTTTTTCAGTTGGTTTTTCTGGTTTTTCAACTTTCTTCGTAGATGGGTTGTAGTAGTTTACAATTTGCGCTGCTGTATTTTCGATGTCTACTCCACCTTCAACGTCTGTTTTAACAGTGGCTGGGATATCGAATTTATAGTAGCGACCAAACTCGAATTTAGTTGTGTCGATGATTTGTGTATTGTCTGCGTCTCCAAGTGACTTCGTGAAGCCAGATTTAAGAGTTGCGGTCATAACACCATTTTCAACCTTGATGTCGAACTTGTCAGTTACATCAGCGCCAGTTACTGAATCGTAAGCCTTGATAGCTGAAGCGTCTACATCAACCTTAGTTTCATCGAAGTCATCAGAAATACTTACTGATTGGATATTATCCTTGTTGTTAGCGTCGAATTTAGTTGTATCAAGCCATACTTGGTAAACCAATTTAGCGCCACGTTTAACAGTCTTAGTATTGATGTTTTCTGCTTCGTTGTTGTCAGTCTTATCTACGTATGGATCTTTATTAGTATCTCCGTACTTATCAGTCAACTCAGAATCATCATCAAGAAGCTTGTCGCCTGTAATATCGAATTTCTCTTCTGAAACAACGTATTTCTCTGGTTGGAACTTAGGCTCTTCTGGAGGAGTTACGACGTTGTTGAACTCTTTATCTGGAGCGTCAGTAACAGTTGCTACAATTGCCTTAGCAGTACCATCATGGGCTACCTTCACTGTAACTGTTGCAACCATATCGTCGTAAGTTACTGTTGTATCAGTACCTGCAACCTCTGAAACAGTATAAGTGTAGGTCTTGCCAAGATCATCTTTACCAAACTTAAGTGTCTTAAAGGTAATCTTACCATCTTTATCATTCTTAACAGTTTCAACTGCAACATTGTCTTTCTTAAGAACAAAGCTAAATTCACCAGCTGCTAGAGTACGGCCTTCCAACTTCTTAGTGAACTTGAGATCAACTGTAACTGGTACAGAGTTCACACGTTTTTGAGTTGGTTTTTCAGGTGTTTCTACAGATTTGCTTACTGGGTTGTAGACATGAACGATTTGGTTGGCTTTATTTTCAATATCTACTCCACCTTTAACATCTGATTTAACAGTAGCTGGGATATCAAATTTATAGTAGCGACCAAACTCAAATTTAGTTGTGTCGATAACTTGAGTATTATCCGCATCACCTAAAGACTTGTTCATAGAAGCTTTAGAAGTTGCTGTAATAACACCATTTTCAACTTTAATGTCAAACTTAGCAGTTACATCTTGGCCAGTTACACTATCATATGCCTTAATATCAGCAGCATTAACTGTTACTTTTTCAGCGTCATAAGTATCAGAGATACCAACAGATTGGATGTTATTCTTATCTGAGAAGTTTCTAGTATCTAACCATACTTGATAAACTAATTTCTCACCACGTTCAACGGTCTTAGTATTGATATTTTCTGCTTCGTTGTTCGTAGTTTTATCAGCGTAAGGGTCAGCATTTGTATCTGTGTACTCATTTGTCAACTCATGATCGTCGTCAACGAGTTTTGTACCAGTGATGTCATACTTTTCTTTATTCAGTACAAATTTTTCTGGTTGGAATACAGGTGTTTCTGGAGGAGTAATCTTGTTGTTGAATACTTTATCTTCAGTTCCATCTGTTGATGTTCCGTTATCATCTACACCACCAGTTGATGCTACGCTTGTTACTGTAGTAAGTGTATGACCGTTCTTAGCAACCTTAACTGTAATAGTTGCCTTCATCGTATCGTAAGTCATACCAACTTCTTTCGTTGTTGGAATAACTTCTTCTACAGTATAGGTATGTGTGCCAATTTTCGTATTGTCAAATGACAATTCAGTAAATGTCACTGTACCATCTTTTTTGTTGGCAACAGTTTCAACTTCTTGACCTCTTGAATCTTTAAGAACAAAGTTGAATTCTCCGTCTTTAAGTTCACGTCCAGCTAATTTCTTCGTGAAGTCAAATTTAACTTTTACTGGTGCTACCACATAGTTGTTGAAGATTTTATCATCATCACTTGATTTGAATCCACCTTCAGAACTATACTCAACTGTAGCCTCAAGATCCCCAACTGCATTTTTTTCAGTTACCGTAACAGTCATTGTAACTGTCATTGCATCGTAATCAACGTTCGTATCAGAACCTTTTAACTCTGTAATCTTGTATTTATATGTACCAGGGTTACTAAATGATAATTCACTAAATGTAGCCTTGCCATTTTTGTTTGTAACAGTTTCTTCATGTTTATCTGGAGTACTCTTTTCTTCTGTTAACTTGAAGCTGAATTCTCCATCTGTTAATACACGTCCAGCAAGCTCTTTTTCGAATTCTGGTGTAACTTTTGCTGGTTCTTGTTTGACATAGTAATAAATTGGTTGCTTGTATGGTGTCAATGAGTTGAGTAAGTCAACGTTTGTACCAATACCATAATTTGCTCTTTCCAACTGTGCATTTGGAGAAAGGTGTCCAATATTGTCCCCTAAGAATGGTACAAATACCGTTTTCTTAGGTATATAGCCAGATGCATTTTGGAAGTCAAATGGAATTTCTTTACCGTTTGGATAGTTTACACCTTTATTATCTGTGAAAGGAATAGTATAAAGTGGAGACTTCTTAACTACCAAATCTTCGGTATTTGCTTTTCCCGGTTTAATCGGTTTGGTTTCTGCAAGCAACATGTAACCGTCAGTACTTAGTGAACCATCTGAACGTTTGCTTTGTTGTTTTGGATCAAGAAGATAAACACGAACAACTACAGATCCGTCTTCCCCTACGATTTCTTTGATACGTTTGATTCCTGCACGCTCAGCGTCAATAAATTTAGTACCAACTTTGTATGGACGAGTTACATAGCCAGTTGTAGTATCTGGATCTGCCGTTTGATACAATTTGTAGCCATCAAATTGACGCTCGCCAGACGCTGTGAAGTTTTGTCCTTCCATAGCTTTAGTTGTGTACTTAGCTAAATCTACTTCATTACCATTTGGCACGTAGTCTTGAACAGTTTTATCTGTTTTATTAGCGTTAAATGTAGCATTATTTTTATCTACTACTCTATAGTAGGTTGTCTTTTCAACAAAGCTAGGAATTTTACTATTTGTATCAGTAATTGTACGACCATTATAAGCTGGTTCTACAACATTTATAATATCTGTAGAAGTTCTTGCAGCATAAACAGCATCAAATAGTTTTTGTTCCTCAGTAGTAAGATTATGTCCTGGAGCTACCAAAGCTTGGATAGCAGCACCAACTTCAAATCCGTATTGTAAGAATGGTTGAGCTGTTTCAGCCTTACTAGTAGGTGTCCCTTTATCAAAATCTACTTGATACGTTAACTCGCCATTAGATGCAGTTGCAGTCGTAGCAAATTTTTGAACACCACTTGTCGCTGAAATTGTTTTTGTTTCAACCACTGCACCGGTATTTTTATCAATTAATTCAACAGTAGTATCTGTAGAATCATCAAACTTCTTGTAAGAACGTGAATAATAGTTAGTATTGTAACGTTCGTTGAAGCGAGTAAGGTCTACGATACTATATGTATAATAATCACCTTCTTTTCTTGCATATCCAGCTGGTACAGTTTGAGACCCAACCGTAGCTCCATTTGGATTTTGTATAGTTGGATCAACCGTTTCACCATCTTTTAGATATGTACTAACACTGACTGGCTTAGAGTTGTGATCTCCAGAAACTGCATCTTCCGTTGTAGCACGACGATTACGAACTTTAGGTTTATCACCTTCTGAAACAGCTGGCTTAGTTTCTTCAGCTTTTTCAACCGGCTTAGCAGTTTCCTTACTAGCAACATCAGCCTCAGTTGAAACAGATTTTACTTCCTCTGCTTTTTTTGAAGACACTGGTTCAGATTTAGCTTCTTCTGTTTTAGCCTCAGAAGCTGCTTTCCCTTCTTCAACCTTGTTTGTCTCAGCAAGTTCAGTTGTTGCAACATTTTCTACAACATTCTCTTCCTTCTTAGAGGAATTCTCGCTGACACTATCCTTTTTCACCAACTCTGTTTTTTCTTCAGAACTTGGTTGCGTAGGAAGCTCAGAAGCTTTTACTGCACCACCATTTGCCAACATAAAGCTAAGAGTTGTTCCTAAAAATACCGATGCAACACCTACCTTATATTTCCGCAAAGAAAAACGTTGTTGTTCTTTTCTTATCATATGATAAGTTCTCCTTTTTAATATTTTTACTATTAGTCAGAAACAATTTTATGTTTTAATATTTTTGATTTTTAAACACAAAATTCTTCTAACTTTTTTAGCATCTTCATCTTATCATAAGAATTTAAATAGTTCAAAGAATTATGTGTTCCTGAAAACGTTTACTTTTTGTTTTTCTATCAACTTTAGTTTTGATATTATTTTTTTATGTGTTTTTAAGTATACACTACTTATTTTATTGGATTTATTGATTGTCTAGAAATAAAGTTATACTATCTTTTTATTTCTAAATTATATTTGTAATTCTTTTTTTACTTATGAATGTGATTTTCATTACTAAATTTATATTATTGTAATAAAAAGGTTCTCAAAAGAGAACCTTTTTCATTAAATTGCCTCTGTGACAAAACTTCTGCTTTCTAGTACTTTTAGCATCGCATCTGCTGTGTCTAGAGCTGTAAAGAGAGGAACTCCATGTTCAATTGCTGAACGTCTGATTTGCTCACCATCTTCATCAGCTGTCCGTTTGGTACCAACTGTATTGATGATTGCTTGAATTTTTCCTTTGCGGACGTAGCTTGGAATATCGTGTTCATCATCACCAATCTTTCCAACGACTTGTGCCTGCAATCCATGACTTGCAAAAAACTCTGCAGTTCCTTCAGTAGCAAGGATTCCGTAGCCAATATTTTGGAAACGACGAGCCAAATCTAGTGCTTCTTCTTTTGCATCATCTGCGATGGTAAAGACAACATTACCAAAGGTTGGTAAGTGAAGATAAGAAGCTTCAAAGGCCTTGTAGAGAGCTTTTTCAAGAGTGGTATCAGAACCCATGACTTCCCCTGTCGACTTCATTTCAGGGCCAAGCAGGCTGTCTACCTTAGCTAGCTTGGTAAAGGAGAAAACTGGTGCCTTGATATGAACGCGTGTGCTTTCTGGGTAAAGCCCATCTTGGTAACCAAGCTCTTCGAGACTTTGACCGAGAATTAACTTAGTCGCTACCTGAGCCATTGGGATATTTGTTACTTTAGAAAGGAATGGAACAGTCCGACTGGCACGAGGGTTAACTTCAATAACGTAGACTTTCTCATCCTTGATAACAAACTGAATATTCATCATCCCAAGACAGTTGAGGCCAATTGCAAGACGTTTGGTGTAGTCTGCGATCGTTTCTTGAACTTTTTGCGACAAGGTTTGAGGAGGATAAACCGCCATGGAGTCACCTGAGTGGACACCAGCGCGTTCGATATGCTCCATGATACCAGGGATGAGGACATTTTGTCCGTCTGAAATAGCATCGACTTCACACTCTTGTCCGACGATATAAGAGTCAACAAGAACAGGATGGTCTGGACTTGCCTTAACAGCAGTTCGCATGTAAGATCGAAGATCATCTTCATTCTCAACGATTTCCATGGCACGTCCACCCAAGACATATGAAGGGCGAACTAGAACTGGGAAACCGATCTTACGAGCAGCAAGCACTGCTTCTTCTTCATTGGTTGCTGTCTGTCCAGGAGGTTGTGGAATATCCAAGTCTTTGAGGGCTTGTTCGAAGAGGTCACGGTCTTCCGCACGGTCCAAGTCAGCAACTTGAGTACCAAGGATAGTCACACCAGCTTTTGCTAATGGCTCAGCTAGGTTGATAGCTGTTTGACCACCAAATTGAACGATAACACCTTTTGGTTGCTCCAAATCGATGACATTCATCACATCTTCAAAAGTCAATGGTTCAAAGTATAGTTTATCAGATACAGAGAAGTCTGTTGAAACTGTCTCTGGGTTTGAGTTCATAATGATGGCTTCGTAGCCAGCAGCCTGGATTGCCTTAACAGAGTGAACTGTTGCGTAGTCAAACTCTACCCCTTGACCAATACGGATTGGACCAGAACCTAGGACAAGTACAGATTCCTTATCAGACTTGATAGACTCATTTTCCCATCCATATGTTGAGTAGAAGTACGGGGTTTCTGATTCAAATTCTGCGGCACAAGTATCTACCATCTTGTAAACTGGGACAATCTTGTTTTCTAAACGAAGTTGGCGAACTTGATTAGCTGTAGTTCCCCAAAGTTCTGCGATTTTACGATCTGAGAAACCATTGAGTTTTGCTGTTTTCAAGACATCGACATCCTGAGGATGTGCGCCCAATTCTTGCTCAATCTCAAAGATATGCAAGAGTTTATCAAGGTAGAAGATATCAATCTTAGTCAAGTCAGCAATCTCTTCTGGTGTATAACCACGACGAATAGCTTCTGATACGTAAAAGAGACGGTCATCTTGAGCCTTGACAACTTTTTCAATCAAGGCATCATCTGAAACATCTGCAAGCTCAGGCATTTCATTATGATGGACACCAATTTCTAGAGAGCGACAAGCTTTAAGGAGAGATTCCTCGATGTTCCGACCGATGGCCATAACTTCTCCAGTTGCCTTCATCTGGGTACCAAGACGACGTTCCCCTTTTTCAAACTTGTCAAATGGGAAACGTGGAATCTTAGCCACAACATAGTCAAGAGCTGGTTCAAACATGGCATAAGTTGAACCTGTAACTGGGTTAATAACTTCATCCAAGGTCAACCCTACCGCAATCTTAGCCGCCAATTTGGCGATTGGGTAACCTGTTGCCTTAGAGGCAAGAGCTGACGAACGAGATACACGAGGATTTACTTCGATGACATAGTACTTAAAGCTGTGTGGATCAAGAGCAAGCTGAACGTTACATCCGCCTTCAATCTTGAGAGCACGGATAATGCTCAAACTAGCATCACGAAGCATTTGGTTTTCATAGTCGGACATGGTTTGCGCAGGGGCAAATACGATAGAGTCCCCTGTGTGAATCCCGACTGGGTCAAAGTTTTCCATGTTACAAACAACAAGGGCATTGTCAGCTGAGTCACGCATGACTTCGTACTCAATTTCCTTGAATCCTGCAATAGAACGTTCAATCAAACACTGGGTAACAGGTGACAACTTCAAACCATTTTCAGCAATTTCTCGCAATTCTTCCTCGTTGGCACACATACCACCACCAGTACCACCTAGGGTAAAGGCTGGACGAACGATGACTGGGTAGCCAATTGTCGCTGCAAAGGCAACTGCTTCTTCTACTGTATTGACAATTTCAGATTCAGGGATGGGTTGCTCAAGTTCTTCCATCAATTGTTTAAAGAGATCTCGGTCCTCCGCTTGGTCGATGGCTGACAGTTTAGTCCCGAGAAGTTCTACTCCGAGCTCATCTAAGATACCATTTTTAGACAATTCCATGGCCATATTAAGCCCTGTTTGCCCTCCAAGAGTTGGAAGCAAAGCATCTGGACGTTCCTTACGGAGAATACGAGTCACAAACTCAAGTGTAATCGGTTCGATGTAGACCTTATCTGCAATCTCTTTATCTGTCATGATGGTTGCAGGATTTGAGTTAACCAAGACAACCTCATACCCCTCTTCTTTCAAAGACAAGCAGGCCTGGGTTCCAGCATAGTCAAACTCAGCAGCCTGACCAATAATAATCGGACCAGAACCAATCACCATAATTTTTTGAATATCAGTACGTTTAGGCATTTATAAGATATTAAGGGCGTCAAGCGGACAAAGCTAAAATAGGAGTTATGACGAAGAACTGTTAGTTCTAGGAATAACTATCTTTTTAGCACCGTCCGTAGCCCGTATTCAGTTCAGCAAATACGAACTACCCTTCTCCTTTCTATTCGGCAACTCTCTGATTGCCATTAAATAAATTCTCCGACGATTTTTTAGCGAAACGATCATTTTCGGTAAAAAATCTAGTGCAGGGAGTTTTTAGTTCGCCATATAGCGACTAAAAGAAACGACCTGCCTTTCTATTCGTCGCCTCACAGAGCGACATTAAATAAGATACAAAGGACTATAAGAAAGCGACTGAATTTTAGGAAACCATAGAAGGATTTCTATCCTTGTTGGTTTATCTAAATTCCGAGCTTTCCGTCCGTGTTCAATTCCATAAATTCTCCGACGATTTCTCACTCGTCTTTAGTTTGCTTGTTTGAAAGCTTCCATCATCTCGATGAACTCAACAAATAGATAACTTGCATCATGTGGCCCAGGAGCTGCGTCTGGGTGGAATTGCACAGAGAAACCTGGTAGATATCTGTGACGTACGCCTTCAACTGACTTGTCATTGATTTCTTCGTGGGTGATGATTAAGTGCTCTGGTAAATCTTCACGGCTAACTGCATAACCATGATTTTGACTTGTGAAGTCCACGCGCCCAGTTGCAATTTCTCGTACTGCGTGGTTAAAGCCACGGTGACCAAACTTCATTTTATAGGTCTTAGCACCATTTGCCATCGCAAAGAGCTGGTGCCCCATACAGATACCAAAGATTGGAATTTTCCCTAGAATACCACGGATCATCTCAAGAGCTTCTGGTACATCTTCTGGATTCCCAGGACCATTTGACAACATAACTCCGTCAGGGTTTAAATGCAAGATTTCCTCAGCCGTAGTTGTGTATGGAACTACAGTCACGTTACAATCACGTTTAGATAGCTCTCGTAAAATAGAGTGTTTAAGGCCGAAGTCTACTAAAACAACGCTTAAGCCAACTCCTGGAGCTGGATAAGCAGTCTTTGTAGAAACTTGTCTGATATTATCAGTCGGTAAGACAGTTGCTTGAAGTTGATCTGCAATGTGATCCATACTATCGCCAGCATGTGTCAAAGTTGCACGCATTGTTCCATGTTTACGGATAATTTTTGTAAGAGCTCGTGTGTCAATGCCTGAAATTCCAGGAATTTTCTTAGCCTTCAAGAATTCGTCCAGCGTCATTTGGTTACGCCAGTTGCTGGCTCTACGAGCCTCTTCGAAAACCACAACTCCTTTACAAGTAGGACTGATAGACTCGTAGTCGTCACGGTTAACTCCATAATTCCCTACTAGTGGATATGTGAAGGTCAAGATTTGTCCATTATAAGATTGGTCTGTAATGGATTCTTGATATCCTGTCATCCCTGTGTTAAAGACTATTTCCCCTGTTACATCAATATCTGCACCGAAGGCTTTACCTTCAAAAACTGTGCCATCTTCTAAAACTAGAAGTCTTTTTGTCATATTTTCACCTCTCGTGGACGCTCACTGGCGTCTTTTAACGTTTTGTGTCTTATTTGGCTTTTCTACTTGCCAATACGGATTCTAAGATTGCCATTCGAACAAATACTCCATTGGTCATTTGTTGGACAATGCGTGATTTTGGTGCTTCAACAAGATGATCGGCAATTTCCACATCCCGATTCACAGGAGCCGGATGCATAATAATTGCTTCTTCTTTTAAGCGATTATAGCGTTCTTGGTTCAAGCCATGTTGAGCGTGATACTCTTCTTTTGAGAAGACTGATCCACTTTCGTGGCGTTCATGTTGAACTCGAAGCAACATCAGAACATCTACCTGGTCAACAATCTCGTCAATAGTTACAAACTGACCATAATCTGCAAACTCTTGACTTCTCCATTCCTCAGGTCCTGCAAAGTAAAGTTCAGCACCTAAACGTTTCAAAATCTGCATATTGGACTTGGCAACACGTGAATGGTCCAAGTCACCAGCAATGGCAACCTTGAGCCCCTCAAAACGGCCAAATTCCTCGTAAATTGTCATCAAATCAAGCAGACTCTGACTAGGATGTTGCCCTGAGCCATCTCCACCATTGATAATCGATGTCGTAATGGTTGGGCTCGCAATCAATTCCCTGTAGTAATCAACCTCTGGGTGCCGAATAACACAGATATCTACACCAAGCGCAGACAAGGTCAGGATTGTATCATAGAGTGTCTCACCCTTGTTTACCGAACTTGTATTCACATCAAAGTCAAGTCGTTCCAATCCCAGTTTAACCTCAGCAACTTCGAAGGATTTATGCGTTCTTGTCGAATTTTCAAAGAAAAGATTGGAAACAATGGGATGGTCTTCGTAGGGCAACTGGGCTCCATTTTTAAACTCGATCCCTCGTTTAATCAATTTTATAACCTGATCTACAGTGAGATCTTCCATGGACACCACATGTTTGAGTGCTTGTTGATTTTCTGACATGGCTACTCCTTTAGCTTTTAAGCTTCTTCAGTAATCAAAACTCTATCTTGGCCATCAAGTTCTGTCATCTCAACGATGATTTCTTCAGAACGACTAGTTGGAATATTTTTCCCAACGTAATCCGGACGAATTGGCAATTCTCTGTGTCCACGGTCCACTAATACCGCTAGACTCACACGAGCAGGGCGACCATGTCCGACAATGTTATCGATAGCAGCACGAATTGTACGACCTGTGTAAAGAACATCATCCACCAAGATAACTTCGCGGTCTGTCACATCAACAGAAATCAAGGAAGTATCTTCACCACTTTTGACATCGTCACGGTAAGGTTTGGTATCTAATTCTACAACGGGAACAGAGATGTTTTCCAATTGTTCCAAGCGCTCTTGGATGCGGTGGGCGATAAAGACACCACGTGTTTTAATTCCCGCTAAAATGATTTTGTTCAAATCTTTGTTGCGTTCGATAATCTCATAAGTGATACGCGTAATTGCTCGCTTGACGGTTAATTCGTCTACAACTTCTTTTGTCTTCATGACAAACCTCCAAAAAGAAAAGTCTCCTTAGACAAGGAGACTTGAGAATGTATCATTAAGCGAGCCCTACTGGAAACAGCATAGACTTACCCTTCTACTTTATCGAGCTCCTTGCCTGCCTCACGGGACAGGTTTAAAGGAATATTTTATTGTCCTTACTATATCACAAAGCCCAGTTCAAAGCAAGTAAAAACATTCAATGTTTGACCTTATAATGAACTAAAATCATATAATTGTGGATAGTGTTCGCATTCTGGATTTTTCGGATGACAGATAGCACGACCAAAGTAAATCATGGCCTGATGCGCCGCCAACCACTTTTCTGGTGGCAAGACATCCATGACACGTTTTTCAACTTCTAATGGTGTAGCTGATTTTTTAACAATATCATGGTGTTTGCAAATGCGCTCCACATGAGTATCTACCGCAAAAGCTGGAATTCCAAAGCCCACACTCATAACTACATTAGCTGTTTTACGCCCAACTCCCGCCAAACTTTCTAATTCCTCTCGAGTCTGAGGAACTTGACTATCAAAATCGTCTAATAGTTGTTGGGCACATTTTTTAAGGAATTTAGCCTTATTTCGATACAGACCTAAACGAGAAATATGCTTAGCAATATCACTCTCACTTGCGTCTGCCATGGCTTGTGGTGTAGGGAAGGCTTCAAAAAGAGCTGGAGTCGCCTTGTTTACTGCCGCATCTGTCGTCTGAGCAGACAACATAACTGCAACTAAGAGTTCAAAATGATTGCGAAAATCTAGACTAGGTTTTGCATCTGGAAAAAGAGCTATGATTTCCTCAATGACATGACGGGCACGTTTCTTGGATAAAACCATCTATTCGTCTCCATCAAACAGCCCTTGTAAACCTGCAAAAGGACTATTTTCTTCTTTTTTGACTGCTTGTTGAGCTTGATATTCTTCCTCAGTCATGATTTGCCAGTCATTTCCAGAAACAAATCCCTGACCAGCTTCTTCTTCTGCTGTTAAGACCTTGATTGGAATGTTTAGCAAGATATTATCCGAAACACTTTCAGCCAGGTCGATTTCACCATTTTCGATAGGTAAAACCAAGTCATCATCAAGAACTTCCTGGTCTAGTTGATTGGTTGCTCCCTCCATGAAGACTTCTGTCACTGGATAAGACTCTGCTAACTCAACAGGCTCCATACTACGACTAGAAGCAAGAACAATGGTGTAAGACAGTTGGTAATCTAGGAAATACATACGGTCTTCATACTGAACCTTCCCTACTGCTACAATATCTTTTACATCTATAATTTCTTGATTACGTTTACGTAAGTCAGCTGACAGGTCTAGAGTTTGCTCAAAATACAAACCTTCAGGCTGCTTACGAACTTCTTGAATATTTAATTTCATACTTCCTCCATAAAGATTTACTTCCTTGATTATACCATGAAAGGAGGTCAAGTAAAGCCTCTAAACTTTTAAAACATCTTTCTGTTGTTTTTTGATATATTTATTATGACAAATTTATTTTTTGTGCTATACTATAGGCATCAATACATGAGCAAAGGAGGACGCTCATATGGAAGACAAAGCTCTTTTAACAGAAGCCTATCAACTCGTTTCAAAATTAAACCAAACAATACAAAGTTGTAAACAGGGATTACCAGATGACCTACGCTTACAACAAAATATAGACGAAGTTCTCAGAGCACTTAAAAAAGCCGACAAACTAGACAACGCCATCTTAATTGAACTGGAAAGTTTTTACCAACGGACTAGTCTTTTGATTGGACTTGGTTCACTGAAATTAAATGACCAAGCCCGCACTGCTTGGAGAAACTATGATAAGTTTCACTACGATCACGTTAAACATACGTTGACACTCTATGGACCTGTTTTTGGTTTTTAAAAATAGAGGATTTTCTGGCTTAATCTTGACAAATTTTCTTAAAAAGAGTATGATGATTGCAACAATACTCGGAGGTAAGGGAGACATGAACAACTAAGTCTATCAAATAAAGAACCTTTATTTAGTAGATCTTGTTTCTGTCTCTTTTTGTGCGCTCTTTTTTCTGCTGGATTTTCAGCCCTTTTAAAAGAGTTTTTTTGACATAGACGATTAGCTCTACTAGATAAAGTAGAGCTTTTTGTTATGCAATATGAACATTCTAGAAAGGGCAATAATATGATAAAAATCAATCATCTGACCATTACACAAAACAAAGATTTAAGAGACCTTGTTTCCGATTTAAACATTATCATCCAAGACGGAGAAAAGGTCGCTATTATAGGCGAAGAAGGAAATGGAAAATCAACCTTACTTCGAACTTTAATGGGAGAAAAATTAGCTGATTTCTCTATCAGGGGAGAAATCCAATCTGACCTTCAGTCCCTGGCCTATATTCCCCAACATCTCCCTGGAGAACTGAAGAAAAAATCTCTACAGGACTACTTCTTTTTAGAGTCTACAGATTTGGACTTCAGCATTCTCTATCGTTTGGCTGAGGAGTTGCACTTTGATAGCGACCGTTTTGCTAGCGACCAAGAAATTGGTAGTCTCTCGGGTGGTGAAGCTTTGAAAATACAGCTCATCCATGAATTTGCCAAACCCTTTGAGATTTTATTTTTAGATGAACCTTCAAATGACCTGGATATAGAGATGGTTGATTGGCTAAAAAAACAGATTCATAAAACCAGGCAAACCGTTATTTTCATTTCTCATGATGAAGACTTTCTCTCTCAAACAGCAAACACCATTATCCACTTGCGACTAGTCAAACATCGAAAGGAAGCTGAAACTCTAGTAGAACATTTAGACTACGATAGCTATAGTGACCAGAGAAAGGCTAATTTTGCCAGACAAAGCCAGCAAGCTGCCAATGACCAACGAGTCTATGACAAAACCATGGAAAAACATCGCCGAGTTAAGCAAAATGTAGAAACTGCACTTCGAGCTACCAAAGACAGTACTGCTGGTCGCCTATTAGCTAAAAAGATGAAAAATGTTCTTTCTCAAGAAAAACACTTTGAAAAGGAAGCTCAGTCCATGATCCAAAAACCACTTGAAGAGGAACACATCCAACTTTTCTTTTCAGACATAGAGTCATTAGCGGCTTCAAAAGTCTTAGTTCGACTAGAAAATGAGACTTTATCCATTGGCCAACGAATTCTGTCTCAAGGGCTACAATTAACTATCCGTGGTCAAGAAAAAATCGGCATTATAGGTCCCAACGGCGTTGGCAAATCCACTCTTTTAGCAAAGTTACATCAACTACTAAGCGGCAAAAGAGAGATTTCGCTTGGATTTATGCCACAAGATTACCAAGAAACACTACAATTGAATCTATCCCCAGTAGAATTTCTCAGCCAAACTGGACACAAAGAGGAAATACAGAAAATCCAATCTCACTTAGCCAGTCTTAATTTCAGCTATCCAGAGATGCACCACCAAATCCACTCCTTATCTGGAGGTCAACAAGGGAAACTCCTTCTTTTGAATTTAGTTCTGCGAAAACCAAACTTTCTCCTTCTGGATGAACCCACACGAAATTTTTCTCCAACTTCTCAACCAGAAATCAGAAAACTCTTTGCCAATTATTCTGGTGGTCTTGTCACTGTTTCGCATGATCGACGTTTTTTAAAAGAAGTCTGTACGAGTATCTATAGTCTGACAGAGCATGGTTTGGAAGTAGTTGATTTACAAGATCTTTAACTTTTGGAAATAAAACATCCAGAGAAAACCTCTGGATGTTTTTACATATGTTTCAAACGCTCAATCCGTTCTGAAATAGGTGGATGCGTATAAAATAGTTTTTTCAAGAAACCTGGTTTTTGAGGATCATTGATATAAAGCGCACTACTAGCATTATCCACATGATGAGTCATTGGTTGACTATTGTCTAATTTTTGTAAAGCATTGATCATCCCTTGCGGATTGCGTGTTAATTCCACGCTTGAAGCATCTGCTAAAAATTCTCGTTGGCGAGAAATGGCTAACTGTACCAAAGTTGCTGCAAGAGGTGCCAAAACTATGGCTAGGAGAGAAATGACTAACAGAATCACTTCAAGTCCTCCACTGTCACGGTCACTATTTCTTCTACTACGTGATGCTCCACCCCACCACATCATACGACCAGCCATACTCGATAAAAGGGTAATGGCACTGGCAAGAGCAACAGCAATGGTAGAGATTCGAATATCCAAGTTGCGAATATGACTAACTTCATGCCCGATTACAGCTTCTAACTCCTCACGATTCATGATTTCTAGAAGTCCTGATGTCGCTGCAACAGCAGCATTTTGAGGATTCGAACCTGTGGCGAAAGCATTCAAACCCGGGTCATCAATTACATAAACTCGTGGCATAGGAATTTGCGCCACCATTGCCATATCCTCAACAACATGATAGAGAACAGGTTCTTCATCCCTATCAACTTCACGCGCACCATTCATGCTCATGACAATCTCTGTAGATTGAAAAATCATGGTCAAGGCATAGATAAAGCCAAGAATCATGGCTATAGTCACGCCCCCAAATCCTGAGTTCATGAAAAGATATCCAACTGCATAACCTACAATAGCTAACAAAAGAAAGAAGACAATTAAAAGAACCCAAGTTTTACGTTTATTACTAGCGATTTGTTTGTACAGCATCTTAGTCACCTAAACCACTAAAATCAACTCTAGGAACAGCCTTTTCTTCTTCTGGAGTCTGAAGGAAATCTGCTGCCTTGAAGCCAAAGATAGCCGCAACCAGATTACTTGGGAAAGTTTCTAATTTAACATTGTAGTTGCTAACGACACTGTTATAAAGTTGGCGAGAATATGATATTTTGTTTTCTGTGTTAGTCAGTTCTTCTTGTAAGTGAGCAAAATTGCTACTAGCCTTCAAGTCAGGATAGTTCTCTGCAACCGCAAAGATACCAGATATCTGACGTGTCAATGCATCACTAGCTTTCATAGCTTCTGCAGGTGTAGTTGCTGTAGCTACTTGTCTACGGAGTTCAGTCACCTTTTCAAGAGTAGAACTTTCATATTTAGCGTAACCTTTTACTGTTTCAATTAAGTTTGGTAAGAGATCATTTCGACGCTTCAACTGAACATCGATCTGACTCCAAGCTTCCTTGGTCTGCATACGATTTCTCACCAATTTATTATAGCAGTCAATCACCAAGAAAATAATTAGAGCAAGAACTCCAAAAAACATCCATTGCATCATAAAGCTCCTTTCTGCTTTTAGATTAGTACAAGTATATCAAATTTCCATGTTTTTGTGGTAAAATAAGATGATATACAAGAAGGATATAACTATGAAACCAGAAACTTTTTACTCATTACTTGACCAACAAAATATTAATCTTACTGACCAGCAAAAAGCACAATTTGAGCGCTATTTCGAACTCTTAGTTGAATGGAACGAAAAAATCAACCTAACTGCAATTACAGAAAAGGAAGAGGTTTATCTTAAACACTTTTATGATTCTATCGCTCCTATCCTACAAGGGTTGATAGAAAACCAAGAAATTAAGTTACTGGATATTGGCGCTGGTGCAGGATTCCCAAGTCTCCCTATGAAGATTCTCTACCCTCAGCTTGATGTGACTATCATTGATTCTCTGAACAAGCGTATTAACTTCCTTCAGCTTCTGGCTGAGAAGCTTGATTTAGAAGGGGTTCATTTCTACCATGGACGTGCCGAAGACTTTGCCCAAGACAAGAATTTTCGTGCCCAATTCGACATTGTGACAGCTCGTGCGGTTGCTCGCATGCAAGTTCTCTCAGAGTTAACCATTCCCTACCTTAAAGTTGGTGGAAAACTTTTAGCTCTTAAGGCAAGTAATGCTCCTGAGGAATTGACAGAAGCCAAAAATGCTCTCAACCTTCTCTTTAGTAAGGTTGAAGATAACATCAGCTACACACTTCCTAATGGAGACCCTCGCTACATCACCATTGTAGAAAAGAAAAAAGAAACTCCAAACAAATATCCACGTAAGGCCGGTATGCCAAATAAACGACCACTTTAGGATATTTTAAATAGATACTCACAAGATTATACCTCGTGTCTTTATTTCTTTGCTCGGGAAAAGGGAGAGGGACAGAAATCGATTACCATTTGTAATGACGATTTCGTCGTCCCTCCCCCGCAAAGTTGAGTAGGTCCATCAAAGCTAGAATCAAAGCGTAAGATGGGCCACTCAACCACTGCGTCTATCATTCAACTCTATCCTGATACAAAATATATTCCATATTGACTCACACCTCGCTTTTTTGTTTCTTGGCTCGGGAAAAAATGATTTACAAAATCATTTTTTTCTGCTATACTATCACAAGCAAAGGTTTTTAATGTCATCCCGTGAGGTGACGAAGACGCAGATATATATGAAAATTTTTAAATATTGGGATAACCATGTTTTAAAGATGTCTTACTCTGAGAGCCTATTGCTGTAAAATAATGGGCTCTTTTTTGATGCCCAAAAAGTGAGGTATTTATGAAACAAGAATCAACTGTTGATTTGTTACTCGACGTTGACCAACGTCCTTCTTTTGGTAAGGGAATTCTACTCAGCTTCCAGCACGTGTTTGCCATGTTTGGTGCTACCATCTTGGTGCCACTGATTTTGGGAATGCCTGTATCTGTTGCCCTGTTTGCATCAGGTGTCGGAACACTGATTTACATGGTATCTACTGGCTTTAAAGTTCCGGTCTATCTCGGTTCTTCTTTTGCCTTCATCACTGCAATGTCTCTTGCTATGAAGGAAATGGGTGGCGATGTTTCTGCTGCTCAAACAGGGGTTATCTTAACTGGTTTAATCTACGTTCTTGTTTCAACTAGCATCCGCTTTGCTGGTACAAAATGGATTGATAAACTTTTACCACCAATTGTTATCGGACCAATGATTATCGTTATCGGTCTTGGTCTTGCAGGTTCAGCTGTAACAAATGCTGGTCTTGTTGCTGATGGCAACTGGAAAAATGCTCTTGTAGCTGTAGTTACCTTCCTCATCGCTGCCTTTATCAATACAAAAGGAAAAGGATTCCTTCGTATCATTCCTTTCTTGTTTGCCATTATCGGTGGATATATTTTTGCAGTCTTTCTTGGTTTAGTAGACTTCACACCTGTTCTTCAAGCTAACTGGTTCGAAATTCCAGGCTTCTACCTACCATTTAGCACAGGTGGTGCCTTCAAAGAATACAACCTTTACTTCGGCCCAGAGACAATCGCAATCTTACCAATCGCGATCGTAACAATCTCAGAACACATTGGTGACCATACAGTATTGAGCCAAATTTGTGGCCGTCAATTCTTGAAAGAACCAGGTCTTCACCGTACCCTTCTTGGTGACGGTATCGCAACATCTGTATCTGCCTTCCTTGGTGGTCCTGCTAATACAACCTACGGTGAAAATACAGGGGTGATCGGTATGACTCGTATCGCTTCTGTCTCAGTCATCCGTAACGCAGCCTTTATCGCAATTGCCCTTAGCTTCCTTGGTAAATTCACTGCTTTGATTTCTACAATCCCTAGCGCCGTACTTGGTGGTATGTCTATCCTTCTTTATGGGGTTATCGCCAGCAACGGTTTGAAGGTTTTGATCAAGGAACGTGTAGACTTTGGTCAAATGCGTAATCTTATCATCGCAAGTGCAATGCTCGTGCTTGGACTTGGTGGAGCAATCCTTAAACTTGGTCCAGTTACACTTTCAGGTACTGCCCTATCAGCAATGACAGGTATCCTTTTGAACTTGATCTTGCCATACGAAAATAAAGACTAAAAGCATTCATAAAAAATCCACTCGAATGAGTGGATTTTTTGCTTAAGTTCCCCAAGTAATCAAGAGGTACAAGAGACTTGAACCAAACATATCTGCAAGAGCATGCATAAGAAAGAATGGCAGTAAATTCTTGACTACATACTTGTACAAGAAATAATAGAATAGTCCGTATACAAGACCAATAACCAAGGCCCAGAGTAATCCTTGGTAGGTATGGAAAGAAATCCGTATGATTACCGAGTATACTAGAACCAGCCACTGATGCTTTTCTTTTACTGAAGTCAGTAAACCCAAGAAGAAAAATTCTTCGTAAAAACCATTTAAAAGCGCATAGCCAATAGCCATTGGCGTTAAGGACATGAATTTTCTAATGATTTCCATTGGGTCTATAAAAGGAATCAACTGAGGATTAAAATAATTGTACTCACCACTAAGGGTTGTTACAATATCACCAAAAATACCAACAATAGCAAAGATAAGGGGAACCCAGATGAAAACAGACCAGGAAAAGCGTATAGGAAGTTGTTTAAAATCATAATTTCGAATCAAGAGATAAAGGAAAGTAATCCCTAACATCATCAATTGAAAAGTAAAATTACTAGAATAAGCTGCCCCATCACTTGCTACATTTGTTGTAGTTTCCGCAACACTAGCAAGAGTTGAAGGTGATAGACTCTCCATAAATTGTTGAGTAGAACGGATGATAAACTCTCCAAACATTAAAACAGTGATGATTAAGATGTCGAACCATTTTAAGTATCTTAAAGGTTTAGCAGGATGAATACTTTGTATAAAATTCATATTTCCTCCGTTTAGCTTATTTTTGTACCTTTATTATAAACTTTCAATCTTAAAATTAATTAAATTGATACTAGAGCATAAAAAGACAACCTCTTTATAAGGTTGTTCTGTTCTTAAATGGACTTGTGTTTCTTTTCTAGCATTAAATCCTTTAAAGAAATAATAGTCACATCCAATAAAATCATTGCCATACCAAGAAAATCTACAGGATAAAAGATATCTCCCATAATTATGAAAGCAAAAAATACAGCAGAGATTGGTTCAATAGAGGCCAAGAGACTAGATTTGACTGGCCCAACCAGACTTGCCCCCTTAAGAAAGGCCGTGTAGGCAAAAACAGTCCCTATGAGAATAATTCCAGCAAATGCTAAGAAAATATCAAAAGACATAAGTAGACTAGCACCGATAATCCCAGTAAATGGCACTGCTACAAAACCTGAAATGGTCATACCGACACCAATAACCAGAATGCTCCCCCATTTTTGAATGAGCTTAATGGGTAAAATGATATAAAGAGCATAGGTTAAAGCAGAGAACAAGCCCCAAAAGAGACCTGCTGGTGTCATAGAGAGCTGATCCATTTGACCGTGAGTCGCAATTAAAAAGGTTCCACCTATTGCTAAAATCATAGAAAGGATTTCGGCTATAGTAGGTGCTACCTTATCCTTTATACATGTGTAAGCCAAGATTCCAACAGGACAGACATACTGAAGCACTGTAGCTGTACCTGCATTTGTCTCCTGAATAGCCGATAAATAAGCCAATTGATTCAGAAAGAGGCCAAATAAAGAAAATAGTAAGAGAGAAAACAGACTTGATTTATCTTTTAGAAAAGCCAAAAATTGTTCCTTAGACTTTATATAGGACAAGAGAACTAAGAGCAAACCTGCAACAATTAAACGAATATTGGTTAGGACTAGAGCCGATATCCCATGAACCATTAGGTACTGACCACTGGTCCCAGACAATCCCCAAGCAATACCAGCAATCACTGTAAAAAGAGTTCCTTTAAGAGTTTTTGTCATACTTCCTCCCTAGTCTGCTTCACGAATTAGGTCCATGACCTGATTACGGTCTATGATCCACTGCGCGCGCTGGTCTTTTTCGTAGGTTCTATTGGACAAGAAAATCGCAGCTTCCTGCTTCTTACGATTCCACATGATAAAGGTTCCGGTATAGCCTGTATGGTCTAGCCAATCACCTTCAAGATTCCAGGCCAAGGAGCGTTCCTTATCACTCAAATCTGAAAAATTCTGACTTAATCCGTCAGCAAAATCATCCTGTAAATAATGCTCAAGGAAGATTTTTAAATCTTTCACAGTTGAAAACAAGCCTGCACTTCCAGCATGTTTACCTAGTAAACGTGCCTTAGGATCATGCACCACTCCTGCTTTCTGTCCCCGAACTGTAGGAACAGCACTGCTAACTGGTCCAAACTGAGTTTCCTTCATCTTCCATGGATCCAAAACTTGCTCTTGTAAAATCTGGTCTAAGTCTTTCTCAAAGTAATTCTCTAGGAGAAAACCGAGCAAGAGAAAGTGCACATCCGAGTATAGAAAAGCCCTCTTCTCTCGTCGATTCAAATGAAACATAGCTTCTCTTAGCTGGTCCTCTGAGAGCTGATCTCTGTTGGGTATATAAGGATCTAAATCCGTCGCATGCGTTAGCAATTGTCGAATGGTGATATCTGGATAATCCGCCTCTGGAAGATAGGTCTTTATGGATTGATCGAGCTCAATCTTGCCTTGCTTCCACAAAAAAGTTAAGACAGTCCCAACTCCGACGACCTTGCTCACACTTGCCAAATCATAGACCAAACCTTGACAAGTCTGCTCTCCAATTTCAGGATTTGCTTCTCCGAGGTAGCAATCAGACCATTCACCATCCCGATAATACGCAAAAGAGGCACCAGGATAAATCCCTGCCTCAATTTGTTGCTTTATTTTTTGAATGATTTCTTGTTTCATACTTCTTCAAACCACAATTCGATATTGTTGGCATCCTTGGTTAGGAAAAACTTCTCAGACTTAGGAATAAAGTAACCTGCAGTTTCAAAACGTTGACGCAGACTAGCCAATTCAAGTTCTTTTACTTGGAATTTCAACATAGACAAATCCCAAGTTACATTATTTTCAACAAGCAAATCACTACCTTGAGCTTGTTTAAAAGTTATGCTAGTTTCGATTTCCTCTTTTTCAAGCAGGCTCGTCGTTTCAGCAGGCAAGTTAATTTCTGCTGAAATATCAAATGCTGTTAAATATTGCAGTTTCTCATCTTTTGGGAAAGTAACAGTTTCATCAAACTTTCTCAAATCTTTGACGTCATCTTCTGAATGGATTAGGACAAGATCCCCTTCTGGTGAAAGGATTTCAAAAGCATATCCCTTGTTTCCTTTATAGAGTTGAGGAAGTTGTTCCATTCTAGCTAGCAGTGCTTCAACCTCGGATGGATTCGCTACTTTTACAATCAATCTAGCTAATTTTTTGATCCCTTCAACCTTACGGCTTCTCATACTTGGTGATTCTTCTAAAACCAATTTTTCAATGCCTGATTGGTCTCCTAGCGATAAGAAAGCCGACTCTTCAAGCAAGGGTTTCATACCCAAGGTTTGGATATAAAACAATTCATTTAATCTTCTATTATTTATCTTTAGCGTCGGGATCATACGCACAATTTGATTTACATTCATAAATTCCTCCAACACATTTTATTTTAAAGGATTTTTTTTCATTTTACAAGTTATTCAACTAAAAACTTTAACTATATTAACCCCTTGAATAAGGAACCCCCTTCGCATATCCGAAGGGGGACTCGTTTTATTTTAGTAAAATTCTTTGTTAGTTCTTCCAAGAAAGTTCTGCTTGAAGACCAAAGTGATCACTGACCTGCGGACTTGCTTGGCCATCAAAAACTACCTGTAACTTTTCTACCTGAAGATCTTTTGTCATAAAGACGTAATCAATTCGAAGAGGTTCTGTATTTCCCTTCCAACCATCAATTTCTGGAGGAACAGTGTAGCTTCCACTTCTTTCTTTTGCAACTTCAAATGCATCTTGTAAGTCTAGTGGACTAGATAGAATAGCTTGGTAACCTTCTTGACCTGCAGGATTATTAAAATCTCCTGCTAGTAATAGAGGTTTATTCAACTCTTTTAGAACTGCTTCAAATCTTGCCCATTCCTCTTGGAATCCTTTATCCCACCAAGAGAGATGCACACTCGCAACTGCAAGCTCTTTACCTTCTACTACTGTTTCTACTAGTGCAACTCGACGAGTGTGATAATCAGTTGGATCATCTACATCTGAAACCAAAATCTCACGCGCCTTAATCGGTGTTTTAGATAGAATTGAAACTCCCTCATGATAACGGTCATATCCGATATGATTATAAGCCCATGTCCAATAATAGTCCAGTCCTTTTTCAGACAACTTCTCTACCAAAAGACGAACATAGTGGTCTTGGTGAATGGGTTCTGCTGAAGGTAACGGATTGTAAAGTGGTCCAGACTCTACTTGAGTTGATGTAATTTCTTGGTTAATCTCTTGAAAACAAATCAAATCATAGCTGTTTTCAAGTATATCTTGTAACAAGAGCTGAAATTTTTCTTCAGGATTTTTTTCCATCCAACTATGAGTATTGAGTGTTAAAAACTTCATGTTTTTCTCCTATAAACAAGAGGTTGGAAAACAGCTTCCAACCCCTTAGTGTATTACAATTCTACTTTTGCAACTGCTGTTTTAGCTGCAAGAGAACCGGTTTGTTCTAATTTAACTGACTTGATGGCATCTCCATTTGTAAAGACTACTACTGTTGTAGTTTCACGCTCAGCAGCCTGAATTGCTCCGAGGTCAGCTTTGACCAAGAGATCACCAGCAGCTACTGTTTGACCTTCTGAAACTAACACTTCAAATGGTTTTCCTTCAAGACTTACAGTATCAAGACCAATATGAACAAGAACTTCAAGACCTGCTTCAGTTACAAGGCCAAGAGCATGTTTAGTTGGGAATACACTTGATACAGTACCAGAAACTGGAGATACAATGTTTCCGTTTGCTGGTTCTACTGCAAATCCATCACCCATCATTTTTTGTGAAAAGACTGGATCCTTAACTTGTTCCAATTCAATGACTTGACCGTCAGCAACTGAATAAACTTCTTCAGTTACACCTTTGTAGACAACAGTATCTTTTTGAGCTGCTGCCATTTGACTTGGAAGGGTTTCAGGAATCACTTCTCCAGAATCAAGAATATCTTGGATATCTGATTTCAAAACGTCAGCTTTAGGTCCGTAGATAGCTTGGACACCTTGTCCTTTCATGACAAGTCCCATAGCTCCTTCAGCTTTCCATTGTTCTTCTGTTCCAACTTTTTCTGCATCTTTTACAGTAACGCGAAGACGAGTCATACATGCATCTACATCAACGATGTTCGCACGTCCACCAAGAAGGTTGATGATGTTAACTGCTTGAGAAGCTTCTGCAACTTTAGTTTCACCAGCAGCTGAAGATTCAGAAGAACCATCTGCATTTTCGTAGTTACCGTTACGTCCTGGAGTTGCATAGTTGAATTTCTTAATCATGAAGTTAGCGATAAAGTACATGATAAATCCAAAGAGTACTGTCACCCAGATAAAGTTAACAATATCCATACCAATACCAGCATTGATAGCTAGCGGAGTACGAGTCAAGAATTCGATTGAACCGAATGAGTGCACACGAAGGTTCACAACATCAGCCATTGCAAAGGCAGCACCTTGAACAAGAGCGTAAACAAGGTAAAGAGGTGTTGCGATGAACATGAACATGTACTCAATTGGTTCAGTTACCCCTGTCAAGAATGTTGCAAGAGCAGTTGCGATCATCATACCTTTGTATTGGTGTTTCTTATCTGGATCAACGTTACGGTAGATAGCCACAATTACACCCATCAAGATACCAAACGAACCAATCATTTGTCCAACTTTGAAACGAGCTGGATGTACTGTATCTAACAAGTGTTGGTATTGAGCCGCGTCAGTACCTTTAAGGTTTACAAGGTCAGTTACCCATGCAAGCCAAAGTGGATCTTGACCAAATACTTGAGTACCTTTTGCTGCACCAGTCATGACATCATAAGTACCACCAAGAGCTGTATAGTTCATTGGGATAGTCAACATGTGGTGAAGTCCAAATGGCAAGAGTAAGCGTTCCAAAGTACCATACAAGAATGGTGCTAGAACTGGAGCTGTTTCTTGAGAGTTAGCAATCCAGATACCAAAGCTGTTAATACCTGTTTGAACAAGTGGCCAGAAAATTGCAAGAAGGATTGCAGCAATTGCTGAACGAAGAATAACTACAAACGGTACAAAACGTTTTCCGTTAAAGAATGAAAGTGCATCAGGAAGTTTACGGAAATTGTAGTATTTGTTAAAGGCAGTTGCCCCTACAAAACCAGAAATAATCCCTACAAACACACCCATGTTAAGTGCTGGAGATTCAAACACGCTGATAAAGTAATCAGAAACTTTGATAGAGTTACCAAAGATTGTTGAAACCATAGCATTAGGATCTTTCAACATATCACCACTAACACTAAAGATAGCACCAGTGATACGGTTAATTAAGATAAATGCTAGACCGGCAGCAAAAGCACCACCAGCACGTTCTTTAGCCCAGCTACCACCGATAGCAAGAGCAAACAAGATATGTAGGTTACCGATAACTCCCCAACCAATTTGCTCAAGGATTCCACCTGTAACAACAAGTGGCGCAAAGTTAGGGTTAATCATTGCAAGTGACTTACCGATTGAAATCATCAATCCAGCCGCTGGCATAACAGCGATAACCACCATTAGAGCCTTACCGAATTTTTGCCAAAACTCGAAAGACAAAACATTTTTGAATGTATCTTTCATCATTCAAATCTCCTTATTTTATTTTAGTGCAAACGATTTACGAAAACGTTTGCACCATCAACACCTCTATTATACCACTTTAATTTTTTTTGTAAAGGATTTATATAAGATTTTTTGATTTTAAAAATTTCTTACTTCTCTTCAATTGTTTACTAACTTTGAGTTTACTGGGGTTTTCTGATATAATATTAGCTATGAAATCCTATAATACCTTGAATGATTATTATCGAAATTTATTCGGAGAAAAAACTTTCAAAGTTCCTATCGATGCCGGATTCGATTGTCCCAATCGTGATGGTACGGTAGCTCATGGAGGTTGTACTTTCTGTACTGTTTCTGGATCTGGAGATGCTATTGTTGCGCCTGATGCTCCTATTCGTGAGCAATTTTACAAGGAAATTGACTTTATGCACCGCAAATGGCCAGATGTCAGAAAATATCTGGTTTATTTCCAAAACTTTACTAATACTCATGAAAAGCTCGAAGTCATTCGCGAACGCTATGAACAAGCTATTAATGAACCTGGTGTTGTTGGAATCAATATCGGGACACGACCAGATTGCCTTCCTGATGAGACTATCGAATACTTGGCAGAACTGTCAGAACGAATGCATGTTACTGTAGAGTTAGGTTTACAAACAACCTATGAAGAAACTTCTGAGTTGATTAACCGTGCCCACTCCTATGAACTTTATGTGGAGACAGTTAAACGCTTGAGGAAATATCCAAAGATTGAGATTGTTGCCCATTTGATTAACGGCTTGCCAGGTGAAACTCATGACATGATGGTGGAAAATGTTCGTCGCTGTGTGACTGATAATGATATTCAAGGGATTAAACTTCACCTACTTCACCTTATGACAAATACTCGGATGCAACGTGATTATCACGAGGGTAGACTGCAGCTTATGTGTCAAGACGACTATGTGAAAGTTATCTGTGACCAACTAGAAATTATTCCCAAACATATAGTCATCCATAGGATTACGGGTGATGCGCCTAGAGATATGCTGATTGGTCCTATGTGGAGTCTCAATAAATGGGAAGTTCTAAATAGCATAGAAGCTGAAATGAGACAACGAGGTAGTGTCCAAGGATGCAAGGCTGTAAAACAGGAGTTTATGAATGAAAAAACCACTTGAAATGGCGCATGATTTTCTTGCCCAAGTCATCACAAAAGATGATGTTGTTGTAGATGCGACCATGGGAAATGGACATGATACGCTTTTCCTTGCCAAGTTGGCTAAACAAGTCTACGCTTTTGATATACAAGAACAAGCTCTTCAAAAAACAAGTAAACGTATCCAAGAAGCAGGTTTGACCAATGTAGACTTAATCCTGCAAGGCCACGAAACTGTGGATCAATTTGTGACAGAAGTCAAGGCCGCCATCTTCAATCTAGGTTATCTACCTTCTGCTGATAAAAGCATTATCACTCAACCTCAGACAACCCTTGAGGCACTAGAAAAACTCTGTCTGATGCTCGTTAAGGGCGGACGGATAGCCATCATGATATACTACGGGCATGAAGGTGGAGATATAGAACGAGATGCAGTCCTGGATTATGTCAGTCAGTTACCGCAACAAGAATATACTGCTACAATTTATCGAACTCTCAACCAAATTAACAATCCACCATTTTTAGTGATGATTGAAAAATTAGAAAGGTATCGACATGGATAAACAATACCTAAAAGATAAAATCGAAGCTCTTCGTCACAACTTTGTCGAGTCAACCCAACATGAACGGGCAGTTGGTATTTTGGATGAAGCACATATGAGTAAAAAAATGCTGAAAATCAAGAAGAAAATGATTTCACTTGAAATGGAGCGTTGTCAGAAAAAAATAGAACATAAGGACTGCTCAAAGATTGATCAAAAAATCCAAGAACAAAAGGAACTTTTTGAAAATTGTCGTAAACAAAAATAGGGAGGTGGAAAATGAATTTACTTTTTTATCTCTTGGTATTTTTACTAGTTCTTATTGTTTCTAGTACGACCAATAAGCTTCTGCCCTTTTTACCCATGCCTCTGATTCAAATTTTGTTAGGGATTGGAATTGGGCTTTGCTTACCCAACAACCAATATCATTTAGATACTGAGTTATTCTTAGCTTTAGTCATTGGTCCACTACTCTTTCGCGAAGCTCAAGAAGCAGACATTACTTCTATCCTAAAACACTGGCGGATTGTCCTCTACTTGATTTTTCCAGTTATCTTTATATCAGCGCTGAGCATGGGGGGACTCGCTCATGTCCTTTGGGCTAGCCTACCATTAGCCGCCTGTGTAGCAGTTGGTGCTGCTTTAGGTCCTACTGACCTAGTCGCCTTCGCATCCCTTTCTCAACGCTTTTCCTTCCCAAAGCGGGTCTCTAATATCCTAAAAGGGGAAGGTCTTCTGAATGATGCTTCTGGACTAGTAGCCTTTCGTATGGCTCTCATCGCTTGGACAACAGGAACATTCTCCCTTACCCAAGCCGGATCTTCATTAGCCATTTCCATCGTTGGAGGATTTGCAGTCGGCTTGATAACAGCCCTAATCAATCGCTTCCTCCATACTTTTCTACTCAGTGTCCGAGCAACAGATATCGCAAGTGAGCTCTTATTGGAACTTAGTTTACCTCTCTTGACTTTTTTCATAGCCGAAGAAATTCATGTTTCAGGCATCATCGCCGTTGTTGTTGCTGGGATTCTGAAAGCCAGTCGTTTCAAGAAAATAAATCTGCTTGAAGCACAAGTTGATACAGTTACTGAGACTGTTTGGCAGACTGTAACCTTTATGCTCAATGGTTCAGTCTTTGTCATTCTTGGGATGGAACTTGAAATGATCGCGGAACCAATTCTTAAGAGTGCTTTCTACAACAAAGTGCTTCTCTTACTCAGTGTTTTCCTCTTGACCTTCCTGCTTTTTGTTATCCGCTTTGTCATGATCTATGGATTTTACGCATTTCGGATTAAGAAGCTTCATAAAAGTTTAGACAAATATGTCAAAGACATGCTCCTCCTTACCTTTTCTGGTGTGAAGGGAACTGTATCCATTGCCACTATCCTTTTGATACCGTCTAATCTGGAGCAAGAATACCCTCTTCTTCTCTTCCTCGTAGCTGGCGTAACCCTGGTAAGTTTCCTGACGGGATTACTAGTACTCCCGCACCTTTCTGAAGAGAAAGAACCATCTAAGGATCAACTCATGCACATCGCTATCTTAAACGATGTCGCCATGGAATTAGAGAAGGATTTAGAGAACACAAAAAACAAGGTTCCACTCTATGCGGCTATTGACAATTATCATGGACGTATTGAAAATCTTATTCTTAGTCAAGAAAACAAAGAAATTCAAGAGGACTGGGAAGCTCTGAAACTCTTGATTCTCAGTGTTGAAAGCGATGGCTTGGAACAAGCCTATGAAGAAGGAAAGATTGGAGATCGTGCTTATCGTGTCTACCAACGCTACTTGAAAAACATGGAGAAAAATATTAAGCGAAACTTTGCTTCTCGACTAACCTACTACTTCCTTGTCTCCATACGCATTCTTCGTTTTCTACTTCATGAATTGCTCACATTTGGGAAAACATTCCGTTCGTGGAAAGACAAGGAAAAACAGCGACTTCTTGCCATTGATTATGACCAAATTGCAGAACTCTACCTAGCTAATACGGAAATTATTATCGAGAGTTTAGAAAACCTTAAAGGGATTTATAAGAGTTCTCTGATCAGCTTCATGCAGGAATCTCGTCTTCGCGAAACCAGTCATATTACGAGTGGTGCCTTTGTGGAACGGGTTATCAATCGTATCAAACCCAATAACATTGATGAAATGCTTAGAGGTTATTACCTTGAACGTAAGTGTATCTTTGAATACGAAGCTCAAAAACTCATCTCAGCTCAATATGCCAAAAAGCTACGACAAAATGTCAATAATTTAGAAACTTATTCCTTAAAAGAATCTGCTAATACCTTACCTTATGATATGATGGAATTAGTTCGAAGAAATTAAAGTCTATAGAAAACAAGAGAAAAACTGGAGGATTGTAACATGAAAAAGTTGTGGAAACAGCTGACTGATAGACCCTTATTAAAAGCTTTTTTGCACTACTATCAAGCCTCCGATAGTGAGTTAACTAGCGTTGCTGTTGCCTACTATTGGTTGATTTCTATCTTCCCCTTACTCATGATAGTGGTCAACATCTTACCCTACTTTCAAATTCCCATCTCCAACTTTCTTTTAACAATCAAGGAATTTTTACCAGATACAATTTATGAAGTTGTTGCAAAAATTGTCAGAGAAGTTCTGACTCAACCATCAACAGGTTTACTAAGTTTTGCTATCTTATCAGCTCTTTGGACTTTCTCCAAATCCATGGATTTTCTTCAGAAGGCCTTTAATAAAGCCTATGGAGTTGCAAAAAATAGAGGAATTATCTCACACCAGCTGATGAGTCTCTTGGTTAGCTTTGGCCTTCAAATTCTCTTTGCCCTTGCCTTATTCCTCAGTATGTTCGGCCATATGTTATTGGACTTGCTTAAAAACTACTGGAAATCCGAGAGTGCTCTGTTTTCTTATCTACAAGATTTTACAGGTCCCCTGATTTATGCCTTTCTTTTTGCTACCGTGATTATGCTCTATTATTTCCTACCAAATGTTAAAGTAAGTAAGATTCGCTACGTCATACCTGGTAGTCTCTTTGTACTAGTTACCACTATTGCATTATTAAACATCTTTGCAGCTTATTTCAACAATTATGTCAACTATCTCGTTGACGTCAGATTTTTCAGTTCAATCGTCGTCGTTGTCATGATGTTCTGGTTCATTATCATTGCCAAAATATTAATTATCGGCGCTGTCCTCAATGCTAGCGTTCAAAGTTTGAAGGATCCAGACTTTAAAGCAAATCAATAATTTTTTATCGATTAATACTCAATGAAAATCAAAGAGCAAACTAGGAAGCGAGCCGCAGGTTGCTCAAAACACCGTTTTGAGGTTGTGGATAGAACTGACGAAGGCAGCTCAAAATACTATTTTGAGGTTGAAGATGGAAGCTGACGTGGTTTGAAGAGATTTTCGAAGAGTATAAACAAATCAATCCCCCAGTCATTTGATACTGGGGGATTTTTGAATTTCCTACTTTATTGTCCACTAGTGACGGCTTGCAATTCTGTTTTTAGATACTGAGCCAAGTGTTGGTGAGCAAAAATAGTGGCATTCTTTTCTGCGGTAGGATTGTAGTTGGTGTTGGTATTTACATCATAGACATAAATGTCTCCACTCTCGGATTGAACCCATTCAATCGCCGCAACTTCAATCTGAGCATTTTTCAAGAAATTCTCATAAGCTTCTCTCCGGTCATCTGGTAGAGGTTCTGTAATCTGGAATTTTTCAGACGTTTCTAGTTGCTCCGGTCTCTTGCCGATTTGGCAACCATCTGCTGGACACAGTTGGAATCCATCTGAAGAATCAATCGAAACAGTATAGAGAAACTTTTGATTGATAAACTCTGAACGACGGATACGTCCATCACTTGGTTTGATGTAGGCTTGTAACAAGGTAATCCCGTCCACTGAAGGTTCAAAGAGGGGACTATTGACATAAGCTTCAAGTTCCTCTTCATTTTGGAAGAGTTGAACGCCTAATCCCTTACCTGCTCGATTGTGCTTAGTAATTAAAGGATAAATGTTCAATTTTCTTGCTGCTTCAATGATGTTCTCTTGCCCTAAAACTGCAACTGTTGCAGGAGTCTCTATACCAGATTCGTTTAACTTCAAATATTGTTTGATTTTACTAATTTCAAGGTTGATAGCACCGGTACCATTCACAACTTTGCGTCCGTGGGCTTCTAACCAAGTAATCACTTGCTCTGTAAATTCTGGCGCATAACGATGTCCTCTTGTGTGAGAAGAGGCAGACATACGATTGTAAAAGATACCTTGCGGCGGTGGGCTTTGCAAATCTAAAATCCCACTAGACAAATCCCATAGTTCATAAGGGACTTCTAATTCTTCCAACCATTTTACTAAATGTTGAGTCCATTCTAGATTCTCATGAATCACATAAACTTTTGCTTCACTCATTATTTATATCTCCTTAAGAAAAGCTGACTGATAATTGGCTTTCTTTTTCTTCTTCTAAAATATATCCTTCTGTTTTTTCGATAACGCTGACTGTTAAGATTTGACCCAAAACATTGATCATTGTACGACCAGCATTGACAAAGAAATCAACTGCAAAAATCAAGGCTACTCCTTCAACTGGTAAGCCCAATTGAGGTGCTGCAGCAAGTAAAACCACAATAGCTCCTGATGGTACGGTTGCCGCAGTTTTTCCAATCAAGGTCAACAATAAAACAGTAAACAAGAGACTTGATAAAGAAAATTGAATACCATAGGCGTGGGCGATAAAAATTGTCGTTACTGAGAAATAAACTGCTGCTCCTTCTAAATTAAAAGTATATCCTAAAGGAACAACTAAATCAATTGTATGTTCGTCATGCCCCTGTTTTTTCAAATCTTTAAGAAGGGATGGCAAGACCACACTAGAACTACCTGTAACAAAAGCCAGGGTCAAGAGACTCCAATTTTCACGAAAGGCTGATAAATACGGCACTTTAAAGAAGACGGCGATCAAAGGGAAAATAAGGAGAACCAATACAGCATAAGCCAGATAAGTTCCAATTACAAACTGACCAAGCCCAATCAACTTGTCGATACCCGTAGTTGCAACATCTTTAGCGATAAATCCAAAAATTCCAACCGGTGATAGTTTGATAATTACTGTAACAATCTTGTAAATGGCTTCAATCCAGATTTGGAAACCTTCGATAATCTTCTGAGATTTATCAGACTTAAGATTCCCAATTCCGTAACCAAGAAAGATTGCAAAAACGATAATTGGCAATAGAGCGCCATCTGAAAGAGATTTAACGATATTTGATGGAATGAAACCAAGCAAAAATTCGCTGAACTTGACATTGTTAGCAATCCCATCAAGGTTTCCACCAGTTTGACCGATGTTCACTCCTTGACCAAATCCTAAATAGTAACTAGCAAATACAAACAAAAGAGTAATGGCAGTTGTTACGGTAAAAAAGTAAACCAAACTCTTGGTCAAGATTTTTCCAAAAGATTTTTTTCCGATAACTCCAGCTACTGCAACAACGATAGTTGGGAAGATTAGCGGAATGATAACCATATTGATCAATTTAATAAAGGCTTGACCTAAAAATTGATAAAAGCCTGCAAATTGTGGCCAGATAAGGGCAGCGATAACACCCAAGACCAAAGCCACCAATAATTGAATGCCTAGTGAGAGTTTTGACCATAAAGTAACTAATTTCATAAGAAACTCCTTTGTTTTATTTGCTACTCATTCTACTACTATTCTTCTCTCCTGACTAATATATATTTTTTATTGTCACCATAAAAAAGATTTATCATGAAGGTTCAAACTACTCCAACTTTACAAAGTAAATCACATTGATGTTTGATATAGTATAAAAAATCAATTTCTAAACAAGAATTTTTAGAAAAACACTGTTAAATCAAGGAATATGCTTTCCTTTTATTCAAATTTTATGATACAATATTGTTATGATTTTAATGAAACTCGCTTCCGTCTTGCTTTTGGTACTAACCTTGGCTTTGGCTATTATCTTTAGTAGATTTTTTAAGTTAAAGAAAAAGGGGATTAACTTTGCAGATTTGGCTTTTCCTTTTCTGATTTTTGAATACTATTTAATCAGTGCAAAGGTTTTTACCCATAATCAACTTCCCATTTTGGGGGCAGCCTTATCTTTGCTAGCCATTATTCTAGCTTTTTTCTTCCTGAGCAAAAAACGTAGCTTTTATTATCCAAAATTCCTTAAATTCTTTTGGAGAGCTGGATTTCTACTCACATTGCTCATCTACATCGTTATGATTGTTCAAATCTTCATGATGAAATAAAAATAAATCATGCCAGCACCTCAACAGTTGGCGACTAGTTCTTCCACATGAGGTGCTTTTCTAATGACATTTTAAAAAGAGATTATTGAAAAAATAGGAGATCAAACAAGTGAAAAAAATGCTCTTGGCAAGTGCCATCACGCTTACTTTTCTAGGATTCGCAACAAATCCAGCTTTTGCTGAAGAAAATAACCTACAAACTACTACAGCAGAAACGACACAAGAAACTACAACTACAGAAAAAGAAAAAAAGAGCACCCCTTCAACCAAGGAAATTGCTCCTTCTACTGAAACAAGTTCAAGCCTCCCTACAACATCTACTACAACTACAACTACAAGTTCAGACAAGAAAGAAGAGACAAAAGCTCCAGAAGTCAAAAAGAATGGTTGGGTATTTGAAGAAAATATCTGGCGCTTCTATGAAGCAAACAAACCTGCTCTAAACTGGAAAAAAATTCACGGCAAATGGTACTATTTCGATAAGAATGGAATCATGCTTGATAATACTATTTTCGATGGATACATTCTAACTTCTAGCGGTGCTATGGTCGATAGTGGCTGGGGTAAAGTCAAAGATAAATGGTATTATGCAAAGCCATCTGGTAAAATCTCTCAGCAAAAATGGGAAAAAGTTGGTGGTGTATGGTACTACTTTGACAAAGACGGTATCATGCTCAGCAACACCATTTTTGATGGTTATATCTTTACCAATAGTGGTGCTATGGCTGAGAGTACTTGGATAAAACAAGATGGTAAATGGTACTATGCCCAAGCTTCTGGACAATTAAGTAAAAATAAGTGGGATAAAATTGGTGGTAGCTGGTACTACTTTAATAAAGATGCCAGCATGGCAAACAACCAATGGCAAGGTAGCTACTACCTAAAAGCTAACGGAGTTATGGCTGAGAAAGAATGGATTTTCGATAAAAACTACAATAGTTGGTTCTATTTAAAATCAGGTGGTGCTTATGCAGCGCGTGAATGGATTGGCTCATACTACCTCAAGTCAGGTGGTTACATGGCTAAGAGTGAATGGATTGACGACAGCTACTACAATGCCCGTTACTATCTAGATGAAAATGGTGTCTATGTCACAGGAACTCGTAAAATTGATGGAAAAGCACATCAGTTCCAAAGTAATGGAAAATGGATTGGCGAAATTCCTGTAAGTCGTGGATTTGAAAAAGGAAAATACACGAAGACTGTTTTCTTAGATCCAGGACACGGTGGTAGAGATCCTGGTGCTGTTTACTATAACACGAATGAAAAAGACCTCACTATGCAAGTTTACAAGAAACTTCGCAAGGAACTCGAGGGGCTTGGTTATACCGTTCTTTCTTCGAGAGATAGTGATGTCTATGTCGACTTTATCACTGAACGTTCAAAAATGGTGAATAGTACAAACTCAGATATTTTCATTAGTATCCACTTCAATGCTAGTGGCAACCCTGCTTCTAACCGTTCTGGAATTCAGACCTATTCTTACGAAGAAGATTCGGGCTATCGCGCTAAGATAAATCCTTACTGGCATAACCATCCTGATCGTATCAGTGAAAGTAATCGCCTTGCTGCTGATATCCACTCTTCACTCCTAGCTGAAACAGGTGCTAAGGATGCAGGTCTCCTCCAAAGTAGCTTTGCTGTCCTTCGAGAAACTGATAAACCAGCAGTTCTATTGGAGCTTGGTTACATTGACAATTTCAACGAAAACCAACAAATTCGTAGCGATGCTTACCAAAATAGATTGGTGGCAGGTATTGTCAAAGGTATTCAAAAATATTACGCAGGTAAATAAAGAAAAAGCCTCGAGAAATCTCGAGGCTTTTTTGTATTATGCTTCTTTCTTATTAACGTCAGGAAAGAGAAATCCAATTCCCACGCAAGCTAGCACTCCTGCACCGATAACCAAACCACTTGAAAGTGGCAAGATATCAAGAATGGCATTTGCAATGATAAAGGCAATGATCAAGCTCATGAGACTGGCCTTGTAATCTTTTTTCACCAAATTTTCAAGAGTGAAAAATAGAAATAGACCTACTGGAAATAGTGCCCAGATGTTAACATCCAAACTTGGCCATCTAACTAAACCAAAATACAAGACTGTTGCTGCAACGACTAAAAAACCGATACCTACTACTTTTTTCATGATATAACCTCATTTTCTATTTTGTTAGGAAGCTTTATCTCCCCTTGACAATTACTACTATAACAGAAATAAAAATCGCAAACAATAGGTTTTGCCTATGTGGTAGTCATAATAGACTATGTGGTCAAAAATCTTATCAAAAGAAAAAAGAAGTCCTAGAGGACTTCTTTCACACTGCCGATTGTAACAGTATTTTTGAACAAATACAATCTAGTTTTTCTTTTCCTTATATTCTAGAGAAGATTTGATTGCTTCTCGATCAGCTTGCAGTTGAGCTAAATTCTTTTCTTCTTCCTCAAGTTTACTAGTATCTGGTTTCACACGGTAATAAACATCTTCTGGTTTCATTAACATAGACCCATAATCTTGTCCTGAAAGTAGTCTTTCCTCAGCATGATTGCTTTTATCCGTAATCTTTCCGTCATCAGCAGGTTGCATAACGACTCCACTTGGCACAGCTACTACTACAAATCCTCCAGCAACAGAATCTTTTACCCATGCACTGATAGACGCTGTCTCAGGGTTACGACTATCTTGTCCTTTTGATACCTTTAATCCAACTACAGATTCGTACTTTTGATCATTTGTAAACCAAGTCGCACGTACTTCTCCAGAATCATTAATGATATATTCATTACCAGATTGACTACGCCAAGTACCTTCTAAACTAGACAAATCATTGTTCTTGATTGCTTCAATATCTAGTTTTGGAACAGCAGTTTCTTTCTTTAGCTTGCTAACAAGTGCTTCTGCTTCAGTAATCTTGGTATCCAAATCAGTCAGTTGATTCTTGAGTTTTTGAATTTCCTCTTGTTTATCCTTATCAGTCCCATCCGTTTTTCCTTGGCTTGTAGACGCTTGATTTGTTGTCTCTGTAGTTGAAATTGAAGACGATGCTTGATTTGACTCTTTCTTTCCAATCAGAGGATACAAGAAAATACTAACCAAGATGAGAGTAACTAAAACAGCGAGTGCTATGCCAATATAGATTTTTATTTTTTTATTTGGAGTCAACTTTGATTCAGACCGCTTACGTCCATTGATCTCTTCAAATTGTTTTTTCCGTTCTTTCTTATTCATAATTTTCTCCTTTTTGATTTATATTCAGCCAAGCTTGCGATACTTCATTCGTTACTATCTATGAACTTTTATGACTATTTAAAAAAATCTAAGCAAAAATTTCTAAAATAATTGCAGATTCAACCGTTCCTAGATTGGTATCAAAACAAGTATTTATTACAATACATTATACCACAAAATATAAATTTTAGTTTTTACTTATAAACAGGAATCACAGACGTTAAACAGAACCTATCTCATATGTTCCACCTTTCCTATATTTACAAAAAAGAAGTCCATTTGGACTTCTTGATTCTGCCGATTTCAGGGCTTGAACCTATGACATACGCGTTACGAGTGCCTTACTCTACCAACTGAGCTAAATCGGCGGCTACCCTTTTAGTATGGCACTCTGAGAATAGATGTCAAGAAATTTTCATCTTCATTAAAAGAAGCCTGTCCTGAGACAAGGCTTTATTTATTTTTAAGAACCAGCACTTTCATAGGCATCCAACCCCCTGTCCCAAAGTTTGAGGGAAATAACAAAGAAAACAAGGGAAATCAGAATCAAACCACCGATATTAAAGAAGACATCCTTATCCTGCAAGAAATAGCTGGCAGGATAGTAGGCCGTAAAGGCGAAAGGCACAATAAAACTAATTAACCAACGAAGGAGCGAATTGTAAATAGAAATCGGGTACTTGGCAAAGTCATTAAACATATAGAAAATGTAAATCATGGCACCTGACTGCTTGGTCCAAAAAGCGATGCTGGCTGTCGCAATTTTCAAGGAAGTATAAATCAAGGTCGCAAAAGGAATACAAACTAGGAAAATCAGGAATTTTGGAAGAGTCCAAGTAATGCTAGTCGCCGTTGTCGCTAGTAAGATTCCACCGACCAAAAGTTCACCCAAGGCATCAATCTGAAAGGTCTCAACGAGGATGTGAAAGAGAGGATTGATAGGACGAGTCAGATACTTGTCAAACTCCCCTTTTCGAACTAGTCGTTGACCTAAAGCCCAGAGATTGTCAAAAAAGAGATGATCTAATCCCTTTGGAATTAAGGAAAATCCATAGATAAAGGCAATCTCTTGAAAGGTCCAACCTTCTAGCGAGGGGATGTGTTGAAAAAGTACATTAAGAAACAAGAGGTTTAGGCCTTGAGTCAGAAAGACTCCCAAGACACCAACCACAAAATCCACCTTGTATTCCATGATTTGCTTGATGTATTGTCTGATAAAAATCAGATGCATGCGTTGATATTTTTTCATCCTAACCTCCCTGAATGGTGATAAATGACTGGACTCGTTTCCAAATCAACTGAGACAAGCCCACCATCACTATAAGCCAGAAAAACTGAAGCAAAAGTGCTTGAATAACCTGATTGGCATCGTATTTCCCAACAATGATCATAACCGGAGTGTAAATTAAGGATGAGAAAGGCAAGAAAGACAGAATATCTGAAACGATTTTCGGAAAGAAAGCCAAGGGAATTAGACTTCCAGACATAAAGGCCACTATTGAAGTCTTGAGTAGATTGGAACCCCATAGATTTTTAAACACAAAGGCTGAAAATCCAAAGCAGATATTAAAGAAAAAGTTAATCAGATAAGCCAGAGTTAAGCTAAAGAGATAAAGGATAGTTAATCCCAGCACTTCTAAAACACCTTGCCCAGATAAGATTTTTATCAAAACAATGACACTTAAAAATGGCAGTCCAACAGAGATAAAAATCAACCACTTGGAACCAAGCTCAGTAAAGAGATAAGAGGCAGCAAAATGCACTGGTCTCAACAATCTCATGATAATGGAACCATCCTTGACCTCCTCCCCAATCATAAAGGAGCTATCTGACCTGGTCAAAAGATTGGTCACAAAACTCATGATGATGTAGAAAGTGATATCTGCCATACTGAAGCCCTGAATCAAAGACTCTTGCGAAGAATCAAAGACAGCCTTCCAGAGATAAAAGGCCACAAAAGCACCCATGACATCACCGATCCGATAAAGAATAAAGTTGACTCGATAGGTAATCAACTCCTGAATCCCTGCATTGATAAAAGGTTTATAACGTCTCCACAATTTGACCATCTTAGAGCTCCTTTCGATAGAAGCGACGGATAATATCTTCAATATCCGTATCTACCATCTTCAAATCACGGACTTCAAAATCAGACAGGGTTTGTTTGATAATATCAGCTGACTGGTAGCGGGAACTATCAAATTCAATAGTCAAGTTATTTCCTTGTCTATCAATGGATATATCAGACAAGCCTTCATAATGAGAGACGAGTTGACTTTGACCTGGCGTCAGCTCAAAGGAAAGAGTCTTCATCTTGCCAAAGGTCTCCTTGAGCTGGCCAACCGTCCCATCAAAAATCTCCTGCCCCTTATCAATCATAAAAATCCGATCACAGAGTTGCTCAATGTCACTCAGATCGTGAGTGGTCAAGAGAATAGTTGTTTCTTCCTCCTGATTGATCTGGGTGATAGCACGTCGAATGTTGTCCTTGACCGAAACGTCCAAGCCAATGGTCGGCTCATCTAGAAAGAGAACCTTGGGATTGTGAAGCAAGGAGGCCGCAATATCCGCCCGCATCCGTTGACCCAATGAAAGAGTCCGCACAGGATCCTTGATAAATTCTTTCAAATCCAAAACTTCATTCAAAAAGTCCATGCGATTATGGAAAAGCGAGTCTGGCACATCGTAAATCTCCTTCAAGACCGTGTAGGTCTCTTGCAGTGCCAAATCCCACCATAGCTGGGTACGTTGTCCGAAAACGACTCCAATATCCTTGACATAATCTTGGCGATTGTCCTGGGGAATCTTGCCGTTAATCCGACAAAAACCAGATGTCGGTTTTAAAATCCCTGTCAGCATTTTGATGGTGGTTGACTTCCCAGCACCATTTGCCCCTATAAATCCTAAAATCTGCCCTTTTGGAACCTCAAAGGTCAAATCTTTGACCGCTTCAAAGGACTGCTTTTCAGGATGAACAAAGGAGCGCAAAGCTCCCTTTAACCCCGGCTCCTTAACTGTCTTCACAAAATTTTTCTGAAGATGTTGCACTTCTATCATTGCCATATCTATCTCCCTATCGTAAGAAACAACATTGTATTTTTGACTACAAATATTCTAAATCCTTACTTTCTACACCTTCTCAATATTATTACAGAAGGATTCATACCAACCTATTATAATCCAATAAATAAAGGAATGCAAGCGTTTGCTTATAGATTATGAAATTAGATATTTCTCTCTTAAAATAATGCTTTTGAGTCAGAAATTCTGGTTTATTAGTTTCCTTTAAACACCAAAAAACCTGCCATTAGGGGTAGGCTACGAATTGTAAAAAGGCAAACTATTTTGATCAATAAGAATCACTATTTAATCAAAGAACTAATCTTTCATAATTCTTTTCACAATCCCATTTCTATCAATTAGAAAACAATCTGGAAAGGTCATCTGCTCCCATTTTTCATAATCAAAACTGGAATCAAAATGATTGATTAAGATTCCTAGCAAATTTCCATGAGAACTCAGTAAAATGGTTTTATCTGAATACCTTTCTTCCAAGTCCGCAAATAAATCTAAAATTCTATTTAATGCTTCTCGATTGGACTCGCCTCCAATGAGAGATTTATCTGGGTTTTGCCATAAATATTGAATTGTTTTTTCAAACTCAGTATCTTCAATAAATCTTGAGGATAATTTTCTTTCACGTAAACGATTATCAAGTACTATCTTATCAAATTGAACGGGAGAACTATTTACTGTCTCAAAAGCTCGCTTATAAGGGCTTGAAATAAAGTAATCTATTTTACAAGCATTTAAAAACTCCAACTGTTCAAGAGATGAAAATCCTTTTTCTGACAAAGTTCTATTAAAATCATCACTTGAAAATCTTGAATGAGCATGTCTAAGTAAAATATAAGAATTATTCATAAGTCATTCCTTTCAATTATTATCATCAGTCTCAATGGATTTTTAAGCCCTCAATTATTCTCTAAAAATTCTTCAATTCGAGAGACTATTTCATGACTTTGATAATGATAAAGTTCGTGAGGCGCATCCATATAGATGACTTGAACATTAGACTGGTCACTAGAAAATTTCTCTGCATAATGCTGCCATTCGGATTGGCTAAAGGTCGTGCCTTCACCGTTAGAAACAAGGAGTATGGCTGGAATTTTCGGATTGATGCTAGAGGGAACTTTTTTGGCATTTTCCTTTACCAAACGGGATTCATGAAGCATGGCTTGTGACATCAATTGCTTATATGCTAGTAATTTATATTGTTGTCGTTCAGTTTCAGTCAGAGTTGGATTTTTTATATAAAAGGACTCAGGGAAATAGCGTAATAAGCCAATCTTACTGCTCCAATAAGCCACAGTAAGCAAGGCTTGATTATCCTTTAAATCCTCATAACTAGCTGGTAAGGCCCAATCCAGACCAACCAAGGCTTTCACTTCATCAGGATACTTCTCCTGCCAAGCCAGACTTTCAAGACTAGCCATTGAATGAGACAGAATAATAAAAGGACCTGATATATTTGCTTGTGATAGAGCTTGACGTGTCTCAGACAAAACTTCCATCACATCTCTGGAATAATTGCTATCCTCGCTATAACCATAGCCAGCCCGCTCCACGATGACTACCTTATATTTTTTTGATAGGGAATCTGTTAGATTCTTAAAGTCTAATATAGGTGAAGCAATACCAGCACCTGATAGAACTACTATTGTCTCTGGACCATCCCCCTCAACGTAAACATTGATTTTGTGCCCATTAACAAGAACTGTTTGCCCCATAGGTGTTAAAAATTTATTTTCCTTTTGTAAACTGATTCTGTGATAGAAAAATGTAGCGCCTAAAAACAAAAGCATAAGACTAAGGAAGCCAAGAAACCATTTTTTCAGTATTTTCATAGCATTATTGTACACAAATTAGACTCTTTTAGCAACTTAGTATATAGTAGTCTTAAGTATATTCTCTATAAAAGCAACCAAAAAACCCACCTTCACAGGCGGGTTAGTTTGTTAAATAAGATAAAAACATATCTATTGTAGTAAGTAAAAAATCTAAAAACCTAAACGTTCTTGATCCCAATTACCATAATCATCGTATCCAAATCCATCAGGATCCATCGCATCAATACCACATTGTTCTAGAAACCTTGAACAGTCATGACAGTAGTAATCTTCATATCTTTCATCACTAGCTTCCCAATCAATTTCCTTTTTTGTAAACTGTTGTAAGCACTCTCTACATTCGTATAGTTTTGCCATAATATTACCTCTTTTTAATTTTCATTAAAATTTTCAATGTAGTCAATTATTTTTAATTTCATAGATTTTGTAATAGGATATTTTTTAACCAATTCAATAGCTTCTTCCTTAGAAGATGTTTTAAGATGTTCTTTAAGAACAAGCTTTGTAACTTCTTCATAACCTAACTCCGCTATTTTATCGGCTAATAAACCAATAGTTGCTAAAAGAACTATTCCTCCTATCATTCCAAAAGGTCCAAGTGCAGCTAAGGCTGTTGTCAATGCTGCCCCACCTGCTAATCCTGTCGCACTCATTGCTATCATTAATACTACGCCAGGTAAACCAAAAGCTGCTATTTTTTTTACAAGTTCATCCATTATAACTACCCATTTATTTTATATTAACCTACTTTTATTGAATTAACCACAATATATGAATTAATCAAACCAATTTTATATTTTTTGTTCAATATTTTTGCACATTCTAAAACACTGAATTCACTAGACTCTAAGAAGTCCAGTTCTGGACATCTATTTTTTATCAAAAATTCCGTAAACTTTTTAGTAATTATGTTCTTTCTAACCAATAGAAAGAAACACAAAGAAATTAACAATAAGATAAACGCCAATTGAATATCCATAAAAAAACTCCTCTTTATTTTTTATAAATAGTTTTACTGTTAATCATAAAGAAGACAATATTATAAATTCCTCTTTATTTTATACTTTGTAATAACCAATCTTATAATTTAAATCCCTTCTACTTTTATTAGATACAGTATAATATAGAATATTATACTTGTCAAGTATTTTTAACAAATATTTTATTTTTTATCAAATAAAATATTTTTGATTAGTCAACTATTTAAATTTTATTTTATTTTTGTTATAATAGAAGTAGAAAATTATAGGTAAAAGATATGTTAAAAGAAAAATATCCATCAACAGAAGATACAAGAGCAATTCTACAAAATAACTTAAAAGCTATTCGAGAAATTTTGAATTGGACAAGTTCAGATCTCAGCAATCTTATAGGAGTTACTAAACAAACCATCAGTAATCTTGAAACTCAAAAAAGTAGATTAACAAAACTCCACTATATTGCATTACGTACCGTAATAGATTTTGAAATTGAAAATTTAAAAACTACTGATCAAGACAGAGCTGATAGAGCAGAGTTGTTGCTAAATTTTTTTGATGAATCAGAAAAATATGCGGTGTCTGAGAATAAATCAGTAGATTTTGAACAAATTAGTGAAGCATCTTCATTAATTGCAACCACTTCTACTGTTAAAAATGCTTCTAGAATAATTGGTTCTCTTGCACCAATTATTGGGGCAACAGTTGTTGCAGCCTTAATGAACTCAAATGACAAGAAATAATATTTAGTTCTTAAAACAAAAAGCAAAAAACTTCTAGTTGTTTTTGCTTTTTTATGTGCGATAAAAGAAGTTTTCTGTAAACACAAAAAACCCACCTTCACAGGCGGGTTTCGTTTTGTATTGTTCAGCTAGATTAAGCTTTACCTTCTGAACCGAATACGTCGATACGTTCTTCAACTGATGCTTGGATAGCTTTTACACCGTCAGCCAAGAATTTACGTGGGTCGAAGAGTTTCTTCTTGTCGTATTCTGCTTCGTTTGCTTCGTAGTCACGAGCAAATTTACGAGTTGCGTTAGCGAATGCGATTTGGCATTCAGTGTTAACGTTAACTTTAGCAACACCAAGTTTGATAGCTGCTTGGATTTGGTCATCAGGAATACCTGATCCACCGTGCAATACGATTGGGAAGCCTGGAAGAGCTTCTGTCAATTTTTGCAAGTGGTCAAGGTCAAGACCTTCCCAGTTTGAAGGGTAAGGACCGTGGATGTTACCGATACCAGCTGCTAAGAAGTCAATACCAGTTGCAACCATTGCTTTAGCGTCTTCGATTGGAGCCAATTCACCTTTACCGATGATTCCGTCTTCTTCACCACCGATAGTACCAACTTCAGCTTCTACTGAGATACCTTTAGCGTGTGCTTTTTCAACTACGTCTTTAGCCAATTTAAGGTTTTCTTCAACTGGAAGGTGTGAACCGTCAAACATGATTGAAGTGTAACCAACTTCGATACACTCAAGTGCATCTTCGTAGTGACCGTGGTCAAGGTGGATAGCTACTGGTACAGTGATACCCATTGATTCTACAAGGTTAGCGATCAAGTTGCGAGCAACTTTGTAACCACCCATGTATTTAGCAGCACCCATTGAAGTTTGGATCAAAACTGGAGCTTTTTTAGCTTCTGCTGCGCGCAAGATAGCTTGAGTCCACTCAAGGTTGTTTGTGTTAAATCCACCAACTGCATAACCGTTGTCACGAGCTGCTTGGACAAATTTTTCTGCTGAAACGATTGCCATTTTATCAGGCCTCCTGTATATTTTTATGGGATATCCCATTTACATTGTTCATTTTATCACTTTTTGACAAAAAAATCTAGTTTTTCCTGTAGTTTAGATTGAATTTCTTCTATCTAAAAATATGGAACTCTCCTCAAAGTCCTAATCTTACAGGTCTTTGGGTAGGTTCATATAAAAGGCTAAGTGGTCTTCATAGCGTTCAAATCGATAGTCAATTTCTTCGTTTTCCAATAAACTTTTAACTACAAATAGTCCCAAACCAGCTCCCTTACTTTGTCGACTAGATACTGTAAAGGATTGTTCAAACTTATCTTGCTCCTCAGGTGTACAGGCGTTCTCAATGAAAACCCAGCCATCTTCTGTCCCAATTTTTAAATAACCACCTTGAACAGAGTGTTTCACAGCATTACTGATAAGATTGGAAAGAATCAGCTTGAGTACCGAAGGATTTAGATAAGTTTGTTGGTCAGTCAGTTGATTCACAACTGATATTTCCCTCTCTTTAGCTAATAAATCATAATCCTTTAAGAGAAAATCTGTCATTTCAAAAAGGTTGATTTCTTCTTTCTTATCTCGCAATTCTTGCACTGAAGAAAGGGATAAGATTTGCTGGACATGGTGACTCAAATCATCCACAATCCCCAAAGAAACTCCCAGATAATGGTCCCGATCTTTATAGCGTCCAATATTGGCTTTCATATTCTCCAGAAGAATCTTTAGACTAGCTAGAGGCGTTTTCAGTTCGTGGGAAGCTCCTCGTAAAAACTCAACCTTCATCTTTTCCAGCTGGAGAATGGCCTCGTTTTTCTCATGCAAATCTGCAATCACAGTCAAGAGATGCTGATAAAGGCTGTTGATTTGTTCTTTAAGATCTCCAATTTCATCCTTAGAATCCACGCGCAACCTCACTTCTGCATCCAAATCCATCATCCGTCGAGTCACTCGTTTGATTTCCAAAATAGGAGCAACAATGGTTCTAGCATAGATAAAGGCGATGAGGAGCGAAATGATGAAAGACGCTAATAAAGTATAAGGTAGAAATTGAAGACTGATGTCTTCTGCTTCTTTCTGCAAATCCATAGAAGCTAAAAACTGCAAGGTCATCGTCTGACCATCCTTAGTTTGAACTTCTCTTTCCTCAATAACTAAGGAGGCCGTCTGTCGTTGTTTATCAATGGGAAGATTATCATTGACTTCCAACTTATCCTGAGTCATCTCTCCCTTAACAGCTCCCTTAATATCACTGCTTTTAGAATAAAGTTCAAGGACTTCCTGAATAGCTTGACTATCTTTGCCTTGGAGAGACTGGGCAATTTCTGTAGCCTTTTGCCCTATGCTCTCCTGACGGTGACTGAGATAGGTCGGAGGAAAGAGGAAATAGATGGCCAAATGCAAACAAATGACCAAGGTAGAAAATACCGAGAAGGTATAGATAAAAATTTTTTTAAATAAACCTGAACGTCTCATTTTCTCTCCAATTTATAACCAACATTGCGCACGGTAAGAATACAGTCTAAATCCAATTTTTTCCGTAGTTCCTTGATATAGACATCGATCACTCTGTCAAAAGGAACCTCATCTGTCATCTTCCATACAGCATCGATAATCTGCGACCGTGTTAAGGCTCGACCTTCATTTTTAACCAGATAGTCTAAAATTTCTAGTTCTTTTGCATTCACTGCAACTTCTTGACCTGCTACTTTAGCGCTATAACTGTCAAAGTCTACCTGGGTGTCCCTATAGGTAAAAATACGACCAGTATCATAATAACGCTTAAAGATGGCATCCACTCGTACCTTTAATAAAGATAGGGAAAAAGGCTTTTCCAAATATCCATCTGCTAATGCAGCAAAGGCACTCATCTTATATTCTTCGTCCTGAAAGGCTGTCAACATCAAGACCGGAACTTGACTGCTTTTACGGATTTCTGACAAAACCTCTAAACCATTGAGTTTCGGCATTTGAATATCTAAGAGAACCAAGGCAACTTGGTGATTGGAAAATTGTTTTAAAGCCTCAAGGCCATCTGCTGCCTGAATGGTTTCATAGCCACAATCCGTCAAATAATCACTAATTCCCTCACGGATCATGTCTTCATCTTCTACAATTAGAATTTTCATATAAATCCTTTTCTATCAAAAATGCTACCTATATTATATCTCATTTGAATGAGAATAGGTAGCATGTTTTTTATTCACTATCTATCAAAAGTTCTTTTGGTTGTTTAAAGAGGAGATTACTTGAAGCAAGTGCCATAACTAGTACTACTAGAACCAAGCCAAGTACAAAGATGATAGCAAAGTCAGAAGGTTGAATGGAAATATCCAAACTTGAAAGAGTCTTGCTAAAGCCATCAACTTCTGCACCACCACCAAGATTAGAGGCCTGGGCTGCCTTACTAGCTTGCTTAGCCACATCTGATGTGACATTTGCAAGAACTGTATTTCCAATGGCACGAGCAGTATAGTTAGCCAAGAAGTAAGCTGAAATTAGTGCTGGAATTGCAATCATAACTGCTTCTGTGATAAATTGTCCTAGAATACTTGCTTGTTTTAGACCAATTGAAAGGAGAATTCCAACCTCTTTACGACGAGCGTTAATCCATAGGGTGAGTAAGAGAGCGAGTAGAAGAACTGAGAAGCTCAAGCTACCCCAGAAGAGAAGATTAGCCATCTTGTACATGCCTGAGATAGATTGTTCGAGGGCAGGATAGTTAGATGAACTCTTAATCAAGCTATACATCTTCCAGTTGATGCCGTTGATAGACCCTAATTCTTGCATGACAGTATCTAGGTTCTTATCTCCAGCCACAAAGAAGGTAGCATCTCCATAAATAGCTGTATCTTCTGTATAACCATAGAGTTGGGCTGCTGTGTGAATATCTGTGATAGCTGTATTCTCATAGAGTTCTTGTGAATAGGTTACAGCAGATTTGTTGTGCCCATCAAAAAGTCCTTTGATCGTTACTTCTACTGTTTCCTTGGCTCCTTTTTCATTATCTGCATCGTAGATATTGGAGTTCAGTTTGACCTTGTCGCCAACTTTCCAGCCATGTTTAGCAGCCAAGTCTTTGTGCATGAGAATCTGGTATTTGTCATCTTTTGTTAAATGCTCACCTTCGACTAGTTTGTAAGAGCCTGACACAAACTTGTCTTCTTTAGAAGAGTCATTAACCCCTGTTATCATCAAGCTACTTCCAAAACGTTGAGCTCGATCTGCAGTTAGATTTTTCTTGGTTTCAGGCGTTTCAATCAGTTCATAGCCTGTCAAATCACCGATAGCATTAATCCGTTTGATGTAGGATTCAATGGCCTTATTCTCAGTAATTTTTTTGATATCTTCACCCTTGATATTCCCCGCACCACGTGGAGTTCCTTGATTGACCCTGCGGTTGATTTGCATGGAGAAACTATTGGTGATATTTTTAAAGGTTTCTTGAGAAGCCTTGGCTGTCGCTCCCTTGATAGACAAGCCGACCAAACTCAAACTAGCCATCAAGAGAATGATAAGAAAGATCACAAGCGACTTAAAAAATTTTCTTGTGACATAGGCAAATGCGTTGTGTAACATAAGATTCCTTTCTAGATTTACTTCAGTTTTTAATATGTTTAAATGTTTTAGTTACTATTTTTTCTTGTTTCAGTCAGTTTCTTATCCTTCAATTCAAGTGTAATATCTGACGCCTGTGCTACTTCCTTGCTGTGGGTCACAACGATCACACACTTGCCTGTTTTCTCAGCGAGAGATTTGAGCAAATCGATGATATCCCCAGCAGTCTTAGGATCCAAGTTTCCTGTTGGTTCATCTGCTAAAATCACTGGTGCTTCCGATACAAGGCTACGAGCAATGGCAACACGTTGTTGCTGCCCTCCTGATAATTGGAGAACATTCCTCTTGATTTGACTTTCATCTAAACCAAGTTCAAGAAGGGTATCCTTGCTAGCTTTTTTATTAACCAAGCGGATATTTTCCAATGGAGAAAGATAATCAATCAAGTTATAGTTTTGGAAAACTAGCGAGATGTGGTGCATGCGATGATAAGAATAACCTTGTTCACGAATATCCTTGCCTTCGAATAAGATAGCTCCTTCGACTGGGCTATCAAGTCCTGCTAATAGAGATAAGAGTGTTGACTTCCCAGCTCCTGATTCTCCGATAATACTATAAAACTTACCAGGTTCAAAATCGTAATTGATTTTATATAATACTGCTTCTGCAGTGTTTTTATAACGATAAGTAAGATCTTGTAATTGTAGTAAAGTCATGATTTCTCCTTTATTAACTGATGGATGATAAAATTTCTTTCGGTGATTTTCTAAATAAAAATAGGAAACAAAGTGCAACTGACAAGCAGCTGATTATAAGTAGGAAGATATAAGATTCTCCAAATGATAAAAGACTTGTTGAAAGATTCGTTGCTTTTGCTAGCGTATCTTGTAGTGCAGCTTGGTCGCTGCTTGCTAGTACAGTCTTCAAGAGATAGGAAGTAATGGCATTCCCAGCCACAAATGCTGGCAGAATAGCTGCCAATGAAACTAGGATGACTTCCAGGCAGAATTGGCTAAAGATTGCTATTTTCCCTTTACCTAGTGCCAATAAAATACCAACCTCGTAGACTCGCTCTCGTAACCAAAGGGACAAGACCAAAACCAGTGCTCCCACACCAGCGATCATAATGCCATAGAGGAAAATCTGTAGGAAGGTTTGGAAGGTCGAAACTGAATCCTTAATTTGTTCAAAAGCCTTATTTTCCTTTTCAACTTGATAGCCTTGGTTTTCCAGGGATAACTTTTCAACCTCTTGAATAATACTATCCATATCTTTTGGATTTTCTAAATAAAAACGAGCGGCGCTAACTTGAGCTTCCTTATTTCCAAGAAGAGTTTGGCTACTTTCGAAGTCTGTATAGACCGTATTTTCACTAAAATCTGACGAAAGACCAGTGAATTTCTCTTGCTTCTTACCTGAGAAAATACCTACGATTTCATAGTCTAGCCTTTGTCCACTATTTCCTTCAACTTGAGCAGGATTTAAACTAATCTTATCCCCAAGTTTTAAGTTATTCTTCTTAGCTAATTCTTCATGGACTAAGATTTTCTGACTATCTCCTTTTTCGAGGTGTCTTCCTTCTTTAAGACTAAAGGCGGAACTTGTAAAAGAAACATCCTTGGAAGAATCTTCCAAAGCAATCAAACTGATAAGATTTTTTTCAGCCTCTGTCAAATCATCCCTTTGGATACTTTGTTCTCCAGTAACGACTTCTTTGTCAGTTAACTTGGCTATTGTTTCTAGCTCAGGTGAAATCTTCTCAAGTCCCTTTATGTTTTTAAGGTCATCTAGTTGAGACAGTTGAAAGGTCTGATCTGCTTCTACTCTTTTAATAGAAAAAGACGTATTCAATGAGCGATAGAGATTATTTTCTACTGTTTTGTTGGACTTCATGAGCGTCAAACAAGCTGATATTCCAGCCAATAAAACAAATAGAATCAAGAATAATATGAGACTTCTCAGTCGTTTTCTGCTGACGTAAGCCCAAGCTCTTTGAGTGGGATTCATATAGCACCTCCATATTTGTAAAACCATTATAATATTCAAATATGAAATGTTTATGAAATACCAAAAAAAGAGCAAAAATATTTTTGCTCTTTTTTATGAAAAATAAAAAGCTAGTCAAACTAGCTCATCTGCTATGCGGAGAGAGGGACTTGAACCCTCACGACCTAAAGCGGTCACAGGATCCTTAGTCCTGCGCGTCTGCCAATTCCGCCATCCCCGCGTCGATTACTTTACTAGTATATCAACTTTGAAAAAAATTGTCAAGACTTTTTTCAGATTTTTTCATCTTGAAATGTATTATTCTGTAATTTCAAGCAAATTTTCATCAACCAATTTCGCACCAAGTGTATTCTTAAAATGTCCAAGTGCAAAGGCATGATTTTCAGGCCAAATGGATGCAACTGCTGGTTTGACAACTTCTATCTGATAACCAAGATTATAAGCATCAATGGCCGTATGCAAGACACAGATATCTGTAAGAACTCCTGTCAAAATGACTGTATCTACTCTACGCTCTCTGAGACGGATATCCAAATCTGTTCCAGAAAAGGCCGAATAGTGACGTTTGTCCATCCAGAAAACACGACTATCTCTAGCATGCTCCTGATAAAAGTCTGCTAACTTGCCATACAAGTTTCGTCCACTAGTCCCAATAATATTATGAGGCGGGAACAGCTTACTTTCAGGATGAAAAACATCATTTTCTTCATGAGCATCGATGGTAAAAAAGATATAATCTCCACGTTCAAAAGCCTTTTGGGTCACCCCATATATATCATCAGATATTGCTTGAGCTGGAGCTCCCGCAGTCAGTTTCCCATGGTCCGCTACAAAATCTTCTGTATAGTCAATAGAAATTAAAGCCTTAGCCATTAATAGTTCCTCTTTTTCACTTCTTCAAAAATATCTGGAATTAGAACTTTGAGATAAGTTCCTTTCATACCAAGAGAACGACTCTCAATAATCCCTGCCGATTCAAGTTTACGAAGGGCATTAACAATTACAGAACGAGTGATACCGATACGGTCTGCAATGACTGAAGCTGTTAATTGACCTTCATTACCATTTAATTCAGCTAGAATAGCCGATACTGCTCTAAGTTCAGAGTAAGAAAGTGTATTGACCGCCATAGTTACAGCCGTACGACGACGAATATTTTTCTCATCTTCTTCACGTTGGAAGTTTAAGAGTTGAATTCCTACTACTGTGCTGGCAATTTCAACAAGAATTAAATCATCTTCTTCAAACTTCTTATCATTGCGCCAAATAATCAATGAACCCAAGCGAATACCAGAGACATGGATTGGAGCAATCGTTGTCAAACCATCCGGGAAATCAGAACGACTCTCAGTTGGGAAAATTGTCAAATCATGCTCTACTGGAAGATTGGCCTCCGTATCGTAAATCATGTTCGCACCTTGCACATAATCTTCTGGGAAAGTCTTTGATTGGAAGAATTGCTCTACTCGGTCATTATTAGTTTTGTAGCGCATAAAGTAGCCCAACAAACGACCCTTGCTATTCACAATACAAGCGTTACAGTCAATAATGTCTGCTAATTGACGTGTAATGGCATTATAAGGAAGCTCATCTTGTAATTGCTCCTCCGAACGCTTTAAAATTGATGTGATTTTTCTTGTTTTTTCTAATAAATGTGCCATTTTTTACCTCGCATATAATCGCTTTCATTATATCATAAAATTCTGACTTTTTCAACAATTATCTGAAAATTGTTTATTGAATTGCAATTCAAGTGTATTCGAAAATTTTTCCTATTTTTTATAAATTTCTTATTGACAGCTTCCTGATTTTTTGATAGAATAATATTACAAGATAACAAATATATAAATACAAACTTCTCGTATTACTTTTTCATATGACTCTCGGTCTCCTTATATATAAAAGCGATCCACCTCAGTGAACCGCTTTTTTTGTTATTTATCTCCTTTGTTACGAATAACAAAGCCTGTTTTCTTCTCGCTTGAAGTATTGCGTGGTTTTTTAGTATCCTTGCGGTAACGCTTTTCTTTATCAAAGCGATCCTTTGAACGTCCACCTTTACGATAGTCATCACGACGTCCATTGCCACGGCGATCACGGTCTCGACGGTCATCCCCACGACGGCCTCCTCGACCACCCTTGCCTTTGCCACCGAAGCCACCACCAGATGGTTTAAATGGTAACGGTTTTTCACGTGCAATCTCAACCTCAGGAAGACTATCTGGGTCTTGAACAGTTAAGCTGAGGATATACATGGCCAATTCTTCTGGGCTGAATTCTGAGGCCAATTGACGAGCATCCTTGCCAAACTTCTCAAAGTTACTACGAATCTCCTCATTCGCAAAATCACGTTCAATTTTCTTCAGTGCAACCTGCTTCTTAGCTTGGAAGGCTTCTTCTGCACTTGCAGGCTTGAGACCTTTCATACGTTTCTTAGTCAAGTTCTCAATGATTTGTAGATAACCCATTTCATTAGGTGAAACGAAGGTAATAGACTGACCTGACTTACCTGCACGTCCTGTACGACCAATACGGTGAACATAACTCTCAGGGTCTTGTGGGATATCATAGTTGTAGACATGAGTCACACCTGAAATATCCAAACCACGAGCAGCCACGTCTGTTGCAACGAGGACATCAAGATTGCCATTTTTAAAATCACGAAGGACACGAAGACGTTTGTTTTGGTCCAAATCTCCATGAATCCCTTCTGCACGGAAACCACGGATTTTCAGCCCACGAGTTAATTCATCCACACGACGTTTGGTACGACCGAAGACAATAGACAACTCAGGTTGATCAACATCCATAAGACGAGTCATGGTGTCAAATTTTTCTTGTTCCTTAACGCGGATATAGTACTGGTCTACTAATTCTGTAGTTAATTCTTTGGCAGCAATCTTCACATGCTCAGGTTCTTTCATGAACTGAACACCAATACGTTTGATAGCATCTGGCATAGTCGCTGAAAAGAGCAAGGTTTGACGATTTTCTGGTACACGAGAGATGATTGCTTCGATATCTTCAAGGAATCCCATGTTCAGCATTTCATCTGCTTCGTCTAAGATCAAGGTTTCAATATCATGTAATTTCAAAGCCTTGCGTTTAATCAAGTCTAGAAGACGACCTGGTGTTCCTACTACGATATGAGCCCCTGATTTAAGAGCCTTGATTTGTTTTTCAATGCTTGAACCACCATAGACTGAACGGACTTTCACACCTTTACTACGGCCAAAGCGGAAGAGTTCTTCCTGACTTTGAACAGCCAGTTCACGAGTTGGGGCAATCACCAAAGCTTGAATAGTTGCTTCTTCTGTACGAATTTTTTCAAGGGTTGGCAAGCCAAAGGCCGCTGTTTTCCCTGTACCAGTCTGTGCTTGACCGATAACATCTTTTCCTTCAAGAGCCAAAGGAATAGTTTGCTCTTGGATAGGACTTGCTTCTACAAATCCTGCTTTTTCAACTTCTGCTAAAAGGTCAGCAGAAAGATTAAATTCATTAAATTTCACGTTATTCTTCTTTCTAAAGATGGTGCGAAGCCATCCTATAGCGCTTAGTTTATACTTTTCTTGTCATGACGTACTTTCAGTTTTTATGAAAGACCGTGTTGCTTCTTTTCCACTAAAGAAAAGTACTGCTTTCTTTGCAACTTATCTAGTATAACACAAGAGAGGGCCAAAAGATAGTCTAACCACTTGATTAAATCATGTAAACGATTTTTCTATTTTTTGAACTTGATTCTCAAAAGCTTTCGTGAGACTAATTTAGTCCAATATTTTTTCCCGTAGCAGAATTGTGAAAAAATTTTTTTCTTGTGCTAGAATGAAATCAAACAGGAGGATTAAAAAATGTTAACATACGATTTAATTGTTATTGGATTTGGTAAGGCAGGTAAAACTCTTGCTGCCAAACTAGCTTCAGCTGGTAAAAAAGTTGCCCTTATCGAACGCAACAAAGCAATGTACGGTGGTACTTGTATCAACATCGGTTGTATTCCAACTAAAACCTTGTTAGTTGCCGCAGAAAAGAACTTGTCATTTGACGAGGTTATGGCAACAAAAAATACAATTACCAGCCGCCTCAATGGTAAAAACTATGCTACGATTGCTGGTACTGGAGTTGATATCATTGATGCCGAAGCCCACTTTGTTTCAAACAAAGTCATCGAAATTCAAGCCGGTGATGAAAAACAAGAACTAACTGCTGAAACAATCGTCATCAACACTGGTGCTGTTTCAAACGTTTTGCCTATTCCAGGACTGTCTACTAGCAAGAATGTCTTTGATTCAACTGGTATCCAAAACTTGGAACAATTACCAGAAAAACTCGGAATTCTAGGTGGTGGAAATATCGGTCTTGAGTTTGCTGGTCTCTACAATAAACTCGGAAGCAAGGTAACAGTCTTGGACGCTCTAGATACTTTCCTACCTCGCGCAGAACCTTCTATTGCTGCTCTTGCTAAACAATACATGGAAGAAGACGGCATTGAACTCCTTCAAAATATCCATACTACTGAAATCAAAAACGATGGTGACCAAGTTCTTGTCGTGACAGAGAATGAAACCTACCGTTTTGACGCCCTTCTCTACGCAACTGGACGTAAACCAAACGTAGAGCCACTTCAACTGGAAAATACGGATATTGAACTAACTGAACGTGGTGCTATCAAGGTAGACAAACATTGTCAAACAAACGTTCCTGGTGTCTTTGCAGTTGGAGATGTCAACGGTGGACTTCAATTTACCTACATTTCACTAGATGACTTCCGTGTTGTTTACAGCTACCTTGCTGGTGATGGCAGTTACACACTTGAAGACCGTCTCAATGTTCCAAACACCATGTTCATCACACCAGCACTTTCACAAGTTGGTTTGACTGAAAGCCAAGCAGCTGATTTGAAACTTCCATACGCTGTTAAGGAAATCCCTGTTGCTGCTATGCCTCGTGGTCATGTAAATGGTGACCTTCGTGGAGCCTTCAAAGCTGTTGTCAACACTGAAACTAAAGAAATTCTAGGTGCAACTATCTTTTCAGAAGGATCACAAGAAATCATCAATATCATTACTGTTGCTATGGACAACAAAATCCCATACACTTATTTCACAAAACAAATCTTCACTCACCCAACATTGGCTGAAAACTTGAATGACTTGTTTGCGATTTAATTATAGAAAGCAGTCCGATAGCGGGCTGTTTTTCTTTTTCTAAAATCTCAAATCTGTCTTTTCCAGCATTTATGATATAATAGAAACATGAAATTAAAAACTACTTTGGGCCTTCTTGCTGGGCGTTCTTCTCATTTTATTTTGAGTCGTCTTGGACGTGGAAGTACGCTGCCTGGAAAACTTGCCCTTCAATTTGATAAAGATATTCTACAAAATTTAGCGAAGAACTACGAGATTGTTGTGATAACTGGTACCAATGGAAAAACCTTGACAACCGCTCTCACTGTCGGTATCCTAAAGGAAATTTATGGTCAAGTGTTAACCAATCCAAGTGGTGCCAACATGATCACAGGGATTACGACTACTTTCTTGACTGCAAAATCTTCAAAAACTGGAAAAAATATAGCAGTACTTGAAATCGACGAAGCTAGTCTCTCACATATCTGTGACTATATCCAGCCTAGTCTTTTCGTTATCACTAATATCTTCCGCGATCAGATGGACCGATACGGTGAGATCTATACGACCTACAAGATGATTTTGGACGCTATTCGAAAAGTTCCTACTGCTACTGTTCTGCTAAACGGTGATAGTCCGCTTTTCTACAAGCCTGCAATTTCAAATCCTGTTCAGTATTTTGGTTTTGATCTAGAAAAAGGTCCAGCGCAACTTGCTCACTACAATACTGAAGGTATTCTCTGCCCTGAATGTCAAAGTATTCTGAAATATGAACTCAATACTTATGCTAACTTGGGAGCTTATATCTGTGAAAATTGTGGATGTAAACGTCCTGACTTGGACTACCGTCTGACAGAATTGGTTGAGTTGACCAACAATCGTTCTCGCTTTGTTATTGATGGTCAGGAATATGGTATTCAAATCGGTGGTCTCTACAACATCTACAATGCTCTGGCTGCAGTTGCTATCGCTCGTTACCTAGGCGCTGATTCTCAACTGATTAAACAAGGATTTGACAAGAGTCGAGCTGTTTTCGGTCGCCAAGAAACTTTCCATATCGGTGACAAGGAATGCACACTGGTTCTTATTAAAAATCCTGTTGGTGCTACCCAGGCCATCGAAATGATCAAACTAGCTCCTTACCCATTTAGTCTATCTGTTCTCCTCAATGCAAATTATGCAGACGGGATTGATACCAGCTGGATTTGGGATGCTGACTTTGAGCAAATTACTGGTATGGACATTCCTGAGATCAATGCGGGTGGAGTTCGTCATTCTGAAATTGCTCGTCGTCTACGTGTTACTGGCTATCCAGCTGACAAGATCACTGAAACAAGTAGCCTGGAACAAGTTCTCAAAACGATCAAAGCCCAAGACTGCAAGCATGCCTATATCCTTGCGACATATACGGCTATGCTGGAATTCAGAGAATTACTAGCAAATCGTCAGATTGTTAGAAAGGAGATGAACTAATGGTTTATACTTCACTTTCCTCAAAAGACGGCAATTATCCTTACCAACTAAATATCGCCCACCTCTATGGGAATCTCATGAACACCTACGGAGATAATGGGAATATCCTCATGCTCAAGTACGTCGCTGAAAAGCTGGGTGCACATGTAACAGTTGATATCGTTTCGCTTCATGATAATTTCGATGAACATCATTACGATATTGCCTTTTTCGGCGGTGGCCAAGACTTTGAACAAAGTATCATTGCTGGTGATTTGCCTGCCAAAAAAGAAAGTATCGATAACTTTATCCAAAATGATGGTGTCGTTCTTGCTATCTGTGGTGGTTTTCAACTATTGGGACAATATTATATAGAGGCTTCCGGAAGACGCATCGAAGGCCTCGGTGTTATGGGACACTACACACTCAACCAAACCAATAACCGCTTTATCGGTGATATTAAAATTCATAATGAAGAATTCGATGAAACCTACTATGGATTTGAGAACCACCAAGGTCGCACCTTCCTCTCAGATGACCAAAAACCACTGGGACAGGTTGTTTACGGAAATGGAAACAACGAAGAAAAGGTCGGTGAAGGTGTCCACTATAAAAATGTTTTCGGTTCTTATTTCCACGGGCCTATCTTATCTCGTAATGCAAATCTAGCCTATCGCTTGGTCACTACTGCTCTTAAGAAAAAATATGGTCAGGACATCGACCTTCCAGCTTATGAGGATATCCTTGGCCAAGAAGTCGCTGAAGAATACAGCGATGTGAAAAGTAAGGCAGAATTCAACTAATCTTTCTATTCCAACATGCTATTAGCTGTTGGAATTTTTTTAGGCTCTTTTCCTCTTCTCTCTTGCATTTTCTACTATTTTTTGCAAAAATAGAGGGTAGAAAGAAGGTAACATATGTCTAAATTACAACAAATTGTAACATATCTCGAATCTGAAAAGTTAGACGTCGCTGTCGTATCTGACCCCGTCACTATCAATTACCTCACTGGTTTTTACAGTGATCCACACGAACGCCAAATGTTCCTCTTTGTCCTTGGAGACCAGGAACCACTTCTCTTTGTGCCAGCCCTTGAGGTTGAGCGTGCAACTAGCACTGTTTCATTCCCAGTCGTCGGTTATGTGGACTCTGAAAACCCTTGGAAGAAGATTCAAAACGCCTTGCCACAGCTTGATTTCAAACGTGTAGCAGTTGAGTTTGACAATCTCATCTTGACTAAATACCACGGTTTGAAAACTGTCTTTGAAAGTGCTGAGTTTGAGAACTTGACTCCATTGATCCAACGGATGCGCTTGATCAAATCAGCAGACGAAGTGCAAAAGATGATGGTAGCGGGTATTTACGCCGACAAGTCTGTTAAAGTTGGTTTTGACAATATCTCTCTTGATAATACGGAAACTGATATCATTGCGCAAATCGATTTTGCTATGAAACGTGAAGGCTATGAAATGAGCTTCGACACCATGGTTTTGACTGGTGATAATGCTGCGAATCCACATGGTATTCCTGGAGCTAACAAGGTTGAAAACAATGCACTTCTCCTCTTTGACCTTGGTGTGATGGTCAATGGTTATGCATCAGATATGACTCGTACAGTCGCTGTTGGTAAACCAGACCAATTTAAGAAAGATATTTACAACTTGACTCTTGAAGCCCAACAAGCTGCCCTTGACTTTATCAAACCTGGTGTGACAGCTCATGAAGTTGACCGTGCAGCTCGTGAAGTGATTGAAAAAGCTGGTTACGGTGAGTACTTCAATCACCGTCTCGGTCACGGTATCGGTATGGATGTCCACGAATTCCCATCTATCATGGAAGGAAACGACATGGTTATCGAAGAAGGCATGTGCTTCTCAGTTGAGCCTGGTATCTACATCCCTGGTAAAGTCGGTGTCCGTATCGAAGATTGCGGTGTTGTTACGAAGGATGGCTTCGACCTCTTTACAAACACCAGCAAAGATTTGCTTTATTTTGATTAAAAAGTATATTACAAAAAATAAGATGGAAAAGCTTAACTTTCCATCTTATTTTTTGATTTGATAATAAATTTTATCAGCGATATAACCTTTTCGTTCAACTGCATTTGGAATCGTCTTCCAAAAAGTCATACCAGCCTTTTCCATCACACGACCAGATGCTGGGTTTAAACTTGCATAGCAGGCATTAACCTCTTTAAATTCAATCTCATCCAGACAGTATGATAAAACTGCTTTCAAGGCTTCTGTCATGCTTCCTCGTCCCCAGTAGTCCATTCCTAAGATATATCCGATCTCACAGCTAGAGTTTTCTTCATCCACACTGACCAGACTAATATCTCCAATGACATAGTCTGGATTTTCTTTGAGACTAATGGCCCATTTGTAGTAATTTGGATTGTCATAGGATTTTACCCAATTGCCAATAGAATTTCGAGTCTGTTCGACATTCAGGTGTGGATTCCAAGTCACATAGGTCAGATTTTCTGAGCGTGAAGCCCAATTATCAAACATGGCTCGAGCATCACCTTCCACAAATCTCCTCAAAATCAATCGTTCAGTTTCTATAATTTGTGTACCTAGTGCTTTCATAATCGTAACTCGCTTTCTATTTGAATGTTCAAGCTAAAAAGGTCCACTGGACCTTCTTAGTTTTCTTATTTCTAGGATCAGGGTAAAAACACTTTACTCATAAACATTGAGAAAACAACAGTTTCCTCTAATTTTATGACGCAGTAGCTGTCTGGCTTGCGGGGGTGTGACTACGAAATCGAACTCTTCGAGTTACCGACCTTCCTCGTTTTCCTGTTTCAAGACTCAGCCAAAAAAGGTCCTCCGGACCTTCCTCGCTTTTCTATTTTCAGGCTCGGGCTAAAAAGGTCCCCCGGACCTTTTTACTCCCAAAACGTATCAAACACTGTGATTGGTAGGTGGCGTTTGTGTTGGCCTTTGTGCCACCATTTTTCAATGGTTGCTTTGGCTTCTTGGCTGATTTGTTTACCTTCCAGGTAGTCATCAATCTCTGCGTAGGTTACACCGAGTGCAACTTCATCTGCCAATCCTGGTTTCTCTTCTTCTAGATCGGCAATCGGTACTTTTTCATAGAGAGCAGGATCAGCTCCGAGCTCCTTCAATAGTTGTTTCCCTTGGCGTTTATTGAGGCGATAGAGAGGAAGAATATCTGCACCGCCGTCACCGAACTTGGTAAAGAAACCTGTGACATTTTCTGCAGCATGGTCAGTACCAATAACTGCTCCACTATGAGCTCCTGCGAGTGCATATTGGGCAATCATCCGGCTTCTAGCCTTGATATTCCCTTTATTAAAGTCTGACATTGGACTACCAGTAGCCTCTACTGCCGCTGCCATTGCATCTACAGAATCCTTGATATTGACCACCAAACTCACATCTGGCTGGATAAAAGCTAGGGCTTTTTGGGCATCATCCTCATCTGCTTGAATTCCATAAGGTAGGCGAACTGCTATAAATTTATAAGAATCATCACCGGTTTCAGCTCGCATTTCTTCCATAGCTAGTTGGGCAAGACGACCAGCTAAAGTCGAGTCTTGACCACCAGAAATTCCTAATACAAAACTTTTAAGGAAGGGATGTTTTTTAAGGTATTTTTTCAAAAAGTCAATGGAACGACGGATTTCTTCTTGCGGATTGATGACAGGTTTAACCCCTAATTGTTGGATAATGGTCTCTTGCAAACTCATTCTTCTTCTCCTTCGCCCAGAGCTGCCTTACGCATCTTATCGATCAAGTCCATCTTGTCTTGCCATACATCACGAGCCAAGTCAACAGGATAATGTTGTGGATTAAGTACGCGTTTGTATTCGTCCCAAAGCTTATCAAATTCCTTACGAGCATAAGCTTGAATTTCAGGAAGACTTGGTAAATCATAGACTAGCTTACCGTCCTTGAAGATGTTTACCAAGAGAGGAACGGCATCAAAATTACGGACAGTTTTCTTGATGTAAGTATAGGTCGGATGGAACATCTTAATCTCCGTCATACTAGTAACATCTACACCATCGTAAGTAATGTAGTCACCTTCAGACTTGCCTTTTTCACGGCTGGTGATACGCCAAACTTGTTTCTTACCTGGTGTTGACACCTTCTCTGCATTGTTTGAAAGTTTGATAGTATTGCGCATCTGACCATTTTCATCTTCAATGGCAACAACCTTATAAACTGCTCCTAGAGCTGGTTGGTCATAAGCTGTAATGAGCTTAGTCCCGACACCCCAGACATCAATCTTAGCTTTTTGCATTTTGAGGTTAAGGATAGTATTTTCATCAAGGTCATTGGATGCATAAATCTTAGCATCCGTAAATCCTGCCTCGTCCAGTTGTTGACGAACTTTTTTAGAAATATAGGCGATATCACCAGAGTCAATACGAACACCCTTAAAGTTAATCTTGTCACCTAATTCTCTTGCAACCTGAATGGCAGCAGGAACACCGATACGAAGAGTATCATAAGTATCAACAAGAAAGACACAATCACGGTGAGTTGAGGCATAAGCCTTGAAAGCTTGGTAATCATTGCCATAGACTTGAACCAAGGCATGAGCGTGAGTCCCTAAAACCGGAATTCCAAAGAGCTTACCAGCACGCACATTACTAGTTCCATTGGCACCACCAATGACGGCGGCACGAGTTCCCCAGATAGCTGCATCCATTTCTTGCGCACGACGTGTACCAAACTCCATCAAAGGTTCATCATCAATGACCGAGCGAATACGAGCTGCCTTGGTCGCAATCAAGGTTTGAAAGTTGACAATATTCAAGAGGGCTGTTTCAACCAATTGACACTGCGCCAAAGGGCCTTCCACTTGAACAATCGGTTCATTAGCAAATACTAAGTCCCCTTCTTGAGCAGAACGCACAGTTAATTCCAACTTGAGATTACGGAGATATTCCAGGAAGGCACCATGATAACCCAGTGATTCTAAATAAGCAATATCGCTATCAGAAAAGCGCAGGTTTTCTAAGTAGTTCACAATTCGTTCCAAACCTGCAAAAACAGCGTAGCCGTTTTTAAAAGGTTGTTGGCGGAAATAAACTTCAAAAACCGCTTTCTTGTTATGAATTCCTTGGTTGAAGTAAACCTGCATCATGTTAATCTGATACAAATCTGTGTGCAATGTTAAACTGTCATCTTGGTACATATACTGTCCTTCTTCCTTATTTGTAAAAAGATGAAAATGCTTCTTCTTTTCTCATAAATTAGTACTATTATAACACATTTTACCAAGATGGATAAAAAGCTAACAAGCTATTCCATACTCTCAAGTTCATCCATATCTTTCTCAAACTTTTTCTGAGCCCATTCACCATAACTCTTTAAACCTAGGTTTCCAAGAAAGACCCAAGGAAGATAAAAGAGATAGGTAAAGCACCAAGCAAAAAGGTATTTGAAGTTTAATGGATTGTGCTGATAAATCTCTATATTGAACTGGTAGTTTTGCAACATTATAATAGTTGTGATTAGTAGTGTCATTAATAGACATCCCAAAATCGTAAAATGAAAACGACTATAGTAGGTCGCACCGAGGTTTCTCGCCCGGTTGAAGAAGTAAAAAAGTCCAATAATGTTAATGCTGAGAACCATAGTCGGATTAAAAAGACTTGGTGCTAATATAGCAATCATATAAGATAAAAGCAAGAAAACGATAGTGATATGGAAACTTTCTGCTCCTGCTTTATTCATCAGTTGTTCTTCTCTTTCATCCAATAATTGATAATAAAAAAATTTATTTTTCATCTTCTTCCTCCCAAAATAATTGATCCAGCGTTTTCCCTAAGCACCTGCAAATGGATTGGCAAAGTGAAAGCGAAGGATTGTACTTGCCAGCTTCTATCAAGCCGATAGTCTGCCGAGTGACACCCACAGCTTCTGCCAAATCACCTTGTGTCATGTCAAGCTCCACTCGAGCTAACTTTAATTTTAAATTCTTAGCCACTTGTTACCTCCTCCTTTATTTTAAAAGTTGCGCTTCTTTTTTCAACTTTATTATATCATATATTTTACATTATGCAATATATATCTGTCATTTTGTGAGATTTTTTTTACAAAAAAACTCTACCACTTACATGATAGAGAGTTTTCTGTTTACAAATCTTTTTGATAATAGTGCCTTTGTCCAGTGTAGGGATAATCTTTTAAGGTAAAAACTTCCTTGTAGCCTTGCTTTTGATAAAAGCCTGGTGCTTGAAACTGATAGGTATTCACAAAAGCAAAGCGACAGTTTCTCTTTTTAGCTTCACTTTCTGCTTGCTGCAATAGTTGGGAGCCGATTCCTTGCCCTCGCAAGTCCTCCTTCACAAACAAATACTCAATTTCTAACCAATTCCCGAAAGTCTCTGCTACTAATCCAGCCATGATTTCACCATGTTCATCTTCGACATAAAGGTTTAGTGGCTCACTTTCAGCAACTTCTCTTTTTGAACGATTATAGGAGCGAATCAAGTCTCCTATAATTTGCGATTTCTGAGATTCTGTATTTTCCAATCTTACCTGCATCCAAACCTCCTCGAAGATACTTATAGCTTGATTATAGTCTTATTACCAAGAGCTGTCAAACTAGAAAACTCATCAACCTGAGTTGATGAGCTTATAACTTATTTTCTAAATTTCCATTGGCTATAAATACCAAAAGCAACAATCCAGATAGCTGAACCTCTTGCTCCCATTACAGTTGATTCCTGTAAAAAGAGAGTTCCGAATACAAAGATGAAGAAGAGCATAGTCAGAGGATTTAGCAAGCGATATTGGGGCATGAGATAGCCATCTGCCATAAAGTCTTTTGACTTGCGATATTTGAGATGGGCTACCATAACCAAGATGTAGATGGCGATATAAACACCTGATGAAGAAGCTGTAATCAAAGCAAAGGCATCTGATACTCCTGGAAGGACATTGATGAAGGCTGCAAAACCAATCAATACCGCAGAAGCAATGATAGCATTCTGAGGAACGTTGTGGCGTGAAAGTGTATCTGCCTTAATAGCTTTCAAGAAACGATTTGGTGAATCATGGGCAATTTGGTACAAGTGACGACCTGTTGAGTAAAGAGTTGAATTCAAGGCTGACGCTGCTGAAGTCAAGACAACAAAGTTAATCAAGGCCGCCGCCCACTTAAGACCAACAAGTTCAAATACCGTTACAAATGGTGAATCCGTCGCAGAAAGCTCATGCCAAGGAATAATAGACATGATGGCTAAGAGAGCTCCACCGTAGAAAAAGATAATTCGCAAAGGAATTTCCTTAACCGCCTTGGGTAAGACTTTTCGAGGATCTTTGGTTTCAGATGTTGTAACGCCGATAAATTCAATCATCAAGTAAGCAAAGAAAACCATTTGAAAGGCCATGACAAAGTTCATTCCTCCATTTGGGAAAAGGGAGAATTGCTCACTAATATTGGTGAGACTTGCTGAACCATATGGCGTTTCAAAGCCAGTCAAGACTAGAAAGACCCCTGTTGCAATCATGGCAAGGATGGCCACAATTTTAATCATAGCAAACCAAAATTCTACTTCACCAAAGATTTTAACAGCAATCAGATTGACCAAGCCCAAAATCGTTAGGAATACAACCTGAATCAACCAAGATGGCCAGGATGGAAACCAAAACTGAACATAATGAGCGATAGCTGTGATCTCAGCCATACCGATAAAGACTACTGAGAGCCAGTAAGACCAGACTGAGAAGTAACCCCATCCCTTTCCAAGATAGCGAGTAATAAAATTGATAAAGGTGTGTTGCTCTGGGTCCTGGTACAACATTTCACCGATAGCACGCATCATAAGATACATGAAGCCACCCGTAATCATATATACCAAAACAATCGAGGGCCCTGTTAAACTAATCGAGCGACCTGCCCCGAGAAATAATCCTGTCCCGATTGTTCCCGCAATGGCCATAACCTGAACGTGGCGGTTTGTTAAGCCACGCTCCATTTTACTTTTCTTTTTATGTTTATTTTCTGAATTCATCTAGTCTCCTTAAGTTTTTAGAATTAAGAAAAGGAGTGATAGAAAACGCTTTCCCTAAATCCCACTCCTTCTTTTTATCCTATTAAGCGGTTTTTTCAACCTTCAAGATCTTAACATCATAGCTTCCAGCAGGTGTTTCGATTGTAACAACATCACCTTTTTTCTTACCAATCAATGCTTGACCAATTGGGCTTTCATTTGACACTTTTCCTGCAAAAGCATCTGCTCCAGCTGAACCAACGATAATGTATACTTCTTTTTCGTCTTCTCCAACTTCTTGGATTGTTACAGTTTTTCCGATAGCAACTTCATTTTTTGCAACGGCATCACTGTTAACGATTTCTGCGTAACGAATCTTAGTCTCTAGACTTGAGATTTGTCCCTCGACGAAAGCTTGCTCGTCTTTCGCTGCTTCATACTCACTGTTCTCTGACAAATCACCATATGAACGAGCAATCTTGATACGTTCTACAACTTCTGGACGACGTACTAGTTTCAATTCTTCTAATTCTTTTTCGAGTTTTTCCTTTTCTTCCAAGGTCATTGGATATGTTTTTTCTACCATTTTTCTCAACTTTCTTTTGATTTAATTAATAAATATATGCTTTAAAGCAAAATTATGTGGAAAACCACATAATTTTAGTTTGTGCTATTTGATTGAGGTAATTTACTATTGATATGTTCTTGAACGTTACGATCATGTTCTTCTAGTGTTGTTGCATAGTAAACTTTACCATCTTGAACATTGGCTACAAAATAGAGATATTCACTCTTTGTCTGATTGATACTTGATTCGATAGCATCCAAGCTTGGACTATCAACTGGTCCAGGCATTAGACCTACTTTTGTATAGACATTATATGGTGAATCAATAGATGTATCAATGGCTGCATCATCAGAGAGACTGATGTTTTGACCAAGTTTTCCTTCTGCGTAAAGGATAGCGATATTACTTTGAAGTGGCATACCGAGGTTTAAGCGGTTATAGAAGATTCCTGCAATCAGCTTACGATCTTCTGTTTTTGCCCCTTCTTTCTCAACAAGTGATGCAATTGTTAAGAGCTCATTTACGGTCAAGTTCTTTTCTTTGATCGCAGCATAGTGTGAAGAAAGGTTCTTATCCATAGCTGCAAGCATTGAATCAATTAAACTTTCAACAGTTGTACTTTCTTTGATTGTATAAGTCGCAGGGAAAAGATAACCTTCTAAACGGTAACGAACACCACTATCTTTTGCTGGCAAGCTTTCAAGCAAGTTTGGATATTTGGCAACCTCTTGAGCAATAAAGGTCTCATCTTGGGCCTTAGCCAAGAATGCTTCCGCTGTCAAAGGTTCCTTAAAGTCACCTTGAAGTTGGCCAACAGTTTGAGCAATTTGTTCCAAAGTATAGCCTTCAGGAATAGTCAAGTCTGCAAGAGCAACTTCCTGAGGTTCAGGTGTACCACCCTTTTGCAACTCTTTAATGACATCTTCAACACTCATACTCTTTTGCAAGTTGTAATAACCAGACTTCAATCCAGTGTAGTTTTTATACTTGGCATAAAGTGTAAAGACCAAACCGTTCTTAATAACACCAGATTTTTCCAAAACTGAGCCAATTTCTTGAGTATTAGCACCATCTGGAATCTGAACTGACATATATTGTTTAGAACTTGGATCTACTGGTTGTAGAGCTGATTCAGCATAGCGTAGGCCAAAGAATCCACCAGCACCAATTAGAATCAATAATACCAAAACTGTTACTAAAAATCCTTTTAAGCGGGATTTCTTCTTTTTCTTGGCTGGTTTCACAGTCTCTCTCCGACTTCTTCTAGGAAGGTCTGCTTCTTCAGTAGCTTCTTGACTTGTCAATTCTTCATTGTGTGACGCAAGGTTTACTGTTTCTTTTTCTGGAACAGTATCAAATGCACGATAAGAAACTGAAACTCTAGTTGGAATTGAATTATTCTCTTCTTTTTCCGGAATTGATTGAGATGACTCAACTACTTCTTCTCGTACTGCTTCTGGAATTTCTTCTTGTACTTCCTCTGCAGCTTCTTCTGGAACTTCTTCTACAAGAACAGGACGCTCAGGAACAGTTGGGGCATTATCAATCAATTGATCAACAGCTGCAACTGATTTTGCAATCAACTCCTCTTCCGAAATACTTGGTTCCTTTTTTTCTGAAGTTGCTTCAGAAGGTTTTGCTAAAGTTGAAAAAAGATCATCCGTTTGTTCAACTTCATTTGCCTCTTTTTTTAGTCGTTCTAAATCTCGCAAAATTTGCTCTTTAAAACTCAACTTTTCTTCATTTGAATTTTCGCTCAAAGGTATTTACCTCCTTGTTGATAATCCTTAATATTATATCTTAAAAACTAAAGAAAAGCAACCTTAGAAGCCTTTCTACTCACTAATTCTTGTTTTCCCAGACCATATCATACCATTCTTCTCCCGCAAATTGGGACTTAGACTTTCCTTCATTGACAAAACCATGCTTCTCATAGTATTCAATAAGGTAGTCATGACAGGTCAGATTGATCCCCTCTCGTTCATGCTTAAGAGCCACTTCTTTCAATGCGGTCAGGAGTTTTTTTCCTAGTCCTAGAGATTGAGCTTTTTTTGCTATAGAAAGACAAGTCACAGAAATATAACCACCTTCCTTATGACTGTGGTCTTTTATTTCTTCAGTGAAAGACAGGTCTTGTAAATAACGATGAGGGATTACCGGACCTTCGATATAACCAAGTATCTCTCCATCTTTTTCAGCCACTAGAAAGCTCGTTTTTATTTCCTTTAAATGTGCTTCAAAGACAGATCGAGGTATGGCTTCTTCAATAGAAAAATTCTCTAATTCAATCTCTAAAATACGGTCTAAATCACTCAGTCTAGCTTGTCGAATAATCATAGTTCCTCCTGATAAAAGGGATTCTTCCAGCACATGAGAAAATTAACTTCATTTCCGACTCCCAGATCTACTATTCCTTGCTCTATAAATTCACTCATCTCAAAATAAGACAGGAATTCATCTTTACAGACCAGATAAATACCGGGGCTATTTTGTTGAAGAGCAACTTGTTTCATGGTTGCGAGCAACAAGGTTCCAAATCCTTGCCCTTGATAATTCGGATGAACAGATAAAGCATCAATAACAAGATTTCCATTACTAATAGCTTCTCCATCTGCCATCTCTATTATCCATCTACTTACTGAGGACGTAGCAAAATCTGTCGCTGAAATATAAGCAATCACCTGATCATCTAAACTAGCTAAGAGAAACGTATCCGCAAAATTACGGATACGTTCTTCTATTATTTCTCTATTAACTGTTTCTTGGAAGTTTTGACTACTCTCCTGTATCAAGCAAACCTGCTCAATATCAGATTGCTGAACTTCCCTTATTTTAATTGGAAATTCCATGGTGTTCCTTACTGAACATTACTTGTCAAATTAGACAAGAGACGTTCGAATGAGTATTCATATGATTGAATGTCACCTGCTCCCATAAAGACGTATACAGCATTGTCATGGTCTAAGAGTGGAGACACATTTTCAACAGTGATAACTTGATGTTTTTTATCAATCTTAGCTGCTAAATCCTCAACTTTAACATCACCATGGTCAACTTCGCGAGCAGATCCATAGATTTGTGCTAAGTAAACTGCATCAGCCTGGTTCAAAGCTTGTGCAAAATCATCCAACAAAGCAATTGTACGAGTAAAAGTATGCGGTTGGAAAATAGCAACTATTTCCTTGCTTGGGTATTTTTGACGTGCAGCATCTAGAGTTGCAATGATTTCAGTTGGGTGATGAGCAAAATCATCGATAATGACTGTATCGTTAACAATCTTTTCGGTAAAGCGACGTTTAACGCCTCCAAAAGTATTCAAGTGTTCACGCACTAAATTCAAGTCAAATCCAGCAGTATAAAGTAAACCAATTACTGCTGTTGCATTCATGATGTTGTGGCGACCAAAGGTTGGAATGTGGAATTGACCCAACTCTTGACCACGGAAGTGAACTGTGAAAGTTGAACCAGTTGTTGAACGAAGCAAATCGCTAGCTACAAAGTCATTGTTGTCTGCTTCAAAACCGTAATAATAGATTGGGGCATTTGCCGTAATCTTACGCAACTCAGCATCTTCACCGTAGACAAACAAACCTTTGGTGATTTGTTTAGCATAATCATTGAAGGCGTTGAAGACATCCTCTAAGCTTGTGAAATAGTCAGGATGGTCAAAGTCGATATTCGTAATAATAGAGTATTCTGGGTGATATGGCATGAAATGACGTTCGTACTCGTCTGATTCGAAGACAAAATACTTAGCATTTTCAGAACCACGACCTGTACCATCTCCGATTAGATAGCTTGTATCAGTGATGTGTGACAAAACGTGAGAAAGCATACCTGTTGTTGAAGTCTTACCGTGTGCTCCGGCAACACCCATGCTGATAAAGTCACGCATAAAGCTACCAAGAAACTCATGATAACGTTTATAGCTTAGTCCATTCTTGTCTGCATAGGCAATTTCAACATTGTTGTCTGGACGAAAGGCATTCCCAGCGATGATTTCTAAATCCCCTTGAAGATTCTTCTCATCAAAAGGCAAAATTTTGATACCTGCTTGCTCCAGTCCACGTTGTGTAAAGTAGTATTTCTCTACATCAGACCCTTGGACCTTATGCCCCATTTGGTGCAACATCAAGGCCAAGGCACTCATCCCTGATCCTTTAATTCCGATAAAATGATAGGTTTTTGCCATCTTTTTCCCCTTTACTCTGTCATATTTGTCAAGTTCAACTCTTGAGCAATTTTACGTTCTTTTTCTGATTGATTTTCTTTTTTGTTATAAATTTGGCTTTTCTTTAAAAAATCATAATTATTTTTCTTTGGTCCAAGATGCTCTTCTTTGCTTGTCTCCTGCGTCTGTGGAGCCATTTCAGCCAAAATATAATGGTTCTGAGTTAGTTTGTCACTAAATTTTGCTAGCTCCCCAGGATTTTCCTTTTGGAAAGGAGCTGTTGGCTTATTTGCCTGTTTTACTACATTATTTGAAGATTTATAACGTTTCGTAAAACTAACATCTTGAGTCAAATATTTTGCTGAACGTTTCCGTTTTAGATCAGCTCTTGCTTCTTCACGAGCAAGTTCAGCATAGGATTTTTCCTTCTTTTCAGGTAGCTTATCTGATGCTTGAACCAGTGGCTTTTTTTCGGTAGTAATTGGTGACCATTCCAAGTAGTTTTTGTCCTGGTAATCTCCCTTGATATTACTAATGAGATCCGACTCATCATATAAATCCATAAATGGCATTTCTGTCAGCATGATCTCATCATCTGACACTATTGGAAATCGTACTTGTTTCATTTTTATTCCCTTTCAATACTCCATTATAACGTAAAGTCTTGATTTTTCAAGTCTTGGCTTCAGAAATTCCTAATATTTCTTGAATTTCAGTAAGTGTGAGACTTCCACGAGACTCTGTTCCATCCAATACTTCTGAGACCAGATTCTTTTTCTCTTCCTGCAACTCTTGAATCTTCTCCTCGATTGTGCCTCTAGTTACCAGACGATAAACCTCAACAGCTTGGTCTTGTCCCATACGGTGGGCCCGGCCAATAGCCTGTGATTCAACTGCCGGATTCCACCATAAGTCTACCAGAATAACTGTATCCGCACCAGTAAGGTTGAGACCAACTCCACCAGCTTTTAGAGAAATCAAAAACACATCGCGCTCACCTTGGTTAAAAGCCTTGGTCATTTCTTGACGCTCCTGTGATGGTGTAGAGCCAGTAATCTTAAAGGAAGTTAAGCCAAGCTGAGGCAACTCCTTTTCGATGCGATCAAGCATTCCCCTAAACTGAGAGAAGATGAGTACACGATGATTTCCCTCAGCAATTTGACTTAGTAGATCTCGTAAACTATCAAGCTTCCCGCTATCTCCCTTATAATCTTCCATAAATAGAGCTGGAGTATCACAAATCTGGCGAAGACGCATGAGTCCTGTTAAAATTTCAACTCTATTTCGTTGAAATTCTGCATCGGTCACTTGTCCCAAACGCTCTTGCATCTGTTGAAGTTGAGCTAGATAGATAGCTTTTTGCTGGTCCTCCAGTTCATTTTTATAAACGACTTCTATCAGATCAGGTAACTCTGTAAGAACATCCTCTTTCTTTCGACGCATGACAAATGGTTTGATAAACTGTGCCACTCTCTCAGCAGGCAATTTCATAAAGTCTTTTTTTGCTGGCAAAAGTCCTGGCAATACAATCTGAAAGATAGACCATAATTCCCCTAGATTATTTTCAATTGGTGTTCCGGAAAGAGCAAAGACTGATGGAACCACAAACTTTCTCAAAATCTTAGCAATTTTGGTTTGGGCATTTTTCATCACTTGGGCTTCATCTAGAAATAGAAAATCAAAAGATAAATTTCGATAGATTTCACTATCCTGACGGAAAGTGGCATAACTGGTTACATAGACCTGATGTTTTTCTGCTAAAATAGTCTCGCGATAAGGTTTCAATCCATGTACGACAGCCACATCCAAATTTGGTGCAAATTTTTTAAATTCATCAGCCCAATTATAGATGAGACCAGATGGAGCAAGAATCAAGACACGGCTATTCTCCTGAAGTTGGCTACTTAAAAAGGCGATGGCTTGTAAGGTTTTTCCAAGTCCCATATCATCAGCTAAAATTCCACCAAATCCATAATGGTCTAACATCTGAAGCCATTGAATCCCTTTTTTCTGATAATCCCTGAGTTGGGCTCGAATATCTAGGGATTTCATCGGAAAATCCTCTGGATGCGTTAAATGATGCGCCAAATGACGAAATTCATCAGTAAAAGTAACTTGATCCTGGTCCTTAAACAGATGAGATAAGGTATAAGCCAAAGACTTGCGAGCCTGAAAAGCAGCACTCTCTATCTCATCAATTCCTAAGTCTTCTAAATCTTGTCGAATACGTTTTGTCTGTTCATCAAAATAATAGACCTGATTAGACGAGCTAATATAATAGTCCTGCTTGGCAACGAGAGCTTTCATTGCTCGATTGATTTCTTCTTGATCAATATCCTGAAAATCAAATTGAATTTCTAAAAGACTTCCCTTAGATGATATCTGAACTTGAGGTTTTTGAATCTGATAAAGATCTTGCATGCTCTCTGAAATCTTTAATTCTCCTAGCGCTGAAAAGGCTGGTAATACTTCCTGAAAGAATGTATGGACTACTTCAGCTTTCAAACTTTGACGCCATGAACGAAAATCCGCTTCAAACCCAGCAGATAAGGCCAACTGAAAAATCTGTTTTTCCAATTGAATGTCACTAGCAAAAGGAAGTTTCTCTAGTTCATTACGATTGGTTACTAGGCAAGTTTCATATTGAAATTGCATATCTAATCGAATAGAACCATCCTCTTCACGATCCATATAAAAAGACGGACGGAAGGATTGAATTTGTAGTGAATCAGGAGCTTCTACTTTTCCTAGGCATTTAAACTGTGACAAGGTCGAAGCTAAAAGATCTCGATCACGAGTATCAAACTGTAAGATCTTTCTGCCACCATTATCTAAAGGAACTTTTCTAAGCGCATCTAATAAACTAGCCTGTTTTTTCGTCATCAGGAAAAAATTCCCCTTGTAGAATAATACTTGTCCTCTGTAAAAGAAATTAAGCCCTGCCTGTTCGAAAATTTCCATTTCAAAATAGTTGGATTTTTCTTCAATTCTAAATGAAAACAAACTTGCTTGGCCATCAAAGTCTTGGAAGAGAAGACGATGATAACTCGAAAGTTGGTGGTCAAACTGAAAGGCTTCTAATCCCATCAGTAGACTAGCCCCCTGCTCAAAAAAGGTTTTAGGGAAATAGAGATGTCGTCCTTGATTTGGGAAAAAAATAGAATTGTCTATTTTCTCCTCAACTAATCCAAGTAAAAAATTCAAAACTTCTTGACTGGCTTTATCAAATTGTTCAAGTCTTAATGAAGTCTCATAATGCTTTCCTATCATGTAAGGTTTGGAAAACTCTATGACTTTTAAGAAAAGAGGGATATCCCTAATCACATAAAACTTGTCTTGCTGAGAAAGACCAATTCTTAAAGTCCAGATAATGCGATTGGTTCCTGCTTCCACCTGCCCTTGAGCAGAAAGCCGATAGATGTTGGATTGACGCGGAACTTGGATAGACTTCAAGAATTCTCCTCCAAAAGTCACCTGTGTCTCAACAGTTTCCTTCTCTTCCTGATTAGCCTCCAGATTGAGTAAGATTTCCTGTCCTAGCTGGTCATTTTTCAAGTAATATTCTAGAGATGCTAAATGAACACAGTAACCTCTTTTTTTGAAAAAATCACATGCACAAAAAATCAAGTCATCGTCTAAACTATAACGAATTTCTTCTTCCGCTACACGCGCATAGATGCGATGGTCTTGTTCTTTAATGATTTCAATCTGACCAGTTTCATAGAGTTCCACTCCCTCCATTCGAAGCTTTCCTGGAATCAATTTAGCCATAATTTCCCCTTTACTTTATCTCTTAATTATACCATATTTTCGCCTATGAAAATAGCCTTCTAGGAAGACTTTTCTCCTAAAAGGCTAGTTTTTAAAGATTTGAAAAAGTGGCAATGATTCGTTGGCAGACTTCTTCCAAAATAGATGTTGGCATGGCTACATTGAGACGAGCGTGGAGGGCTCCTTCTTCACCAAAGTCCAAGCCTCTGTTCAGGATAACTTTGGCTTCGTCTCTTAAAAGCTTTCTTAGCTCTTCATCGCTAATATCATAGGCTGAAAAATCAAGCCAAATGAGATAGGTCCCTTGAGGTTTCATGACCTTGATTTTAGTTTCTTTGCCAAATACATCCACTACATAATTGATGTGTGTCTCAATCAGTTCTTTGAGTTCTGTCAACCAATCTTCACCATATCGATAGGCAGCTTCTGTTGCCAAATATCCCAAACCTGAGATTTCATGTTGATTATTAGCCAGCTGGCGCTTTTGGAAAGCAAGTCTCAACTTAGGATTTTCGATAATAGCGTAGGAATTCTTCGTCCCAGCAATGTTAAAGGTCTTGGTAGCACTGCTTAAAATCAGTGAAAATTCTTTAAAATCTTCATTTACCGTGTTGAATGACTGGTGCTTGTTTCCAAATAGAGCTAAATCTTGGTGAATCTCATCAGATACCAGCAAGACTCCATGTTTTTGACAAAGTTGTCCAATCTTCTTTAAGACTTCCTTTTCCCAAACGCGTCCACCAGGATTATGAGGATTACAGAGAACGTAGAGTTTCACATCTTCTTCGACAAAGTCTTTCTCCAATTGATCAAAGTCAATCTCAAAAAGTCCGTCTTTTTCTACTAGAGAGTTGGTGATTAGTCTACGATTATTGAGCTTAATACTTCGAGCAAAAGGAGGATAAACCGGTGTGTTAATCAGAACCGCTTCACCTTCTTTGGTAAAGGCTTGAATGGCTGTTGAAATAGCTGGCACTACCCCTTCGATAAAGACTAGAGCATCCTTTTCAAAGCGATAACCATGGTGTTTTTCCTCCCAGTTTTGAACGGCTTCAATCAAGCCATCACTAGCATAGGTATAGCCATAGACTAATTGCTCAGCATAGTCATGGACAGTCTGACGAATCTCAGGTAAGACTTCAAAGTCCATATCAGCAATCCAGGCCGGCAATACTTGACGGTCAGTCTCTGCTTCTTTCCATTTGTAGGTATGATGTCCAAAACGATTGGGCAAAGTCGTAAAATCATATTTCCCCATAGTCTTATCCTTCCAAAGCTTGACGCAAATCTTCAATCAAGTCCCTTGCATCCTCAATACCAATAGACAAGCGCAAGAGGTCATCTGTTAATCCATAAGAATGACGAACCTCTGCAGGAATGTCTGCATGGGTTTGAGTGGTTGGGTAGGTAATCAGACTTTCTACACCACCCAGGCTTTCAGCAAAAGAGAATACTTTCAAAGTGTTTAAGATATGAGGGATACGCTTCTCATCTGCTACTTTAAAGGAAATCATTCCCCCACGCCCTGTATACAAGACTTCTTTGACAGCAGGTGATTGTTCCAAAAAGGCTACGATTTCTTGAGCATTAGCTGTTGAGCGCTCCATACGAAGTGACAATGTTTTAAGACCACGAATCAATTGATAACTATCAAATGGTGATAAAACAGCCCCAGTTGTATTGAGATTGTAAAAGAGTTTTTCGTACAATTCAGCATTATCTGTCACAACTACACCAGCTAGAACATCATTATGGCCTGCAAGGTATTTTGTCGCTGAATGAAGGACAATATCTGCTCCGTCTTCAATTGGACGTTGGTAAATCGAGCTATAGAAGGTATTGTCGACGACAACTTTAGCACCCTTAGCATGAGCTAATTTTGACAATTTTTCAATATCAAATTCCAACATCAAAGGGTTGGTTGGTGTTTCGATATAAAGTACATCCACATCCTTTTCTAGCTCGGCAATTAGCTCTTCTTCTGTGTTGGCATAGGTAAAGTGGAAACGTCCTTCTTGCTCAACTTGATTGAACCAGCGGAAAGAGCCACCGTAAAGGTCACGGACAGCTAAAACCTTGCTTCCTACTGGAAAAACGCTAAAGGCTAACACAATCGCAGACATACCTGAACTAGTCACCAAAGCATACTTGGCGGATTCAATAGCTGCCAAAACTTCCTCTGCCTTGCTACGAGTTGGGTTTTTGGTGCGGGTATAGTCAAATCCAGTTGATTGACCAAATTCTGGGTGCTGATAAGTCGTTGAAAAGTGAATAGGTGTAACCAAAGCACCTGTTGCCTCATCAGACTTGATCCCTGCTTGTGCTAAAATTGTGTTGATGTGAAATGATTTACTCATACAATACCTCCAAATCTATAGTAACTATTGTACCACTTATTTTGTATCCTTCGTTTTCTTGTTTTCAAGAGCTAGTTATAGTTTCAAACTATATAAAAAACGATAGCTTCCTGAGAAACTATCGTTTTTCCTGTTGAATAGACTGATTACTTAACGTGTTTAGCAAAATCTTCTTGGGCTTTTTTATTAGATTCTTCTTTTTCTTTCAGCCATTTTTGTCTAGCTTCTTCATACTCAGCTGTTGTGACAATCTTATCTTGCAATTTCACGTATTTGTAGGATTCAACACCCTTATTACCAGCTTGAGAGAAGGCGGCAGAGAATGGAACTGTTTTTCTCAATGTAGGTGTTCCACCTTTAGAAACGTTTGGAATTGCTAGAGAGCTATCCACCAACCAAGCTTGTGCTTCAGCGTATTTATCATAACGTTTGTTCAAATCTTGTTCAGCATTGGCTTCTTCCAACATCTTAGTATAGACATCCAAACCAACAGCTGTTGCTTTAGCATTGGTTGCTCCTGGTTCCAAACCGAGGTTTTGTAGTGAGCCACCACTTGTTAAGCTAAGAGTATCGAGGTAAGTTGATGGGTCTTGGTAGTCTGGTCCCCAACCACCGTTATAAAGGTCATAGTCTTTTTGTGCAGCTGTATTCGCTAGATAACCAATACTATCCATTTCCTCAGTAGTAAGCATTTGAATATCGATAACGACATTATCTGCACCTAGAACAGATTCAATAGACTGTTTGAAAGAACTTGCCTCTAACACCCCCTTCTTAAAGGTTTGGTCAACCGGTAAATCCAGGTGAATTGGGAATTGAACACCTTTGGCTTCCAATTCTTTCTTGGCTTGAGCAAAGACTTCTTTGGCCTTATCGGCATTGTAGTAAGCATCTTGGGCATCAGCGAAGTTCATATTTTGCCATACTTGACCGTAATTGACCATCTTAGAAGCTACGACATCACCAAAATCTTTACCATCAAGTGTTACAAATGATGGTGGAACGAGCAAGTTTCTGATAATCTTAGTTGCTCCTTCTTCCCCTTGAGATTGGGCACCATAAGCAGTACGGTCATAGGCAAAGTTGATAGCCTGACGGAATGATTTATTCAAAACTGCTTCTTGTTGGGCTGTCTTTTCAGCATCAGTTGTTTTTGAAGTATGGTTATAAGATTGTCTATCTAGGTTAAAGTTATAATAGTAGGATGTCGCATCTTGCATGCTGTAAATAATATTATCTTTATTCTTTTCCTTAATTCCTTCAAAGCTCGAACTATTTGGATAGAGACGTGCGTAGCTGTAAACTCCTTCCATGAAGTTACGTGCCAAGGCATCTTGGTCGCTTCCATCGTAGTAAGTCAACTTCACTTCATCTACGAATACATTTTTTGCATCCCAATAGTTTGGATTTTTCTTGTATTCCATGACAGATTTAGATGTGAATGATTTGAGAATAAATGGACCATTATACAAGATATTTGCTGGATCCACTTTACCGAAATCATCCCCTTTTGAGTTCAAGAAGTCTGCATTTACTGGGAACAGAATAGTCGCAGTTGTTTTTGAGTTCCAGTAAGTTTCTGGGTGAGTCAAGGTATATTGGACAGTTTGGTCGTCAATAGCCTTTACACCAACTGTTGAAAAGTCTGTTGTTTTTCCGTTGATATAGTCATCCAAGCCAGCAACAGAATCTTGAACTAGATAGAGAGCTTCAGATTTTTTATCCGCAGCATATTTCAAACCAGTTACAAAATCTTGTGCTGTCACTGGTGCATACTCTTCACCATCTGCTGTATACCATTTGGCGTCCTTACGAAGTTTGTAAGTATAAGTCAAACCATCTTGGGAAACTGTCCAATCCTCAGCTAATGAAGGAATGTAGTTCCCGTATTGGTCATTTTCCATCAAACCGTCTACCAAGTTTGTCACAACATCACCTGTTGTTGCACGATTCTCTAAGAGATAGTTTAGACTAGATGGATCGCTACTGTATACATAATTATATGTTTTAGTAGAACTAGCTGAGTTGCTACAAGCCGCCAATAGCAGACCTGCACTTAGGACAACGCCTGCTAGCGTCAGATATTTTGCCTTAGACTTTTTCATAAACAGAACCTCCAAATTTAAATATTTGTATCATTATACAGCTATTGTTTTTTTTAGTCAAGTGATTTTATCTAATTTTTACCAAATTATAGATTTTTTTCTACATTTTTTATATTTTTTTGTATTTATTCAAGAAAAAAAGAACAATTTAGACTTTTTTACGTAAAAAGTTCAAATTGTTCGTTTTATTTATAAACTATTATGATAATTTTAATCGTGCTCGTAACTGATTTGCTTTTTCCTGTCCAATAACCTTATCCAAGAGACGAGTATAGAGACACATAACTCCGTAAAGCCCGCCACCGATTGTACCAATTAAGGCGACATATAGGAAACTCCAGAAACGTCCAGTTGGTTGGAAGACAAATCCAATAATCCATTGCAAGAGTCCTACTAGAATAAACATAACCAGAGTCAAAATAGTGACTAAGATTGTTCTCTTCAGAATAATCTTTCGACGCGCGCCTGTAACCTGACAGATATCACGATACATCAAGACGTTCGGAATGATAAGACCGATAGTCGTTGAAATGAGAGGACCATAACTATGGAAAATAGCTATCGATGGTAATTGTAGAACAATCTTAGCAATTGAGCCATAAACAAAATACAAGACCGCCTTACGGTTACGGAACATAGCCTGAAGCATTGGTGACAAGACCATGTACAAGCCGAGAATTGTTGATTGCAATACCGCAAAGATAAATAAGCCCATAGCCAAGCCATCTGGCTTACCGTAAAAGACTGTATAGAGTGGTTCACCTACCATGACTACTCCAACCGTTGCAGGTAAGAGAAATAGGAAGAGCATGGTGATACTATCTTGAACTAGACGAGAAGCTGCTGGTAAATCCCCCTTGACATAGTTCTCCGTCAAGAGAGGCAGACCAACACTACCAATCGAAACTCCAACCGAAATCAAAATCATAGTGATTTTATTCGGATTGGCAGAGAAATAAGAAAACATGACAACTAAGTCTTCATTACTATAGTTGGTAAACCACTTCATGCTATTGATAAAGGTCATTTGGTCCAAGATTTGGAAAAGCTGAATAGCCGAACCAGTCAAGATAAAAGGAATAGCTTCCTTAATCGTATCAACCAAAAGACTCTTACTATCAATCTTATCTCGAGTTTCAAAAACTTTTTGGAGCAATCCTTCCTTATAAAGGAAATAAAGCAAGACTGCAAAACTAGCTACCATTCCCACAAAAGCAGCAAAAGTGGATTGAGTAACTGCTGATAGATAATCTTTTGAACCGAGCTTCATGATGATAAAGGTTGCTAAGAGCATCCAAATCACACGGATAACCTGCTCAGCAATTTGACTCATGGCATAAGGTTTAAGATTATTCATCCCTTGGAAAAATCCACGGATAACACTCATAGACGGGAAAATCAAGACAGCCCAAGCTAGACTCTGCATAATGGGAATCAAATCCTTCCCGACACCGGAAAGATCGGCCAACCAAGGTGCAAAGAGATATAAGATCAAAGCAAAGGCAAGTCCCAATACAGTCATAAAGCCTAAGAAGCTTCGAATCAGGGCAAAACTATGCTCTTCCTCATGCATGGTATTGTATTTAGCGACCTGCTTAGCGACCGCCACTGGGATACCTGCTGTCGAAATCAACAAGAACCAAGCATAGATATTGTAACCCATGGTGAAGAGTCCATTTGCCTTAGCGGCATATGTCCCCATCCAAATATACCATGGAATAATGTAAATAGCCCCGAGCAGGCGGCTGATAAAATTACTAGCCGTTAGCCAAGCAGTGCCTCGTAACATCTGGGCTTGCTGATGATTATTTTCGTTAGACATAGCTTCCTCATTCATTTTTAATCACTAGGAAAAGTTCCTTATCTTCCATTATAAACTTTTCCTTGTTACTTGTAAAATTCAGACTTTCAGTTTACAATAGAAAGTATGATAAAGATTGAAACCGTATTAGATATTTTAAAGAAAGACGATCTCTTCCGTGAGATTATCGACCAAGGACATTACCACTATAATTTTAATGATGTAACTTTTGATAGCATCTGCTACGATAGCCGGAAAGCGAAAGATAATAGCCTCTTTTTTGTAAAAGGAGCTGCTTTCAAGAAGGAATTTCTTCTTTCGGCAATAGAACATGGACTCAGTTGGTATGTAGCGGAGCAGGACTATGAAGTAGATATTCCTGTTATTGTCGTTAACGATATTAAGAAAGCTATGAGTTTGATTGCCATGGAATTTTATGGTAATCCACAGGAAAAACTAAAACTCCTTGCTTTCACTGGTACTAAAGGAAAAACAACAGCTGCTTACTTCGCCTACAACATTCTAAATCAAAAACATTATCCAGCTATGTTATCGACCATGAATACGACCTTGGACGGTAAAACTTTCTTCAAGTCTGCTCTGACAACACCTGAAAGCATCGACCTCTTTGATATGATGGCGCAAGCAGTTGATAATGGAAGAACCCACCTTATTATGGAAGTTTCCAGTCAAGCTTACTTGGTGAAACGAGTCTACGGCCTCACTTTTGATGTAGGTGTGTTCCTCAATATCAGTCCTGACCATATTGGACCTATTGAGCATCCAACTTTTGAAGATTACTTCTACCATAAACGTCTCTTGATGAAAAATAGCCGAGCAGTTGTCATTAATAGCGATATGGACTATTTCTCTGTTCTAAAAGAACAAGTAGAAAATCAAGAACATGACTTCTACGGTAGCCAATCTGATAACCAAATCGAAAACTCCAAAGCCTTCAGCTTCTCAGCTACTGGTAAATTAGTTGGTGATTATGACATCCAGTTGATTGGACATTTTAACCAAGAAAATGCCGTGGCTGCTGGACTTGCCTGCCTTCGTTTAGGTGCTAGTCTTGAAGACATTAAAAAAGGGATTGCTACTACTCGTGTCCCTGGCCGCATGGAGGTTCTCACTCAGAAAAATGGAGCAAAAGTTTTCATCGACTACGCCCACAATGGTGACAGTCTTAAAAAACTAATCTCAGTTGTTGAAACACATCAGACTGGAAAAATTGCTTTAGTACTTGGTTCAACAGGAAACAAGGGAGAAAGCCGTCGTAAGGACTTTGGACTTCTCCTCGATCAACATCCTGAAATTCAAGTATTTCTAACGGCTGACGATCCAAACTATGAAGATCCAATGGCCATTGCAGATGAAATCAGTAGCTTTATCCATCATCCTGTTGAAAAGATTGCTGACCGTGAGCAAGCCATCAAGGCTGCGATGTCTGTTACAAGTCAAGAACTGGATGCTGTCATTATCGCTGGTAAAGGAGCTGACTGCTACCAAATCATCAACGGGATAAAGGAGGACTATCCTGGAGATGCAGCCGTCGCAGAACGTTATCTATAGTAAATTAAAAGAAGGCTAGAAAATTTCCTAGTCTTCTTCTATTATTTTATAAAGATGAGTCTTTCCTTATCAAATTCTACAGCTAACTCATATTTCCCATCTTCATTTTGAACGATGTAGCCTAATAAGACTAGACTATCAACAAAGATATCAGGTCGTTTCTGCATGAGTTGATCTTTTTTGAGGAACTTGAGCAAAAAAGTAGTCATGTACTTGAGAGCATACTCAGGATTGACATCCCCTAAAATTTCATACAATCTCTGCTGTTCTTCCGTCAGTGGATAGTGGAACTTGACCTTGCAAAAGTAATTAGACAAGGTCATCTTTTCCCTTGCAAAATCGGTGTGCTCTTCTAGGATAGCTGCATTTGTTTGATTGCGTAATCCCGTCTGAAAATCTTTCTCCAAGATTTCTTGATAGATGGGACTATCATCTCTTACAAAGACTTCTTGGTCTAGTGCAAGAGATTCTGTAGATTCTAGAAATGGGAGATTGAGATAATAGCGTTTGTTTTCTCTCAAAATCAAACCCGCTTTAATATATTCCTCCAAATACTTGTCAACTAGAACCTCTGGAAACTTAGCCTTAATTTCGCGTAGAATAACTTCATCATGCTGATCAAGATAGTCCACCAAGTCCCTAAAGAATGGCTGCCGTGTCAATCGTGATGGATTAAAAATCTGAATCATGAAGATTCCTTTCTTTACATACTAAAAGTAGTGATGCTGCTAATTGACTCGGGTTAGTGCCAGGCTGTTTCAGAGGTACAGGAAGCCCCAACTCTCGATAATATTCTCTCCAGAAATCACTGATTTCCTGTATATTATCCCCAAACTTCATGGGAATGGTCTCAAAAATAGGAAGAATGTCTGCGATATATTGGGAACAATAGAGACCCTCCCCATCAGGATAAAAAGAAAAATTATAAGGAGCTCCCAGATGCTGGTCTGCTCTTTTCTTTACCTTTTGAATATCTATCTTTGGATAGCAATAAATATCATACAGATAATCTGGTTCGAAGAAGTCTATTGGCTTTTGATAGATAACGCCAACTTCCCCACTAGCATGATAGACGAAGCCATCCAAAAAAATAGCTACATGGCTATAGTTTCCAGTAGATGCCTGGATAGCCTGTCCTATATCCGAATCATCTTTTACAAAAATTAAGTCGCCATTTTCCAACATACTTCTCTCCTAGCAAAAAAGGAGTCGAAACTCCTTTTTATTACAATGGGTATCCCCATTTTCATTTTAGAATTAAGCATTAAAGCTTTCTGTAAGTTGAGGTACAACTTGTTTCTTACGTGAAACAGCACCTGGAAGGAAAGCGTGGTTGTTTTCAAGTTTGAAGTTGAAAGCTGCTTCTACCTTGTCCATATTAGCACCAAGAGCCAAAATTTCTGAGTTTGAGTTGACGATGTCTGTAATCATCAAGACAAAGTCAGAGTAGCCGTTAGCTGCATTTGCGGCTTGGATAGCTGCTTCGATTTCAGCTTGGCGTGCCAGTACTTCAGTAATATCAACTGTATTCACTTGAGCCACACGGACATTGTTTCCGTTGAGTTCAAATGTCTTCGCATCAATATCAATCAATTCTTCTGCTGACTTGCTTGCCAAGTTTGTACCAGCCTTGAGCATGGCAAGACCGTATTCTTCCAAGTTCACACCAGCCAATTCAGCCAATTCAAGAGCAATGACTTTATCTGATGGGTGAGTGGTTGGAGATTTCAAAAGAAGAGTATCTGAAATTAAACCTGATAGCATCAAACCTGCAATTTCTTTTGGAACAGCTACGCCATGCTCTTTGAACATGCGGTAAACGATAGATGATGCTGATCCAACTGGTTCTAAACGCATGTAAAGTGGGCTTGCAGTTTCAAAGTTAGCCACACGGTGATGATCCACCACACCATAAACTTCAACTTCAGCGATATCTGAAACAGATTGTTGGAATTCATTATGGTCTGTTAAGATAACTTGTTCTGCCCCTTCTGCTTTAGCAGAAGTGATCACGCGCGGTGCTTCAACACCAAAATAGTTCAATACATAGGCTGTTTCTTCATTTGGAGTCCCAAGAGCTACTGCTTCTGTATCCAAGCCGTATGCTTCTTTTGCAAGATAAGCAAAGGCTACAGATGACCCGATGGCATCTGAGTCTGGATTTTGGTGACCAAATACTAGAATCTTAGACATGATAATACCTCGTTTCTTTATTCTCTTTATTGTAGCATTTTTTTCGCTTTTTGACAAAAGTAAGAGGAGTCAAAGGACTCCTCATTACAAGTCAAAAGAATCGACTAAATTTCTATTTTGATTCTCTTTGAAATAATTTTCTTTTTGCATACGTGTCTTACGCTTGAAAAGAGCTTCAGCAGACATGGCCTCTTCCTTACTGTCAAAACCTTCTGCAAATATGAGTTTTACCGGCAATCGAGCGCGTGTATACTTGGCACCTTTACCGCTATTGTGCACGGCAATCCGTTTCTTCACATCTGTTGTATAGCCTGTATAGTAGGAACCATCACGGCACTCTACCACATACATATAAGCCTTATGATCCATAGTAAATCTCTTGAATTTCTGGTGTATAAGTACCATCACTATTATGAACAATGAGTGGTGGCAAAACCTTAAAGCCACTAGTGGAGCCGTCCTTGATAGCTTCAATCAAAAGCATATTAGCTTCCTTCTCCCGTTTAGGATAAACAAATTGCAGACGTTTTGGAGCCAGATTATGCTGTTGGAGCGTAGCTAAGATATCTAATAATCGATCAGGACGATGAACCATTGCCAAACGTCCATTTGATTTGAGAATACTCTGGGCACTACGACAGATTTCCTTAAGATTGGTTGTAATTTCATGCCGAGCTAAAAGGTAATGCTCACTTTCGTTCAGATTAGAATTTGGATCCACTTTAAAATAAGGCGGATTGCATAAAATCAAATCAACCTTGCTCCCCTGAATGTGACTAGGCATATTCTTCAAATCATCACAGATGACCTGCATCTGTCCACCCAGCCCATTTAAACGTACTGAGCGTTCGGCCATATCAGCAAGACGTTCCTGAATTTCTACAGAGAGAATTTTAGCCTTGGTCCGGCTACTGGCAAACAGTCCAACAGCTCCATTGCCCGCACAGAAATCTACTATCAAACCATTTTTCGGAAAACGAGGAAAGCGTGACAAAAGTACACTATCCACTGAATAGCTGAAAACCTCACTATTTTGAATAATTTTGATGTCAGTAGAGAAGAGTTGATTAATGCGCTCTCCTGTTTTTAATAATTGTTCTTCGTTCATACTTCTATTATAGCAAAATATAATAACATCACAATGATTTGAGGGGATATCAATTACTGTTTTTCTTTAAATGTTCCAAGGCTTCTCGTGTCCAAACAGGCATCATGCGACCAAGCGGCGCGAATCCATGTTTGATGCGATCATTCGAAAAACGTCTCCGTCTAGGAAGTTGATGTTTTTCTTCTTCCAAGGTACGAATGGAAAGGCTAGCCTTCCCTGTATATTCGTCAAAATCTACTACTTGTACCTGGACTTCATCACCGATTTTTAAAACCTCGTAAATATTCTCGATAAATCCTGTCCGAATCTCCGAAATATGAATCAGGCCTGTCACTCCTGTTTCTAACTCAACAAAAGCTCCATAGGGCTGAATCCCAGTAATACGGCCATTTAGCTTATCACCGATTTTCATTTTAGTCCTCAATTTCAATAGTTTCAATTACGACATCTTCAACTGGCTTGTCCATTGCGCCTGTTTCGACACCTGCAATTGCATCCAGAACTTCGTAAGAAGCTTCATCCGCAAGTTGACCGAATACAGTATGACGACGGTCTAGGTGAGGAGTTCCACCTTGTTCTGCATAAATCTCCGCAATTGGCTCTGGCCAACCACCACGAGCAATTTCTTTCTTAGAATATGGCAAGTGTTGATTCTGCACGATAAAGAACTGGCTGCCATTTGTATTTGGCCCAGCATTAGCCATAGAAAGGGCTCCGCGAACATTGTAAAGTTCTTCTGAAAACTCATCCTCAAATGACTCACCATAGATAGATTCACCACCCATACCAGTTCCAGTTGGGTCTCCACCTTGAATCATAAAATCTTTAATAATACGGTGGAAAATCACACCGTCATAGTAACCATCTTTTGACAGAGCAATAAAGTTGGCTACTGTTTTTGGTGCGTGATCAGGGAAAAGTTTGATACGCATATCCCCATGATTTGTCTTAATAGTCGCAATTGGACCTTCTACTGTTTCAATGTCTACTTGTGGAAAATGTAATTCTTTTTCTACCATACCAAATCCTTCTAAGGCATCAAAGATGCCATCTTCTTCTAATGTTTTTGTAATATAATCTGCTTTTTCTTTGATTGTATCATGAGAAACACCCATAGCGACACTAATGCCTGCATAATCAAAGAGCTCTAAATCGTTAAGTCCGTCCCCAAAAACCATCACATTTTCAGGTTTAAGACCTAATTGGTCTACCACTTTGGCAACTCCAGCTGCCTTAGAACCAGAAATAGGCACCACATCTGACGAATGTTCATGCCAACGTACCATACGTAAAGTCGATGCCAAAGTATCAGGCAAGACAAGGTCATCACCCTGCTCCTCAAAGGTCCACATCTGATAAATATCTTCTTTTTGGTAAAAATCAGGGTCCACCTCTAAATCAGGATAAATCGGGTCTATCGCCTGGCTAATCATCTCTGTTCGTCTTGATAGTTTAGCAGCATGGCTTCCCACCAAACCATAATCAATCCCAATTTCTTTGGTCCAAGTAATATACTCTTCAACCTCATCTTTAGCAATTTTGTTACTATAAATGACATTGCCCTTTTTGTCCTCAATATAAGCACCATTCAAGGTTACAAAGAAATCAGGTTTGAGGGCTTTAATCTCTGGGACGACACCAAAAATACCTCGACCAGTCGCAATTCCTGTCAAAATTCCTTTATCACGTAATTGTTTAAAGGCTGTTGGAATAGTGCTTGGAATAAAGCCAGTCTTTGAATTTCGTAAAGTATCATCTATATCAAAAAAGATAATCTTAATCTTCTTAGCCTTGTATCTTAACTTGGCATCCATTATAATACCTCCTTCAATTCACTCCTTCCATTATACCATAAAGTAGAGAAATCCCACATCCCCAATAAAATCCTTGTCTCTTATCCGAATTCCTTTACTAGATACAAAACCAAATCATCATTATTTTGGCTAGTTGCATTCATTTCCAAGGGTTGATTTCGATACCAGACACCTGTCCCATCTGGAATGTAGCCCCGTCTGATATATAATCTCTGGGCAGGGCCATAGCCTAAGTGCAAACCTACACCAAGAGTGACCTTACTCGAAACAAACTTGACTCGTTTTTCTGCTTCTTCTAGCAGTTGATTCCCAATCCCTTGATTTCGAAAAGGCTCAAAGACATTAAAATCTGATAATTCTGGATAGACTTCTGCAAAAGGACCATGTTTAGCAGAGGGCAAAATGGTAACGTAGCCCGCTACAGCACCATCAATCTCTGCAACTAAGACTTCTCTCTCCCCACTTTCCTGTTCCAGGAAATATCTAGCTAAAATTTCCTCTCTACCAGGCCAACCCTGATTCATAAATCCATGAGATAAGGATTCAATATCAGACTTAATCATATTTCTAATCGTACAATTCATCTTTGACTTACCCACCTTTACTCTTTCTATTACCATTATAGCACGTTTTAGAGAAAGAAAAAAACCAGCCGGGTCTTGACTCGCTCTCACATTTCAATGCTCGTGAAAAAAAGACCCGTAAGGGTCTTTTTTTTAATCTTCGTTTACGAAAGGCATCAAAGCCATTACGCGAGCGCGTTTGATAGCTGTTGTTACTTTACGTTGGTTTTTAGCTGAAGTTCCAGTTACACGACGTGGAAGGATTTTCCCACGTTCTGAAACGAAACGGCTAAGAAGCTCAGTATCTTTGTAATCAACATATTCAATTTTGTTTGCTGCGATGTAATCAACTTTTTTACGGCGTTTGAATCCGCCACGACGTTGTTGAGCCATGTTTTTTCTCCTTTATAGTATTAATTGTCCATTAGAATGGTAAATCATCATCTGAAATATCCAAAGGATTGGTTGATCCAAATGGATTTTCATCACGTGAAAAGTCTGGTACTGAATTTGTAGCTGCTGCATGATTCGCAGTTGGTGCAGAATAAGCTCCACCACTTTGTCCTTCACGAGCACTACGGCTTTCCAACATTTGGAAATTCTCAGCTACGACTTCTGTCACGTAGACACGTTGTCCTTGCTGGTTATCGTAACTACGAGTCTGAATACGACCTGTAATCCCGACAAGAGAGCCTTTTTTAGCCCAGTTAGCAAGATTTTCAGCCTGTTGGCGCCACATAACGACATTGATAAAATCAGCCTCACGTTCGCCATTTTGACTCTTGAATGTACGGTTTACTGCAAGAGTAAAAGTCGCAACTGCTACATTTGATGGGGTATAACGTAACTCAGCGTCACGTGTCATACGCCCTACAAGTACAACATTGTTAATCATAATCTACCTTCTTACGCGTCAAGTTTGACGATCATGTGACGAAGAATGTCAGCGTTGATTTTTGAAAGACGGTCAAACTCTTTAAGAGCTGCGTCATCGTTTGCTTCAACGTTAACGATGTGGTAAAGTCCTTCACGGAAATCTTGGATTTCGTATGCAAGACGACGTTTTTCCCAATCTTTTGATTCAACAACAGTTGCACCGTTGTCAGTCAAGATAGAGTCAAAACGTGCTACCAAAGCGTTTTTCGCTTCTTCTTCAATGTTTGGACGAATGATATAAAGAATTTCGTATTTAGCCATTGATATGTTCCTCCTTTTGGTCTAATGACCCCAAGCCTTTGCAAGGGGTAAGTGAGGTTTGCTCACAATAAACTATTATACTAGAAAAAAATTTTTTTCGCAAGCTTAAAGTAAGTTATATTTTTCTTTTTAGAGTTTTTTTGCAGAAGTTTTTGTAATTTCATCTACGAGAATATTTTCATCCTCGAATTTCTTTTTCAATGAAGAAAGGTCAATACTTCCCTCAATTTGTACTTCAATAACAATTTTACCATCCTTACGTGGAATATTAACGGTATGAGAGATATTAAGATTTTCCTCAACGATTAAAGAAACAATCTTACCTAAAACTCCAACTTCATTTTCTGTGATAAAACGAACACGGATTCCCTCTTCACCATAACCAGCGATTTCAAGAAAGGCACTGAATACATCACGATCTGTAATGACTCCATACAATTGTCCATTGTCAACAACTGGCAAAATACCAATCTTATTTTTAAGCATGAGATAAGTTGCATCTTCTAAACTTGCATAGCCTGAGACAGTTACAACATCTCGAATCATGACGTCTTTTACTTTTGTCTTATTAAGCAAATAATTCATCTCGAAGATTGAAAGACTAGTCGCTTTTGAAGGACTAGCTTCAGCGATTGTCCCTTCTGTTACCAAGCCTACTAATTTATCATTCTCAATAACAGGGAGACGGTGCAAGCCTTGCTCGCGCATCAAATCTGCTGCGTGTGCAACAGTTGTATCAGGACTGATATAAACGACCTTGCGTGTCATAAAATCTTTAACTGCCATAGGAAATCTCCTTTATGTTTATAGTTTTATTATACACTTTTTACGGAAAGCTATCAAACGCTTTCATTTCTTTTTCCAGATTCAGAAAAATCTGAAGGACTTTACGAAAAAGAGCTCAACTTAGAGCCCTTAATCTTATACTTATGTAGATTGTATGATTGCTTTGCAATCTTTATCCGCCGACTAAAACAATCCACTGGAGTTGGATGATTACTTACGTAATCCTTATCTACCGACTATAACGGTCTCCCAGACTATAGTGGGATTGCGTGCGCAATCTCCATCCACAACCTAAACTAGTCTCCCAGACTAGTTTAGCCACCTAGATATGCTTTTCTGACTTCATCTGATGCTGCGAGTTCTTTTCCTGTTCCTGATAGGACAATCTTTCCTGTTTCAAGAACATATCCTCGGTCAGCGATGGCAAGTGCTTTATTGGCATTTTGTTCAATCAAGAGAACGGTTGTTCCTTGTTTTTGAATATCTTGGATGATATCAAAAATTTCTTGGATAAAGATTGGCGCAAGCCCCATTGATGGTTCATCTAATAAAAGAAGTTTAGGCGTTGACATGAGCGCACGTCCCATGGCAAGCATCTGCTGTTCACCACCAGATAGAGTAGCCGCATCTTGATTTTTACGTTCTTCCAAACGAGGGAAACGAGAGAAGACTTTCTTCAAATTTGCTTGATTCTCTTCACGATTTTTCTTAAGAAAAGCTCCCATCTCCAAGTTTTCCATAACAGTCAAACCAGAGAAAACATGACGTCCTTCTGGAACTTGTGAAAGACCTGATGCCACAATCTTCTGTGCAGGCATTTTTTGGATTTCTTGTCCCAAAAATTCAATTCGACCAGAACTTGGACGCACAAGTCCTGAAAGAGTACGAAGGATAGTTGTTTTACCAGCACCGTTAGCACCGATAAGAGAAACAACTTCCCCTTCATTAACTTCAAAGCTCACATCACGTACAGCTTGAATCATACCGTAGTGAACTGAGAGGTTTTCAACTTTTAACATAGACATTAGGCTTCACCTCCAAGATAAGCTTCGATAACTCGTTTATTGTTCTTGATTTCATCTGGTGTCCCATGAGCAATCAAACGACCGTACTCAAGTACGTAGATACGTTCAGTGACTTCCATGACCAAGTTCATATCATGTTCAATCAGCATGATGGTGATCTTGAATTCATCCTTGATGCGACGGATCAACTCAGTCAATTCTGCAGTTTCTTGTGGGTTCATACCTGCTGCAGGCTCATCCAAGAAGAGGATTTTAGGTTCTGTGGCAAGGGCACGAACAATTTCCAAACGACGTTGTTGACCATAAGCTAAGTTTTTAGCTAAGGTTTCAGCATCACCATCTAAATCAAAGATTTTTAGTAATTCTAAGGCTTTAGCTTTTAATTCTTTTTCATTCTTATAAAAAGCTGGTAAGCGCAAGAAACTTGCAAAAACATGTTGTTTATGATGGTTATTAAATGCAATAAGAACGTTATCCAAAACTGTCAAGTCTTTAAAGAGGCGGATGTTTTGGAAGGTACGTCCTAAACCAAGAGCAGCAATTTTATAGGGTTGCTTGCCATTTAACAAGTGACCATCTAAGGTTACTGTTCCTTCACTTGGTTCATAAACTCCTGTCAGCAAGTTGAAAAGAGTTGTTTTCCCAGCTCCGTTCGGTCCAATCAAGCCAACAAGTTCACCTTCGTTCAATTCTAGAGTTACATCTCCAACAGCAGTCAGACCACCAAAATGCTTGGTTAACTGTTTTACTTCAAGTAATGCCATTAGTTTTGTCCCTCCTTCTTACCTTTTTTAAAGAGTCTTGATAGGCTCAATTCCCATGTTCCTAGAAGACCTCCTGGTCTGAAAATCATAACAAGTACCAAGGCCAAAGCATAGATAATCATACGAACGCTAGCTACGTCTTGAAGGAACATATTCAAAATACCAAGAACAATCGCAGCGACAATTGCTCCTGTAATTGATCCCAAGCCACCAAATACAACGATAATTAAAACGTTGATAGAGTTGATAAAGCTATAATCTTTTGGCACAACAGAACCGATAAATCCTGCTTGAAGGGAACCTGCAATACTTGCAGTCATAGCTCCAAATACAAATGCGATAATTTTGATTTTTGTTGTATTGACCCCGACAGACTCTGCTGCAATTTCATCTTCACGAACAGACAAGGTTAAACGACCGATTGGACTACGAAGGAAATTCAGCGTTGCAATTGTCGTAATCACGGCAAAAATGTATACCATTTGCCAATTAGTAAAGTTTGGAATACCAAGGATACCAGCAGCTCCGTTTGTTAAATCACCACCATTGACGATTAGGATACGGATAATTTCAGCAACCCCAAGTGTCGCAACTGCAAGGTAATCCCCCTTCAAACGAAGGGTAGGAATTCCAACGACCAAAGCAACCAAACCAGCAATGATAGCACCAAGCAACATAGCTCCAAAAAAGGCACCATAAGTTGGAGATTTAGAACCAATAATGGCTGCTGCATAGGCACCGATAGCCATGAACCCAGCATGTCCAAGAGAAAATTGACCAGAGAAACCAACGATAAGGTTAAGTCCTACTGCAAGAATAATATTGATACCGATTTGTTCTAGAATCTGAATATGGAAAAGGTTTAAAATACCAAACGAAACTAATAAGCTAATCACACCATATCCAAGTAACAAAAGGAGCAACCAGAGAATATTAACTTTTAAATTTTCTTTCATTGTTTACACCTTCTCTTTCACATTCTTACCAAGGATACCAGCTGGACGAACAATCAAGATCAATAGCAAGATTCCGTACACGATAGCATCACGGAAATCTGACATTCCGAAGGCTGTTGCAAAAGTTTCCAATAGTCCGATTACAAAACCTCCGAGAGCTGCACCAGGAATAATACCGATACCACCTAAAACGGCAGCCACGAATGATTTAATACCTGGAGTCATTCCCATCAATGGTTCAAGAGAGTTGTAGTAAAGGGCAATCAAGACACCTGCTGCACCAGCCAGAGCTGAACCTAAGGCAAAGGTGAAACTGATTGTACGGTTTACGTTGATCCCCATTAACTGAGCTGCATCGCTATCTACAGATACGGCACGCATGGCTTTCCCCATTTTGGTTTTTTGCACAATGAGTTGCAAAAGAATCATCAAGACAATCGAAACTGTCAAAATCAACAATTGAATATTTGTTAGACTGATTGGACCCAAGTCATAACGAACTGTTTGGATTGCTTGAGGGAAGGCGCGTGTATTGGCACCTACTAGATAGACCATTCCATACTCAAGCAAGAAGGATACCCCGATAGCAGTAATCAATACAGAGATACGAGTTGAATGTCGGAGTGGACGGTAGGCTAGAAACTCAATGATAACACCGAGAATTGCTGAACCAATCATGGACAAAATTAAGGCTAAAAAGAAATTTAAATGGAGGGCATTGATCAAGAAATAACCCATGAAAGCACCCATCATATAGATATCACCATGGGCAAAGTTAATAAGCTTGATAATTCCATAAACCATAGTATAACCTAGGGCTAGCAAGGCATAGACACTACCCAAGATTAAACCATTGACAAGTTGTTGAAGCATATGGTTCACTCTTTCTAAGTTTTATTTTTAGGATTTTATAAAAAAATAATCCCTTTATAAACACCGAAACAGGGAGTGAGTAAAAGCTCATTCCCCATTTACGATATCTATAAAATTAAGGTTTTACGACTTCTGCCGCATCTACTTTACCATTATTCATGGTCATCATGAAGGCTGTTTTCACAGTGTTATGATCTGCATCAAAGCTTGTTTGACCTGTAACACCTTCGAAGTTTTGTGTTTTAGCAAGATTGTTCTTGATATCAACTGAAGTTTTTGCACCTTTTGCAGCATTAGCTACAAGGTAAACTGAGTCATAAGCAAGAGCTGCAAATGTTGAAGGATCTTCGTTATATTTTGCACGATAAGCTTCAAGGAAGGCTTTTGCTTTATCTGAAACATCAACAGTAGTTGAGAATCCTGAGATGAAGTAGATATTTGATGCGCGTTCAGCAGTTGCTTGTTGAACAAATTCTGCACCGTTAAATCCGTCACCACCGATGATTGGCTTATCAATTCCCATACCACGAGCTTGGTTTACAATCTTACCAGCTTCTGTGTAGTAACCTGGCAATACGATTGCATCAAAGTCTTTATCTTTGATTTTTGTCAAAGCTGCTTGGAAGTCTGTATCTCCTGATACAAATGTTTCGTCTGCTACGATTTCACCTTTGAATGAATCACGGAAAGATTTTGCAATACCTTTAGCGTAGTCACTTGAGTTATCTGTATACAAGACCACTTTCTTAGCGTTCAATTTGTTTGAAACGTAGTTTGAGATGATTTTTCCTTGGAAACTATCTTGGAATGTTCCGATGAAGAGGAAATCTTGACCTTTTGTCAAACCATCTTGAGTAGCACTTGGAGAAATCAATGGAACTCCAGCTTGTGTAGCATTTGCTACTGCTGCTGCAGTCGCACCTGAAGTCGCAGGTCCTACGATAGCTGCTACCTTAGATTGAGTCACAAGGTTTGTTGAAACAGAAGCAGCTTCAGCAGTTTCAGATTTGTTATCTTTGTCGACTACTTCGATTTGTTTTCCATCGATACCACCTGCTGCGTTGATTTCATCAACTGCAAGTTGAGCACCCTTTTGCTCAGAAGTACCGTAAGATGCTACAGCACCAGTTTCTTCGAAGTTGAAACCAATTTTTACAACTTTTTCATCAATTGGGTTACCAGTTGTGTTTGAAGCTCCTGACTTCACTTCCCCACAAGCTGCTAAAAGAGCTGTACTTGCAAGAGCTACAAGTGACAATGCAAATTTTTTCTTCATGTTTATCTCCTTTTAATGTTCAATTTAAATTACATGTTAAGAATATACCGAATTATCAGAAAATTGTCAACAAGTTTCTCTCACTTTTTAAATGATAACGTTTTCGCTAGTTTTATATAGGTTCCCAACGAAAGGAGTTTCCAATTCTTGAATATGACAAACTCTCACTTTCTTGATAAATTTCTCTTTTCCTAAACGATTTACCAGCTCTTCTACTTCCTCTGTTGGAACATAAAGTTGTAGGTAACGATGTTTTTTTGAGTGGTAACAAATATCACCATAATTTGCGAGTTTTTTAGCATCGCGATTATAGTATAAATAGATAATCAGACCAGACCGATTCTCTTTTTGAAACATAATTCAACTTCCTTCTTACAATCTTCCTTCTATTATATCAAAAAAAACAAGCTCAGTCGAGCTTGCTTTAGTAGTTTAATTCAACGAATTATTGGCCATAATTTCGTCAATAAAACCGTAGTCAAGAGTTTCTTGAGCGCTCATCCAGTAATCACGTTCAGCATCTTTATGAATTTGCTCAACAGATTTGCCAGAATTATCTGCTAGGATTTGCTCCAAAGTCTTACGAGTTTTAAGCAAGTGTTCAGCAGCGATGGCCATATCAGTCTGCTGAGTCCCACCACCTGTACCACCCATTGGTTGGTGAATCATGTATTCTGCATTTGGAAGCATGAAACGTTTGCCCTTTGCTCCACTTGAAGCAATAATTGTACCCATTGAGGCTGCCATCCCCATAACGATAGTTTGGACATCTGCCTTAATAAAGTTCATGGTATCAACAATCGCCAAACCAGCTGATACAGATCCACCTGGTGTATTTACATAAAGGTAAATATCTTTTGTACTATCTTGAGCATCCAAGAAAAGCAATTGGGCGATAACTGAGTTTGCCATATTGTCTTCGACTGGTCCAGTCAACATGATAATGCGGTCCTTAAGAAGACGTGAGTAAATGTCATACGAGCGTTCTCCACGACTTGTTTGTTCAATAACTACAGGAATCATTCATTTCTCCTTTTGATATCTAATTTCTTTGTTAATAGGATTATTATATATCCTTGGTCAAAAAAGGTCAAATTTTTGCTCTATCCTACTAACAGATACAAAAATTTAACCTCCTTTCAAAACTAAGACTAGGCTTTAGTCTCAATATCACTTTAGAATCTTATTTTGTTCCGAACAAGCGGTCTCCAGCATCTCCAAGACCTGGAACGATGTAACCATGTTCGTTCAAGCGTTCATCCAAAGCTGCTGTAAAGATTTCTACATCAGGGTGTGCTGCTTGAAGTGCCTTCACACCTTCTGGAGCTGATACAAGGCAGACAAACTTGATGTTTGAAGCTCCACGTTTTTTGAGGGAGTCAACAGCCAAAATCGCTGATCCACCTGTTGCAAGCATAGGATCAACTACAAAAATTTGACGTTGGTCAATATCTTCAGGTAATTTTACCAAGTATTCTACTGGTTGAAGGGTTTCTTCGTCACGGTACATACCAATGTGACCAACTTTTGCTGCTGGAACCAAACTCAATAGTCCATCAACCATACCAATACCTGCACGCAAGATTGGGACAATCGCCAATTTTTTACCAGCCAACTGTTTTTGAACTGTTTTTGTGATCGGTGTTTCGATTTCTACATCTTCAAGTGGAAGATCACGAAGCACTTCATATCCCATCAACATTGCAATCTCGTCTACTAGTTCACGAAAAGCTTTTGTAGAAGTGTCAGTGCGACGCAAGATTGATAATTTGTGTTGAATCAGTGGATGATTAATAACTTCAAGTTTTCCCATTTTCAGAATTCCTTCTTTCAATTTATTCTTCTTATTATATCAAAAAATGGTTTAAAAAGCTTTCTAAACCATTTATTTTTTTATAATTTCTAGATTAGGTGAGCCTCTTGGAGAGCTGCCTGCACTGTTTCAAGTGGTAGGTGAGTTAATTCTGTTCCCTTTTCTTGATAAAGGTGTTGGGCATAGTCATCCATACGGTATTGATTAATATAAACCACACGCTCACATCCTACCTGAAGCAATTGTTTTGTACAGTTGAGGCATGGAAAATGAGTAACGTAAGCTGTAAAGCCTTTAGGAACTCCACGCTCTGACCCTTGTAAGATAGCATTCACTTCTGCATGAAGAGTGCGGACACAGTGGCCTTCAATCACCAGACAGTCATGATCTATACAATGCTCTGTTCCTGATACAGAACCATTATAGCCTGTTGAAATAACCTTGTTATCCTTGACTAAAACAGCTCCTACCTTGGCACGTTTACAGGTTGAGCGATTGGCAATCAATAGAGCTTGAGCAGCAAAATACTCATCCCAAGCTAGTCTTTTTTCTGTCATAGCATTTCTCCTCATGTTTTATTTTTTGAAAAATGGCAGGCGTAGATCTGCGATTTTTTCAGCAGGAACCTTCATTCCATCCTTGATCCATTTAAGCAAGACCGATACGATGGCCGAACTCCAAAAAGAATGCAAGTAAGAGCTAACTCCTTTAGATTTTCCATAGTATTTTTCTAGAAATTCTTGCATGGCTTGCACAAAGATTTTTTCTAAATGATAGTCCAAGGCAAGCTGAATAACCTTGGCTTCTTTCTTGGCTTCTCTAAAGAGGTGAACCCATACGAGATAAAGGTCTGTTTTAACATCGTAATGACTCAATTGCTCCATGATGTTATGGACGCTACGTTTAAAGACACTTTCTAAAATCTCTTCTTTTGAATCATAGTTTCGATAAAAAGCTGCACGAGAAACGCCAGCACGCTTGACTAACTCAGAAATGCTGATCTTAGCCAACTCCTTTTTCTCCAAGAGTTGCAAAAGAGCTGTTTCAATCGCTTCTCTGGTTAGCAAATTAGATTCTTGATTTGATTTTCTAAGGTTTTCAAGCGATTTTTCAGATATTTTACGTTCAGACATAACAATTTCTTTCTACTTGTGACAACAGAGAGGTACTACTTTTGTTTCAAGGGCTTTCATGATATAATTGTAAAAAAAGACAGAACCTTTGTCAATGTATAAGTGATAAAGATGGAGAATTTCTATGACTTGGAAGATTGTAGCTGACTCTGGTTGTGATTATCGCCAGCTGGAAAACCTTGCTTTTGATACTGAATTTGTCAGTGTTCCCTTAAAGATTCAGGTAGCAGATCAAGTCTTTGTCGATGATGCCAATCTGGATATCGATAAGATGATGGAAACTATGTATGCGACTTCTGAAGCTTCAAAATCAGCCTGCCCTAGTCCTGATGATTACTTACGAGCATTCGAAGGTGCCAAACATATTTTTGTAGTGACTATCACTGGAACTCTCTCTGGTAGCCACAATAGTGCTCAATTAGCTAAGAATATCTATCTCGAAGAACACCCTGATACTCAGATTCATGTCATCGATAGCTTATCAGCTGGTGGGGAAGTTGACTTAATCGTCGAAAAGATCAATGATTTGATCAACCAAGGACTTTCTTTTGAAGAAGTCGTTGAAGTGATTACTACTTACCAAGAAAAAACGAAGTTGTTGTTCGTTCTTGCTAAAGTGGATAACTTGGTTAAAAACGGTCGATTGAGTAAGCTTATTGGTACAGTTGTCGGGCTCCTCAATATTCGTATGGTTGGGGAAGCAAGCGAAACCGGAACCTTAGAACTCCTCCAAAAAGCTCGTGGCGCTAAAAAGTCTCTTCAGGCTGCTTATGAAGAGTTAATCAAAGCTGGCTACGCTGGTGGGCGTATCGTCATGGCTCACCGCAGCAATGAAAAATTCTGTCAACAGCTCTCAGAGCTCTTACGAGAAAAATACCCACAAGCTGACATTAGAATCATCCCAACTTCTGGGCTTTGCAGTTTTTATGCAGAAGAAGGCGGGCTCCTCATGGGATACGAAATCAACTAATAAATCTGACAAGAGATGTCTAATCATCTCTTGTTTTTTTATGGTACAATACTCTTATGAAACATTTTGATACTATTGTTATCGGAGGTGGCCCTGCTGGTATGATGGCTACGATTTCCAGTAGCTTTTACGGGCAGAAAACCCTTCTCATTGAAAAAAATCGGAAACTTGGAAAAAAATTAGCTGGAACTGGCGGTGGTCGTTGCAATGTAACCAACAACGGAACTCTAGACGATCTACTCGCTGGCATCCCTGGAAATGGACGCTTTCTTTATAGCGTCTTCTCCCAGTTTGATAACCATGATATCATCAACTTTTTCACGGAAAATGGAGTCAAACTCAAGGTAGAAGACCACGGACGTGTCTTCCCAGCCAGCGATAAATCGCGAACCATTATCGAAGCCTTGGAAAAGAAAATCATTGAACTAGGCGGGCAAATTGCTACTCAAACAGAGATTGTTTCTGTTAAAAAGATAGACGACCAGTTTGTCCTTAAGTCCGCAGACCAGACCTTTACTTGTGATAAACTCATCGTCACAACTGGTGGCAAATCCTATCCTTCTACTGGTTCAACTGGTTTTGGCCACGAGATTGCCCGTCATTTCAAACACACCATTACCGAACTTGAGGCTGCTGAAAGTCCCTTATTGACGGATTTCCCGCATAAATCCTTGCAGGGAATTTCCCTAGATGATGTGACCCTCAGCTATGGCAAGCACGTCATCACCCATGATCTGCTCTTTACCCACTTTGGTTTATCTGGTCCCGCTGCTCTGCGTATGTCAAGCTTTGTCAAGGGTGGCGAAATCCTATCTTTAGATGTCTTGCCACAACTTTCTGAAGACGACTTAGTAAATTTTCTAGAAGAAAACCGTGAAAAATCCTTAAAAAATGCCTTGAAATCTTTGTTTCCAGAACGCTTGGCAGAATTCTTTGTCCAAGGATACCCTGAAAAAGTTAAACAGCTAACTGAAAAAGAACGGGACCAACTTGTCCAGTCTATCAAAGTTCTTAAAATTCCCGTAACTGGCAAAATGTCCTTGGCTAAATCCTTTGTTACCAAAGGAGGTATTAGTCTCAAGGAAATCAATCCTAAAACGCTGGAAAGCAAACTGGTTCCTGGCCTTCACTTTGCAGGAGAGGTCCTAGATATCAACGCCCACACGGGTGGCTTTAACATCACTTCTGCCCTCTGTACTGGCTGGGTGGCAGGCTCAAACTTAATCTATAAATGATTTAGTATCTAAGGATGTTAGATAAGAAAGGAACTACTTTGGAACATATTATCTTACTAAGGGGAGTTACTCCTAATGGAAAAAATGCTATCCCTAAAATGTCTTATCTAGTAGATATCTTGATAGAGGCTGATTTTCAACACGTTCGAACCTATATTCAAAGTGGGAATATCATTCTTGAAAGTGACTTATCTCTGGAAGAAATACGAGAACAGGTTCACACTCTAATAAAGGAAAAAATTGGTGCTGACTTAAAAATGGTAATCAAGAACAAAAATGATTTTGCAAAAATTGTCCAAGAAAACCCATTTGGAAAACACTATCTTTTTGACCGAATACATGTGATCCTTTTTCAAAATGATATCCAAAGTCTACCATTAGAAAAATTGGATGGTGACTATGGTGAAGAAGAAATTTGTATCGGCAACCATTGTCTTTACCTCTATCTCCCTAGAACTGCAAAACGAAAAAAACTTAATACCAACTATCTTGAAAAGCTGTTCGGCGTTGATCTGACCATGCGAAAGTTAAACGTGGTAGAAAAATTACTAACAAAATAGGAAAAATAATATGAGCAGAAGAGAATCAGTCGAATTTGTCAACATGTGCTTGATTAAAAATGGAGACAAGGTCCTAGTTCAAGACCGAGTTAGTCCTAACTGGCCTGGCATTACTTTTCCTGGTGGCCATGTTGAACGTGGCGAATCCTTTGTCGATGCTGTCATTCGTGAAGTGAAAGAAGAAACTGGTCTAACCATTTCTAAACCCCAACTCTGTGGTATCAACGACTGGTATGATGATGCAGGTTATCGCTATATTGTCCTCTTTTACAAAACAGAACACTTTACTGGTGAGCTCCAATCTTCAGACGAAGGAAAAGTCTGGTGGGAGGATTTTGAAAATCTATCTCATCTAAAACTAGCTACCGAGGATATGTCTGACATGCTTCGTGTTTTTCTCGAAGAGGACCTCAGTGAGTTCTTTTACTACAAGGATGAAGAAGACTGGTCTTACCAACTCAAATAACAGTAAATCGGCAGAGGTATCTCCGCCGATTTTTAGCTTGTCTAATCTTCAAGCTAGGTCTGTGTCCTCCAATTAAAATTCTGTTACTGGCTTTTTCAGTTCTAGCTTGGTCTTTGAGTTTTATCGAGTTTGTGTGCCTACATAGTGGGCAATAACATCTGAAGTGTATTGAGCTGTTCCCTTTCCAAACTTATCAATGTTTTCCTTGAACTCTGGATTATAGACATAGCCTTGGCCGATATAACCGAAGACCTCGATAGAGCAGTCAAATCCATAAGTACGAATAGCTTGTAAGAGCTTGGCTGCTTCCTCTTGATTTTCAGATTCTGTTATCGGTAGACCAGCTTTGAGATTTTGAGCCAAGGCTTGAAAGACTTGATTAAAGGCTGATGTAACCTCATCCTCTCGTCCTTTTTGACGATCAAGGGCTTGATCCATGACTTCTTGGCCATACTTGTCTACCGCCTCTTGGTGGTATTTTTGATTGTCTTGGTAGCTAAATCCAGTGAATTTTTCTTGAATGCTCATTTTTATTTCTCCTTTTTGTTCTTGAATGGTTTTTTGTAAGGTTGAAATTAAGGTATCCAGATGTTGCCTCTCCTGGGTTAAATAATCCAACTGTCTAGTTAAATGTGACAATATATCTGTCGTATCTTCCTTCAATAACTCTGCTATTTTTTCTAAAGAAAAGCCTAGATACTTGTAATAGAGGATAACCTGAAGTCGTTCTAAATCCTCTTGACTGTAAATTCGATAGCCATTTTCTGACTTTAACGGAACTAAGAGTCCTATCTTATCATAATGGTAGAGGGTCTTTACGGAGACACCTGAAAGTTGCGCAGCTTCTTTGATATGGTACATGATTTCCTCCTCACATTGATAGTATACACCCTTCCCTTAGGTCAGAGTCAAGCTTTATTTAGAAAATTTTTTTAACTTTTGAAAAAGGTATGAAAAACCGAAAATGGTTTTCTTGACAGGCTTCAGAAAACATGATAGGATAATCAAGTCTATCAATCAAATAAAAAGCTCAAAAGAGCAATTGAGAGAAGGCTATTTGATAATTCAAGTAGCCTTTTCTTATTTTAAAAATAGATTGGAGTTTAACGATGTCTGAAAAATCGCAATGGGGCTCAAAACTGGGCTTCATCCTTGCATCTGCTGGTTCTGCTATTGGCCTTGGAGCTGTTTGGAAGTTCCCTTATATGACCGCTGCCAATGGTGGGGGAGGTTTCTTACTGGTCTTTCTTATCTCGACAATTTTAATTGGTTTCCCTCTTCTACTGGCTGAGTTTGCCCTTGGTCGAAGCGCTGGCGTGTCAGCAATCAAAACCTTTGGCAAACTTGGAAACAATCAAAAGTACAACTTTATTGGTTGGATTGGTGCCTTTGCTCTTTTCATCCTTCTCTCATTTTATAGTGTCATTGGGGGTTGGATTCTGGTATACCTTGGTATCGAGATTGGAAGATTATTCCACCTAATCGGAAATGGAGATTATGCCCAGCAATTCTCTTCCATCATTTCTAATCCAGTTATTGCTTTAGGAGCCCAAGCAGCCTTTATCTTCTTGAATATTTTCATCGTATCACACGGCGTTCAAAAAGGTATTGAAAGAGCATCTAAGGTTATGATGCCCCTACTTTTTATCATCTTTATTGTTATTATCGGGCGTTCTCTTAGCTTGCCAAATGCTATGGAAGGCGTCATTTACTTCCTCAAACCTGACTTTTCAAAACTAACAAGTGCTGGATTTCTCTATGCACTGGGTCAATCTTTCTTTGCCCTATCCCTTGGAGTTACAGCCATGCTGACCTACGCTTCCTACCTAGACAAGAAGACCAATCTGGTCCAATCAGGAATGTCTATCGTAGCCTTGAACATCTCAGTTTCTATCATGGCGGGACTTGCGATTTTCCCTGCTATGTCAGCCTTTAATATCCAATCTGAAGGTGGACCAAGTCTCCTCTTTATTGTTTTGCCGCAACTCTTTGACAATATGCCTTTTGGTACTATTTTCTATATTCTCTTTCTCTTGCTTTTCCTCTTTGCGACGATAACTTCCTCAGTCGTTATGCTTGAGATCAATGTTGGTAACATCACCAACCAAGACAATCGTAAGCGTGCCAAGTGGAGTATGATTTTAGGAATCTTGACTTTTGTCTTTGGTATCCCTTCGGCCCTATCCTATGGTCTTATGGCTGATGTCCATATCTTTGGAAAGACCTTCTTTGACGCCATGGATTTCTTGGTTTCCAACCTCCTCATGCCTTTCGGTGCTCTCTGCTTGTCCCTGTTTACAGGCTATATTTTCAAGAAAACACTGGCAATGGAGGAACTTCATCTTGATAAAACACCATGGAAACAAGGACTTTTCCAAGTCTGGCTCTTCCTTCTTCGTTACATTATCCCGATTATCATCATCGTGGTCTTTATCGCCCAATTTATGTAAATACAAAAAAAGGACTTGAGAATATCTCTCAAGTCTTTTCTTTTTATGGATGGCTGACAATCAATTCTAGACCTTGCCCTTCCAAGGTCCAAGCTTCAACATCACTTGGTAAGATAAAGTGACTACCTTTTTGAATTGGATAGTCTTTTCCGTCTACAGTCAGTTTCCCTTGACCGGCCAAGACACTCAACAAGCTGTAATCAGCCGTCTTCTCAAATTCAACTTTTCCTGTGATTTCCCACTTGTAGACAGCAAAGAATTCATTAGAGACAAGTAAGGTTGAACGCAAATCATCTGCTTTGACAGTCACAGGACGGCTGTTTGCAGGCTCACCAATATTCAAAACATCGATTGATTTTTCGAGGTGAAGTTCACGCAAGTTGCCATTATCATCCTTACGGTCAAAGTCATAAACTCGGTAGGTAGTATCACTAGACTGTTGCGTTTCAAGGATTAAGATACCTGCACCGATAGCATGCATAGTTCCACTTGGTACATAGAAGAAATCTCCAGCCTTAACAGGAACCTTTGTAAGCAAGGCATCCCAGTTCTTATCCTCGATTTGCTGGCGGAGTTCTTCTTTTGACTTGGCATTGTGACCATAGATAATCTCTGAACCCTCATCTGCAGCGATGATGTACCAGCACTCTGTCTTTCCAAGTTCGCCTTCATGCTCTAATCCGTAAGCATCGTCTGGGTGAACTTGGACACTGAGCCAATCATTGGCATCTAAGATTTTAGTCAAGAGTGGAAATACAGGCTCAGGACGGTTGCCAAACAACTCACGGTGTTCTGCATACAAAGTAGCGAGGTCTGTTCCTTCATAGCGCCCATTGGCTACCTTAGACACTCCATTTGGATGAGCTGAGATTGCCCAATATTCTCCGATTTTTTCACTAGGAATGTCGTAACCAAACTCATCACGTAGTTTAGTCCCACCCCAGATTTTTTCTTGCATTACAGAATTTAAAAATAACGGTTCTGACATCTTGATCTCCTGTCTGATTTTTCTCCCTTCATTATAGCAAAAAAAGAGTTCTGATTGAACTCTTTTTCTTATCTTATAAAGTAGGGAGAAGATTTTATAAAAATAGTAACGATATGGATTTCATACTTTCGAAAAATCTACCAGAAACTATTAGTTCACAAGATTTGGAAGAATGAACACTATAAAGAAAGCTAGAGCAACCATCAGAAAAACAAGGAAATAAACTAAACATTTAGTCAGCCATGCATAACGACCTGGTTTTAAAGGTCTTTCTACATAGGAATGTTTTGGTTTCTTAGGATCATAATAAACAGTTACCTTTCCTCCAATTGGAAATCGTTCCATTAAAGGTGATTTTGTTAAAGAGATGAAACTGTTCCTATAAATCTTGTATCTTAAAACCTGAGGAATTTCCCCATCTTCAAAATTATCCATTTTGACATCAGATACGATTGAATCTAAGGGAGTACTGATTGTATTTGAAATCGCATATAGAAATTTCGGTCCTAAAACCTTGTATTGGTTCCCATCAACAGTGTACTCGACAACTGGCAGGCTAATTCCATTATAAAGAGCATAGGAATATCGGATAATAACTCCTTCCGTTCTTTCGGTACATCTCTTGGCATTTCTGTAATTACTAAAGATAAAAATGTCGAACATGAAATAGGTGAAGGCAGCAAAGCCTAACGACATTAAGCCAAATAATAGAAAGAAAGTTGTTGGCATATTTTTCTCCTTAAAATATCATGATGCATCTATTTTAACAGAAAAGACATAAAAGAAAAGACCGGATTGCTCCGATCTTTCAATAGTTCATATTCTCACATTATGTTTTAAGAATCATTAATGTTAACTTCAAATGACTAAGCGCCCTTATTTCATTCTATAAAAATCAATTACTAGACCAGTAGGGCCTTTAACTAATAAGGACTCTGTTCCCCAATCCGTTTCACAAGGACCGTGTAAAATATCGACACCAATCTCTTTTAACCGCTTTTGGTTCTGGTCGACATCCTCAACCTCAATGTGTAGAATGATTCCTGACTGAAAATTTTCTAAAGGAATCAAATGATTTTGGGATAACATGAGACAGTGACTGCCAATCGTGAACTGAGCAAAACTGTTATCAACATAGTCCGCCTTTTTATCCAAGATACTCTCTAATTCAGCACAGACTTGGGGAACATCTGACACGATAATATCTAATTGATTTAAATTCATTTACTGTCCTCCACAAAAAGACCGGATTGCTCCGATCTTTTTAAGTTCCACGAAAGAAATTATTTGATTGCGCGTGACTGCAATCCTTCTTCTTCCAAGAAGAGGCGGAATGGTACAAGCTCTTCAGCTTCGTATTTTTCCTTGAAGGCTTTGATAGCTTCTTCTGAGTGTTGTTTTGGATCCAACTCAAGTACTTCTACTGGAAGTGGACGATGTGGAGTGATGTGAGCATCGATAACAACAGTTTTACCTTCTTTGTTCAATTTAACAGCTTCTGCAACAACTGCATCGATGTCTTCGATACGGTCAACTGTAAATCCTACAGCACCTTGCGCTTCAGCGATTTTCGCATAGTCAGCATTAGGGAAGTCACAACCAAACAAGTGTTTGTTTGTGTCTTCGTATTTGTCCTTGATGAAGGCATATTTACCATTTGAGAAGACAACGTTGATAACTGGAAGGTCGTATTGAACGTTTGTGATAACGTCTGGGTAGCACATGTTGAATGCACCGTCACCCATGATGTTCCATACTTGGCGATCTGGATTGTCTTTCTTAGCAGCGATACCACCAGGAAGGGCAATACCCATTGTCGCAAAGAGTGGAGATGTACGCCACATGTTCTTAGGTGTCATGTGAAGGTGACGAGTAGATGTTTGAGTAGTGTCACCTACGTCGATTGAGTAGATAGCGTCTTGATCAGCATGTTTGTTGATTGCATTGTAAACTTGATACAATTGCAATTCACCCTCAGTTTTACCTTCGAGTTTGTTCATGTAATCACGCCAGTTTTGGTTGTTCTTCACGTTTGCACGCCACCATGGAGTAGATTCAACTGGGTTTACTTTATCAAGGATAGCTTTAGCTGCTTGACCTGCATCACCAAGGATTGAAGCGTCTAGGGCATGACGTTTACCAAGTTTGTAAGGGTCGATATCGACTTGGATGAATTTTTCAGTGTTTTTGAATGCTTCGTAAACTTCAGCAAATGGGAAGTTTGAACCAAGGAAAAGAACTGTGTCTGCTTCAAAGACCACTTCGTTGGCTGGTTTCCAACCAACACGGTAAGCAGAACCTGTCAAACCTTCGTAGTTCCATTCGAACGCTTCGAAGTTTTTACCAGTTGTGATGATTGGTGCTTTGATTTTACGTGACAATTCAGTAATCACTTCACCAGCTTTCACACCACCGTAACCAGCGTAGATAACTGGACGTTCAGCGTTGTTCAAAATTTCAACAGCTTTGTCGATTTCAACTTCGTTCAAAGCAGGAGCGATGAATGAACGCTCGTAAGAACCTGAACCGTAGTACGAGTTTTCGTCGATTTCTTGGAAACCGAAGTTTACTGGAATTTCAACGACAGCTGGACCTTTTTTAGAAACGGCAGCACGGCAAGCTTCGTCAATCACTTTTGGTAATTGCTCTGCGTAAGCTACACGTTTGTTGTAAACAGCGATACCGTTGTACATTGGGTTTTGGTTAAGCTCTTGGAAGGCATCCATGTTCAATTCGTTAACTGGACGTGATCCAAGGATAGCAAGGAATGGAGTGTTATCCATAGCTGCATCGTAAACACCATTGATCAAGTGAGTTGCACCAGGTCCACCTGAACCAACTGCAACACCGATAGATCCACCAAATTTAGCTTGCATAACCGCTGCAAGAGCACCTGTTTCTTCGTGGCGAACTTGCAAGAAACGGATATCTTTGTCTTCAGCCAAAGCGTCCATCAATGAGCTGAGTGTTCCTGATGGGATACCGTAGATAGTGTCTACGCCCCATGTTTTCAATACGTTGAGCATTGCTGCAGATGCAGTAATTTTCCCTTGAGTCATAATGATAACTCTCCTTCAAAATAATTTCATATATTTACAAAAAACGCTTTTATATGTTATTTGAAAACGATTCAGTAAATTTACAATCCTAATTTATCACATTTGATTTCAGATTCATAAGAATGTGCTCAGAAACTTTCATTCTCTATTACAGTACAGTTTGGAAGCGGTTTGAAAATCTGTTTTAGAATAGAAAAAAGTGGTTAAGACCGCCTTTTTATACTCAATGAAAATCAAAGAGCAAACTAGGAAGCTAGCCGCAGGTTGCTCAAAGCACAGCTTTGAGGTTGCAGATAAAGCTGACGTGGTTTGAAGAGATTTTCGAAGAGTATTAATCGACTTTAGTAAAATTAAGCATAAGAGAGCTGATTAAAACAGATACTGAACTAAAGGCCATGGCCAATCCTGCAAGTTCTGGATTGAGTACCAAACCAAGACCAGAAAAGACTCCTGCTGCAATCGGAATACCAATGAGGTTATAGATAGAAGCCCAGAAAAGATTGAGTAGAATGCGATTAAAGGTCTTCTTACTCATATCAAAAGCACGTGCCAATCCTAGTAAATTATTGGTTGTAAGGACAAGATCTGCTGATTCAATGGCAATATCTGTCCCAGAGCCCATGGCAATTCCGACATCCGCTACACTGAGGGCCGGCGCATCATTGATACCATCTCCAACAAAGGCCAATTTGCCATTCTTTTGAAGCTTGTGAATTTCATGTGCCTTTTCCTCTGGCAAGACATTTGCGATTACTTCTTCGATTCCAATTTGCTCTGCAATCGCATGCGCTACTCCAGCATTATCTCCGGTAAGCATGACCGTTCTAAGACCACGTTTTTTCAATTTAGCAATAGCTTCTCGAGCATTTTCCTTAGGGACATCCTGCAAGGCAATTAAACCTTTTAACTGACCATCCACGGATAGGAAGACAACTGTTTTTGCTTCTTTCTCAAGCAAATCAAATCGTTCTTGATAATCATGTGGAATAGCAAGGTCAGCTAAGAGCTTAGCATTCCCCAGCAAGACTTGTTTACCATTAATAATCCCAGTCACACCTTTTCCATGCAAGGCTTGGAAGTTTTCCACTGGGTAAAGACTGATTCCTAGTTCAGATGCACGATTAACAATAGCTTGAGCTAGCGGGTGTTGAGATACATCTTCCAGTGAAGCAGCCAAACTTAGCACTTCTCTTTCATCACCAATAACATCTGTCACTACTGGCTTCCCTTCGGTCAAGGTTCCTGTCTTATCAAAAACAACCGTTTGGACTTTTTGGATTTCCTGTAAAACTGTACCATTTTTGAGAAGAATCCCCATCTTGGCACTTCGTCCTGTTCCAACCATGAGTGCTGTCGGTGTCGCAAGTCCTAGTGCACAAGGGCAGGCAATAATCAAAACAGCAACTCCGTAGAGAAGTGACGTCACAAAGCTATCTCCAAGTAAAACAAACCAGACCCAAAAAGTAAGAAGTCCTAAAATGACAACTGCTGGTACAAAAATCCCAGAAATCTTGTCTGTCAAATCTTGAATAGGAGCACGACTCGTTTGCGCTTTTTTCACAAAGTCCACAATCTGAGCCAGCATAGTCTCAGAACCAACTTTTTCAGCTCTAAAGATGATCGTACCACTATTATTGATGGTTGAACCAATGACAGCATCTCCAACTGATTTATCGACTGGAATACTTTCCCCAGTCACCATTGATTCATCAATACTCGTTTCACCTTCTAAGACAATACCATCAACGGCAATTTTTTCACCTGGTCGAACGCGAATGAGATCCCCAACTTTGACTTGTTCTAGAGGTATTTGAACATAAACATCATCACGCAAAACCTCTGCTGTTTTTGCTTGTAGGTCTAATAATTTTTCGACTGCCTGCGAAGTATTTTTTCGCATTTTTTCCTCAAAAACTGCTCCCAAAAGAATGAAGAAGAGGATAAATGCAGCACTTTCAAAGTAAACGGGCAGACCAGTGAAGAGGGCAACTAAGCTATAGAAATAGGCCACTAGGGTTCCCAGAGCAACCAAGGTATCCATGTTGGAATTGTGCTTTTTAAAACTAGCCCAGGCGCTTCTGATATATGGAACTCCAGCTACCAGCATAATGGGTGTTGTGGCTAAAAAGGTGCCCCAACGCATGACTTGGTGACTAATTCCTCCTGTAGACATCCCAATCATGAGAATCACAAGAGGCACAGTAAAGATACTAGTAATCCAAAAACGCTGTAAAAGACTGAGAGATTTTTTAGTTTTTTCAACAACAGTATATGTTCCCTTTTGCATCTTCATGCCACAAGAAAATTCATGTTCACCTAACTCTTGAGGAGTAAAGCGAATGACTTTTTCCTCGTCTTGAGCGATTGGTTCTAGGATCCCTTCTACTTCGAAGAGAATCTCTTTATAACAGTTTGAAGGTGTCACACGATGAAAGGTAATCTCAGCAGGAATCCCTTTTTGCAGTTGAATGTGGGCTGGATGGTAGCCTTTGTCTGCTGTAATACGAATTTTTTGAACACCATTTTCAAGACTTGCTTTTACAATTTCAGTCATATCATTCTCCTATTCTACAATCATCTTACCGTGCATCATATTCATGCCACAAGAGAAACCATACTCACCTGCTTCTTCAGGTGTGATTTCAACCACATATTGGTCTCCCATAGGCAGATCTGCATGAACTCCAAAGTCTGGAAAAACGATTTGATCCAAGCAAGGTGAAGGATCTTTTCGATCAAAAATAATACGAGCTGGTTGCGATTTTTTGAGGATAATAGTTCCTGGAGTGTATCCCCCCATGACTTCCACTCGAATCTCCTGATAGCCATTTTTTTGCTGGGCTCTCTTAGCATCTTCTTGCGGTTTTTTGAAAAACCAAAAGAGGATAAAAGCAATCATTCCTAAAACAACAATAGATACAAATAGATTTAACATAGCGTCTCCTTTACATACAATTACATCTTACTTCTGTTACAGCACTTGCTTTTTTCTTAGAAATGACTTCTTCCAAACCTTCCAAGTCGGCTAGGGTAAAGTCACATTCTTCTATCAAATCAGCTAGCAAGAGCTTTATTCTTCGAGAACAAAGCTTGTCTTTGATATCCTGAACCATTAAGCCCCTACTATCATCTGGAGTTAAAAGGGACGAATAGACAAAGGACTTGCCCTGTTTTTCCCGAGTCAAACATTCTTTCTCCACCAAACGTGCCAAGAGTGTCTGGATCGTGGATTTGGACCAGCTAAACCTTTTCTCTAATACTTTTATGAGATCAGTACTAGTCTGCTCTCCCTGCATCCAGATAATCTTCATGACCTGCCATTCTGCATCCGAAATCTGCATCAGCACACCTCCAAAATCTACATTTGTCAATTACAATTATCAGTATACTCTCAAAATCTACATTTGTCAACTGAATTTCCTAAAAATTTTTTAAATTTCTCTTTCCAATAGATTTTGTCTATCATTGTGATAAAAAATACATATTATTCAAAGGAGATTTTTAAAGCTACAATTTTTTTTCATTTCTAGATGAATAAATTTTAATATTTTTTGATACTATTTAACTTCCTACTACTAAGATAGTATAATCATTATTTGTATTCAATTATCATTAAAATAATACTCTTTTTAGAACAAATAAAATAAACTCAGATAGTCAATACCTATCTGAGTTTTAATTTTACAGTTATATGTAAATCCAGTCATAGAGATTATATGCATAGCCTTATTAGTTGTATGTTTTGTAATATTTCAATTTTATCCAATATATTTCTTCGAGAATTGGTAATTTCGAACCATACCAATAACACTCCCTATGCTAAGACCAAATAAAATAAAAATAAACAGTGCAAACCCATCACCGATTGCTTTACTATTAAATAGATGATTAAATAGTAAAAATAGAGGTAGAACGATAGGGAGTAATACACTACTTACAGCTGCACGTCTCATCTCCTTTGTCTCTCCTGTAATAAACCAAGTAAAAGGTAAAAATCTCATCCAATTTAGATATTCTTTTTGTTGAATTTTTTCTTCAAACAAATGAGTAAATAGGGCATAAAATGGTAATGCGATGTAATAAGTTACTTTAACCAAGAAGTACATTGCACCAATAAATACTGCAACTCCCCACCACATTCCTTCCATTGTTTCTTCGTAATCTTGTTGATATTTTGGTTTTCTAGACATAATAGTTCTCCTTTAGTTTTTCATCCATTATTTCATTAAGTTTGTAAATGTATTGATCGTTGTCAATTTATTATTGTAACTAACTTGTCTTTGTAACTCTTGAAACTGATGATTTAATTGCTCATTTCTTTTCAGTTCTTCATATAAATTTTGAGCTTGACCAAGATTTTGGGCTCTACCTTGATCTATCAAATTAATCATGTATATAAAAGCATTAAAATGAACATCTAAGCCAGCTTGTTGTCTTGCATTAACAAATGGAAGACTATTAAATTTTTCTATAAAGTAATTTCGAGCATCAATAATTTCATCCTTATGATTTATCAACTGTTCAGCTTTTGGCTTATCCTTCTTTACTCGTTGAAAAGCAAAATATATTGGGGACCAAAGAGCCAGCCATAATCCTATCCAGACAGAATATTCAAAAGGTCTGCTAAAAACACCTAAGCCAGATGAGCTAAATTCACCAAGTCTAGGCATATATAATATCAAAAATAAAGAGCCTAATAGCCTAATAACCCATCCAAATCCACTTAGCTTTAGATGAATCAAATCAACGTATTTACTATGTACACTATAGAGATAATCTGTCGTTTCTTTAATACGCTTTGACCAAATTGCAGCATCGATGAGCAATTCTCTACTTCGCTCAGGCTCTTCAAGAGTTGAAACATGTTCTTGAATTACCGTCAGGTATGGTTGTGGATTAGCAATTGGGTAGTATTTATAAGTTTTATCGTCTTTAGTAATGATTTCCATTGAATGGTATTCCCCATTATCAAATACCTCTGACCAACGTTTATTTGGTAGCCTACCCCTCGCATATGCATCCCAAATTGTCCAATCATTAAAACTAGCTGATTTAAAATCTTCAGGAACAAGACCTAAAAAATAATCTAACTCCTTCTCCTCTTGAGAAAAAATACTTTTCATATAAAATTCTCCTTCCACACATATTTTAACATATTGTGGTTATATACACAATATGAAGAAGAGTTATTTTTACTTATAATTAAGTTGAAGGAGTTGATAACGATTATAAGTTTTAACCCACTTTGGGCTACAATGAAGAAAAAAGAAATTTCTCAATATAGATTATTAAAATCAGGGATTGATAACAAAACCCTAGATAGTTTGAAGAAAAATAAAAACATAACTTTACTGACATTAGAAAAGCTATGTTGTATTTTAGATTGTCTTCCAAATGATATCGTAGAATTTATCGAAGAAACTCCTGACTATAATCAAAATCAATAATACCATCTTGGTTAGTTAAAATATTTAATGTAATTAAATAACTATATAGAGTTATTTAACCAATAATTGTAATCAACTCTTGGTTAAATTATTCTAGAAAAAAAACACATAAAATATAGATTTGAATTATCTTATTTTATGTGTTTTTTTGTTTTAGATATAATATTTCAGTTCAAATTAGAGTTTAAACCTTTGTATTTTCAATCTATTAGGCTTCTTGCCAATTTTCTTGGTCTTCTTTAAAGCGTTTAAGGAGAGCAAGTCCTTCTGGTGTAATGTAGCCTTCTTCTTGGGCTAGGTGAATGAGCTCACTGTAGTTTGAAAGAGTCACTAGTTTGACACCAGCATCCGCAAAGTTTTTATCTGCTTTTGGTAATTGATAGCTGAAGATAGCCACGACACCAAGCACATCTGCTCCTTCACGTTTAGCAGCAGCTACGGCTTCAAGAACTGATCCCCCTGTTGAAATCAAATCTTCAACAACAACCATCTTTTGTCCTTGAGCTACACGGCCTTCGATTTGGTTTCCTGCTCCGTGGTCTTTTGGTTTGCTGCGGATATAGGCAAAGGGTAGGTTCATCTTGTCAGCGATGATAGCACCGTGTGGGATACCCGCAGTCGCTGTTCCTGCAATCACTTCTACTTCTGGGAATTCTGCCTTGATGGCTTCTACAAAACCATTCTCAATCAAGGTACGTGTCTCTGGGTAGGCAAGTGTTACACGATTATCCGTATAAATTGGTGACTTGATACCTGATGCCCAAGTGAAGGGCTCTTCTGGTTTGAGGTAAACAGCTTGAATTTTCAATAGATGGCTAGCAATGTCTTTAGCAAGTGTCATGGGATTCTCCTTTGTATTTTTACTTTATTCTTATTTCCAGTCTTGTGTCCATTCATCCTTGATAGCATGATAAGCTACTACTGGATCAGGGGCTTGAGTGACTGGGCGTCCAACAACGATATAGTCACTACCAATATGATAAGCATCTGCTGGTGTCATGACTCGTTTTTGGTCTCCTACTGCAGCACCTGATGGACGAATGCCGGGTGTCAGGCAAATAAAGTCTGGACTGGTAGCTTCCTTGATGAGTTTTACTTCTTGAGCTGAACAAACCACACCATCTAATCCCGCTTCAGCGGTTTTTTTGGCATAGTGAATAACAGATTCTTGAAGACTGGTTTGAATATTTTGAAAGTCTCTCATTTGTTCCTCAGAGGTTGAAGTTAACTGAGTGACAGCAATTAATTTGGCTTCTTTTCCAAGTCCTTCACGCGCAGCCCTCATCATCTCAACACCACCTGCCGCATGAACATTAGTCATATCTACACCCAGATGAGACAAAACCTTCATGGCTGATTTGACTGTATTTGGAATATCATGGAGTTTGAGATCTAGAAAGACACTATGTCCCAAACCTTTCAGATAAGAAACAATCTCAGGTCCTGTAGCATAATAGAGTTCCATACCTACCTTTAGATAGAGGCTCTCTCCTGCTGGAAAAAGAGCTAAAAATTGCTTGACTGCCTCAAAACTTGGAAAATCAAGAGCAATAACTGGACGAGCTTCACACATACTTTTCTCCTTTTACCTTTGTTAGCTAGAGAGCATGAAAAAAGGAACCTGCCTACAGCAAGGTTCCACGAAAAATGGGTAGTCTCCACCCTTTCACCGTCTAACCTTAGCTGCCTCTCTGGACTGCTTTAAAGGTTTTTTACTATTCTATTATTTAAAGCGGTACTTGTCAAGTAAAAACAAGTAACTGAACGAATCACCTGAAACTTAGCGACTCTGTGTTGTTTGAGTCGTCTGTGTTGTTTGATCTTGATTTCCTTGCTCAGCTTGTTTTTTCTTCTCTTCTTCCTGCTTCTTCTTTTCCTCTTCTTTGGCTTTGACTCTTTCGTCGTCCAGAGCCTTATCCACTAGACTATAGCTATAGATACCGACCTCCATGTCAATACCACTAGGAACTGTCAACTGTGATTTTATCTTACTATAGTAAGGTAACTTCTTCCCTAGTTCTGATAATGGCACCAAAATCTCGTCTGTATCATACATGGTAATCTTTAGAAGGTCACTTGTTACCTTACTTGGTGCAAGTTCAATCTTCTCAATCTCTTGCTTAATTTCTGGACTAACTTCATTTAGCTGAGAAATTAGGGTTTTAATCTGTTCATCATCGTTAAATAAAACAGATATGTATTTCTCAGGTAAGTTGTCAGAACTAACGGCAGTTGATTCAATACTTCCACTAGATAAGATTGGATAATGGCTATCTCCAGAAACAGAGTAGGCTACAATCTCAAATTCTTTAACTTCAATGGTGAAGTGAACTGGAAATTGATAAGTTATCTTAGCAGATTCAATCCAGTGATTTGATTTGACCATTTCCGCATGCTTATCTTTATTTAAGAGCAAGCTGATTGTATAGTCACTGTCACGAATGCCAGACGCTTCTCTAACTTGGTCTGCACTTGTCTGAACAGTACCTGTAACGTCAATATGTTTCATTGTAGCTAGAGGACTTAGTAGATAAATAGACAAGAATAAGATTATAAAACTTGGGACGAGGATTGTAACTGCTCGCCAGATATGTATAGAAGGAATGGCTGGTTTTGGAAGTTTACTCTTGGTTTTTACTTTTTTCTGTTTCTTAACCTTTTCGTCAGTTTTTTCTTTCTCTACTTGATCCTGACTCTTAGAGTCTTCTTGAGGAGTTTCCTCCGAATCTTTCTCTTCATTTGAAGTCTCATCGCTAGTATCCGAATCCTTCTCTTCAGATTTTTCGGATTCTTGGTCCACTTCTTCAGAACTCGTAGAGTTTTCTTCCGTTCTTTTGCTCAAATACTCCTGGTGTTGTTTTTGCCATTCTGACACTTCTTGAATGCTTTCAGAAGACTCTGATACTTGTTCTTCTTTTTCACGAGCTTCTTCTTCGGCACGTTTCGCCTCTTCTTCAGCCTTTTTTTGAAGATATTCTTGATTTCGTTTTTGCCACTCTGACAATTCCTTGCCTTGAGTGTCCTGATTCTTTTTATCCTTTGACATCAATTTTCCTTATGATAAATCTTTTTTTAGTAACTCATAAAAATCTGCCACAGATTTTAATTCCTGAGAATTCTTCATCTTGTTTTGGTAAATCTCTTTGTTGGCCAAGAGTTGATTTACTTTTTCTTCTAAAGTTGACAAAGTCAAATCGCTCTCTTGCAACTCCTCAGCATAGCCTTTCTTCACAAAATAGGCTGCATTTTCAATCTGGTCTCCACGGCTGGCTTCACGACCCAGTGGCACAATGACGTGCAATTTAGCCATAGCAAGGAGTTCAAAAATCGTATTGGCACCACCACGAGTGATGACCACATCAGCCAGATTCATGAGTGGTTGATAGAGTTCCGTCGCATAGTCAACACGGTAGAGGTTTGAACTTAGTTCATTTAAACTAGCATCACCTGTCAGGTTGATGATATTATAGCGACTAGTCAGCTCTTCCTTGTGGTCTGTTACTAGTTGATTAAAGACACGCGCCCCAGCAGAACCTCCAACAAAGAGAAGAGTAGGTAACTTGTCGTTGAAAGAAGTTCGGATATCCACCATTTCTTCAGGTTCTTCCATAACTGGACCAGAAACCTTGGTCACAGCTCCTACATGTTCTACCTTAGTGAGACTAGATGCTTGCTCGAAAGTAGAGTACATCTTAGTCGCAAACTTATAGGCAATTTTATTGGCCAATCCCATAGAGAGGTCAGATTCATGGATAAAGACTGGTACTCTGCATACTCGCGCTGCGATAACAGGCGGAACAGATACAAATCCACCCTTAGAAAAGAGGGCTTGTGGACGAACTCGAAGCATGATAAAGAGCGATTGAAGAATTCCAAAAGCAACCTTAAAGACGTCAACCATATTTTGCCATGAGAAATATCGACGTAATTTCCCTGTTGCAATCGAATGGAAGGTAACATCTAAACCTGACTTGAGAATTTCATGATGCTCAATCCCATTTTTATCACCAATATAGTGGACTTCCCAGCCATCTTCGATGAACTTAGGCATTAACAAAAGGTTGAGGGTAACGTGTCCAACCGTTCCCCCACCAGTAAATACTATTTTTTTCATATTATCCCTTTAACTCCGCTACAGTGTCGATGAAAAGATCTCCACGCACTTCAAAGTTAGCATACATATCCCAGCTCGCATTGGCAGGACTGAGGAGAACAACATCTCCCTCTTCCGCAAGTTCAGAAGCCTTGCGAGTTGCGTCAGCAATATCTGTTGCATCCACATAAGCCACACCAGCTTTATCCGCTGCACGTTTGATACGTTCTGCAGATTGACCGAGGATGACCATTTTCTTAAGTCCAGTAATATCAGGAACCAATTCGTCAAACTCATTGCCACGGTCCAACCCACCAGCAATCAAGATAACCTTGCTATTATCAAATCCTGACAAGGCTTTTTGAGTTGCTAAGATATTGGTTGACTTACTATCGTTATAAAATTTAACGCCATTGATTTGGTCTACAAACTGGAGACGGTGTTTAACTCCACCAAAGGCTGATAAGGTTTCCTTGATGGTTTCATTATCAACGCCACGCAGTTTAGCAACGGCAATGGTTGCAAGAGCATTTTCCACATTGTGGCTACCTGGAACACCGATTTCATCAGCTGCCATGACTTTTTCACCACGGAAGTAGAGAAGACCATCTTCAAGATAAGCTCCGTCAACCTTTTCAAGTGTTGAGAATGGTACTACAGCCGCGTTTGTCTTTGTAGCAAGTTCTTTAGCTAATTCCTGGTTGAAGTTCAATACTAGGTAATCAGCTGCTGTCATATTGCTTTGGATATTCCACTTGGCTGCCACATAGTCCTCAAAAGAACCGTGATAGTCAATATGTGTTGGCATAAGGTTGGTGATAACAGCAATTTCAGGATGGAATTCCTGGATTCCCATTAATTGGAAAGAAGAAAGTTCCATGACAAGGGTGTCCTTATCTGTCGCAGTTTGAGCAACCTGACTAGCAGGATAACCGATGTTACCTGATAAGAGTCCATTTTGTCCTGCAGCAGTCAGAACTTCACCAATCATGGTTGTGGTCGTTGTCTTACCATTTGAACCCGTAATCCCTACAATTGGTGCCTCTGAAATCAAGTAGGCCAACTCAACCTCAGTCAATACTGGAATTCCTTTTGCCAAAGCTTTTTCAATCATAGGGTTGCTATAAGGAATACCAGGGTTTTTTACCATGAGGGCAAAATCTTCATCCAATAATTCCAAAGGATGTCCACCAGTGACAACCTTGATACCATCTTCCAAAAGGCTTTGAGCAGCTGGATTTTCCTCAAAAGGCTTGCCATCATTAACCGTTACAATGGCACCTAGCTTGTCCAAGAGACGAGCTGCAGACTCACCTGATTTGGCTAAACCTAGGACTAATACTTTCTTATTCTCAAATTGATCAATTCGTTTCATATCTAGAACTCCATTTCTACTCTTACTATTTTACCATTTTTATGAAAATAAAAAAGCCACAAAGGGCTTTCTTATTTGTTTTTTGTTATTTGGAAACTCAATTATCAAGTTTAGCATCTTTGTTAAGGATTTTTTGTTACCAAGAAACATAAAAAAGCGGACAAGATCTAGTTCTGTTTCTTGAAACTAGTTTGTCCACTTTTTATAGTTGAGATTGTTTTCTTGTCCAATCTCTATAATCTAAATACTGTCAGATTATTTTATTCTTCGTCTTTCTTCTTTCCCATTGCAAAGAGTCCAAGAAGCGCTCCCACAACACCTGCTGTTGCAAGGGTTGCATTTTCCTTAGTACCTGTTTCAGGGAGAATGTGTTGACGACTTGCAGGTGCCTGATAAGTCTTATCTTGTGACATAGCAAGGGCTACAATCGACTGCTCATCTTTGTACTCCGGTACTTCATTAATCGCTGCTTCGGCTGCGTTCACCCCACCAGTATATTCTGGAACTTCGTTCACCGCTGCAAAGACTGCATTGGCACCACCTTTGTACTCTGGCACATCATTAACCGCTGCTTCGGCTGCGTTCACCCCACCAGTATATTCTGGAACTTCGTTCACCGCTGCAAAGACTGCATTGACTCCACCTTTGTATTCTGGAACTTCGTTCACCGCTGCCTCGACTGCATTCACACCACCAGTGTATTCTGGAACTTCGTGAACTGCTGGTTCGACTACATTCGCTCCTAAAGTATGTTCTGGTACTTCGTGAACTGCTGCTTCAACTCCATTCACGCCTCCTGTGTATTCTGGAATTTCGTGAACTGCTGCCTCTTCTCCATTCACACCGCCTGTGAACTCTGGAACTTCATGTATAGCTGGTTCTTCTCCATTCACACCACCTGTGAACTCTGGAACTTCGTGTACAGCTGGTTCTGTCTTAGCGCTTTCAGCATCTGCCTTAGTCAATTGAATGCGGTATTCCTTAATATGTTTACCACTTTCTGAAACAAGATGAATCAAGACTGGAAGTTTATCATCACCACTATCAACAATAGTTGCTGCTACGTTTTCGCCAGCTTCAACTGTTACTTGAGGACGATTTCCACTGTAGGTTACTTGGTAATCCACACGATTTTCAGAGAAGTCAGCAATCTCTTTACCATCCACAAGAAGTTTTGCAGCTGTACTATCCTTAGGTTCCTCACTTGGAGCAATGAAGGCCATTTCTGTAATAGCTACACCCTTAGTATCTGCTTTTCTATCCATGCGCCATCTCATAGCCTTAGCTTTAACTGGGGCAAAGGTTACATGGATATCAGTACCTGCTTGAATCTCTTGGTCCGCACGGTATTCAACTTTCTCCCAGTTAGAAGGAGTGTTGAATGGATGTTCTGGATCGTATGGTTGGTAGTTAGAGTAGTATTCTGGTGAGTCAAATTCTGGTCCCACATAGCGCTCTAAGACTAGTTTAGAAGGTGCATCTGTACCACCATCTGAGAAGAATCGAATGCTTCCTTCAGCGACTGTACGTTCAACAATCTTGCCAGCTTCTCTAAAGATAACTCCTACTGAAACTTCGGGATTATCAGATGGAGTTGGAGACCAGTTGGTCCAACGACGGGTTTCATCATCAGAACCATCGTTAACATAGTCCACACGGTCATGAGAATTTGGATCAATATCATTGGTTGCAGAAGCAAATGAGCGGTTGCTATCATCATCAAAATCAGGGTTATCTGATAGGTTTTCACCGAGTTTATCAGTCACACGTACTGCTACTTCAGCAGTTAAATCAGTACCTAAAACGCGACCACGAACTGTAAATTCACCTGCATTCGCTAGATTTTCAGCTGGAACTTCATCCCATTCAACTGCCAAGTCTTTGACTTCATAGCCATCTTTACCTGTGAAGTAAACAGCGACTTTCGCAGGTAACTCAAGAGTATGCCCCTTAGCAACCAAGCGTGATGATTTCACAGCAACAACAGGTTTACTTGCTAGCAAGTCTTTATCATTTGTAAAGTGGAGACGGTATTCACCTAGAATATCTCCGTTTTCAGCCTTAACGACAACACGAACTGGATCCCCTTCACGAACGCTTGGAATCACTGTAGCAATACCATTATCTGATACACTTGCTGTTACAGTTGGTGCTTGGTCTTCTTTAGCTTCTAGATAATAGTCAGTCAAGCCAGGGTTAAAGTTTGGCAAATCTTTTCCATCTACTTGGATTTGAGCTTGAGCTTTCTTAGCTGGAGCTACTTGTTTAGAGAAGATTTGAATTTCTGTAATGGAAGTACCCAATTTACCATCTGGTCTAACCATACGGATACGAACCGCATAGGTATTGACTTTATCAAAGCTAAAGTGAGTCATTTCTCCAGCTCTCACTTGATCTGGAGCTTTAAGATTTGTCACTTGTTTCCAGTTATTGTCATCGTTAAAGACGTGGTCTTCACTAGCTACAAAGCTTGGGTTTTTAGGAACTGTTGGAACATCTTTTCCTACATAGTATTCGATGACATAAGACTTAGGTGCACCAACACCGTGGTCTTCGTGGAAGGCAACATTGAGATTGTCAACCGAACGTTTAGACAGGATACCAGAATCACCAAAGAGGATTCCTACTGATGCTTCACTTGTACGTTTCCAGTTTGTCCAGCGGTTTGCCGGTTGATCATTAAATGAGATTAGTTTGTCATTGACATTGGCTACTGAGTCACTTGGATTTGAGTCTGATGCAAAGGCAAGTGGCAACTCTGAACCTGTCCACTGGTCAGAAATGTTTGCACCAGTTTCTGTCTGAGCAGAAACACGCACATGTAGTTTCGTTGGTAACTGAGTCCCTTCCACATGCCCTGTCACTGTAAAGCTACCTTCAGTTGCATATTGGCTTGGATCAATAGCATCCCAAGTCACTTTAGCTGAAGATACTTGGCCGTTTGAGTGGTAAGTACGAACACTTTCTGGTAATTGAGGAGCTTCTGAAACTGGAGTTGTTGTAGTCACTTCTTCGACTGCAATGATACCTTCTACAGAAACTCTAGCATGAGCTTCGTTTTCAATTCCTTCCACTTTACCTAGAACATCAAAGCTATGGTATTTAGCAAGGTCTTTCTTAGCAACTGCTTGCCAAGTTACCTTGTGAACTTTTGGAAATCCTTTATCGTACTCTACCGTTACTGTATCAGGTAGACTTGGTTCTTGGTTCAAACCTGTCACGACACTTACTGGACGAATAGCCTGGACAACTTTATTTTCAGTATTTGCCTGAATGTTCAAGTCAATCTGACCTTCTGCTCCTTCAAATTGAGCTTTCAAAGTTACTTGACCAGGTTTATGCAATTCAAGCATACCTTTACGAACAGCTACGTCTCCTTCACCTGATGTTGAGAAGGTTACCTTGTCAGCTTTTAATACGGCCTGAGTTCCATCTTGATAATGAGCCAAGACTTTGATACCAACTGTTTGGTCTTCTTTCAGTGCGTCTGCATTTTCAACTTCTAGGCTTAAACGTTCAATCTGAGGAGCTTCTTGTAAGAATTGGATAGCATAAGTCTGAAGTGCTCCACCATCATTTGGTTGAACATAAATACTAGCACGCATACCATTTGCTTCGTTAGCTTGAATAACAGTAACTTGCGCATTTTCAGCTAAAGCTTTAACTTCAGGTAAAGCAGCTCCATAAGCAAGTTTATGATATAGAACTGGTTGATCAGTTGAGAGCCCTTCTACAGGCTGGTCTGCAACAGTTACAGTCGGTACTACTGGTGAAGCCGCTTGACCTTCGGCAACTACGAATGTAGCAGCGATTTCATCATCACCTGAAATTCCTTTAGCTTGGATACGAGAGCCTGGGATAGTTAATTTAGCTTGATCTTCAGCTGCAACTTCCCACCTATCAACGTCATAGCTTCCTAGAGTACCATCTGACAATACATAGCTAACAGATGGATCAACCGTACTCAGATCTGTAGTTGGTGCAATTCTCTTAACTACAGGTAATTCTGCTTCGAGTGCCAAGACTTCAACACGCGCTTCCACATCTCTTCCGTCAGCCACACCTTTAACAGTAAAAATACCAGGTTTGTTGACATCAACTGCGGACCATTCTACTGGAAGTTTTACACGACTGCCATCACTGTAGATAAATCCTACTTTTGAAGGCATTTTCGCTGCTTGACCGATTACTGTACGAACTTTAGGAACCTCTGTACCTAAAACAGTTTTTTCCTCTTGGTCTTTCTTACCTGTGAAGATAGTTGTTTGACCAGATTTCAAGAAATCAGAGTGAGCAGTCAAGGTGAATTTCCCTGCTTGCTCAGTTGATTTGACAATCACAACACCCTTACCATTAAAGGCTTTGCGAATCCATGAACCATCTGCTTGTTCTTTGTAACGTTCACGGCTGGCTTGTTCCCCGTTATCCACACCGACAATCTGACCTTGTCCATGCAACTGGAAGCGAACAAGATTATTGGCTGTAGGAACTACGTTACCTTTACTGTCAACAATTTCGTAATAGATATAAGTGAGGTCTTTCCCATCAGCTGCGATAGCATGTTCTTCTTTGACCAAACGAACTCCTGCAGGTTCTCCAGCAGTCACAATCTTATCACGAGCAATGATATTACCTGCTTCATCACGAGCTACTGCTTCTAAAGTACCAGCTTCAAAAGCAACCTTCCATTCAAGGTAAAGTTCATTCGGTTTAGCACCTTCTTGGTAAGTACGTCCATCACTTGTTTGTTTTTTAGTAAATGTCTTCTTGCCTAGAGTATTACCATTCAAGAATAGTTCTACACTTGCCGCATTAGAATAGGCACGGACTGGAATATTACCATCTGCATCCGCTACATTCTCTTTTAGGGTAGGATTTTCCCAGTTCCAGTGAGGAAGCAAGTGAACCATTGGTTTCTTCTCAGCAGAAACCCATTGGCTTTGGTACAAGTAGTAATCATTCTTTGGAATACCAGCTGTATCTACGATACCAAAGTAAGAACTCTTAACTGGAGTTTGGTTTTGGTTGTGCCATGGAGTCGGTTCACCGATATAGTCCGTACCTGTCCAGATGAACTGACCTGCATAACCCGCATTATCACGGTCAAAAGTCCAAGATGCTGTTGCTGTTTTACCCCAACCAACACGGTCATTACCGTAGTCTGATTGCTCGTAATTACGGTAAGCCTGATTGCTGTGGACCAATTCACGTTCTGGACGGAAATAACTTCCACGTGTACGAGTAGCTGAGGAAGTTTCAGATCCGTAAATCAACCAATTTGGATGTTTCGCACGAAGTTTCTTGTAGTTATCTTCTGAGTAGTTAAATCCAACAGCATCAAGTTCATTCGCAATCTTTTCATGATCACCACTACCATCACCAAAACGGAACTTATCTGCTCCCATAGTGACATAGCGTGTCTTATCAACAGCCTTGATAACTTGAACCAAGCGTTTAACCGTTGCTAGAGAACGAGGTTTCCCATCTGCTTCACCAATTTCATTACCGATAGACCACATGACAATAGCAGGGTTGTTTTTGCCTCTTTCGACCATGGTACGCAAGTCAAAATCAGACCATTTTTCTCCTTTTTTAGCTTCTGGGTGAGTGGCATCTTTATCAAAGAAGCGTCCGTAGTCATACTGTTTCTTACCACCATACCAAGTATCGAAGGCTTCTTCTTGGACCAACAAACCAAGCTCAGCAGCAATCTGCAAAGTTTGCTCACTAGCTGGGTTGTGGGTTGTACGAATAGAGTTCACACCCATATCCTTCATCTGTTTAAGACGGCGGTATTCTGCTTTATAGTTTTCTTCAGCTCCTAGAGCTCCATGGTCATGGTGAAGAGAAACTCCATGGAATTTAATGCGTTCACCATTCAAAGAGAAACCTTCGTTTGGAGTCCAGTTGTAATAACGGTAACCAAACAAGTCTTTCTTAGCATCTACCAATTGACCGTCACGATAAACACGTGTAACCAATTCGTAAAGGGCAGGCTTGTCGCTATTAACTGTCCAAAGTTTTGGTTTATCAACTTGTAAAATAGCATTCAAGCTTGTTGATTGATGAGCTTTCAAGACTTGACTAGCTGTACGAACTAGGTCCGTTACAGCTTGACCATTACGTTCAATGATTTGATACTCAGCAAGAATTTCATGATCTTTATCATCAGTATTGACGATCTTACTTGTTACATGAGTATCTACCTTACCATTTTGTTGTTTTTCAAGGTCTGGAGTTAAGATAGTTGTTCCATTTTTCTCAGTATGGACCTTATCTGTGACTTGAAGGGTAACATCACGGTAAATCCCGCTTCCTGAGTACCAACGGCTACTTGGTTGTTTGTTGATGGCATGCACTGCTACGACATTTTCGCGACCGTCTTTATGGAGATAGTCAGTGATGTCATATGAGAATTGGTTGTAACCATTTGGATAGTGACCAACTAGCTGACCATTTACATAAACCTGAGAATCCATGTAAACACCATCAAACGTGATGCGTACATTCTTATTGAGGTCTTCTTCATCAAGTTTAAAGGTCTTACGATACCAAGCATCACCACCATTGAGTTGCCCACCTTCGTTTTGGGCAGGTGAGTCATGGTCAAAGTCATTGTAGATACTCCAGTCATGAGGAAGGTCTAATTTCTTCCAACTAGAAACATCGGCATCTGGCTTGACTGCATCTTTAGCATTGGCATTGAGCTTGAAATGCCAGTTTTGGTTGAATTCTACTTTTCTATCCTCAATCAACTGTTTTACCTCATCATTAGTTGCAGGTTTGAGCTCTGGTTTTTCTGTTTGAGCAGATTGATCCTGAGTCACAGCTGGAGCTTGCTTTTCTACATCAGAGGTTTCTTTTTTCTCAGGAGTTGTCTCAGTAGTTGGGGCTTCCACTTTTTTCTCTACTTCATGATTAGTTTCTACTGCTTCACTGTTAACAGTTTCTTTTGTTACAGGTTGTTCAGAAGCTTTTGAATCTACAGCCTCCTCTTTAGGAGTTTCTTTCTCCACTTTTTCAGTAGCAACAGCGACTGGAGTTTCATCCGCAGATACAGTACTTGCACTAGCTAGATTTGCTCCAAATAAAACAGAGCAAGTCCCGATAAGTACCGAGCACGTTCCTACCGTAAATTTACGGATGCTATAGATACTTTTGCGATTCCAATAATCTTTTCCCATAGGGTTCTCCTTGTTAAGTAACCGCTTCCATTTTTATTGAAAGCGCTGTACTTTTTTTGTAATTATTACTTCTATTTTATAAAATAATATAGGAAACTTCAATACTATGACTGTAAAAATCATACTTTTGATTGTTTTTTCTATATTTTGTAGAAAACTATAAAAATCTGAATGTACATTTAGTGAAATTTACCAAAAAGCTGTCCTCTAGTAGGACAGCTTCTTGTTTTTTTATGTATCTAAAGTCACATAATCCCTTCATTTTTTGTAACTAGATACTTGTTGCAGTTGATTGCTTTATTTCGAAACAGTAATGACAAATCCATCTGGTAAGATGAGTTGCTGCCCATCTTCAAACTGGCAATGACTAGCTAAATCAACAGAGTCTCTTTCTAAAACAAAATTCTCAGAAGACTGGTTAAAGATGGCTTGAACTGTTTTCCCTTCATGGCTCCATTTCAAGGCAAGAACATCTGCTTCCACTTCTTCCAAGCGATAATTTCCATGCTGAATAATACTTGCCACTTCCTTACGGACCTTGATTAATTTCTTCATGAAAATCAGCATGTCATTGTCTTCAAAAACACGGTCCCAAGGCATGACACGACGGCAGTCAGGGTCTGGTCCACCAATTAGTGCTAGTTCTGTTCCGTAATAGATACAAGGGGTCCCTTTTTGAAGATAGAGGAAAGTTAGGGCAGCCTTGACATGCTGGATATTTCCTTTTGCAGTTGCAAGGATACGCTCTGTATCATGAGAATCTAAAAGGTTAAACATCACCTCTGAGATTTGTTGCTTGTAGTACATAGACTGGCTATTGATTTCTGAAATAAATTGCTCCGTCTTTTTACGCTGACGCAAGAAATAATCCTTGATACTTTCAGAGAGTGGATAGTTCATGACAGCATGGAACTCATCCCCTTGTAGCCAAGGCTGAGACGTATGCCAGATTTCACCTAAAATATACAAATCAGACTTTTTAGCTAGAACTGCCTTTCTAAAATCTTTCCAGAACTGATGGTCAATTTCATTGGCAACGTCCAAGCGCCAAGCATCGATATCAAAATTCTCAATCCAGTAGGTCGCAACACTTAAAAGATAGTCCCTAACCTCCGGATTAGCTGTATTCAACTTAGGCATATAGCTAGCAAAGGCAAAGGTATGATAAGGGAGTTGTCTTGGATTCTGAAGTTTATCCTCAGTAACTGGAAATTCTTGGATATGGAACCAATCTTTATATGGTGACTTTTCTCCGTTCTTTAGAACATCCTGCCATTGGGCAGACTGGTAGCCGATATGATTGAAAACAGCATCTAGCATAATCTTGATGCCACGTTTGTGAGCTTCCTCGACTAGATTAGCAAAAACTTCCTTATCCCCAAAGTGATGGTCAATTTCAAAATAATCCGTCGTATCGTACTTGTGATTGGTCGTTGCTTCAAAAATCGGGCATAGGTAAAGTCCTGTGATTCCCAAATCTTTAAGATAGTCTAAGTGGTCAATAATCCCTTGTAAATCTCCACCAAAAAAATCATCAATATTAGGTGCAATGGCAGCATCCCACTCTCGAGCTCCATCTGGAGTCAAATTAGGGTTTCCATTGGAAAAGCGTTCTGGGAAAATCTGATACCAAACGGTATTTGAAACCCAGCTAGGAACCTGACATCCGTCGATTTCGTGAATATAAGGAAGCTTAAAGCCGTTTCCATCAGCATCCAAGTTTTCTTGAGTATGTTCTACGCAACCCTTATCACCGTAAAAAACACCCTGACCTTCCTCATCAAGGAGCTCAAAGAGATACTGAATCCGTGCAAAATCAACCGAGACTGTAACCTGCCAATAATCAAATAAAGCATCTGAGGTTACTTTGGTCATTTCTTTCTTAGCTTCATACTTATCCTCAATGAAAATAAAGGGATCTCCATAGTGTAAGATAACCTTCTGGACATCATTTATCTTGGTTCTAATTCGGATATGTAGCTGATCTTCCTTGTAAAGATATGCATACTCTGATTCTGGTCTATGATAAATAGCTGTTAATTCCATCATTTGTCTCCTAAATAATCTATCATCAACAAAAACGCAAACGTTTTCATAATTAACAGAACTAGTATACTATTTTAAGATTCGATTTGCAATTTTTATACCAGTTTTACGATAGATAGATATATAGATGGACAAGGGTAAAATTGAGTAGACTCTTTAAGAGCTTTAAAAAGAGAGTTTCCATGAACCGGAAAACTCTCCATCATTACGAATCAGATGATTAGAATAAATGCTATCTGATATCTTTAATCTTCTAAAATGAAAATTTCTTCAACATGTAGTCGTAGCAGCCTTGCAATTTTCATTGCTAGTTCAAGTGTAGGATTGTACTTGTCATTCTCGATAGCAATAATGGTTTGTCGACTAACGCCTAATATTTTTGCCATATCTTCCTGACGTAGTCCCTCAGATTTTCTTAACTGTTTGATATTATTTTTCATACAGCATTAGTCTTTCTGAAAAAAATAAACGCCAAGAGCCAATACTACGATAAGGATAACAACCATCAAAATTACTCCTTGAACAAGTTTATTTGGTTCTTTATACTCTTCATCACCAGCAATCATATTACGTTTCATTGCGGTTTGAGCAAATCCTTGCACACTTACAGATAAGATCAAAATTAAGCAAGGAAGCATTTCAAGTTTGCCACCACCAACAAGTGCTTGATAGATATTAAATCCTGTCCATGCACATAAACCCAAAAGCGCTGTTTTGTAGCCCCACTCCTCAGAACGCAACTGAATATCTCTGTCCATTTCATCCATCTTTTTCATGGCTTTGTTCCTCCAAATTTTTGTAATAATGTCAAGAGCTCTTTACATTTCTTATTATACTCTAAATAGATAAAATGTCAAGATGTTTTAACATTTTTACTTTTTTTATTTTCTTCATCTATTCTAAGAATATTCCTAACTCCAATTTACAGTCTAATCAATCTGACAAAGGGCAAGTTCTTTTAATCCTCTGTCGTACAGGAAGGTTAAACAAATGTTATCTGTTATATTTTGAACTTGGTACATTTGTCCGTTCATACGATCTCATCCATTATCCCTTCAATCAAATTTGTAAGGCTCTCTGCTGCATAGATCACCTGGTCAGGATCATGGATGTAGCAAATAATCTGCCCTTTCTGCCCCTCCTGGTCTGGATCAAAATCCAGCATAAGATAACAAGAGTCACAATACTGAGCAAAAGGAAGCCATTTTTTATTAAAAAGATAGGGCTTAATTCTACTATCATGCATATTTTCCAGGTCTTGACTAGAAAAATAGTCGGGAAATTCGGTTAACAGAGCATCTCTATTTTGAAAGTACTTTTTACAAGTCTCAATTTCCTGTAGATTCATGAGAGAAAAAGTCAAATCTCTCTGGTCAATTACACAAGGTAAAATAGAGAAGAATTTACTCCCATTCTTATAGCTATAAAGCTCTTTGAAGTCACTAGATAGACGAATGCCAAATATTTCCTCAAAGGCTTGAAACTCTTCCTCGGAAGCACCAGAAATATCCTGATAATCTTCCAGATATCCTTCCTCTACAGGATCATCCAAATCCCACTCTTCAAAACACTCACAAATATAAGTTTCTATTTTTTTAACTTTATCAATTAGTTGCATCATTTCACCATGAGTTCTTTATTTTATCTGTCTTCCAATGCTTTTTACCGCTTATAACTTGTTTTTTCTAGGAGAAGGGGTTCAGGATTTTGCTTAATCCAAGCAATAGCTAGCTGACACAAGCGGTCTAGGCGAGGCTCGTCATCAAAATCTTTCCCATGAACCTGACCAATAAGCTCTTTAGTCTCTGCTAATTCTTGTTCTGAAAGAGAGCTTCCTAGAGACAAGTATTGAGGGAGAGCCTGAAGCATTTTTCTATAGTCCCTATCCCAGTTGACCCCACCATTGCGATCCAGTTCATCTCGAACTCGACCTGGTATACGGATAACTTCTCCCTGAACAGTTTTGGCTGCTCCACTTGAAGGAATCAAGAAAGACCACAGTTCCTCATATTGCTCCTCCCAACTACCTTCTTTTACGAGAATCGGAGAAACTCCATCGTGGGTTATTCGTTTTGCTACCGGCTTGACATCAAACAAAGCATAAAGTTTTTCTAGACCCTGATCTGCTGCTTCTAGATAGTCGGGATTGATCCCTTCTCTATGAAATTCAAAATCCTTACCAATATTTTCAACCTTTTCTTTCATAGCAGATGTTTTCTTAGCACCTGCATCCAGAAGCATAGAGGCAATTTCAGCTGTTTGGGCAATATAGATTCCTCGACAGACAGTGAGTACGGAGTCTAGTGGGGTCTGTCCCCTATCATTTTTAGGGTTGACATTTGCTCCCTTTTCTATGAGAAGTGCAACGGTCTTAGGATGAAAAAACTGAGCTGCCACATGCAAGGGTGTATTGCCATAAGTATTGGTTTTTTCAATGTCTGCACCCAATTCGAGCAAGAGTTTTACAGTATCTCTTCCCACGGTTGCCTGACGATACAAAGGAGTTGCTCCATAATAATCAGGGATATTGATATCCAAGCCCTCTTCTACAAGCCAAATAACCAGTTCATCAGGTACACCACCGAAATGGAGAGCCGTACTTAAGCTATATCTACCATCATGGGCAGTTAACTCACACTTATCATATACGGCCTTTAATTGGTCAATATTGCCATCAGTTAGTAGTTCATTAAAGTCCTTGGGTAAGGTAACTCTTTTCTTTTTTGCCATTTTTTCTCCTGTATCCATCATTCTATCTTTTTGTACCTAGATTGTACTCTAAGTATCTTCTTGATTTCTTTTATTTGTATTATACCCTAAAAGCTATGAATAGGCACTAATAAGCTTGATTTTTAATTTTAAAACACTCTTCTTTCATGAAATTAAATCAAAAAGCTATTCCTTAAAGGAATAGCTTTTTTACTTATAATTAAAAGTTTCTCCTGCCAACTTATCTGCTAACTTAGGAAAGAGGGTATAAAATTTATGAGCTAAATTTAGCAAGGCTGGGAGATTGAGCTCGCGTTTGTTTTTTCCTATGGTCTTAACAATTTTTTTAGCTACTGCATCTGGCTCGAGTAGGAAGCGGTCGACCGATTTGAGGTAGGTCCCATCTGGGTCTGCCTGGTCAAAAAATCCTGTACGGATAGGTCCTGGATTAACAGTTGTCACATAGACACCATAGGGCATGAGCTCAAGGCGAAGAGCGTTGGAAAAACCAATAGCCGCAAACTTGGTCGCTGAATAGAGGCTAGACTTAGCTGTTGCAATCAAGCCAGCCATGCTGACGATATTGATGATATGGCCTTTTCGACTTTCCTTCATTCGACACCCAATGCGACGAGACAGATTCATCAGAGCAAAGGTATTGACCTCGAACATCTGGTGAATGTCTTGATCAGAAATCTGGTCAAATTCTTCAAAAATTCCATAGCCAGCATTATTAATCAAGACATCAATCTTACCATAACGGAGATAGAGGTCAGCTACCAGAGTTTCTAGGGCCGAGTCATCGGTAATGTCGATTTCAATCCATTCCACATGGGTATGGTTTCCGTAGAGTTGAACTAGTTTTTCCTTATTTCTACCTAGCAAAATGAGTTGGTCTTGAGGCAAGAGTTTGACCATTTCTTGGGCTAGACCCCCGCTAGCACCTGTAATGAGAATAGTAGACATACTTTTCCTTTCTCAATCTTCTAGATTTCCACTTCTTCCAAGTCTTTGACCACATGGACGTTTTCAAAAACCGTTGCAGCATCTTTCTTAAGCTGGCTGATATCTTTTGAAAGAAAACGGGCGCTGATATGGTTGAGCAAGAGTCGTTTGGCTCCCGCTTCTGTTGCCACCTGCGCAGCCTGCATATTGGTTGAGTGGCCATGATTGCGGGCAATTTTCTCATCACCTTTACCATAAGTGGATTCATGGACAAGGACATCTGCATTGACAGCCAGACGCACGCTGGCATTAGTTTTTCGAGTGTCACCTAAGATAGTGATAATCTTACCAGGGCGTGGGGCTGAGATATAGTCTGCTGCCTTAATCTCGGTGCCGTCTTCTAGGATGACATCCTGCCCGTTTTTAATTTTTCCAAAAAGCGGTCCAAATGGTACGCCGGCAGCCTTGAGTTTTTCAGCATCCAGAGTGCCTTCTAGATCCTTTTGCATGACACGGTAGCCTACACAGAAAATAGTGTGATCCAACTCTTCCGCATATACTGTAAATTTATCTGTTTCAAGAATTTTCCCTAGAGAATCTTGGTTGAACTCATGGAAATGAATCTTATAGGGCAGGCGTGAACCTGACACTCGTAGACTGGTCAATACAAAAGATTTGATGCCTTGGGGACCATAGATTTCCAAATCTGTCTGCTCTTCATTGGCTTGAAAGGCACGACTAGAGAGAAAACCAGGCAAGCCAAAGATATGGTCTCCATGCAAGTGAGTGATAAAGATTTTGCTGACCTTGCGTGGTCGAATCGTAGTTTCCAGAATGCGATTTTGCGTTCCTTCTCCACAGTCAAAGAGCCAGACTTCGTTAATCTCGTCCAAGAGTTTCAGTGCGAGACTTGAAACGTTGCGGGCTTTAGAAGGCTGACCAGCCCCCGTTCCTAAAAATTGAATATCCATTTGCTTCTTTCTAATTAATCAATATATAACATAGCTGTGCGGTTTTCTGAGCGATAATAAAATTTGCCAGAAAAGGCTCTAGCTTCTAGTAGTAAATCCTCTTGGCTATATCCCTTAAGTCGCTTTCTTCCATCTGCTAAATTTTCCAGATCTGTCAAGGCTGTGAGATTTTCCAGGCTGACTACTTCCTCTTCACCAATCGCCTTCATGTAAATCTTACCAGACTCCACAAAAATTAGCTGATGGGGAAAAATTTGCGCTATCTCAAAGAGTAATTCATCCGTAATTGCTTCCTCGTTCTCTGAGAAAATGCGACCTAGTCCTTCTTTCTCGTAGCAAAATCCAAAGGATTTACCAGATAGATTGAGGCGAATAAAGGGCTTGCTTTCCAAAGCGAAACTTGGCTCAGCATTATAGAGGTTCAGTTCTTGGCTGACTTCTGCAAAATAATCGGTCGCAGCTTGAGGACTCTTTTTCTGGTAAAGCTCTGCAAAGTAGGCATTCACTACGCTGGGTGGAGGTGTAATGAGAGCTAGTTGCTCCTCTTCAGACCTACCAGCTAAAAGTTGATCCAGATAGACCTTGTCTAGACTTGTATAGCCACCATATTTGAGAGCTAACGTTTTGATATCAGTCATAAAATTCCTCTAATCTCCATTTATTTTTCTCAGAAATGTATCCTCTAATGACTTCGCCGTCATCTTGATAGTCTCGTTCTTCAAGAATCGCGACACTTTCTAAGTCGTGAATCTTGTATGACTTAGAAAAAGGCACGCGCAGGGTAAATGTTTCAAAAATTACCTTAATCTTATCCAGCAATAAAGCATGCAGCTGTTCGCGACTATCCTTAGATTTAGCAGAAATCAATGCATAAGGCGTTTGAGTAGGCGTAAAGTTCTCAACTAAATCTGCTTTATTATAAAGGGTTAAGCGAGGAATATCCTCCATGTCCAAGTCTTTCATGATAGAAAGAACTGTTTTTTCATGTTCCTCATGGTAGGGATTGCTGGCATCGATGACATGGACCAGGAGATCTACATGCTTGCTTTCTTCCAAGGTTGATTTAAAACTCGACACCAACTCTGTCGGTAGGTCTTGGATAAATCCAACGGTATCTGTCAAGGTTACCTGTAGATTGCCACCAAGATGGATGCTCTTAGTTGTCGCATCTAGAGTTGCAAAAAGCTCATCTGCCTCATACTGGGTCTTGCTGGTCAAAGTATTCATAATAGTTGACTTACCAGCATTCGTGTAACCGATCAAACCAATCTTAAAGGTACTTGACTCCAAACGTTTTTCTCGAACTGTCGCTCGGTTTTTCTCAACCACCTTGAGTTGACGTTCGATATCTGTAATCTGGTTGCGAACACTACGACGGTTAAGCTCCAGCTGACTTTCACCTGGACCACGGGAACCAATTCCCCCTGCCTGACGGCTGAGCATAATCCCCTGGCCAACCAAACGAGGCAAGAGATACTTGAGCTGGGCGAGGTGAACTTGTAGCTTACCTTCATGGCTTCGAGCTCTCATAGCAAAGATATCTAAAATCAACTGCATACGGTCAATTACCTTGACACCTAAGACTTCCTCTAAATTGACATTTTGTCGAGGTGTCAGACGGTTATTGACAATGACTGTCGTGATTTCTTCTGCATCAACCATTTGAGCAATTTCTTCCAACTTACCAGAACCGACAAAGGTCTTAGAGTCGTATTTTTCTCGTTTTTGTCTGTAGCTATCGACTACAACTGCACCAGCCGTCTTAGCCAGACTAGCCAGCTCTTCCATGGAGAGGTCAAAATTATCCATACCCTGGAGTTCAACACCAATGAGCAGGACTCGCTCCTCTTTTTTCTCCGTTTCAATCATTTAAAAACTCCTCAATCTGGCTTAAAATACGGTCTTTCACACCAGATTCTCCTATCTGATAAAAGGTCACCTGCATGCGATTGCGGAACCATGTTAGCTGGCGCTTGGCAAATCGACGAGTCGCTTGCTTGAGACTATCGCTAGCCTCCTCCAAACTCTGCTCTCCACGAAAATAAGGAAAGAGTTCCTTGTAACCAATCCCTTTAGCAGCCTGCACATCTGGATAATGGTCAAACAACCACTTGGCTTCATCCAATAGTCCAGCTTCAAACATCTGGTCCACTCTGTGATTGATACGCTCATAAAGTTGACTACGCTCATCATCCAAGCAAATAATCAGCGGATCATATAAACTTTCTTGATTTTCCAAGTCTTGACCAAAATGGGCAATTTCCAAGGCACGCATAGCACGACGACGATTAAATTGGGGAATTTCAAGACCTGCTTGCTCTAGGAGTTGGGCTAACTCCTCATCAGAAAAAGGTTCTAAACTAGCTCGATAGGCTAAAATATCCTCGTGTGGTGTCTCTCCACCGAGATGATATCCCTCTAGTAGACTCTGAATATAAAGTCCTGTCCCACCAGCTATTATAGCAAGTTTCCCGCAATTCTGAATATCCTCGATGGCTGCCTTTGCTTCTGAAACAAAATCAAAAGCCGAGTAAGACTCGGTTACATCTCTCACATCAATCAAATGATGAGGGACAGTTGCCTGCTCCTCCGGACTTGCCTTGGCTGTTCCAATATCCAGTCCTCGGTATACTTGTTGGCTATCCCCACTGACTACTTCACCATTGAATCGCTGAGCAACTTCAATGGCTAGGGCAGTCTTTCCAACCGCAGTTGGACCAACAATCACAATTATTTTGCTTTTCATCGTTTTTCCTTGAAAAATTCCCATTTTTTCGTTACTATTATTATATCACAAAATAGACAGGCAGAAAAATGCTATATCTTAAGCTATTTCCGTCTGATTTATAAATAAAAGGAGGAAGACTCATGGCTAAAGGATTTGCTAAAGGTCTCGTAACAGGTGTTGCAGGAACTGTTGCTGCTGTTGCAGGTGCAGTATACGCATTCAAAAAGAAAGTGATTGAACCAGAAGAACAAAAAGCAGCTTTCATCGAAGAAAATCGTAAAAAAGCAGCTCGCCGTCGCGTATCACGCTAATTAATAAAAAAAGAAGTTGGAATTTCCAACTTCTTTTTATGTTCTTAAATAGCCAAATCAAACTTCAATTGCGGTTTCACAGGATCATAGTCAACCAACTCAAAATCTTCTGCTTTAATATCAAAGAAGTTGGTCTTGTCTGGTACATTCAAGACCAAACGTGGTTGGCAATTTGAAGGTTCACGACGGAGCAATTCTTGAGCTTGTTCAAATTGATTATCATAGATGTGAAGGTTATTGATAAAGTAGAAGAATTTCCCAACCTTCCAGCCAAAATGTTTAGCAATCATCATTTGAAGAGCCACATACTGCATGGCATTGATGTGATGAGCTACAAGCATATCGTTAGAACGCTGGGTCAAGGTTGCATCCAGATAGATGTCTCCATCTACACGACGGACATCAAACATGGTCTGGAAGGCACATGGAAGAAGGCCGTCTGTTTCCTCAAAAGCTTGGTAATCCCAGAGAGAGATGATATTGCGACGGTTCCAAGGATTAGCTTCCAACTGTTTGAGGATTTTATTGATGATATCGTGCTTTTTAACAACAGCCCCGTAACGCTCACCGATTGTCCCTGTATCTCCTACTTCCCAGTCATTCCAGTAGTGAACATTGTACTTATCATTTAGAACTTCTAGGCTATTTGTCTGGTCTTGGTAAATCCAAAGAACTTCCTTGATAGCTGATTTGATAGCAATTGGACGTAGGGTTGTGATAGGAAATTCACCCTTAGACAAATCATATTCCGCAAAAGCACCTGTAATGTACTTGGAGTTAGCCACTGTTCCATCCTTATACTTGGGACGAGCCTGTTCTGAAAAGACTCCTTCATTGAGAATTCGCTCAATATTTTCTTTAAAAATCTTATCTGCTTTTGTCATTTACTCTCTCCTCAACGTTTATTCTTAACTAGTATAGCATAAAAAGGTTTTTTCTACCTACTCAGAAAATCAATAGCCTTTTTATATTTCTTCAATCTTTCCCTATCCTTTTCAGTAATAGAAGACAATCTCGATAAATCTGAATTATGTTTTAGATCAGATAATTTTACTAGTCTTGCAAGAGGGTTTTTCTTCACAGTTTCCAGATATGTTTGATAATCTTGCTCCTTTTTCTTTGTCAAAACCTGAACAGCAGTAACTACTGTTTCTGGTAAACCAGCTTGTAATAGTCCTTCAGCTGAAACAGGACTATCCTCTATAACATCATGTAGCAGAGCCACTGCTTTTTCTTCTTCAGTATCAACTTGGCTTGCTACATAGATTGGATGTTCTATATAATCTACTCCTGCCTTATCCAGTTGCCCTTCATGAGCTTTCCTAGCAATAGACAAGGCTAAATCAACTATGGATTGTTCTGTAGTATTCATCCAAAACTCCTCCTATCATTATTGAGTTATTACTTTATTCTAACAACTTCAACTTAAAAAGAGCTTGATCAATAACCAAGCTCTTGATTCATATGCTTTATTGCAAGACAAGAGATGCTGCCCCAATAACTCCAGCGTCATTTCCTAGAGTTGCAAGAGCTAGCTTAGTTGTTGTACGAACTTGTGGGAAGGTATTTTCGTCGTAAACCTTTTGCACACCTTGGAGAAGGAATTCCCCAGCAGCCGATACACCACCACCGATAACAATTGTTGATGGATTTAGGATAGAACCGATGTTGGCACATGCAATACCCAAGTAACGTGAGAAGTTACGGTAAACGATCAAAGCGAGGTCGTCCCCTTCTTTTGCCAAGTCAAAGACAGTTTTAGCAGTTACTTCTTCACCGTCGTCAATCAAGCGTTTCAACTCTGCATCGCCTTCATATTCATCCGCGTAACGGCGAGTCAAGTTGACAATACCTGTTGCTGAAGCCACTGTCTCAAGACAGCCTTTTTTACCACAAGTACATGGGATTGGTTGGTCAAAGTCAACTGTAATATGTCCAAGTTCACCTGCAGCACCTGCAACACCGTGAAGCAATTTACCTTCTGCCACGATACCGCCACCAACACCTGTACCAAGAGTCATAAAGACAACGTCTGGTTGGTTTTCACCAGCACCCATCCAACGTTCACCAAGAGCAGCTACGTTAGCGTCATTGTCGATAAAGAATGGAATACCCAAGGCTTTTTCCATTTTCTCTTTGATCAGTTGAAGAGTTTTCCAGTTGAGGTTATAAGCTCCGATAACAGTTCCATTTTCACGGTCAACTACACCAGGTGAACCCATACCAATCCCTTGGAAATCCGTCGCAGCCAATCCAAGCAATTCAAAACGATGTTGAATAGATTCAATCATATCGTCTACGATATGGCTTCCTTCATCCAAAATGTTAGTCTTAATAGACCATTTTTCTTGGATTTCTCCTTCTTGAGTTAAAATTGCAAACTTGACAGAAGTTCCACCAAGGTCAATCCCAATAATCTTTTGACTCATTGTCTTCTCCTTTATGATAATATCAACTTCCATATTATTTTATCAAACTTATTTCAGCAATTCAAGAAAACTTCTAGTTATTTCTGCAAATTCTTCTGGTTTGGCCCTATTCAAGATATGAGGGCCATCGGGGATAATCTCAAACTGAGAATCTGGCATCAGTTCTTGGATAGCTTTCATTGAACTAAGATTTGGTTTATCCTGACTACCACAAATTAACAAGCTTGGATAGGGACAATTCTGTGCAATCTCTCTTAAATCAAGTGTCTTTAATTCCTCAGAAACTCCAACCATAAGAGGCTTATCTGCTCCCTGTTTCTCAAATATCCTTTTGGGAAGCAATTTAAATATCAGCAACTGAATATAAAAAGGAATGTTACCCGCTAGTTTCAGTGGACAGCCTGACAAAACCAAGGCCTGAAGATTTGATATATCAGAACTTGAAAGCTCCAATGCAAGTGCAGCCCCTAAGGACAAACCGATTAAAACAAAAGGTTCTGTCTCCTCTGACAAGTGCTGATAAATGCGCTCCTTAGCTTCTTGGTAGGTAGCAACTCCGGAAGGGAATAACTCTAGGGCTTCAGAGGGATAATCTGCAAGAAAATCCTGAACTTCTTTCCAGCTATCAGCTGACTGACCTAAGCCATGCAAAAATATTAGTTTCATTTAGTTCTCCTTTACTGACAACTCATACAAGCCCCTTACTGCATTACAGCCATAAATAACTTCTGCTTGTTTCAAATCTGATAAAGTTAAGACCTTCTCTTCTACCTGCCCGCTTTCAAGTAAATGCTGGCGATAAATCCCTGGTAAAATGCCAAGACTACTAGGTGGGGTATAGAGCTTGCTATTCATTTTTATAACCAGATTCCCAATAGAGGTTTCGAGCAATTTTCCATCAGCAGTGTGATAGATGATTTCCTGCTCTCCCACTGTCAAATGTGGTCGGTGTGTCGTCTTAAAGTAAGTAAAGGCCTGCTCCAAATCAGCTTCTTGTAGATAAAGTTTAGCCTGACAGAAACTAGAACTAAGTGGTGTCAATACTTGTCGATCAATTTCTATTTCTCCAGACTTGCTGAGACTGATTCGTATCCGATAATCTTGACGGATGTCACAAGACTGGTACTCCTTCTCTATTTTTTGTCTCAAAACTTCTTGGTCAAATGGAAAGGCAAAATAACGACTAGCCTTTCGCAGTCTTTCTAGATGTTGATTTTCAAAAAGTAATTTCTTCTGGCTAATTTTCCCTGTAGTAATCAGCTGAAAACGAGGTTGTTTTCGGTAAAGAACAGCTGCCTTTTGATGGACTTCACGGTATTCTGACTCCCAAGTACTATCCCAAGTGATGCCACCTCCGACACCATAGATGGCTTGCCCTCCATGCAGTTGAATAGTTCGAATAGCCACATTGAAAATCCGTCGTCCATTGGGCAGTAAGAGACCAACAGTCCCACAGTAAACTCCTCTAGCTTGTGGTTCCAAGTTCTTGATAATTTCCATGGTCGCTATCTTGGGAGCTCCTGTGATGGAGCCACATGGAAAGAGCGAACGGAAGATTTCTACTAGATCAACATCCGGTCGTAACTGACTCTTGATAGTTGAAGTCATCTGCCACACTGTAGAATACTGCTCCACTTGGCATAAACGCTCCACATGTTCACTACCAACCTCAGAAATACGGTTCATGTCATTGCGCAAGAGGTCCACTATCATCATGTTTTCTGAGCGATTTTTGGGATCCTGTTCCAACCAAGCCGCCTCTTTCAAGTCGTCATCGTTATTCAAACCACGTTTAGTTGTGCCCTTCATAGGACGAGTCGTCAATTCACGACCATTTTGCTCAAAAAAGAGTTCTGGACTCATGGAAATCACTGCCATATCATCATGCTCTACGTAAGCATTATATCCCGCTTCCTGCTCCACCACCATACGATTGTAGATAGCAAAAGGATTAGCACTTAAATTCTGCTTGAGTTGGACAGTATAATTGACCTGATAGGTATCTCCTTGTCTTAAATGATGGTGAATTTGGGCAATCACCTTTTCATAGTCCTCAGCAGATGTTACTTCCTGCCAGTTTGATGGCAAATCCACCTCCTCATAAGTCAGAGGAATGCTGGATGTTTCAACGCTGTCATGAATAGTGAAATAGAGGAGATACTCTCCTAACAAGGGACCCTCGTGAACCGCTAATTTTTCCTCAAAAGCAGGTGCTGCTTCATAACTAACATAACCAACTACATAATAGCCCTGTTCTTGGTAGCTTTCCACTTGTGCCAGCAAGTCTGCTACTTCTGCTAAATCTCTGGTTTTTAACTCTTTAATAGGCTGGGTAAAGGTGTATCTCTCGCCCAAAGTCCTAAAATCAATCACTGTTTTTCTATGCATATCCTAAGTATACCATAAAAGCCAGACCCCAAACAGGAGATCTGGCTTTTTAACTAATATGGTTGAGAAAACTTACTCAACATAATCTAACAAATAACCGTACCCTTTTTCTTCCATTTGATCCTTTGGAATAAAACGGATAGACAGGCTGTTAATACAATAGCGAAGTCCTCCCTTGTCCTGAGGCCCGTCTGTAAAGACATGTCCTAGATGGGAATCACCAATTCTACTTCTGACTTCTGTTCTGACCATATTGTATGACTTGTCTTCCTTGTAGATCGCAACATCTGGACTGATAGGCTGGGTAAAACTTGGCCAACCACAGCCCGATTCAAATTTATCTTTCGAAGAAAAGAGAGGTTCTCCAGTTGCCACATCCACATAAATTCCTGCTTCAAACTTATCCCAGTAACGATTTGAAAAGGCTCGTTCTGTTTGACTGTTTTGAGTCACTGCATACTCTTCAGGAGAGAGGAGTTTTTTCAATTCATCGTCACTCGGTTTTGGATATTTACTCGCATCAATAACAGGATAGGATGCTTGATTGACATTGATATGGCAGTATCCATTTGGATTTTTCTGGAGATAGTCTTGGTGATAGTCCTCAGCCACGATAAAATTTCTTAAGGCTTCCTTTTCAACCGCTAGAGGCTGGTCATACTTTTGAGCAACTTGCTCAAAGACTTGATTGATGACTTCTAGGTCCTGATCGTCCTTATAGTAGACTCCCGTTCTGTACTGAGTCCCCACATCATTTCCCTGCTTATTTTTACTAGTTGGATTGATAATGCGGAAATAATGGAGCAGGATTTCTTTTAAAGAGATCTTATTGGCGTCATAGGTCACATGAACAGTCTCAGCATGTCCAGTCTGGCCGATCAATTCATATTGGGTTGTTTCTCCTCTACCATTAGCATAGCCCGAAACAGCATCTGTCACACCAGCTACTCGTGAAAAATACTCTTCGACACCCCAGAAACAACCTCCCGCTAGATAAATATCATGTAGGTCAGCATCTTTTCTTGGTTGAGTTTTTTTCGTGACTTTTTGCCCTTGACTAACTGCTGCCTTCTCAATTTGAGAGGTATCTGTGTAGCTTGCGCTTCTTTTTTCCAAAAGAAATAAAAGTCCGATGATGATGCAAATGATCACTCCAATTAAGAGTATTGTTTTTAATTTATCATTCATGATGAGCCTCTAATCTATGCTTTTTAGCGTCTGTAAAATAGTTTCTTTGTCCATAAAACCTGGCTGGGTCTTAACTAGTTTGCCTTCTTTATCAATAAAGACCTGAGTTGGATAAGAACGGACTCCGTAACTTGCTAAGAGTTTTCCCGAAGGATCTATAAGGACAGGGAGATTTTTATAGTCCAATCCTTGATACCATTTTTTGAAGGCTTCTTCTGCTTGTTCCCCTTTTTGACCCGGAGAAACGACTGTCAAAACGACAAAGTCATCGCCAGCTTCTTTTGCCAGTTCATCGGTATCAGGGAGGCTGGCTAGACAAATAGAACACCATGAAGCCCAAAATTTGAGATAGACTTTTTTGCCTTTGTAATCTGATAGGCGATACATTTTACCATCAACTCCCGTGAGTTCAAAGTCTGGAACTTCTTCTCCTTTTTTTGCAGTTTGAGAGCTAACTTGCGCTTGTTTGTCTTCATTTTGCTTATCAGCCTGGTTTGCTGACTGGTTGTTACAAGCCGATAGACAGACCAGACTAGCGCAGACCAATACAGTTGCTTGCCATTTTTTCATTTTCATCACCTTTCTCACTCACCATATGAATATAGATATTGTATTATAGCTCTATTATATACCTATCACCCTAAAAATACTTGAAATCTGTTTGGAAAATAAGGCATCTTTTGGGACACAAAAAACTCCCACCTGCTTAGCAGGTGAGAGTCAATTGATTATTTAAAGATAGAAGTTTTAAAGCTATCTGTTTGTTGAAGAAGTTTCTTAAAGAGTTTTTCTTTAAGTGATACGGTGTTGTCAAATTTAACAGAGCCCTTACTTAGAGTAGCCTTATCTTTATCAACTGCTTCAGCAAATGCTCGTTTCAAGTCTTCATAGCTATTGTATGTTTTACCATCGATTTCAATAGATTGAATTCCATTTTTGGCACTTGTTACAACTTCATTGAAGTAAGCTTTTTTCCAATCTTCAAGATTGTTGAATTTTCCTTCAGAAATCTTGTTAATGATGAAGTCATCACCTAGAGTATCTTTACCAGCTTTTTTAGATTCAGCTTTTAGCATGTTAGAAGCATAGTTTAGGAAGCCTTTTTCGTAGCCATAGTAACCCCAAATTCTAAAAGTATTATGTTTGAATGACATAGCTCCAGGAGCACCTTGACTGGTATTTCCACCATAGATACCCGTCATCATCGGTACAGTAACATAGGCTGAACCAAAGTCGGATGGATTATAGACTCCATTTCCAGGTCCACGATTGGTCATAAAGTTGTTGGTAATGAGGTCATTTACTGTATGCAAAGGAATAGTCTTTTCGTCATCACTTAAAGGTCGAACCTTATCGAATTGATTCTTTGTATTGTTTCCTCTGTACTGTTTGTCTACTTTCTTGAACCAAGCATTGTTTAAATCTTGATTTGCTTTATTGAGGACAGCTTCTCCTTCAAGATAATCTAGAAGCATGAGAGTGTCATTATAGCCCTTCATGTAACGATCAATTTCGTCACGTGATTTAAGGTCATTTGGATTGGTGTTATACCATTGATTTCCATCATTTGGACGTTCATAAGCCATGTTGAGACCTAGGGCTTTGTATTCACCATTTGGATTTGATACTGATGGGGTTTGTAACATTCCCTGAGCAAATGCTTCAAGATCTGTTCCTTCACGGTGTCTTGAGCCACCTAGGTAAACCATTCGGTCATTTACGTGAGTCGTTTCGTGAGTAAAGGCAGATACCCCAAAATCACTAATCATGTCCGTCACCATAAAGAAGACAGAATCATCCTTATATGGATTCGCATAAACGCGAGCAACAGCTCCCATACGCCAATCAGTCGCATGGTAACGGTCTGTAGGTCCATACAATTCACGGATAGGTGCCACATCTTTACCACCATTTGTATGACCATAACGGTCGGTACTGATACCTTTATAGTTTTGGTTATCCAAAACTGGTGTTGGAACCATGTTGTTGCTCTTCAAGAGTTGATTACGGACTTTATCCAGAGATAGACGTGACCAGAAATCTAGGTAATTCTGTTGCCCTTTCGCAACCTTATCAATTTCAGCTTTGAAGGCATTACGCTCTGCTTCAGTGTTCTTACCATATTTTTCAAATGAACTATAGGCCATGGTGTTATAGGTTGAAATTAAGAACATATGGGCATCTTTTAAGTTCAAAAGTGGTAAAATCATCTTGCCATGCATATCATTATTTAAGCCTTCGTAAGCTCTATGTTTCTTATCTGCAAAATCAGGATTTGTTGTTTTTGGCTCCACGATATAGACATTATCTTTAGTTGCTTTTATGAACCAATCATTCAAGTCTGTATCTTTTGTGAAGAGTTCCATATTATATTTGAGGAAGTCATTTAGGTTGCCAGAAAGAGTATGTTTAGCAACTACTTCACGGAAGGCATCATGTGTACGAGTACCTTTGACATAGTCTTCTTTTGAACCAATTTCAATCAAACGGTCTAATACATTGACGTTCTTACCATAGAAGTCTGGCTTGAACAACATGAGTTGCTTGATGTTGAAATCATCAAACTTCACTCCGTAATAACGGTTCAGGTAAGATAGACCAAGAAGAACCGCTGCCTTGTTATCATCAATTTTCTTGATCAAAGCACGTTTAGCAGCCTCATCTGTGTTTAATTGATGATCCTCATTTTCAACTAACTGTTTCACAAATTTAGTAAGATTATCCTTAACTTCTTTGAAGGTTTCTTCAAGATAAAGGTTCTTAATAGCATTAACTTTGTTTGGACCAGTTCTACCAAGGTGCGTGTAGATTGGGTCAGATTGTAATTCCACAGGACTTAATTTTTCAACAATAGCATTGATGAGATCACTACGGTCCTTGTCAACCATGTTCGGAGTGTAAACAACTTCACCAAGTTCTGCAATACCGTACTCTTTCACTTGTTTCACTTTTGAATCTTTAGGTGAAATGGTAAAGATGTCTTTTGTCTTATCTGCATAGTGGATCATAATTTGATCAGCATCAGCTAATTCCGTCACAAAGGTATTGCCTTTCATGGCAGTTACAGACAATACTTCTTTAGTCAAGAGAGGACTTCCTGCAGCTAATTTATTACCTTGGTCTACAATCCACTCTTTGTTATAGAAAGGTTGAAGTTTTGCAATATTACGGTAAGCTAGCTCACGAGTCGCATCATAACTATCAATTGCTTTGTACTGATCGTCTTTGTTTAGACTGTTATTAAGCTTGTCTTCAATAGGTTTGCTGCTGGTAAATTTATCAGCAGTGATTCCCATTGCTTCAATTTTCTTCTCGGCTTCAGCCAGTGAGATACTTGGAATTTTACGTGAATTGTTAAAGGATTTTTTACCTTCACTCACATCATCAACACTATAATTACGTTTGGTTCTTGAATAGGTGAAGTAGTCGTCAGCATCAATATCTGAGTGACCAAACACCATCTCACCTGTTTTGACTTTCATCATGGTGATGTTGTCTTCAATAGCACCTAAAGCCCAGTTGGTTCCTAGCAATCCACCAGACTGAACAGCTTCTTTCAGTTCGATAGAACCTTTAGCAACTGAATTTCTTAGGACTCCTTCTTTACCGACCGTGTTGTTATTAGCACCATTTTGAGATGAATAGACTAGTCCTGCAGCTTTTGCTTTATTACCAGTAATTTCAGCATCAACGTATGCTTTCTCAACAACACCCTTCCAGTTTTCACCAAGAATACCAGCTAAATAGCCTCCTCTATTGCCAGCAGCGTGAAGTTTACCGATAAAGGCAACATTACTTACTTTTCCACTACCATCAATTTTATTGATAATACCAGCTACATCATTGTTACCAACAACACTTCCGGTTACTTTGACATTTTCGATAGTTGCATTGTTTTTGATAACATTAGCGATTGGAGCTACTCGATCAACTCCAGGCATATCAATATTGACATTTTCCAGTAAGAGATCCTTAACAGAACCACCTTCAATGTTTCCAAATAATGGTCTAGTGATATTATGAATAGCAAATTTATTACCATCAGTACTTCCTAATGAACCTTTAAAGGCATTGGTTACATAAGATTTGCCAGCCGGTTGTACATTATTAGCATTCATATTGCTACCAAGCTTAAAGGTACCAGTAGGATTTGCTTGCATAGCTTTTACAAGTTCATTAAAGTCGTAGTACACATCACCTTCATGAGCTTTTGGTTTAGGCAAATAGTGTACATACTCTTCAGTGAAACGATTTTCTGCAGTACGTTGAATCAAATCTGGTGCTTTTGCAGTTACCTTGTAAAGTTTATTTCCATCTACAGTAACTTCTTCGATTTTATCAACAGCTAGTTTCGTAACCTTGTTATCGTAAGTCGTAACTTTTAAGTAGTAAGGCTTAACATTCGATGGTTTCTCGGACAAGAGACTACTATCGGTCTCATTACCTTGATCATCCACACTGATTAAGCTTGTTTCCTTAATATTTTTGACTTCAACTTTTTTAAGGTCGATTCTCAATGGTTCTTCCTTAAGAACCTCTTCCTCGTCACCATTACCACGATCATACACCATAGTCGTCGCAAGTGTATAATCCTTGTAATAATCTAGATCAGCTAAAGCTGTTGCAAGATTAGACTCTGAAATAGCAAATGTCTTAATAACTTGATCGCCTTTTTTCAACACTGCTTGAATAGACTTGATAGTCACTCCATCTGGTTTTTTAAGGCTATAAGTTGCTTTTGCACTTCGATTCAATTCTTCTGTATCAACTTTAGTTAATGTTAGAGTAGGTTTTTCTAATTCCTTAGTACCATTTTTGATAATGTGGTCTTGTGCCTGTTCAAGAACTTCTTCTGAAACAGTAGGTGCATCTGCAGTTTTCACACCCTTGATAGTTTTGTAGACTTTGGTAATTTTCTTCTTACCATTCTTACCTACCTGAGCAACTGTTTCAGTTCCCTTGAGTAGACTAGAATCTTGTTCCATTATCGTTTTATAAGGAACTTCTTCAACAGAAACTTCTTCGGTTTGGCCTTCAATTGGTTTGGTTCCACGACTGATTTTTTCAGCTACAGGAGCCTTAACAACTTCCGTACTAGTGGTGATAGCTTCACCAACTTTCTCCCCATCTACAGTTTTATAGACACGATGTATGAGTTGACTACCAGCTTCACCCTTTTGAACAACACTTTCTTCGTCTGTATAGTGATTAGAATCCGATAGGTATTCTGTAGAATATGGAATTGTAACAGTTTCTGTTTCTGTCACAGTTGACTCTGTCACAGTGTATTCTGGCAAGCTCGGTTGAATGAGAGGCTCACCTTCGTGTCCCTCTTCCTGAGTACCTTTAGCTGTTACTTCATCTGTATAGGCTGGGAGTTCAGGTTGGATTGGAGATTCGCCTACATGACCTTCTTCTTGAGTACCCTTGGCTGTTACTTCTCCTGTATAGGCTGGGAATTCCGGTTGGATTGGAGATTCCCCTACATGGCCTTCTTCTTGAGTACCCTTGGCTGTTACTTCTCCTGTATAGGCTGGGAGTTCAGGTTGGATTGGAGATTCGCCTACATGACCTTCTTCTTGAGTACCCTTGGCTGTTACTTCTCCTGTATAGGCTGGGAGTTCAGGTTGGATTGGAGATTCGCCTACATGACCTTCTTCTTGAGTACCCTTGGCTGTCTCCAGCTTCTCAGTCACTGGATTTGAAGGATTCTCAGTTTGTGTTTTTTCACGTAGTGATGGGTTAAAATCAGCTTCCTTGAAGTAGCCAACATATTCATATCCCTCAATTTGAATGACACCTTTAGCTAATTCTTCCTGGCTACATACAGCGATTGTCTGATTATAGGACTTCAAGATTTGATTCTCAAAGGCTGAGGCCGTTTGAGGAATAAAGTAGCTTCCACCTAAAGCACCAATCACGAGAAGACCCGCAACCTTATTACGATTTTTCTTTGAAATTACCAAAACAGCTAGCGATGCCGTCGTAAGGCCAAGGCCAGCAAGTGCTAATTCTTTACTTCCAGTTTTTGGTAATTCCTGAGAAATAGTGGCTTTCCTTCGGTAAACAAGATAAACAACATCATCTTGTTTTAAATCAGAAGGAAGTTCCTTATGAATAAGGGCCTTTTCAGCTTCTGTTAGCTCTTGCTCTGCTAAATAACGATAGTGTACCTGATTTGGCTCACAAACTTCATTAGCCACTACTGGATCAAGCAAGAGGTTGTTAGCACCAAAAAGTACGGCTCCGATGACAGCAGAACCGACTCCAATAGAGAACTTTCTAATAGAATATTTTATAACCTTTTCAATTTGTTTCTTTTCCATTTTACAATTTCCTAATATAATCTTGTGGGTATTGGGCACGCGCCCCTCCAATCAGTTTTGGACGACTAGCGAGGGCAGTTACGTGGGCTTGGCCGATTGATCTCAAAACTGGACGTATCGGTACTTGAACATGCTTGATATGCATCCCTATAGCTGTATCTCCAATATCGAGTCCTGCATCAGCTTTAATAAATTCGACCTCAACTGGATCTTTCATATAGCGAAAGGCTGCCAATTGCCCTGATCCTCCAGCGTTCAGTGTCGGAAGAACACTAACAATCTCAAGATTGTATTTGATTGCAACCTCTCGTTCTACTACCAAGGCCCGATTAACATGTTCGCACCCTTGAACTGCTAGGTGGATTCCTCTAGCTGATAAGATTTCTAAGATTCTTTTAACAATTAATTCCCCAATTTCTTGACTAGAGGCTTTCCCGATGTGTCCTCCTATCACCTCACTGGAAGATAAGCCCAAAACAAAGAGAGCTCCCTCTTGGAGAGAAGCTTTTGCTAATACATCTTCTAGGATTTCCTCTACCTCTTTTTGTAAATGTTCTTGGTCCATGCTCTACCTCGCTTACTTCCTTCTATGATATCGTTTTTTCATCATTTTAGCAAGCTAGGGACATGGTTTCACTTCTTATCAACTGTTCTCTATTTCTTTTAAAATTAAAAAAGACAGAGAATGTCCATCTCTGTCTCATTTATATATCTATTTATACTTTTTGGAGTCCTTGGACGGCATCGTGATTGATGATGACTTGACCGTATTCTTGGAGAACTGATCGGCTAATATCACTATCATCAGCAAATTCACGCATGCGAGCCAATAACCAAGCTGGATAAAGACTTGGATGATCTTCTACATCAACCAAGACTGTTAGATAGTATTGGTCGTTCATTTTGTAAAGTTCTGAAGTCTCCATTTGGTAATCAACTGTTTTCGCAAAAGAAACCAAACTAGTTAAGTCGTCAAAGCGTAGGATGTAGTAGATATAAGGTTCTCTTTTCCCTTCATCCACCTCAGCAATTTCATCAATCGCCGCTTCTTCCTCTTTTTCAACCTGCTCTAGAGATTGGATAGCTTCAATGTCTTCTTTAGTTTTCTCTGCCATGGTTTTTTCTAATGTTTTCAAAAACTCATCTGGAGACATTTTTGCTAGTTCATCCATGTCAGGAAGGTCTGCCAAATCCTCAAAATCCAAATTTTGGTCAATCTTAGACTTGGTTACAAAGACGTCGACCTTATCAGGCTTCGGTGTCACTCGGAAGCTAAGCATACCTGTATCCAAGAAACTGTCTGGCATCTCTAACTCATCCAGAATAGCATAGAAAAACTCTTCTGTTTTTTCTTGTGGAACGAGAAAGTCTGCGATTTCCATTCCACGATCCATCAAATCTTCTAAAGACATAGTGATTTTTAGTGTGGTATCACTGATTTGTTTCATTTTCATAGTTCGTAACCTCATACTTTCAGTTCTATCTATTATACAAGATTTAAATGATTTTATCAAAAGAATGGCGTTGGAATGTTCATTGATATCTAGTATAGAACACTAAATTATGATTTAGAATTCTTTATTATCAAAGATAAACACTTCACTATGCACTTGATCGAGTTCGTGCAAAAATCAAACGAAGTTAACAAAACACCTATAAAACTTGAGCTTTATAGGTGTTTTTATTGTAGAAAAATTTAATTAAAAATCAGTTAGAAACTTAATTATTTTCTTGGCTCGTTTGTGTCTTAGGTTCAGTAGATTGATTTTTTTCCTCAGACGTAACAGATGAGCTTTCTGTTTGTTGTGTTCTCTCAACTTCTGTTGTTTCGAAATTGTGCCCCTGACTATTTGCCACAGTTTGTTCCTGAGTTGTTTCCTCGGTTGTAACAGTCGTCCAAATTCCATCTGCATTGAGCTTGTACCCGTCAGGACTTGTTCCATTTCTTAGGAGAGAACCATTTGTTTGGAAATAGTACCAGTTACCATTCAGTTGTTTCCAACCAGTTTCCATGGCACCACTTGCATTGAGGTAATAGCGTGCCCCATTTATCTCTTGAAGGCCTGTTAGCATGATACCTTCTTTATCTAGATAGTACCACGTGTCCTTATCTTTTAACCAGCCAGTCTTCATCGCTCCACTGCTTGTGAAGTAGTAATAATGGTTATCGAGCCATTTCCAACCTGTCTGCATAGCGCCGCTTGCATTGAGATAATAGCGAGAACCATCGATTTCTTGGAAGCCTGTTAACATGACACCGTCTTTATCTAGATAATACCAGACGTCCTTATCTTTGAGCCAACCTGTCTTCATGGCTCCACTGCTTACGAAGTAGTAATAATGGTTATCGAGCCATTTCCAACCTGTCTGCATAGCGCCACTTGCATTGAGATAATAGCGAGAACCATTAATCTCTTGAAGGCCTGTTAGCATGACACCGTCTTTATCTAGATAATACCAGATATCTTTGTCTTTGACCCAGCCAGTTTTCATATCCCCATCGCTAGTAAAATAGTTCCAATGACCATCAAGGAAGACCCAGCCAGTTTTCATGATTCCATAGTTGTCAAAGTAGTAGGTCTTTCCATTAATTTTTTTCAGACCAACTGAAGGAACACCTTCTCCATCATAATAATACCAGCTTACCCCAATCTTTTGCCAACTAGAAGCCCTTCCTTGAGCCTGTAAGCTACCATTACTTGCAAAGAACATCTTCTTGCCATTAAAGACTTGTAAGCCAGTCAGCATTTTACCATCTTTATCAAAGAGATATTTTTGACCACCAATTTCAGCTAGTTCATTGTATGTTCTAGCACCAGACCATGTGATATAGTACCAAGCCCCATCATGTTTAAACCAACCTGATTCCTGCATGCTTCCATCTTTCTTGAGGTAGTACCAGTTTCCATCTATTTTTTCTTTAGAATCTTTCAGATGAAGCCATCTATCAGCCTGCATTTGACCTTGTCCATTAAAGAAATAGTAGACCCCATTAATTTTTTTCCATCCGATAGCCATTTGATTATCAGATAGACGATATTTCCAGTAGCCATCTTCCTTATACCACTTTTCAGTAACTGTCGGAATATTTGGGAAGGAATCAGAAACATTAGTAAAGCCAGTATTACTGATATTAAATACTGTCGCATCCTTAGTTTGACTAGATGCATGAACTACTTGAATATTCTTATTTTTCAGATAGTCTCTTGTTGAAGCCAGGTTTGCATCAGATGATGATGTATGTACTACCGTACTTGGTGCTAGTGAATCTAGAAATGGAAGAGTATTTGAAATTTTAGCATCATAGTGATGATTCCATTTCATCATATCTACCTTGCCAATCACAGGACCTAGCTTATCCTCTGCCCCTTCAGCATTATCTAAGTCACCACCAAGATAAATTCTTTTTCCTGCTACAGTTACTACTGCAACCAATGAATTAGAATTATCATCATAGACTTTTTTCAATTTACCATCTGGACCATACTCATTTTTATAGTTGTAGAGCTGAATATCCATATCACCCAATTTGAAACGACTATCTTCAGCCTTAATATCTTGAACAACAGTCACTCCTTTTTCACGAGCTGTCTTAAGTGCATTATCATAATTGAAAAGATTATCCCACAAGCGCCATTTACTGGTTATCCTTTCATCAGTATATTTTTTTAGATAAAGTTTCCCTACTGGATAACGTTTAAGAACTTCATCAGCAGCACCAATATGATCACTATGAACATGAGTTCCTAAGATAAAATCAAGTTTTTTTACACCTAAGTATTTCATATGTCGGAAAAGTCTATCTTCTAAGACATATCCATTGTTTGTACTAATACCAAAACGAGCTGGATATCGTGGATTACTACCATCTGGAAAATCATAATCCTCTCCCATATCAATTAGAGCGTAATGTCCGTTACTTTCTAAAATAATGGCGTCACTCCCTGTTGCCCCTTTTGTATTAATGAAATGTATACGGTTTCCAGAAGCAGTTGAGATTATATTTGCTTGTACAATTTGTAATTGACTTACTGCAATAGCGAAAAGTACAAAGATTAATAGGATTAATTTTTTTTGTTTCAAATTCATCTGCGGATCACACTTTCTTTCTAGTGATTTTATTTTCGATATGAGCTACTAGCTCTATACAAGAAATGTAGATTCGAGCTCTCGCTTTTAATTAAATTTTTTACTTATTTTCAATTAAGTACACATCAAACTCATGTCCAAATTCTCTTTCCTCCTCTGGTGGCAATTGCAAATAATCACCATAATATTGAGTTAAAATGAAATCATAATTTTTAGGAGCTGGTAGTCTAAGATGTTCAAAATCTACAGTTATTATTCCTTCAAAAATTTCTCTTTCAAATATCTCTCTTTCTCCTAACTTTGAGGAAAGAAAAGCTATATATTTTCCATTTGGATCATAGAATTTACTCGTAAGTTTTTCCATAAAAATAGCAAAAATTCTCGGTGATATTGGCAGTAATAAGAACCAAATAACTTGTCTTATAACATCCTTAATACGATTGTCCTTGTATATAATATTCTTTCTCTTGCTTGATGCTAGTAATCTTAAACTATCCAATCTATAAAATAATTTCATAATTTTTTTATCATTAAAGGTATCCATAGGAAATATGTCAATAAATACACCCGTGGGATAAGTTGTATATACTCTTGTGTTATCTATAACAGTGGATGGATCTATTATCTTTATAAAGTTATTATAGTATTCTTTTTGAGTTTCTAATGAAAGTAGTTTATACTTTGAACTCTCTTTTTCAAACAACTTTATGAATTTGTTATAATTTTCACGCGTCATACTAATATCGATATCGTCATCCCAAGGTATAAAACCTTTGTGCCTAATAGCCCCAATAAGAGATCCGTAATTAAGAAAATATTCTATATCATTTTTTTTACAAAAAGTATCTATATATGATAAAATCTCTAATTCAATATTTTTAGCTTCTTCTACCGTTATTTTTTTCATTTTCTTCTCCAAAATTAACAAAATTTCTTTTTGATTTTTTTGAAATACTCAAAAACTTCTTGTAAGATAGCATCATTAGTTATATATAATAAAAACGTATAGCTTGTTATCGATAGAATAATAATAATAACTATATTCATAATTAATTTTGAAGTTATTATCATTTCTGTAGGATTAATAATATTAACTGTATAGTAAATCGGTATAAAGGTGAGACTAAACACAAAATAACGCATAGTGTAATGGAATATATTTTTTAATGATATTAATTGTTTTTTTATAATAAATCTTGAATAGATTATTAATAAAATAACTTCAGAAACCATTGTAGTTATCAAGTACAATTCTGGTTTTGAAATATTGTTCATAAACAATAGACTATCTAGTAGGATGTTTATAATACCAGAAAATAAAGTGAAAATAGTTAGTTGTTTTTCGTAGCCATGAGCAAATATAATTTGAGTTCCTAAAATAATATCTAAAGATAAGAAAATTGTCCTGAATGCAAATAGCGAAGTTAACATCCCTCCTTCAACATATTTTTCACTTCCGTATATTAGTATTGTTTCAGTTCCTATTACTGTTAATCCAAGGCTTATAGGTATAATGAAAAACATAAACATACGACTACCTCTATTTACTAAATTGTAATAAGAAGTTTTATCACCTTTTCCTAAATAATAATTCAGTCTCGGCACACTTACACTTACAACTCCCGTAATTAAACCAGCTATAACGCCAACTATTCTCTGAGCCATTGTATAATATGTAACAAATAATTCTTCACCAATTTTAACTAGGAATAATCTATCAAGGAAAGTGAAAAGCATATTTGCGCTTGAAAAAATAAGCATAGCAGTAAGCGGTAGAAATAGTGGTTTAAAATCTTTGATATCTATTCTAACTAATTTTATATCTCTTTTTATCCAAAAATAACTAATCAAATAATTTATAAAAGTCGATAAACTCATGATTAGTGTATAAGGTATAATATCCTTTTCTTCTTTTACAAATATAAACATAGAAACTAGCATAATAGTTCGAATCAAAGCTGTCTTATAAAAAAGGAAATCATAATTTTCCAACGCCTCGTTCACCCACTCTATGGAAAACATTTGTGCTATTAATTGAATTCCCATTACTAAGTAAACCTTTTTAAGTACTGGGTTATTCTCAAAAAATAGAGGATAGGCAAATACATATACTACGATACATAAGCTTGTACAGACTACACAGAGAAAAAATAATTGGGAGAATACTTTATTGACCTCGTTTTTATTATCTTTTACGTTACTTATACCTCGTAGACCATATGAATATACTCCGTATGTAGCAAAAGGTAAGAAAAATGAAAGTATCGTATCAACAGAGTTAAAGTAACCGTAATATGTTTTATCTAATACACGAGCCACATATGTACCCGTTAAAAGAGGGAATATAATATTTAGTATTCTAATCCCTAGATATGCTAAAGCATTCAGTTTAATACTTTTCATGGAAAAATTGTTCCTCTCTACTCTATGAAATTCTAATTACCATTATAGCATATACTGATATAAAAAACCTCAAAAGAAGAGTCTCGTAGATTTTTTTAAAATACATACAATTAACTACTCAAAGTTTTTAGGATGTATTGAATTGTATTTTAATAGTGAGATGAGAATTATGACTACCTTAAATATATGACGTCTCCACAGCGGATTTGATTTTTTATCTTAATCATTAATTCTACTACGGATTGAAAACTTTCTTGAGTGATGACTCTAAACTTAGGTAATCTATACGTTAGCATTGTAATACGAACAACTAACTTTTATCAGCAATCTAGTGAAATTGAAAATTTGCAATTATCTGTCAATTAAAGCACTCTCAAAGTTTTATTAAATGAAAACAAATAACAAGATAAAATTATAGCGCCAATGTCCGATGTGCTCGTCGCACACAAAAAAGCCATCAAATGATGACTTTTCATGTAGTAGACTTCTTCTATCCACTTCAGATTTAATTTTTATTCACTCAATAACAGTTAGTAAAGATAGCTAAATTTTAGAAAAATAGTATACCTTTCTCTATCTTTTACATATATTATAATCTATATGTAGCTACACCTAACAAATTTTTATTTAAATTTTTTATAACCTGTAAATTTTCTTCAAAATTTTTATATTTAGTTATTCCATATTCTTCAATAAATAAAATATTATCAGATTCTAGTATTGACTTAATGTCACTCATATTTCCTATTAGAATATTTTCTGGCAAAACTTTAGCATATGTTTTAGAAAATTTATCAATAACGTTTTTATTTGTTGCCAATAATAGTAAATTCTTATTTCCATTTTTATAATCTAAAATGTCTTTAAAATTCTCTTGATTATCTATTTTTACAATAAAATCTACACCATATTTTTCATAATCGCCCGCCCTATTGATAGTTGGATTGAAAATATAAGCTGCTATATTAGCAAATAATACTAAAATCAAAGCACCTATTCCTAGTATAATCAAACGAATAAACAAAGTAGCTTTACTAACTCCAGATTCTCTGTCACTATTTTTAAGCTCTTTTGAATAAACTGTCTCTAATTTTTCAACTGTGACACCAGAGTATACATGTTTATATTTATCTATTAACAAATCTAATTTCTGTTCGATATTATCATTTGCTAATTTACTCTGTGTCAATATTTTTACCGTGATCCCAGCATTGTTTAATAAGGAACTCACTTCTACTTTTTTGTCCCAAAAATCAAAATTTGAATTTTTAAGTGTAATCTCACTTGTCCCTAACTCTGAAGCGATTTTTTTCATATCTTCTTCAGGTAGATCATTGAATAAATAAGCACCATTTAAATTAGATTTAATTAAATGACCATAGAAATCACTGTATCCTCCAATTGTATTATTAGGTACTGTGTTCTCCTCTAACGGCGCAGTTATCTTATATGAAAGATAACTAGAATAATTACTAGTATCCTTTACAATAGACTTTGTTGTAAGCACTTTATAAGAGTATGGAACTGCTAAACATAGAAATAGAACGACTAATGAAACTAGATTTAATACTCTTTTTTTATAAATATTTGCAAATAAATCTGCAATCGAATAATTATCAAACATTATACATCTCCTTTATTGTTAATTACGTGTTTTACTTTTCTATTTATTAAACCTGCTACAAAAAATATAACAATAACTATCCCCCAATATTGCAATGTAACTAAATTAAAGAAACTCTCCGTAAAGCTCCCTCTTGGCATAAAGAACAAATTATTTAAAATTAATAATGTAATACTAAACAACAGTATCCCTGGTTTATATGAAGTTTTCATCATGAATATAAAACATATTCCCATTATAATGCTCAGCAAAAATATTCCAATCATACCATAATCAGTATATATCTCCATTATATAGCTTCCGCCTATTCCATGTCCTGCTAAATAATCTTGTCTCAAAACAATGTACGAGATATTATGAGCATATCTATCACTTTCAAGAGCTAACTCGATGCTATTATTAGCACTAACAAATGGAGTCCCACCAAATAAAATTCCTAAATTTCCCCTAGTGATATACTCAATTATGGGACTAAAGGTATAATTTCTAAATTCTCGTATCGGCAAATTACTTCCGTATAAGTAGCCTCTCGCTAAAACACCAAAACTAGTCCCTTGTTTATAGATAAAATCTATCAAAAGTTCAGAAAAACTCATATTACCAATTCCTGCCCCATCACGGGCATAATTCAAAAAACCCATAACTAGCATCATGATTGGTGTACCTATATAGAGTATAGCTTTTTCTTTAATACCTATCCATACTCCTTTTTCTGTCTGATTTCTCATAAAATAATAAATAAATGAAAATATCAAACTAAGTACAAATGGATTTCTTGTTCCTATTAAAAGGTTTATTATATTAGCCGTAACAAACAGGCCTAATACTATTGTAGAATGACGCTTACTTGGTTTAGTAGCTAAGTAAATACACATAGCATAAACTACAAACGTCGATAATGTATATGTAAAATAGGGCAGTTCACTTTTGAACTCTGCATAATATTCATAATATGATACATTTATTCTATACATTAGCCGTTCGATTAACCTAATTAAATAGAACGGATATGAAATTAAAAATACTGTTAGAGATACCTTTCTTATACTATGTATGAATAATCTAGATTTTTGGGTTTCATATCCCTCTTTTTTATTATTTTCTTTTTTAGAAACTAATAAACCTCCTATCGTTAATCCAATAATAGAAACAATAACAGCCAAAAATGAAAATCTATAGGCATCTTCCTGATAGGTATTTATTAGTCCGTATTTGAAATAATCTATTGTTGGTCTAGATACTAAAAAAAGAAATATTGTTATGTAAAAAATAAGGTGGATTACATAATACTTTATATTGTTAAAACAATATAAAACACTACTTATAATAAGCATAACTAAAGTTATCAGTAACGTAATAATCGAGTTATTATATATATATGCAATTCCTAAAAAAATAGTTATAACATAGCTAAATAGCGTAATTAAATAATACACTCTTTTCCAATCTAATATCAAATACTCACCTCATCCCTTTACACGAAAATTTAAAAAACATCCCCAGTAGAAACAATACGTTCCTTAAAATTATATAGGTACTCTGATAATTCTAACTCTATCACTTCTACTTCCTCCCTGTATTTATCGTCTCTATTGTAAACTTGTAAATTATTCACAGAAATAGCTGGGTTGAAATACTCAAACTTTGCTTTATGATGGATAGAATCTATACCGATGAAATTTTCTATATCTTGTTTTGTTTCCTCATAATTCAAAACTAAATCTTCAAAATTTAATCGTAATGCTAAAGTATTTGTTTTTTTCTCATTTTCTCTCATCATTTTGTAATAATTACAAAATTCCTTAACATCGGTTGGATATGGCACCTCTTGATTTCTGGGCTTCCAAAAGTATTTATTCATTATAAATACATCCCGAGGATCTCTAGAGATTATTATTGGAAATAACTCTTCAATTTTATAATTATCAATTATATTAAGATTATGAGGCAATAAAAGCTGATCTAGGACTATATACTCTTCTTTATCCGAAATTTCTTTTATTACATTTAAAATAAATTTTCTACTTTTTTCATAAAAATCATCCGACGATACCATACTCATTTCTAATTGCACTTGTTTTGGCTTTGTTGTCTTTTTAAAGATAATTCTCTTTATTACTCTCATAAGCCAGGCAATTTTTGAAGGTTTTTGATGATAATACCAAATCCCCTGATATTTATTAGTTATTATAGAATCCAAATAAGATTCTACCACATTCATGAAGTTATGCGATATTTTATCTTTATAATTAGCTATTCCCCAACCATCATAATGATACAACTTTTCCATGAGTTTTCTAAAATTCTTTATGGCTTCATCGCTTCTTATAGCATTATTATTATATAGTAATTTATATTCTAAATCAAATAATCCATCGGGTGCATATAAGAATACATACTCAAAGTCTGAATTTTTTGTGTTTATTCCTTCATATTCTTTTAATAAATCTGTCACAGCAGAAGATCCACTTCCCATATAACTCATAGGAACTATGATTTTATCCATATTTTTATCATCCTATAATTCTTTAATGATTTTTTTTATACTAGCAACTTGTTTATCTAAGGAAAATTTATCTACATGTTCTCTACACACTTCCGACTTTATTATTCTATTTTCCTTATTTTTACTAAGTTCTTCTACAATATAATTGGTAATTTCTTCATTGTTGTCTGAAACAAAGCCACATTTTTGAGAATTATATAGTTCATTTGTTCCCCCTACAGGAGTACTAATGAATCCCTTTCCCAAAGCTAAACTTTCGACTAAAACGGTAGGAAAGCCCTCTGCTTCTGATAATAAAATGACATAAGAAGATTTTTTTATGTATGGATACGGATTTTTAACATAGCCCAGCATAAAAACATTGTTCTCTAATTGATTATCAAGTATAAATTTATTAACATATTCCTCTAAATCGCCTTTGCCTAATAGATATAATTTTTTATGGGGAATCTTTTCAACCACATTCTTAAAAATTTCTAACAGTCTCTTTATGCCTTTTGATTCTTCTATTCGTCCTATATAGATAAGACTATCCTCTTCAAATTTAATTTCCGCATTTTCAAGAGATTTAGCATTGATATCATTAAAATCATATCCATTATATACTAGTTCTATTTTTTTCTTATACTCAGGATAAATTTCTTTGATGGATTCTTCTGTTTTTTCTGAAATAGCTATTATTTTGTTAACAGATCTTAGTTTTTTACCTTGTCTAATCCTAGATATTTTATGATTTTGCAAATTATAAATTGTTCCATGATTCCACGACATTGTTTTCGCATCGTTATTAAGTAAGTAAACTGGATATAAATAATTAAATGCTATTTCATAATCATATTTTTTCCTTGTTACTAGATATCTAAATAATTTTGGAAAAAACAAAAATAGCTTCCACTTAATTTTGTTAAAAACACTAGCATTTTCTAGGTTTTTGAATATAGGTTTTAATACATTGACTTTTCTATTGTTACTTTGTCCAATACCGTGATGGTTTATCTCTAAAACATCAATTTCATATTCATCAGTTAATCCATTGGAAATGTTTTCCAAAATTTTTTCAGATCCACCACCCAAACTAAAAGACCAGGTAATAAATAAAATTTTCTTTTTACTCATATTTCACCTATTTCAATAGTTTTTTTACTATACTTTTTTGATTATATTTTATTAAATACATCAGTAGTTTTCTCTTTAAAGGTTGAATCTTTAAATATTTATTTTTTATCCAATTAGGATATTTTTTATTTACTTTTTCAAGATAATCTTTTAATAAGGGAGACTTTTCATCAATTCTTAAAATATTAGCGTATCCACCATACAAAATATGGTACCAGTTATAATATTCTAACTCTTCTTTATATTCCCCTGGATAATTTTCTGCATAATATTCTTCTACACTCTTTAACATTACTTCTATATCTCTTATTTTATTAATAGCTGTTCCGCCACGCATAATAGAACCTTCAGTTAAATAGTATTTATATATACTAAAATTAAAATATTTTGCTTTAGTTACATTAGGCCAAAGTCTTGCCATGAACTCGAAATCTTCATATAAATAGCCACTTTTAAATGTTAATTTAGTTTTTCTTAAGAATTCTAAATCATATATATAATGCCATACAGCATTTGGTAGGGTAAAAAGTTTTCTTTCTTTATTCGAATTTAGTATAGTATACTCTTCTATTCCCATACTTATATAGTCCAACTCACTATTCTCGTATCCCACCCTATAATCAAAAATATTTACTTCTTCTAATTTTTGATTAGCTATAAATTTTAGTGCACCTTTTTCTATCTCATCATCTACATCAACAAACCATAGATAATCTCCACTTGCCTCCTCTAAAGTTACTCTTCTAACATGGGCTAATCCTCTATTTTCTTGAGATATAACTTTTAGATAGGATAATTTTTCACTATATCCCTTTAACATTGTTTCACTACTATCCTTTGATCCATCATTTACAATTAGCAGTTCTAATTCTATTTTATCTTTCACTGCCTCATACTCTTTTGCGATAGAATCTATGCAACGTGATATATATTTTTCACCGTTGTATACTGGTACACCTATAGTTAGTTTCATTATTTTTTTCCTATTATTTCTTTTATAAACGAATATACTCTCTTAGAATTCTGATCATCATGTATTCTAAAAAACTTATCAATTTTTCCTTTATATTTATCTTCCAAAATCCAATTATTTTTAAATTGTTTTTTTATCTCTGTTATCAATTCATCTAGGGTATCTATAGATTTTCCAAATCCATCTTTATAGTTATAATATCCTTCTTCGTACTGTCCTTCCCTAAATTTTTTATAATCAAATTGATAAAACAAAACTGGTTTTCTCATATAAGCAAAGTCCATAAATACACTTGAATAATCTGTAATTAAAAAAGCTGACTCTTTTAATAATTCTTGTATATCATATTTTTTCCAATCTGCCAATATAATATTATCTGTAGAAGTTTGAAATTCTTGTAAATTTTTTTGCATGTTTCTATGCGGATAAAAAATTAAAGTTAGATTATTTTTTTCTAAAAAGTTTCTTAAGTCATCATTTACTAAAAATTCATTCCATTTTTTAAAGTATTCACTTTCAGTAAAAATACTTCCTTCATTAAAATTATTTCTAGCTTTAGTATTTAAATTTAACCATTCTCTCCAAGTAGGCATAACAAGAATTTGATTATTTTTTACAATGTTATTATGGAGATTATCAAATCTTGGAAATCCCAAATATTGTACATACCCTTTTGGATACCCGAATTTTTCTTCTATTACATTATACTCTCGCTCTGCCCCACATATAAAGCCACGCATTTTTGTATTTTCATAATATAACCATTTGGCATCCGAAACTGTTATTCCATGCTGTAAAAATACTTTATTAGTTTTTAATCCTAAATATACTTCCATAAGATTAAAAACAGCTGCATTAGGATTTCCTGCTTTTTGTGTACTTACATTTACTCCTGCACTTAGATAATAAATCCAATGTCTCAGAGACCAGTACTGTATACATTCTCCTAACTCTTTGACTTTATGAGCATCAGGAGATTTCAGATCAATAACATATATTACATTCTCCTCTGGGTGATTTTCTCTAATATATTTAAACAACCAATAGCCATTATCTCTAGCTTCTTTTTCACTTTCACATATTAGTATTAGATTTTTATTTCTACGTCTAAAGAATAGAGAAATAACATAGGCTATAGGAAAAATAAATATAAGCGAAATAATATCTTTAATAGAAATCAATCTTAACTTCTCAACAAAATTTCTGTTCAAATTTGTTCCTCCACTTCTACAGGTTTGTAGTTTAATTTAAACTCCACCATTGTTCTTTTTGAACAAAACTAAAAGATGATGTTTTAGATAATGCTTCTATATTAATACATCCAAGGCCAAACCGTGTGGTAGATCCAAATCTTGTTGATAAGGCTTGATACAAGTCGTCTCCTTATCTCGAATGGTGATAAAGAGGTTACGGTCTACATAGTCTTTAGAACTCTTTGATAGGAAGTAACGCTCATCCGCATATAGAGGCCATAACTCTGCTAGTTTTTCATAGTCCTTGCGGGGCATAAAGAAGTCCAAATCATCATCCCAAGGGATGAAACCCTTATGCCGTAAAGCACCGATAGCACCTCCGCCACATAAATAACAGAGCAAGTTATGCTCCTTACAAAAGGCGACAAAATATTCAGCCATTTCTAAACTACGAGCCTGAATAGCCTTTAAATCACTCATCTCTTTCTCGTCCTCTTCTATAGAATTACATCATTTCATTATACCATAAAAATGACCAAAAAATCCATCTAACCATGTGAAAAATCAAAGCCTGAGACACCCATTTAGTTAGACGTTTCAAGCTTTGATTTTATTTTATTTTTTATCTGAATCCCATTTGGGCTAGCTTATTCTGGTAAGCTTTTTGATCCACTCGAAGCGCTTGACCTCCATAGACATCATAGTCATCTACCCAGTCGCCAAGTTCCGGGACTGTTAGTCTTTCAATACCGTTCTGACCTCCTTCAAGGACGGATAATCCGTTGGTCAATAAGAAGGTATAAGGAAGGTTTGTAGATGTCATGGCGAATACTTTACCAAGTGCTTCTGAACCTGTGAAAAGTTTTGTAGGATCTTTGATCTGCTGTAGGACAGCCGTCATGACTTGTTGCTGTCTACGAGTACGGCCATAGTCCCCTTCATCATCATCGCGGAAACGTGCATAGTTAAGGAGAGTAGAACCATTCATTTGTTGCGTTCCGACTTTAATAGTCTGTGTAGGTGACTCGGTTTCTGTTGCATGCAAGTCATCACCGACTGTAGCTTCTGTAACTGGAACTCCATTTAGAGTTGAAAATTGGGCATCAATAGTCACACCGTCAGGGAAAAGCGTATCAATGGCAGTCGCAAAGGCTTGGAAATCGACAAGGGCATAGTATTTGATATCTAGGTCAAAGTTATCTTTGAGGACCTTACGTACCATTTCAGCCCCTTGTTTTCCTTCTTGTTCCCCCAATTCGTAGGCCAAGTTCAACTTATGGTCAGCTTGTTTTTGACCGTTAATGACTTGACTATAGCCATCAATATAAACTAGGTTATCTCGCATAAAGCTGACCAGCTTAAGCTTTTTATCCTTACCACTTACATTTAGAACCATAATGGAATCTGTACGTGTTTCTGCACTATTCTGTCCAATACGGCCATCTGTCCCTAAAATAAGAATATTGACACCATCTCTTGTATCCTGTCCATTAAAGACTTCAACTTGGGCAGCCTTGGCATCTTTCGACCCACTTGAGCCATTCGGATTTGCTGACTGGAAACCTTTCAAGAACATGAAAATCATTCCTACTGCAGCACAAAGCAACAGCATCCCTAACCAAGCAAGTATGCGTTTAAAGCGAAAGACTCTTTTTTTCTTTGGTTTTTTTGGTTTCTTCTGCTTAGGAATCTTAGCTTTTGGTTGAGGGAGACTACTACGTCGACTAGCACGGCTTCGATTTGTATAACTCGGAAGACCTGTGTTAGGTTCCGTATAGTCTTGGTTTTCTGCTTCTTCTACTACAACTGAACGAGCTTCTTGTTGACCATCCAGCTTAGCTTGTAAAAAAGCAAACTCTCTCTTTTCTTTATCATTTAGATAGTGGATGTTTTTTAATAGATAGTCGTAACGTAGTTTCTCATGGTGTGTCAGAGGATTTTCTCTAGTCATTCCTTCTCCTTCCCTTTATCCTGTATGGTATAGATAGGGTAAGATCCTAGTATTTTATACTGGATTCCAATCGTTTCTAATTCTTTTTGAGCAAAATAGACCAATTCTTTATCAGCATAGTCTACATCAATGATAAAAAAGTATTCACCCAAGGCTGTTTTAAGGGGACGACTCTCAATCTTAGTCAGGTCAATCCCGCGCCAAGCAAAGGTCGAGAGTGCCTTGTAAAGAGCGCCAGGTAAATTGTCTGGCAAGGTCAATGCTAGACTCATTTTCTTAGCATTTGCTTTCAAGGGCATTTGTGGTGCCTTGGGACCTAACACCCAAAAGCGAGTGAAATTGGCTTCCATCTCTTGAATATCTTCAGCAATTAATTCCAAACCATATTCTCCAGCCGAACTTTTGGGGGCAATGGCCGCAAAAGACTGATCTGGATGTTCGGAAACATAGCGCGCAGCGTATGCTGTACTGGCAGTGACTTCTAGTTGAGCGTCTGGATAATGCTCGTCAATAAATTTCTTCCCTTGTGCCAATGCCTGCGGATGAGAAAAGATTTTCTCTATTTTAGACTGTCCTGGTACTGCCATCAATTGTTGGTGGATTGGCTGAACAATCTCTGCAACAGCTTGAATGCGAGCTTGATGGAAAAGATAGTCCAGTGTCTCATGAACACTACCTTCAATAGAATTTTCAACTGGCACTACTGAATAGTCCACCAAACCTTGTTCATAGGCCTTGATAACGTCCGTAATATTTGAAAAAGGCTCTAGTTCCTCATGAGGAAAAGCCATTTGCACTACATGGTGCGAAAAAGATCCTTTGGGACCTAGATAGGCAATTTTCATTTCAGTTCCTCTATAATTTCCTCTGGGCTTAATCTTGATACATCAACAATCTGACTAGCCACTTCCTCATACCAGATTTGTCTTTCATCAAAAATCGTAGCTAAATCTTCCTTACTATTGTTTAGAAATAGTGGTCGTTGATTGTCCTTATCAGCTGAAATTCGCTGGTAAAGTGTCTCAAAATCTGCTTTAAGGTAGATGTTGTCTGGATTCTGCTTAAGCAAGGTACGATTTCGAGGAGAAATGACTATTCCTCCACCTGTGGAGATAACTTGATCTGTTTTTAGCAAATCAGCTAAAACTTCTGATTCCACCTGACGAAAAGCTGCTTCTCCTTTTTCTTCAAAGAAACGAGCAATCGGCATCCCCAGTCGGTCTTCCAGCAAGGCATCCATGTCTACAAAGTCAGGATCTAGCTTTCTAGCAATAGTAGTTTTTCCTGAACCCATAAAACCTAGTAAAACCTTAGCCATGAATCAAAGTCTCCAAATCATCAAAGAAGCTTGGATAGCTAGTATTAATAGCTTCGGCTCGATCCAATACAACTTCTCTATCTGCAACTAAGAGAGCTGCAATGGCTGTCATCATACCGATACGGTGGTCTCCAAAGGTGTTGACTTTGGCTCCATGGAGGGCAGATTTCCCTTTGATAATCATTCCGTCTGCTGTAGGAGTAATAGTTGCTCCCATGCTGTTTAAAGCATCCGCAACAACTTGAATGCGATCCGTTTCTTTAACCTTGAGTTCTTCTGCATCTTTGATAACTGTTTGACCTTGAGTTTGGGTAGCAAGGAGCGCGATAATCGGCAATTCATCAATTAAACGTGGAATCAAGGCTCCGCCAATTTCTATCCCGTTTAGTTCTGAAGTCTCGACAGTCAAGGTTGCAGATTTGGCAATTGGATCAATATCAGTAATCTCTAATTTCCCGCCCATAGCTCGGATAACATCGATAATACCTGTACGTGTTTCATTAATACCGACATTCTTAAGTACCACACGAGAGTTTGGCACAATCAAACCTGCTACTAACCAAAAGGCTGCACTAGAAATATCTCCTGGTACGACAACCGTTTGTCCACTAAGTTTCTGTGGCCCTTGAACAGTGATTTTCTTACCATCGACACTCAAATCACCTCCGAATTGTTGGAGCATATCTTCTGTGTGATTACGAGTGCACTTCTTCTCGATAATGACTGACTGTCCTTGAGCCTGCAAAGCCGCAAAAATCAAGGCTGACTTGACTTGGGCAGAAGCAATTGGCAATTCGTATTGAATAGGTTTTAAGTTCTTCGTTCCTTTTAAGTGCAACGGTGGCAAGTCTCGCTCTGCCTGACCAGAAATGCTAACTCCCATTTTTTTCAAGGGAAGAGTTACACGATCCATTGGGCGTTTAGAAAGACTGTCATCCCCAAACATCTCTACTTCAAAGTCTGCACCAGCAAGGACGCCTGAAATTAAACGAATAGATGTCCCAGAATTCCCCATATCCAGGGCTTTCTGAGGTGCTTTTAATCCATCCATCCCAACACCTTGAATGGTAACGACACCGTCTTTGTCCTCAATCTCAACACCAAGGTCACGGAAAACTTGAATGGTCGAAAGGACATCTTCTCCTCGCAAAATATCATAAACTTTAGTCTCACCCTCAGCCAAGCTTCCAAAAATGATAGAGCGATGACTGATGGACTTATCTCCTGGTACTCGAATACTACCATTTAAGTGCTTAACGTTTGTTTTTAATTTCATACCGGCCCTCATACTGACAATACTTTTTCTTATTTTATCATAAAAAGTCAGAAATTTCTTGAAAATTCCTGACTTTATGAGGTGAATTCTTATTTTAAAAGTTCTGAAATCGGTTCAAAAACAATTTTTTCAATATCAGAAAGGTAGATAGAAAGTTGTTGCTGTTTGGCAAAGAATTCTGACAAGAGAGAGTTCCCTTGAATCTTCTTACCAAAGCTTTCCATTTTTTCTTGGAAAGAAGCGTCTGGAATTTGACCAGTTTGCGCCATGACTTGGATTTCATGTTGAAAAGCAATATAATCTGCAAAAATTTTGCTTGCTTCTGAATCCGCTTGGATGGCATCTCTAGCTTCTTTAACTGCCTTGTATTCAGGCAATTCGCGTAGTCCACGACTTAGTGCATTTGCACTATCATAAATATTTGACATAATTGTCCTCCTTATTCTTTTCTTATAAAATTACTAGTCACTCTGTAATTTTTATTGTTGTGCAATTACTTTTATATGACCTCTTGAATGTCCATTGCTTAATTCCTTATCTGGTATATAGTCTATCTTCAAAGTTCCTAAATTAGAACCTGTTTTTATTTCATTTGATATAAGTTTATCAAAAAAGTTATTTATATCATCATCAGATAAGGATGATTCAATCGATTTAACAATATCATGAAATACTTCTTTCATCCCTGCTACACCCGATGAACTATTTTCATTTGTTTGATTAATTGTTACATTAATTTTATCAGTATCATTTGCATGTAAAAGTTCCAAGTAATAACCGTAGCTTGTTGCGAAGTATTTTATTTTTATATTTCCTTTTTTGATATTTTCTAATGGACTATTAGAAATGTCGTTATAGTTATTGATAAAATCATTTACAACTTTATCATCTGCAAATTTAGGAGTCTTTTTCTCAACACTTGATTCATTTTTTGAACTCTCTGTTGTCTCATCAACCTTGACAGTTGTCGTATCAACATTAACATCTGAACTTTTTTTATGGCCATTTTTAATAGCACATCCACTAAGTAACATGACAGTTATAAAGATAATACCTAATACAGATTTAATTCCCCTATTTGACATAATTGTCCTCCTTATTTAATAACGACTGTGTAGTCTGTATTTTCTGTAATGACTTGCTCAGCACGTTTTAAATCCTGAGCATTCTTAAAGGAAATTTGCAGAATTCCGTGAACATCCTCACGGTTTTCCTCATTGATATGGATATTGACCAAAGAAGTTCCACGTAGCAATTCCAAGATGCGTAAAATCACATCTTCCTCATCGGGAACATCTACATAAAGGTCAAATGAGCTGTCTACTCCTCCGCGTTTATGGATTTCCATAGCCTGACGTTGCTCACGCGCTTGATTGAAAAAATTCCAGATTTGGTTTTCGTCACCCTTACTGATAGCTTGTCCAATCTCGTCCAAACGGCCCTTGAAGTCCTCGATGCGTTCAATAATGGTATCCCTATTGGATAAGAGGATAGAAGTCCACATACTAGGCTCACTTTCGGCAATCCGAGTCATATCACGAAAACCACCTGCCGCAAAGCGTCTCGCCATTTCATGCTCTTCAGCATAACTTGCAGTTTGTTCCATCAGGCCTGATGCTAAGATATGCGGAAAATGGCTAATCTGAGAAGTCACTCGGTCATGCTCTTCAGCATCAATTTCAATGAAACGAGCATGGAGACCTGACAGCAAGTCTTTCATTTCTTCGAGCGTATCCGGAGTTGTCAGACTAGATGGCGTGAAGATATAATAAGCATTTTCAAAGAGGTTGACATCTGCAGATGCCGCTCCTGTCTTGTGGCTCCCTGCCATGGGATGAGCTCCCACAAAGCGAACAGACTTATCAGCAAAACATTTTTCAGCTGTAGTTACAATAGCTGACTTGGTCGATCCAGCATCAGAAATAATGACACCTTCTTTCAATCCCAAGTTGGCCAATTCCTTAATAAAGGCAATAGTTTGCTTGATTGGCAGGGTTAGAATGATGACGTCTGCAAGTGGAGCAAAACTGGCAAAGTCATCCGTCGCTCGGTCAATCATTCCTCTCTCCAAGGCAATATCTCTAGACGCTTGACTACGATTGTATCCTAAAATTTCATAATCAGGATAATCCCGCTTGATTCCGAGTGCCATGGAAGCACCAATCAAACCTAGTCCTGCGATATAGATAGTTTTTGCCATAAGAACTCCTTAATAATTCTTTGTATACTCCCGATGTTTCGCAACAGCTTCTTTTAATTCTTCCAGATTATCAGAGGAGAATTTCTCAAGTATTTCTTGAGCCAAAACCGTTGCTACGACTGCCTCCATAACGACACCTGCTGCTGGAAGAGCAGTAGGATCACTTCTCTCTACTGTTGCTTTATAAGGCTCATGTGTTTCAATATCGACACTCATCAACGGCTTGTAGAGAGTCGGAATTGGCTTCATAACTCCACGAACGATAATCGGTTGGCCATTGGTCATGCCACCTTCGAAACCTCCAAGGTTATTAGTTCGACGAGTATAGCCATCCTCTGATGACCAGAGGATTTCATCCATGACTTGGCTACCCTTAAGATGGCCTGCTTTAAAACCAAGACCAAACTCCACACCCTTAAAGGCATTGATAGAAACAACTGCTTGAGCTAGTCTAGCATCTAGTTTACGATCCCATTGGACATAAGAACCAAGACCAACTGGAACACCTCCGACAACTGTTTCTACAACACCTCCGATGGTATCCCCATCTCGCTTAATCTGGTCAATATAGTCCTTAATCTCCTGCTCACGTTCTTGGTTGACGATGGAAACTTCAGACTGGGCAGCCAGTTTCTTAATCTCTGAGACTGTTAAGTTTTCTGGAACATTGATTTCCTTACCACCGAAGATAACAACATGGTTAGCAATTTCGATATCAAGCTCAGCTAAAAGCCGCTTGGCTACTGCTCCAACTGCAACCCGCATAGTTGTTTCACGGGCAGATGAACGTTCCAAAGAATTTCGCAAGTCATCAAAGCGGTATTTAATCCCGCCAACTAAATCTGCGTGACCTGGGCGCGGATGAGTGATTTTTCGTTTGCTTTTAAGTTTATCCTCAATATCCTCGACAGACATGATATCCAGCCATTTTTGGTGGTCTTTGTTAATGACATCCATGGTAATTGGAGCGCCTGTCGTCTTCCCGTGGCGAACACCAGAAGTAAAGACAACTTGATCACTTTCAATCTTCATACGACCACCACGTCCGTAACCGCCTTGGCGACGTTTGAGATCCTCATTAACATCTTCTGCAGTCAAAGGCAGTCCTGCTGGAATTCCTTCAATAATTGCTGTCAGACGAGGACCATGTGATTCTCCTGCTGTTAAATATCTCATACATTCTCCTTATTTTACTAAGTAATCTTTCATTTCTTCGAGAGAAACTGGGTGAATCATTGCTGAACCAAGTTCTGGTACCAAGACTAACTTCATGGTATTGCCACGCGCTTTTTTGTCATGAGTCAAAGCCTGATAGAGCTTGTCAAGGTCCCAGTTTTCATAATCAACAGGAAGACCAAACTTCTGACACATCTCTCGGATGGACTGAGTTATTCCCTCTGGCATGAGTCCTTTTTCTTCTGCTACCTTAGAGACCTGAACCATTCCCATAGCTACTGCCTCACCGTGCATGACTTTTCCGTAACCAGCAGTTGCTTCGATGGCATGGCCAATTGTATGACCAAAGTTGAGATACAAACGAATGCCATTATCCAACTCATCTTCAACTACCATCTTGCGCTTAACCTGACAAGAATGCTCAATCAAACTTTCTGAATGCTCCAAAATACTATCTACGGAACCATCCATTTCAAATAATAAGTTCCAGAGTTCTGGATCTTCAATTAAGCCATACTTGATGACTTCCCCCATTCCTTCAATCAATTCTCTCTTCCCTAAGGTTTCAAGAACGTTTGGATCAATCAAAACACCATCTGGCTGGGCAAAAGTTCCCACCATATTCTTGGCAAAAGGAGTATTCACTCCTGTCTTACCTCCGATTGAAGAGTCAACTTGAGCTGTCAAGCTAGTCGGAATTTGAACAAAGTGAATACCTCGCATATAGGTTGAGGCTACAAAGCCAGCCAAATCACCAACGACACCACCACCTAGAGCTACGATGCCGTCACTGCGAGTCAAGTCTTGCTTAACTAGAAATTCATAAGCCTTTTGAACTGTGGTTAAATTTTTTCGCTCTTCACCCTCTAGAAAGTCAAAAACTGCCACTTGAAAGCCAGCATCCTCTAAGCTCAATTTTACTTTTTCTGCATAGAGAGAAGCCACATGGTTATCGGTAATGATAACGACTTTTTGCGGTTGCCAAAGTTCGCACAACCATTTTCCTGCTTGAGACAAGCATCCTTTTTCAATCTGAATATCGTAAGGATGATGTGGAAGGTCTATTCTAATTTTCATAGCAGATCTCCTTTTTCTTTATTGGTACTTTTGTTTTAATAATTCCCAGATTTGATCTGTTGGCATTTCCTTGCCTGTCCATAACTCAAAAGCTTCAGCAGCTTGGTAAAGCAGCATGCCAAGGCCATTGATAGATTGATTTCCCTGCTCTTTAGCCCACTTTAGAAATGGAGTTTCAAAGGGTTGATAAATCACATCTGCTACCATGAGCTTCTCTGGTAAAACGATGCTGGTCGGGATCGGCTGAGAGGATCCATCCATGCCCACACTAGTCGCATTTACCAAGAGGTCAGCTTTAGTGATGCTGTCTTGAAGATCTTGAACATCCTCTAATGCAAATAAATCTACTCTAAATCCAGTCGCATTCTGTATTTTTTCTAAGTAAGGTCTTGTTTTTTCCATGGATGAAGAACGAACAAAGATAGAAATCTGACTCACTCCATCCAAGATTGCCTGTGCCAAAATTGCCTTGGCTGCACCGCCTGCTCCTAACAAAACCAATCTTTTCCTTGATATTTTAAAAGAAGGCAAGCTCTTAAAGAATCCCTTGCCATCTGTGTTATATCCAATTAATGTTCCTTCTCGATTCACAATTGTATTCACAGCACCAATTAAACAAGCCTCCTCGCTCAACTGGTCCAGATAAGCAATCACTTGTTCCTTGTAAGGCATGGAAAGATTGATTCCATACATCTGATAGCGACGAATATTAGCAACTGTTTCTGCTAGTTCAGTCGCATCTACTTCCCAAGCAAGATAAACACCATTGGTATTGGTTGCTTCAAAAGCGCTATTGTGAATAAAGGGAGAAATGGAGTGTTTGATAGGATTTGCGACTACAGCTGCTAAACGTGTGTAGCCATCAATCTTCATTTAGAAGCTCCCTAATTTTTTTCATGCTAGATAGTGAAATTTGTCCTGGAGCACTAGCTTCATCTAGGCTTGCAAAAGACCAACTAGAACCAGTCACATCTGAAGTAATACGAGAGACCTTGCCCACTTTTCCCATAGAAATCGTTACATATTCTTGTTCAGGATTCAGTGTTTTAAAGCCACGTGTAAAGTTCATCAGATCTAACACATCTTGTTCTGTATTAGCCATAACAGCTATTTTCACAACCTTAGGATTTAAACTTGTTAACTCAGACAATATTTCCATTAGATTCTCAGGTGTTTCTTGGAAGTTATGGTAGCTCAAGACGAGATTTGGAAAGTCCAACATCTGATCAAAAACATCCTTGTAGCTAAAATACTCAAAATCAATATAATCTGGTTGATAAAGCTGTGCCACTTCCTTGATCATTTGAACATACTCTTCTGAAGAGAGCTCAATTTGACCACCCTCGGCACGAGTACGTAAAGTGAAAACAAGCTCACGACCTGCAAATTTTTCAAAAATAGCTGGCGCTACCTGCAAGATAGCTTCCTTGGGTAAGAAGTCTGCTCTCCACTCAATGATATCTGCATCATGATACCGCATAACATCAATAGCCTGAGCCTCTTCTATACTTCTTGGCATGACAGAAACAATTAATTTCATTTACTAACCTTCATGGTAATCACTTTGAGGTAATTACTACTTTCATCTTTTTCATTGTAGACAAAGTCTGCTGGAAGTCCATATTTATGAAGGACCTGATACTTTCTACCAGCAAATCCTTTGTCGATTTGTTCTGTAAATTTTTGACGGGAAACATTAGCCGCATTGGTACTAGCAATAATGATTCCACCTGGGTTTAAAATCTCTAGGCTTTGGGAAATCAACTTATGATAATCCTTAGCTACAGAGAATGTTTGTTTTTTATTTCGGGCAAAGCTAGGCGGATCCAGAACAATCACGTCATAGCTTAAACCTTTTCTCTTAGCATATTTAAAATATTCAAAGACATCCATGACAAGCAGTCGATGATTGTCTAGACTCAAACCGTTGGCATGAAAATGAGCTTCTGATAGTTCTCTTGAACGTTTGGCTAGGTCTACAGAAGTTGTTTCACTAGCTCCCCCCATAGCTGCAGCAACTGAGAAAGCTGCTGTATAGGAAAACATATTGAGTAAGGATTTCCCCATAGCTAAACCATCAACTAAGCTCCCACGAACTTCATGCTGATCCAAGAAAATCCCTGTCATGAGACCGTCATTCATAAAGACTTGGTACAAGACTCCATTCTCGAGAACAGTGAAATATTCAGCCGCTTCTTGACCATAGATGTGGGCAGACTCATAGTCTAGACCTTTAAAGCGAATCTTTTCATAGGCTCCTAGGACTTCTGGAAAAACTTGATTAAAGGCTGCAATAATCTCTTGGCGAATTCCATAGATATAGGAGTTATACCAGGAAAAGACAACATAATCCCCATAGAGATCCAGCGTCATCCCACCAAAACCATCACCTTCTTGATTAAACAAACGAAAGGCAGTTGTCAACTCATCTTGATAGTAGGAAGAACGTTTTTGTTTGGCTTGCTTAAACAAACTTTCAAAGAAGGTTTGTTTAAAAGAAATGTTCTGGTTAGATATAAACCAGCCAATTCCCTTATTTTGACGAGATAAATAAGCCTTTCCTATAAACTCATTGCTTTGGCTGAAAAGTTCAACTTCCTGATCAGTTTCAGATAAGTCTGGAAAATCAACTTCTTCCAAAAGAACCTGACCTTTGTGTAGTTTTTTTTCAACACGCCGACTGACGAATACTCTATTCATAGATACAATTATATCAAATTTGTTGAAAATTCACAAAGTAGAAAGTGATTTCTCCATTGATGTCATAGGAACTATCCAAGCTTTTTGTTTCTGCTTGATGATTTCTAAATGAGAATGGTCATTTGTGTTGAGAAATTTCATTCTATTACCGTAAAAATAGACATTCACATCCTGAGGTCTATTTTTGTAGCGCAAACGTTTGTGCATTTACTTGCTTTGTGGTAAAATGATTCTTAAATTGTTAAGTATGAGGACTATCTATGAAAAATCAAACCCTAATGCAATATTTTGAGTGGTACCTTCCCCACGATGGACAACACTGGATGCGACTTACCGATGATGCTGAGCACCTTGCAAATCTAGGAATTAGCCACGTCTGGATGCCACCTGCCTTTAAAGCTACCAACGAAAAAGATGTCGGTTATGGTGTCTATGATCTTTTTGACCTCGGTGAATTTGACCAAAAAGGAACTGTGCGTACCAAGTACGGTTTCAAAGAAGACTATCTTCAAGCCATTCAAACACTTAAATCTCACGGGATTCAACCTATGGCTGACGTCGTCTTAAACCACAAGGCAGCTGCAGACCGTTTAGAATCCTTCCAGGTTATTGAAGTCGACCCAGAAGATCGCACTATTGAACTTGGAGAACCTTTTACCATCAATGGTTGGACAAACTTTACTTTTGATGGAAGACAAAACACCTACAATGATTTCCACTGGCATTGGTACCACTTCACAGGAACTGATTACGATGCCAAAAGACGGAAGTCTGGCATCTATCTCATTCAGGGAGATAATAAGGGGTGGGCCCACGAAGAATTAGTCGATAACGAAAATGGTAACTATGACTATCTCATGTATGCGGACTTAGATTTTAAGCATCCAGAAGTCATACAAAATATCTACGATTGGGCTGATTGGTTCATGGAAACGACTGGCGTAGCTGGTTTTCGTTTAGATGCAGTCAAGCATATTGACTCTTTCTTTATGCGTAATTTCATTCGTGACATCAAAGAGAAATATGGACAAGACTTCTATGTCTTTGGAGAATTCTGGAATCCAGACAAGGACGCCAACCTTGACTATCTCGAAAAGATTGAAGAGCGCTTTGACCTTGTCGATGTACGCCTCCATATGAATCTCTTTGAAGCAAGCCAGGCTGGTGCAGACTACGATTTGCGTACCATCTTTAATGATAGTCTGGTTCAAATCAAACCAGATAAAGCTGTAACCTTTGTCGAAAACCATGATACTCAACGAGGACAAGCCTTAGAATCTACTGTAGAAGAATGGTTTAAACCAGCAGCCTATGCTCTTATTCTTTTGCGCGAGCAGGGGCTTCCATGTGTCTTTTACGGAGACTACTACGGTATCTCTGGTCAATATGCTCAGCAAGATTTTAAAGAAGTTCTTGACTGTCTCTTAGCTATCCGAAAAGATTTGGCTTATGGAGAGCAGACGGACTACTTTGATGACCCTAATTGTATCGGTTGGGTTCGTTCTGGAGCTGACAACCAATCGCCTCTTGCCATTCTTATCTCAAACGCTCAAGAGAATTACAAAACCATGTTTGTAGGTCCAGAATGGGCTGATCATACTTTTGTTGATTTACTTGGCAACCATTCAGACCAAGTGACTATTAATGCTGAAGGATATGGTGACTTCCCAGTTGCTGAACGTTCTGTCAGTGTTTGGGGACTTACTTATTAAGAACACAAAAAAACTTGCCATAGGCAAGTTTTTTTATTGCTAAATATTAGTCTTTCCAAAGATCCATGGCATTTTTAAAATCAGATGAAACCTGAACATTTTGAGGGTTTGTTGCCTCTCTCTCTTGACGTTTCGCTTCTACCTGGGCTACACTCCTAATCCCTTCATGACGCCAGTTTCGTAGGATAGCTTGGATATATTTCCAATTTGGTTTTCCATTTAGAACAGCTTCTCGTAAGGCTTCTTTTATCAAATCCGCACTAGTTCCGTCTTCTTTCAAACTCTTTTCCAAGTCTTCAATTTCAAATGGGCTCAATAGACGACCTAGCTCCTGTTGGAAAGTATCTACCAAGCTCTTTAAATCATTTGGAGCAGATTGCACCTGGTTTGGAGCTTGTTTTTCAAACAGTTGGTCTAGGCGCTCTAAGGCAAGAGTTGCATCGAAGATTACTTCTATTTCGCCATTAAGTTCAATGGTTCGGTATTGAAGCAACCCTTTGTCAGTCAATCGTGAAATAGCCTGATTGACTTCAGTGACATTTTTGCCGATTTTTTCAGCAATCTGACTTGGAGACAATTCACCTAAAGCCGTTGTATTCTGTAGGTAAAAGAACTGCCAAACCAAGAAATCATCACTTGACGAGAACAGTTGATTGTAATGTAAGAGCAGGTCACTCGGTAACACTAAGTTTCCTGATTTGAAAGCATCTAAATATGTCATAATTCCTCTTATAAATATCCAAAATGAGACACATCATCTTCCGCACTCTTCCACTCAAACGGTGTTTCTTGGTAAACTGCATAATTTACCCAGTTACTAAAGAAGAGAGCTGCAGATGAACTCCACCTCATACAAGGAAGTTCATGAATGTCATCATTTTTGAAATAATTTTCTGGTATATGTGGATCTAAACCAGCATCTAGATCTCTAAAATATTCCTTTGCGAGCGTATCGCGATCATACTCTAAATGCCCAAAGCTATAGACTTCTCTCAAATCTCGACTCGCAAGGATAGAGACTCCTACCTCTTCTCCTGATGCTAAAATCTCTAGATTTGTTTTGTTTAGAATATCTTCTTTGTGGACTTCTGTATGGCGAGAATGAGGGGATACATATAAATCATCAAAACCTCTCAGTAGAAGATGACCTTCTTTCAAAACATCTTGAGAATAAATCCCAGAAAGCTTCTGGTCCATCTGGTATTTATCTACGCCATAGCGATAGTATAGACCCGCCTGTGCCCCCCAACAAATATGCAGGGTTGAAAAGACATGAGTCTTAGACCAATCGATAACTTGGGTAAACTCTTGCCAATAGTCCACTTCTTCAAAAGGGAGATGTTCAACTGGAGCACCTGTAATAATCAAGCCATCAAAATACTGGTCTTGAACTTCTGAGAAGGTCTTATAAAAAGTCTTCATATGCTCAGAACGAGTTGTTTTCGACTGATGACTTTCCATATATAAAAATTCAATATCTAACTGCAAAGGAGTATTGGCTAAATGGCGTAAAAGCTGAGTTTCTGTAACCATTTTCAGTGGCATCAAGTTTAAAATCAGAATTTTCAGTGGTCGAATATCCTGATGAGCCGCCCTCTGGTCATCCATGACGAAAATATTTTCCGTTCGTAAAATCTCAACTGCTGGTAATTTTTTATCAATTCGAATCGGCATAGAAATCTCCTTACTGTATCATATTGGACTCAAGTAAACATGGTATCGTCAACGGGGAAAAATGCTGACGTTTCTCTTTCCCTTTATTATACTGTATGAAGATATAGTTTTCAATTATAGTTTTTCTCTAACTAGATATAGCTTATTTTTATATCAAATGAAGAGAAAACAGCCCTAGGGACTGTTTTTCATTAATAATGCATCAGCACTTTATAGTCGTAATCTCCGATAGCTTCACGACCTTTGAGTTCATCCAGTTCGATCAAGAAGGCACAACCTGCTACGACTCCACCCAATTTTTCAATCATTTCGATGGTTGCTTTAACAGTACCACCTGTTGCCAAGAGGTCATCTACGATAAGAACACGTTGTCCTGGTTTGATAGCATCTGCGTGCATAGTCAAAGTGTCAACTCCATATTCTTTTTCGTAGTCCGCTGAAATGACTTCACGTGGCAACTTGCCAGGTTTACGAACAGGCGCAAAACCAATTCCCAACTCAAAAGCGACTGGACATCCAACGATAAATCCACGAGCTTCTGGTCCTACGATCATATCAATCTTTTTATTAGTAGCATATTGAACAATTTCACGAACAGCATAACTGTAGGCATTTCCATCTGCCATCAATGGGCTAATATCACGGAAAGTAATTCCTTCTTGTGGATAATTTTCAATACTTGCAATGTAATCTTTTAAGTTCATAGCGTTTCTTTCTTTTAAAGTTTTTACTCCCTATTATACCATAATTCCTAGAAAAGCAAAATAGAAAGAAGCCTTGGAATATCGTTCCAAAGCCCCTCAGACCTTCATAAAATTCGGAGATTCGCTCGATCAATGAAATCTTTACTTCTTTTTGCTTTTAGAAGTTTGATTCCGTTGACGATTCTGTTGGATGCGCCACTCTCGCTCAAAGTAAGACATGGTTTCAAATACTCTCTTTGGTAAGCCAACATCCAGCAAATAGATTGGGATTTTCAAAACATTAGAATGTTTTGAACTTGTATATCTACTTCGAAGACGATTCCAGAAAGAGTTGGATTTTAAAAGTTCCTTGTCATAAAACTGAACCTCAATCATATAAAAATCCCTTGCATTTCTACTGCCCTTAATTCTCGTGAGAGCAAACTTTTCTACCTGTCCCCAGGAATAAAACTGCCAGTCTTTCTTTGGATATGGTTTATAGGAAAATCCTTGAGCCGTACATTTCAAATACTCTTTATCAGAAAAAAGCCGTCGCAAATGTTGATACAAAATGAAGCCAACGATGAGGATCAAGAAACCAATAAAGAGGATTAAGGCCACCAATCCCCCAGGTGGTTCTTCGGGATAGCTCAGCAAAAACGAAAAGATCCAAAGTAGAATAGCCAATTCTAGTAGATAAAGAATAAGGCTCAAAACGATTTTCTTACTACTCCATTTAATAATTGTTTCTTCCATTTTACTAACTCACTTAAATATTCATAGCGTTCATATTTTTTCAGTATGTCTTCATTTTTCTCGTCTAACTCTTTTTGAAGGGTAGCTAGTTTCCCAAAGTCAGAACCATTTGCTAGCATTTCTTCCTCTATAGAAGAGATGCGGTTTTCCAAGGCTTCGATGTCACCTTCAATACTTGCCCATTCCTGCTTTTCTTGGTAGGTCATCCGTTTCTTCTCTTCACGGACTTTGACGACTTTTTCCTTCTCAACTTTTTGACTTTGTGTTACTGCTTCTGCTTCAAAGGCCTTTTCATCCAGATAGTCAGTGTAATGTCCAAAGAAAGGACGGATGGTCCCATCTTCAAAAGCAAGAATCTTAGTTGCTACCTTATCAAGGAAATAGCGGTCATGACTAACTGTCAAGACTGGTCCTGCAAAACCTTGTAAGAAATTTTCTAGAACTGTTAAGGTCGCAATGTCTAGGTCATTTGTTGGCTCGTCCAAGAGGAGAACATTTGGTTTTTCCAAGAGAAGTTTGAGGAGATAAAGACGTTTCTTCTCTCCACCTGACAGCTTCTCAATCAAGGTTCCATGCGTTGAACGAGGGAAGAGAAATTGTTCTAGTAACTCAGCGATTGAAGTCGTAGTACCACCACTAGTCTTAACCTCTTCTGCCACTTCCTGCAAGTAATTGATAACTCTCTTGCTTTCATCTAAACCTTCGATTTGTTGAGAGAAATAAGCGATACGAACTGTTTCACCGATGATAACTTGTCCTTCAGTCGCTTCAAGTCTTCCTGCAATAAGATTAAGAAGAGTTGACTTCCCAACACCATTGTCCCCGACGATTCCGATACGGTCTTTGGCTTGGATCAAAAGATTAAAATGTTTCAGAATCGGTTTATCGTCATAGGCAAAGGAAACATCCTTAAACTCGATAACTTTTTTACCGATACGGCTAGTTTCAAAATTCATGCTCAAGTCTGTCTCAAGGCTAGTATCTGAAACTTCCTTTTTCAAGTCATGGAATCGATTGATACGAGCTTGTTGCTTGGTCGCACGAGCTTGAGGTTGCCGTCTCATCCAAGCTAATTCTTGTTTGTAAAGTTGTTCCTTTTTGTGAAGAAGAGCTGCGTCACGCTCATCCTGTTCAGCCTTGAGACGGACATAATCTTGGTAATTCCCCTGATACTCTGTTAATCCACCTCTATCCAATTCAAAAATTCGCGTAGAAAGAGCATCTAGGAAGTAACGGTCATGGGTGATGAAGAGAACGGTCTTCTTGGAATTCTTCAAGAAAAGTGTCAGCCACTCGATGGTCGCAATATCCAAGTGGTTGGTAGGCTCATCAAGAAGTAAGAGATCATGATTCCCTAAAAGCACTTGCGCCAATTGAACCCGTCTACGAAGACCACCCGACAAAGCTCCAACAGGAGTTGATAATTCTTGAATGCCTAGTTTACTGAGAACAGTCTTGACCTGACTTTCGATTTCCCATGCTTGGAGGGAATCCATCTCCGCCATAACCCGTTCTAAACGAGCCTGCTTGTCCTCACTATAGTTAAGCATGAGCAGTTCATACTCACGTATTAACTGGATTTCCTTCAAATCACTTGATAAGACAGTATCTAAGACAGTCTTGCTGTCATCAAAATCTGGATCCTGAGTCAAATAACCAATCTTGTAATCACTCTTTGCTGAAAATGGGCTTACGTCACCATCAAAACCTGAAACGCCAGAAAGAACATCTAGAAGGGTTGTTTTCCCGGTTCCGTTGACACCGATAAGACCGATTCTATCCAAGTCATGGATAATAAAGGAAATATCCTTAAAAACAGTCTTATCACCAACTGATTTACTTAGTTTTTCAACGATAAAATCACTCATTTTCTCTCCCTTAAGTATGCATGAATGGCTTCCACTTCATTATCTAGATTACCATCCACAATAGCGTACTCAATTTCCTCTAAAACATCTCCTAATTCTGGACCTGGATGATAGCCATATTCCTTGATGAGAATGCCACCATTAATTTGCATCTCTTTCTTATCATGAATAGTCAAGCTCTCGTAGGTTTCTGTGATCGCTTGTGGATTGACTTCCTTCCCTTGAGCTCTGCGAAGATTTTCAGCTTGTAGAAGCAAGTCCAAATCAAAACGGTAACAATCACGGTTACCTAGTTCCCCTTCTTCTCGGAGAGCCAAAATAGACAGCAAATTCTGTACTTGCTTAGCAAATTGGCGTGAAGTCTTCCAATGTTTCAAAAATTGTTGAGCATCTTCCACTTCTAAAACCCATAAAAGTGCTGCCCAAGCTTGCTCAGAAGATTCAAAAGTAAAATCTTTTTCTAAATCAAACAAAGACTGGAGTTTCTCCTGACTGCCTACCATATCTGGAAGATAGTCATAAGCTTGACTCTCAATCATAGAAGATAAACCTACTCGCCAATAGGGAGCCAGTAAAAGCTTATCAAACTCAACAAAGATGCGCTCCACAGAAATTTTATCTAAGAGTGGCGTTAAGGCCTTCATCGCTTCAAACGTTTCTTGCTCGAGTTCAAAACCAAGACTAGCTTGGAAACGAAAGCCACGCATGATGCGTAGCGCGTCTTCATTGAAACGTTCACTAGCTACACCGACAGCTCGCAGGACTTGATTTTCTAAATCTCTGAGACCATCAAATAAATCAACGATTTTCCCTGTCTCATCCAAGGCAAAGGCATTGACTGTGAAATCTCGGCGTTTGAGATCTTCTTCGAGTGAACGAACAAAAGAAACAGAACTTGGTCTCCGATAGTCTACATAGACATCCTCTGTTCGAAAAGTGGTGACTTCGTACTCTTCATCTCCATCTAAAACCAAAACGGTCCCATGCTCAATGCCGATATCAGCTGTGCGTGGAAAAATCTGCTTGGTCTCTTCTGGATAAGATGAAGTCGCGATATCCACATCATGGATGGGGCGGTTAAGAATGGCATCCCTAACAGAGCCACCCACAAAATAAGCCTCAAATCCTGCTTCTTTAATTTTTTCTAATACTGGTAAAGCCTTCTGAAATTCAGAAGGCATTTTTGTTAATTTCATAGTAAGTGTTCTAATCCATAGACAAGCTCATGACGCTTGACAACTTCTTTGATTCCCAAATTCACCCCTGTCATGAAGGAGCTACGATCATAGGAGTCATGACGCAGAGTCAATCCCTCTCCTTGATTTCCAAAAATGACCTCTTGATGAGCTACCAAACCAGGTAAACGGACCGAATGAATTCGCATACCATCAAAGTTAGCTCCTCGTGCTCCCGCAATGAGTTCTTCCTCATCGCTAGCACCTTGTTGAATAGACTCACGAACTTCAGCCATCAACTCAGCTGTTTTGATAGCTGTCCCGCTTGGAGCATCTTTTTTCTTATCATGGTGAAGTTCAATAATCTCCACATTTGGGAAGTATTTAGCTGCCTGTGCTGCAAATTGCATCAGTAAGACAGCACCCAAGGCAAAGTTAGGAGCAATCAATCCACCCAAGCCTTTGAAACGAGACAATTCTTTTAATTCTTCGATTTCTTGACTGGTGAAACCTGTCGTTCCTACTACTGGAGCAAAGCCATGTTCAAGAGCAAAGAGTGTATTCTCATAGGCGACAGCTGGTGTAGTAAAGTCCACCCAAACATGGGCATCAAAGCCTGCTAAGTCATTTTTATCATTGAATACTGGAATTCCTTGCCATTCAGATGCAGACTCAAAAGGATCCAAAACAGCTACTAGTTCAAGTTCAGGATCAGACAAAACCATCTGACAAGCAGATTGGCCCATTCTTCCCTTAAAACCAGCAATAATCACTCGAATACTCATCTTTACTCCTATCTAAGATACAAAGCCTGCAAGAACACAAAGTGAAAATAGGAGTTCTGATCAAGGAGTTTCTTTTCCTTGGAAGAACTATCTTTTTCACATAGGGTTCCAGGCGTGTTCAATTCTAAGATACAAAGGACGTTAGCTGCCCATGAAAAATAGGGAATGGCGCTGACTTTCCACGAAAGGCAAGACAGGCATCTTTTTTCAAGAGGCAGATAGTCCGTGTTCAATTTTAAGATTCAAAGCCTGTAAGAACAATCTAGACGATTGGTGTATAACCTAAAGCAATACTTCCTTCTCCAAGGTGAGTCCCTATAACACTACCGAAGGTTGCAATTGAAATGTCTGTAGCTACTCCGCCGTCTAACAAAAGCTGACGCAAGTCTGCTACTTTTTGAGGAGCATTCCCGTGAATGACAGTAATCTGGTAATTGCCATTAGCTGTTGCTTCTTTAACAATTTCAACCAAACGTTTTGTTGCTTTCTTCTCTGTACGAACCTTCTCATAAACTTCGATAACACCTTGGTCATTGAAATATAGAATTGGTTTAATGCTAAGAAGATTCCCTAAAATAGCTGCGCCATTTGATAAACGACCACCTTTAACCAGATGATCAAGGTCATCTACCATGATAAAGGCTGAAGTATTTTCAATCTGTTCGGTTAACTTATCTAGTATAGACTGGAAATCATCACCCTGCTCAGACCATTGAAACACACTTTCCACCATGAATCCTAGTGGTGCACTTGTAATTCGAGTATCAGGAAAAGCGATGGTTAGACTTTCGAACTCATCCGTCATATACTGGATGTTCTGGTGAAACCCTGAAATTCCAGAAGATAGAAAGAGACCCAAAACATGAGTATAGCCCTTTTCTTTTAATGATGATAAAATTTCATCCAACTTTGCAATACTTGGTTGACTTGTTTTAGGTAGTTCAGATGAACGAGCCATTTTTTCATAAAATTCTTGAGCGGTTAGATTTACACCTTCAACATACTCCTGTCCGTCGATATTCACAGGAATGTCAAGCACAAATAAATCTTCTTTCCGCAAGGTTTCCGCTTGTAGAAAAGCAGATGAGTCTGTTATGACCGCTAATTTCATTCTTTTAAAACTCCAAATTAATTCCTGGTAAGTCTAGTGCAATTTCCGTCACTTCATAAGTCAAACGGTTTAACATATCCAAAGAAGGACGAGCAAGCGTCTCAACTTCTTCTTGACTAAAGTCACTTGGTTGATCTACGATACGACCTTCAACATGGTTCACTTGAGAAATAGTACCACTGATAACAAATTTATCAAAGACAATCATAAAGCTCAAAACAACTACGAGAGAAGTCACCTGATTTTCTTGGTCATGTTGAAGTAGTTGGAAGTTCACATCAACCTTTGTTTCAGGAATTCCGTTCTCATTTTCCCATTCAAAATTACGCGCATCAAAGTGATACTGACTTACAAATTCTTGTTCACGTTTTAAATTCATCATATTCTCCATGGTTACAATTTACTTTGACATTGTAACATATTTTCTTATTTTCTGCTAACTTTCCTAAATTCCGATTTCTGCTTTCACAACTTCAGCAATGGTATCCACATAGTAATCTACTTCTTCAGTTGTTGGTGCTTCAGCCATGACTCGCAAGAGTGGCTCAGTTCCACTTGGGCGAACGAGAATACGTCCGTTACCTGCCATCTCTTCTTCCATCTTATCGATAATAGCCTTGATAGCTGGTACTTCCATGGCTTTGTCTTTCATGGTGTTTTCCACACGGATATTAACCAATTTTTGTGGGTAAATTGTTACTTCTGAAGCCAATTGAGATAAGCTCTTACCTGTTTCTTGCATGATCTTAGTCAATTGAACTGCTGAAAGTTGACCATCACCAGTTGTATTGTAGTCCATCAAGATAACGTGACCTGACTGTTCTCCACCGAGATTGTAGCCTGATTTTCTCATTTCTTCAACTACATAGCGGTCTCCAACAGCAGTGACAGCTTTATTAATGCCTTCACGGTCCAAGGCTTTATGGAAGCCAAGGTTGGACATAACTGTTGTTACAATTGTATTTTGTGCCAATTGACCTTTTTCAGAAAGGTATTTACCGATGATATACATAATCTTATCACCGTCGACAATCTCACCGTTTTCATCTACTGCAATCAAACGATCGCTGTCCCCATCAAAGGCTAAACCAATGGCTGATTGATTTTCTTTTACAAGTTCTTGCAAGGCTTCTGGATGAGTCGAACCAACATTCAAGTTAATGTTCAAACCATCTGGATTCTCTCCAATGACAGTGATTTGAGCACCCAAATCTGCAAAAATTTGACGAGCACTTGTAGAAGCTGCTCCATTTGCAGTATCCAAGGCTACCTTCATCCCTTCAAGACCTGTTCCAGTTGAAACCAGGTAGGCTTCATACTTGCGCAATCCTTCTGGGTAATCAACAACAGTACCTAATCCTTCAGCACTTGGACGTGGGAGAGTATCTTCACTGGCGTCAAGCAAGGCTTCGATTTCTGCTTCTTTTTCATCGTCTAGCTTAAAGCCATCTCCACCAAAGAATTTAATTCCGTTATCAAGGGCTGGGTTGTGGCTAGCTGAAATCATGACACCTGCGCTCGCTCCTTCAGTTTTCACCAAATATGCTACTGCAGGCGTAGCAAGTACACCAAGTTTATAAACGTGAATTCCCACAGAAAGAAGACCAGCAATCAAGGCTGCTTCTAACATTTCCCCTGAAATACGTGTATCGCGTCCAACAAAAACCTTAGGCGCTTCTGTCGCATGTTGACTGAGGACATATCCTCCAAAGCGACCCAATTTAAAGGCCAATTCTGGCGTTAATTCTACGTTTGCTTCTCCACGGACTCCGTCCGTTCCAAAATATTTACCCATTTTATCATTCCTTTTCTAGTATAATGTTTATTTTAAGATTCTGACTTCGTTTCTGCTGCTGTCGTTGAAGAGTTTTCAGTAGATGAAGTATTACTTGTTGTGGTTGAACTATTTGTTGTTCGGACTGGTTTAGTTATTACTTTCATAGTAACCTCAAAAGGAGTAATAACTGTTGGTAAAACGGTCCCATTCCTGTCGACAGCTTGTAAAGGTACTGACCCTGAATAATTCCCAGTTATTTTTTCACTCGTTGGCAAAACTGCAACAATTCGATCAATCTTAGACAAAGTATCTGCGTCGCTGGTTACTGAAACTTTTTCATCAGAAACAGTCACACGTTCGATTATAATCTTCTCATCAATTTGACTAGAATCAATTTGAGGTACAACAGGTACATTATCTCGAGTAACTTTCTTACCAACCTTGACTGTGATCTTTTGTGGTGTTGCCACAGCTGTCAAACCACTTGGAAGGTTTTCAATGGTTAAGGGAACTTCAATCGTTCCTTCTGTAGCTTGTGATAAATCCGCAGTCACTTTAAATTTACGAGTGCTCTCTTGCATCTCACTGGCCAAAGTCACCCGATTTGAACCAGTCAGAAATACCGTTACTTCTGAGCTAAATCCACTAATGAAATACTGCTCACTATCATACTGAATATCAATCGGTACATTGACTACTGTATTGGTGTAGGTTTCAGTTTTAGTTTGTCTCACATTAGTATTGTTTTGATAATTGATTGATGTTGCATAGATAAATAGGACACATGCAAAGAGGAGTGATGTGATGATATAAAGACTATTTCTTTTCATTATTCCACCCTCCCAATAAACGTTCTTTTAAGCTTGGTTCATCTGAATCCTTAGGTATCAGAATACGACGTAGTTCTTCCTCGAATTCTTCCAAACTTAAATCATGTTTGAAGACACCATTGTAGGTGATGGATATACCTCCAGTTTCTTCTGACACAACAAAAGTAAGGGCATCTGAAACTTCTGATAAACCAATGGCTGCACGGTGTCTTGTCCCAAACTCCTTAGAAATACCAGTGTTCTCAGTAAGTGGAAGATAAGCAGATGTTACAGCTATTCGATCACCTTTTATAATGACTGCACCATCATGTAAAGGTGTGTTTGGGATAAAGATGTTAATTAATAACTCAGCAGAAATCTTAGCATCCAAAGGAATTCCTGTAACGATGTACTCCTGCAAGGTTCTCACACGTTGAACAGCTACCAAAGCTCCAATCTTCCGTGGGCTCATATACTCAACCGATTTTACAAAAGCCTGGACCATCTGCTCTTCTGAACTCATAGGAGTATTTGAAAAGAAATCCGTAGCTCGACCTAATCGTTCCAAACCTGTCCGAATTTCTGGAGAAAAGATAACAACCGCTGCAATAACTCCATAGGTAATCAATTGATTAATCAACCAGGAAATAGTCGTCAAGCCCAAAAAATTAGCCACAATCTGAGCCAAGATAAAAACTATAACGCCTCGAACCAGAATCATAATCTTGGTTCCTGCAATTGATTTTGTAAATTGATATAAGATATAAGCAACGATTAGAATATCAATCACATTTATCGCAATACTCCAAGGACTGGAAAACAAACTAGACCAGTATTGAAGATTAGATAATTGCTGAAAATTCATCCTGTGTCCCCTCTCCAAAAAAGCTTCTCTTCATTATACCATTTTTAATGGAAATTTTCTCCCCCCTACCTCATTTTAAATTTGCAGAAAATATGATAGAATAAAATGATAAAAATGAAACAAGGAGAAACCATGTCTGAACTATTTGATATCACCATCGTAGGAGGTGGCCCAGTTGGTCTTTTCGCAGCCTTTTATGCTAATTTACGTCAAGCTAAAGTACAAATCATTGACTCTCTTCCTCAATTAGGTGGCCAACCTGCCATTCTTTATCCTGAAAAACAAATTCTTGATGTCCCAGGTTTCCCAAATCTCACTGGTGAAGAATTAACTAATCGCTTGTTAGAACAATTACAAGGGTTTGATACACCAGCCCATCTCAATGAAACTGTTCTTGAAATTGAAAAAGAAGATGGTGTTTTTAAGATTACAACCACTAAAGGAACTCATACTAGTAAAGCTGTCATTATCGCTATGGGTGGAGGTGCCTTTAAACCGCGTCCACTTGAATTGGATGGTGTTGATAGTTATGAAAATATCCACTACCACGTTTCTAACATTCAACAATATGCTGGCAAAAAAGTAACCATCCTGGGTGGAGGAGACTCAGCTGTGGACTGGGCCTTAGCTTTTGAAAAGATTGCTCCTACTACACTTGTTCACCGTAGGGACAACTTCCGTGCGCTTGAACATAGTGTCCAAGCCCTTCAAGAATCATCTGTTAGCATCAAAACACCATTTGTGCCAAGTCAACTCCTAGGAGATGGAAAAACTTTAGACAAACTTGAAATCACAAAAGTCAAATCCGATGAGACTGAAACCATTGAATTGGACCACCTCTTTGTCAACTATGGTTTCAAATCTTCTGTCGGTAATCTTAAAAATTGGGGATTAGAACTGAATCGTCATAAGATTATCGTCAACAGTAAACAAGAGTCAAGTCAGGCAGGAATTTACGCTATTGGAGACTGCTGCTACTACGAAGGTAAGATTGACTTGATTGCGACAGGTCTAGGTGAAGCACCTACTGCAGTTAACAATGCCATTAACTACATTGATCCAGAACAAAAAGTACAACCAAAACACTCTACTAGTCTATAAGAAAAAACCACGAATCCTTTGATTCGTGGTTTTAAAGTTCATCTGCAATTTTATTTATCTTTCGCAATCTATGATTGACACCACTTTTTGTGAGTGGATTTGTCAAACTGTCTGCCAATTGCTGGATAGAGTAGTCCGGATGTTGGATACGTAAATGCGCTACTTCCTGCAAATCTGCTGGAAGATTATCCAAACCAATTCTATCCTTGATTTTACTGATATTGTTGATGGTTTTCATACTCGCTGAAACAGTACGAGCGATATTTGCTGTCTCCGCATTATTAGCACGATTGAGATCATTCCGAGTTTCTCGGAGAATCTTGACACCTTCAAAAGTATCTCTCGCCTCCATGGCTCCCACTAAAATCAGGAAATCCATAATATCTTCAGCTCGTTGAAGATAGGTCACTGCCCCCTTTTTTCGTTCGATAACCTTTGCATCTAGCAAGAACTGCTGTAAGAGCGAAGCAATCCCTTGGGCGTGGTCCAGATAAACAGAACTTATTTCTAACTGATACTTGCCTGACTCAGGATCCCGAATACTCCCATTTGCCAAAAAGGCTCCACAAAGATAAGCACGTCCAGCTTCCTCATCTCCTAAAATCTCTGGATCAATCCCAGTCTCCAGACCAAAGAATGAATCGGCCAAACGCAAATCTGCTAAAAGTTCTTGGACTCGCTCATCCGTAAATACGGTATAAACACGATTTTTCCGAAGATTACTTCTCTGGTGGTGACGAATCTCTGACTTGATTCCATAGAAGTGTAAGAAAGATTCATAGAGATGTCGAGCCAACTTAGCATTTTCTGTTATGACGGACAAGGTCAAACCAGAACTAGATAAGCCAATACTACCAGACATCTTGATAATAGCTGACAATTCATGACGACTCAGGTGATGCTGACTTAGAATTTCTTCTTTTACTGCTACTGTAAAACTCATTTTCTCACCTGTATGATTCGCATGAGCTCATCTACGATTAAATCACCATCGTGGAAGGCTCCCCCATTTTCCAAACGTAAGAAATTGGATGAAATAACACGAGGAACTTGCTGACGCAAGCCTTCAAAATCATGTTCAACCTGAACCAGATATTCATCAAAACGGTTGGTGTCCATATAATCCCTCGGAACCTTTTCGATGTTAACAAGGACAGTATCGATAAATGGACGGCCCAAATGACGATGCAAGACTGCTACGTGATCACTATCTGAGAAATGCTCCGTTTCTCCACGTTGAGTCATAATATTGCAAACATAGGCAATCTCTGCCTTAGTTTCCAGAAGTGCCTGACCGATTTCTTCAATGACGATATTAGGTAAAATCGAAGTAAAGAGTGAACCTGGTCCCAAGACAATCATATCACTCTCAAGAATAGTATTGACAACTCGACGGCTAGCCTGCGGTTTTTCATCATCTAGAGTGTTTGTCACATAGACATGGTCAATCATACCTGGATGATCTGCAATGTGACTTTCCCCAGCAACTTCTGATCCATCTTTAAAGACAGCATGGAGCGTCAAAGGATGGTCACTAGAGGGATAAATCTTTCCTGTAGTATGGAAGAATTTACTCAGCAATTGCATGGCATTATAGGTCGAACCCTGCATTTCAGATAATCCAGCTATGATAATGTTTCCTAATGGATGACCAGCAAAAGCACCAGCATCCTCTGAAAAACGGTATTGAAAGACCTTTTCATAGAATTTTGGCATATCTGACATGGCTACAAGGACATTACGTAAATCCCCTGGAGGTGTCAACTGTTGAAAATTCTTACGCAATTCACCTGAAGAACCACCATCATCCGCAACGGTTACTATGGCTGCAATTTCGACGTCTTTTTCCCGTAGACTATTTAAAATAACAGGGATCCCGGTTCCACCACCAATCACCGTAATTTTGGGTTTTCTCATGAACGGTTTACCGTTTCCTTTCTTCGGTCTTTATCACGATGACTTTCATTTACAGGCCAACTTTTAGATAGGTCATTTGCTAAACGCTTGGCAAAAGCAACACTTCTATGTTGTCCACCAGTACAACCAATCGCAATCGTTAAGACTGATTTGCCTTCTTTTTTATAACCTGGTAGAATTGGTTCAATCAATGCTAACAAATGTCGGTAGAAATCCTCAGATTCCTCATGATTCATAACATAGTCATAAACCGCCTTGTCCTCACCCGTCTGATTACGAAGTTCTGGAAAATAGTATGGGTTTGGTAAAAAGCGAACATCAAATACCAAATCAGCATCAATTGGAATTCCGTATTTAAATCCAAAAGACATGACCTCGATACGGAAGGACTGAGTTTGTTCTTGGTCCGAAAATTGCTCTGCAATGGTTTTACGAAGTTCACGAGGAGTTAACTCTGTTGTGTCAACCACGTTTTGACTCATATTTTTTAATGGAGCCAAGAGTTCGCGTTCCAATTTGATCCCGTCCAAGATACGACCATCTGCTGCTAGAGGGTGACTTCTTCTAGTTTCCTTATAGCGTGCTACCAATTCCTTATCTGCCGCATCCAAAAAGAGGATTTTAAAGTCCAAATCATCTTGATTTTCCAATTCATCCAAGACAGCCTGAATCTCTGAGAAGAAAGAACGACTACGCATATCCACCACTAGGGCCAACTTGTGGTCGTCATCCTTGGTCTCTACCAACTGCAAAAACTTTGGCAAGAGAGCAGGTGGCATATTATCAATCGTAAAATATCCTAAATCTTCAAAAGATTGAATGGCTACGGTTTTCCCTGCACCACTCATTCCTGTTACAATCACCAGGTGAAGTTGTTTCATTGTCATCATAGTCTCCTTATATCAAAAGAAGTTTGGAAGAACCAAACTTCAACTCGCTTATCCAATCTCTGCGATGACTTCAATTTCGACTTTTACATCGCGAGGAAGACGAGCTACTTCCACAGCTGAACGAGCTGGAAACTCCTTATTAAAGGCTGTTTGGTATACCTCATTAAAAGGAACAAAGTCGTTCATATCACTCAAGAAACAAGTTGTTTTAACAACATGATCAAAATCTGTTCCTGCTTCTGCTAAAATAGCTCCAATGTTTTTCAAGACTTGTTCTGTCTGTTCTTGGATTGTTTCTCCTACGATTTCTCCAGTTTCAGGAGATAGTGGAACTTGACCGCTAGCGAACAAAAGGTTCCCAACGATTTTTCCTTGAACGTAAGGCCCGATTGCCTTTGGAGCTTTATCTGTATGAATTGTTTTTGCCATATGTATTCCTCACAGTTTTTCTAAGATAGCATCCCAAGCTTGGTCCATTCCTGCTTTTGTCACTGAAGAAAAGAGGATAAAATCATCACTTGGATCAAAGTTTAATTTCTTTTTAATAGCTGATTCGTGCTTATTCCATTTCCCACGCGGAATCTTGTCTGCCTTAGTCGCCACAATGATGACAGGAATTTCGTAATATTTAAGAAATTCGTACATCTGTACATCATCTGCTGTCGGGTCATGACGAAGGTCAACGAGACTAACAACCGCTCGAAGATTTTCTCGAGTAGTCAAGTACTCCTCAATCATACGACCCCATTTTTCGCGTTCCTTTTTGGAAACACGGGCATAACCATAGCCAGGCACATCCACAAAACGCATCTTGTCATCAATATTAAAGAAATTGAGTAGTTGTGTTTTTCCTGGTTTTCCAGAGGTACGAGCTAGATTTTTACGATTAAGCATGGTATTGATAAAACTTGATTTACCAACATTTGAGCGCCCTGCAAGAGCAATCTCAGGAAGTTCATCCTGCGGATAGTGGGACTTGTTGGCTGCACTAAGCAAAATCTCAGCATTGTGTGTATTGATTTCCATAGTCACCTCTAGGCTGTCTCTAGAATTGGCTTAGCTGTTCCGTCAACCGCTTCTTTTGTGATACGAACTGTTTTCACATTTTCTTGACTTGGAACCTCAAACATAACATCTAGCATGGTCTCTTCGATGATTGAGCGAAGACCACGCGCACCTGTTTTACGTTCGATGGCTTTGTTTGCAATTTCCTGAAGAGCTTCATCGTCAAATTCAAGCTCTACATCATCATAAGAAAGCAAGGTCTGGTATTGTTTAACCAAGGCATTTCTTGGTTCCTTCAAGATGCGAACCAAATCATCTACAGTCAACTGCTCCAAGGCTGCAAAGACAGGCAAGCGTCCAATTAATTCAGGAATAATACCGAATTTTTGAATATCCTCTGCGATGATTTCTTGCATGTATGAGCTGTTTTCGTCAATGGCCTTGTTGTTTTGTCCGAAGCCAATCACTTTTTCACCCAGACGCTGTTTGACAATCTCTTCGATGCCATCAAAGGCACCACCCACGATGAAGAGGATATTTTTGGTATCCACTTGAATCATTTCTTGTTGAGGATGTTTGCGTCCGCCTTGAGGTGGGACGCTAGCTACAGTTCCCTCGATAATCTTGAGGAGGGCTTGTTGCACACCTTCACCAGAAACATCACGTGTGATAGACACGTTCTCGCTCTTCTTAGCAATCTTGTCGATTTCGTCTACGTAGATAATTCCACGCTCTGCTCGTTCAATGTTAAAATCAGCTGCCTGCAAGAGTTTGAGGAGGATATTTTCCACGTCCTCACCCACATACCCAGCCTCAGTCAGAGCTGTCGCATCTGCAATTGCAAAAGGCACATTCAAGCTCTTAGCCAAAGTCTGAGCCAAGAAAGTTTTCCCTGATCCAGTTGGACCAATCATCAGGATGTTTGACTTCTGCAAATCCACATCTTCTGACTCTTCACGCGTATCGTGGAAATTGATGCGTTTGTAGTGGTTATATACAGCCACTGCCAAGGCACGTTTGGCACGATCCTGACCAATCACATAGTGGTTTAAGATATTGAGGAGTTCGATTGGTTTTGGTACTTCAGACAAGTCTGCTAGGACTTCCTCTGCCAACTCCTCACGAATGATTTCCTGGGCTAACTCCACACACTCATTACAGATAAAGGCGTTGTTTCCAGCGATTATTTTCTTTACTTCTTCTTGGCTTTTGCCACAAAATGAGCAATAAACCATCATATCATTTTTCCTATTTGTAGACATGATTCCCTTCCGTTCTAACTATTCATTCAATCTAAAATAAGGTCATATAAAAAGCATGAATGCTATTTACCAAGTTTGTAAAAGCATTAAGCCAAAGCAGAGTAGCAAGTCCAAAGCGCTTTTTACGAAAAGCGTGTGTTCCAGCTACAAGACAGACAGCACACAAAAGAGCTGTAAAAAATCCAAAAATACTGCGCTCCATTAGACTTCCTTTCTCTTTCTATATTCGATGGTAAAATCATAGACATTTTTCTCATCTTTGGAATAAGATTTGCTTGCAGCAGTCTCAAAAACAGTCAAGTCAAAATCTTCTGGGAAATAGGTATCCCCTTCAACTTGAGCATGAATTTGTGTCACAATAATCTCATCGAGATAAGGTTCAAAAAGCTGAAAAATCTGCTTGCCACCAATGATATAGAGATTCTTATCCTGATGATGATACCAGTCTAAAACCTGCTCAACATTTTGGAAAACCAGAGCTCCTTCAATTGATTCTTCGGGATTGCGTGTCAAAATCAAGGTTTCACGTCCTGGAAGCAAACGTCGTCCCATTCCATCAAAGGTTACACGCCCCATCAAAATGGCATGATTCAAGGTTGTTTCTTTAAAATGCTTTAACTCTGCTGGCAAATGCCATGGCAAGCGATCCTCTTTTCCGATTACACCCTTTTCATCTTGAGCCCAAATGGCTACGATTTTCTTTGTCATGCTTTCATCCTTTTCATTGATAGTTCTATTTTATCAAAAATCTTCAAAAAAGACTGTTTTGGAATGCCCTCCTGAATAGAAAAAAACCGTAGAAAAATTCTACGGATTTTTAGAAAAATACAGTATCTTACAAACCAGGTGTTTGTCCTAATTCTGCTGCAAGCATCCAGACTGTTTTTTCAAGATCTGCCTTAGCACCAACGAAGATATCATTGGTTACATCATCACCTTCTTCATCAGTTACATCCAAAGCTTTTTGGAAAAGAGTGATAAGGTAACGATAAATTTCAAGGACACGTTCCAAGCTTTCTTCTACGTTACGGAACTCTCCAACTTCTTCTTCGATTTCACTGTGTTGAAGGAATTCTGTCAAAGTAGAGTAAGGTTTGCCACCAAGAGTGATCAAGCGTTCGCTGATTTCATCAAGGTAACCATCAAGGCTATCCATGTATTCATCCATCTTAGGATGCCATACCATAAAACCACGTCCACGCATGTACCAGTGTACTTGATGAAGAGCGATATGCGCTACGTACAAGTCTGCCACGGCTTGATTCAAGACTTCCTTCGTTTTTACTAGCGTTTCAGGAGCTGTCTTAGATAATGTTGTTACATCTTTTAATGCATCTTTTTTCAATTCAACCATTTTTTTCACCTCGTTAAATTATTTTTGTAACCATATTTATTGATTACTACCTCAGTATACTACACCTAGTAGACAAAAGCAAGAAAATTAACCCATATTAAAAAAGTTGTAATTGACTGATAATTTAAGAAAATGAGTGGCTATTTATCCTAGCTATTTTCTCTGTTTTTACTAGAAAATTGACTTTGATAAAGATCATAATAGAAACCTTTTGAAGCTAAGAGACTTTCATGATTTCCTTGTTCGATAATCTGCCCATCTTTCAGCACCAAAATTTTGTCAGCTTCCTGAATAGTCGAAAGTCGATGGGCAATGACAAAGCTTGTTCTCCCCTTCATCAAACGTTTCATGGCCTTTTGAATCAAGAGCTCTAGACGAGTATCGACTGATGAGGTCGCTTCGTCCAAAATTAAGATTTTGGGATCCGCCAAGAGAGCACGCGCGATAGTTAACAACTGTTTTTGCCCAAGAGAAATATTACTTGACTCTTGGTTCATTTCCATGTTATAGCCACCAGGAAGGGTGCGGATAAAGTGTTCAACATTGGCCGCCTTAGCAGCTTCAACGATTTCTTCATCTGTTGCCTCAAGATTTCCAAAGCGAAGATTTTCCTTAATACTGCCTTCATAGAGCCAGGCATCCTGTAGGACCATACCAAACTGTCGACGATAGTCCTGACGAGATAAGTCTCGAATATCTTGACCGTCCACTAAAATAGCTCCAGCAGTTACATCATAAAAACGCATGAGAAGGTTAATCAAGGTTGTTTTCCCTGCTCCAGTAGGTCCAACGATAGCTACCATCTCTCCAGGTTCAACATCTAAGTTAAAATTGCGAATCAATGGTTTGTTTTCCACATATTGGAAATCGACATTTTTGAAACTAACTTGACCTGTCAATGGTGCCAAGTCTTTTACTTCTGTAGTTTGAACTTCTTCCTGTTCATCTAGAACTTCGAAGACACGGTCAAGCGAAGACTTAGCACTTTGCATTTGTCCAGCTAATTGAGTGATATTTTGGATCGGCTGGCTAACTTGCCACACATACTGAACGAAAGCTTGCATATTACCAATGGTTAAGCGGCCTGCGATAACCTGCAATCCACCTAATACTGCAACAATTAAGTAAGTTAAATCAGACACGATATGAAGGGCAGGCATCATCAATCCTGAAATAAAGCTCGCCTTGAATCCAACCTGTTGCAATTCATCCGTAATCTTTTCAAATCTCTCTTGAGAGTTTTCTTCGCGTCCGAAAAGTTTTAGAACATTGAAACCTGTCAAGTTTTCCTGTACAAATCCATTCATACGTCCCAATATAGCTGCCTGCTGTTTAAAGTATGGTTGCGAACGATCCAGAATTATTTTAGCTCCAAAATAGGTAACCGGAATCGATAAAATGACAACGATAGCCAACTGAATATTTAGATAGAGCACCATTCCCATAACAAAAAGAATGGTAAAGACTGCATTGACAATCTGTAAGAAGGATTGTTGAAGGGCATTTGAAACAGTCTCTACATCACTGGTAAAACGGCCTAACAAATCTCCAAACTGGTGCTTGTCAAAGTAAGACACAGGGATGCGGTTGATTTTTTCACTCATTTCATTTCGCAAATCCTGTACCATAGACTGCACAGCATTGGTCATAAAGTAGTTTGAGTAGTAAGAACCCAACTCATAGAGAAGACCACGCAAGAGATAGAACACTAGAATTGCTGCGATATAGCTGGTATTGATACCCGCTCCTGCAACACCATTTGCCATAGCAAGGAGATTTCTTGTTAACTCAGTGATAGCAAGCCCCAATATGAATGGCTCGATAACACTCATAATGACGCTGACTATTTTCAAGAAGACTGCGAAGAAAACAGAGAATCGGTAGGCTTTTAAATAGCTCCATAGACGAGCTAGACTAGATTGTTGTTTCATCCTTTACCTCCTATTCTTCTGTTAGAGACGCATTTTTCAGCTGCGACTCAGCAATTTCTCGATAAATGTCATTGGTTTCCATTAATTCTTCATGACGACCACGACCAACGATTTCACCCTTATCAAGGACGATAATCTGGTCAGCATCCATGATAGTTCCAACACGTTGCGCAACAATCAATACCGTAGCGTCTTGTGTCACTTCCTTGAGACGACGGCGTAAGATAGCATCTGTACGGTAGTCCAAGGCTGAGAAAGAATCATCAAAGATATAGATATCTGGGCCCTTGATGACTGCTCGGGCAATCGACAAACGTTGTTTCTGACCACCTGATAGGTTGCTTCCGCCCTCGGCCAGATGCGTTGCAAAACCTTCTTCTCGACTTTCGATAAAGTCTTTGGCTTGGGCCACATCAGCTGCTTGGTGCAAGTCCTCATGACTGGCATCCTCTTTCCCGTAACGGAGATTGTCTGCGATAGTCCCTGTAAAGAGCAAGGCCTTTTGTGGAATAAATCCAATTTTCTGGCGGAGTGATTTGAGACGGTAATCCCGGACATCAACACCATCGACCTTAATTTTCCCTAGTGTAACATCATAAAAACGAGGAATTAACTGAACCAGAGTAGACTTACCTGACCCAGTCGAACCGATAAAAGCAATGGTTTCTCCCGGTTTAGCAGTAAAGGAAATATTATGCAAAACAGGGCTTTCTGTTTCCCCAGGATAAGCAAAGGTCACATTATCAAATTCTAAGTAACCATGTGTTTCTGTTTCTTGAATTCCGTCCTCATTTGGATCAATGGAAATAGGCATATCCATGATTTCCTTCAAACGCTCACTAGACACAGCCGTACGTGGATACATGGTAAAGAGGTTTGACAAGAAAAGGAAAGACAAGAGGGCATGGAAACTATACTCGATAAAGGCCACCAAATCCCCAATCTGCAAACTACCGTGCTTGAGGGGATCAAGAGCAAACCAAACGATAGCTACAATCATGGCAATAATGATTTGCACAAAAAGTGGCTCTGTCAAACCAGTCAATTTGAACAAACGATTTGAATTATCCGCATAGATTGCATTTTTCTCTTCGAAACGGTTTTCTTGGAAGTCTTCACGAGCAAAGGCACGAATCACTCGCAAGCCCATCAAATTTTCACGGACATATTGGTTTATCTTGTCCAGTGTTTTCTGTTGTTTTTCAGATAAGGGGCGCGTTTTCACTGCCACATAAAGGACTACTACAGCTAGAAAAGGAACTGAAAAAGCTACAATCCAAGCTAGTGAAGGACTGGTCAAGAAAATCATGAGAATACTCGATAGCATCATCATGGGTGTGATAACACCCAACTTAAGCGTTTGTTCTGCAAACTGCATGAGAACAAAGGCATCACTGGTAATACGAGTAACTAGTGAAGACACACCGATTTGTTCATATTCATGATGAGAATACTCTTGTAACTTAGCATAGACATCATTCCGCATGTCCTTAACCATATTGGTGGTCAATTTACTAGCAGCATAGGATAGAACAACCCGCCCAAATGTTCCTAAGACGATAATAACCAACATGACGATAGCCCAAAAATAGAGCTTTTCTTCATTACCTTGATTAATCCCCTGGTCAATCATACGAGCAAGAACAGTCGGTAGACCTAGATTGACAATGACAAAGAAAATAGCTCCGAGAAAGTCTAACACTAGCCACTTGGGATAACGTTTGAGATAAGACAAAATATACAGCATGATTCTCCTTTCTTTTTCTTCTAATACTCTTCGAAAATCAAATTCAAACCACGTCAGCTTCACCTTGCCGTACTCAAGTACAGCCTGCGGCTAGCTTCCTAGTTTGCTCTTTGATTTTCATTGAGTATAAAATGCAGAAAAGAGCGTGCTTTCGCACGCCTTTTTACTAAAAAGAAGACAGGCAGTCTTAACCTCGAGGGAGGGAACTGTCTGTCTCAGATATTTGAAGCTTATTTTACAAAGTCAAGCAATGCCAAGAAGCTTTCTGGATCAAGTGATGCACCACCAACAAGAGCTCCGTCAACGTCTGGACAAGCCATGTATTCTGCAACGTTTTCAGGTTTAACTGAACCACCGTATTGAACACGTACTTTATCAGCTACTTCTTGACCAAAGTCAGCTGCTACAACGTCACGAACAACTTTACACATTTTTTGTGCATCGTCTTGTGAAGCTGATTTACCAGTACCGATAGCCCAGATTGGCTCATAAGCGATAACTGATGAAGCTACTTGTTCTGCAGTCAATCCTGCAAGAGCAGCTGAAACTTGAGCACCTACGAATTCAGCAGCTTTTCCTGCTTCGTAAGTTTCAAGTGACTCACCACAACAGATGATTGGAAGCATACCGTTCGCAAAGATTGCTTTTGCTTTTTTGTTGATGTCTTCATCTGTTTCGTGGAAGTAGTCACGGCGCTCTGAGTGACCGATCACAACATAGTCAGTACCGATTTCTTTCAAAACTTGTGGGCTAGTTTCACCTGTGAAAGCACCTGCATTTTCAAAGTAGCAGTTTTGAGCAGCAACTTTAAGGTTAGTTCCTTTAGCAGCAGCAAGAACTGTTGTCAAGTCAAGTGCAGGAACTGCGATCCCAGCTTCAACAAGGTCAGCTGAAGGAAGTTTTGATGCTACAGCTTCAACGAATGCTTTTGCTTCTTCTGGGTTTTTGTTCATTTTCCAGTTACCAGCGATAAATGGTTTACGTGACATTTCACATACCTCTTTTTTCATTTTATTTTCTACTTATTTTATCATAAATAGAGGGAGCTTGCAAATTTTACTCTGTAACCAGAAAGCTGATTTTCAAAAATTTTCGTGCTCTTATTTCTATTTAGAAGATGATTTGCGCTTGGTCAATTTAACCACTGCTTCTGTCCTAGCAGTGTGCGGAAACATATCAACCGACTGGATATAATGCAGGTCATAGACTTCAACCAAGCGGACTAGATCACGCGCCAGGGTAGATACATTACAGGAAATGTAGACCATCTTTTCAGGAGCGTATTTAACGATGGTATCCAAGAGCTTGTCATCTAAACCAGTACGTGGTGGGTCCACAATCAAGGCATCCGCACGATAGCCTTCCTTATACCATCTAGGGATAATCTCCTCTGCTGTACCTGCCTCATAGTGAGTATTGGTATAACCCATGCGCTTGGCATTTTCTTTGGCATCCTCAATAGCTTCTGGAATAATATCCATCCCTCTCAGACTTTTAACTTTTTTGGCAAAGGCAAAACCAATGGTTCCAACACCACAATAGGCATCAATCAGATGGTCATTCTCATTTACGTCCAAGGCCTTAACGGCTTCACTATAGAGAATTTCTGTCTGTTCAGGATTGAGTTGGTAAAAAGCTCGAGGTGAAAGAGAAAATTCATAGTCTAATACACCCTCACGAATACTATCCTGTCCCCAAATAATCTCTGTCTTGTCCCCATAAATCTCACTAGTTTTAGCGGTATTGGTATTGACTGCGACAGTCACTACTTCAGGATAATCCTTGACTAAATCTTTCACAAATTGAGTCAGATTTAATTGACGATTGGTCACAATGATAATCTGAACTTGCCCAGTTTTCCGTGCTCGACGAACCATGATGGTCCGAACTCCAAGGATTTTCCGGTCATCTGTAATCGGAATTTGATGGTAGGTCAAGAGTTCAGCAATGCGATTGGCAATAGCTTGCGTTTCCTTATCTTGGACTAGGCAGTCTTTTAATTCAACCAGATAATGCGAATTTTGAGCATATAATCCTGCCTTGACCTGGCCCTTAAACTTTCGAGTTTGGAATTGTAGTTTAGCTCGATAATACTTGGGTTCCTGCATACCAATGGTTGGTCTAATCTCATAGTTTTCGTAGCCTGCAGGTGCAAATTTTTTCAGAGCTTGATGGAGAAGATCCGTCTTGAACTCCAGCTGCTTGTCATAATGCAGATGCATGATTTGACATCCACCACACTCATTATAAATGGTGCAGTCTGGTACTACTCGAAACTTAGATTTTTTATTGACCTCAAGCAGTTTGGCCTCAACGTAATTACGCTTAACGGAAGTCACCTGACAATAGATATCTTCACCCTTGAGGGCGCCTGGAACAAAAACAAGGGTTTTCTGGAAAAATCCGATACCTTCCCCGTTAATCCCCATACGCTTAATTTTTAATGGAATTTTTTGTTTGACTTTAAGACTCATAAGTCTATTATACCACGTAGTTTCTCAATGTTTAAGAATATGTTACAATAAAACCATGAATACAAAGATATCTCATTTTTCCCCATTGGATTTTCCTGAACAATTACGAACTTATATAGAGGGAGCAACTCTTTCTGACAGCTCTTCTCATTCAGGCGCAAGGGTTCTCTATCTTGATTCAGGTTACTATTTGAAAATAGATCAAAAGGGAAGATTAGAGCGAGAAGCTAGAATTGCAAGTTTGTTTGAACAAGAGGGAATAGGAACTCCAGTCATCCACTATCTATCTACGGATAAAGACTACCTCCTGACTAAAGAGGCTATTGGTCATGATGCTCTCGCTTTTTTAGACCAGCCAGAGACAATCTGCCGTACCATGGCAGAGGCTCTTAAAAAGCTTCACAGCTTTTATCCGCAAAAATTTCCATCAGATAATCATTTACAAGCCTATAAAGAAAGAGCCTTTAAAAACTATAAAAAAGGGGAGTTCTATGCCAAGGCGCTCCTACCCCAATTCCAGATTAACAGTCGCGAAGAGGCCTTCCAACTCATCCAAGAACAAGGGTACCTTTTAAAGACAGATGCCTTTATTCACGGGGATGCCTGTCTACCGAATTTTATTCTAAAGGATGTTGACCACTTCTCTTGCTTTATTGACCTTGTCTTAGCTGATTTCAGTGACCGACACATCGATCTCTTTTGGGCAGTTTGGTCACTCAACTATAACCTACATGACCCTAAATACGCTGAACTATTTCTTGACTATTATGGGAGAGAACAGGTCGATGTAAATAAACTTCGACTCGTTGCTGCCTTTGAAGCGTTTGGATAAAAGGAATACCATGAAAATCACAAAACTTGAAAAGAAAAAAAGACTCTATCTGCTAGAACTTGATAGCGACCAAACCTGCTATATTACAGAGGATACCATTGTTCGCTTTATGTTGACCAAGGATAAGGAAATTAGTCCTCAAGAGTTTGCAGAAATTCAGACATTTGCACAATTTTCCTACGGAAAAAACTTGGCGCTCTACCACTTATCCTTCAAGGCCCGTACTGAAAAAGAAGTCAGAGACTATTTAATTAAACATAAGATTGATGAGAAAATCATACCCCAAGTCATCCAAGCCCTCAAAGATGACAACTGGATCAATGACCGTCAATATGCTTATGCGATCATAAATTCCAATCAGCTATCTGGTGACAAGGGAAGCTACATGCTCATTCAAAAAATCTCTCAAAAAGGAGTTGCTAAGGCTGTTATCCAAGACGTCTTACAAGAATTTGATCTGATGGAAGTCGCAGAGCGTACAGCCGAAAAACTACTGAAAAAATATCAGGGTAAATTGCCTGCTCGTGCTCTACAAGACAAGATAATCCAAAATCTTACCAACAAAGGGTTTTCCTACTCGGAAGCTAAAACAGCCTTTGACCAACTGGATAGCCAGGTAGAAGAGGAAACTGTTCAGGAACTAATCTTTAAAGAGTTGGATAAGCAATATCGAAAATATTCGCGTAAGTATGAAGGATACGAACTCAAGCAGCGTTTGACCCAAGTTTTAGCACGAAAAGGCTACGATTTTTCGGATATAGCCAGCGCTCTCAGAGAATATCTTTAATTTTTTCACGAAAAACTAAGAACTTTAAACAAAAATGTGATACAATAGTAAACGATAAACTTATAAATTGTAGAAAGTTGGTTAGTTATGAAACTTCCAAAAGAAGGCGACTTTATTACAATTCAAAGTTATAAGCATGATGGGAGTCTTCACCGTACTTGGCGAGACACCATGGTACTAAAAACAACAGAGAACGCTATTATCGGCGTCAACGACCACACACTTGTTACCGAAAGTGACGGTCGTCGTTGGGTGACTCGAGAGCCGGCTATTGTTTACTTTCACAAAAAATATTGGTTTAATATCATTGCCATGATTCGTGATAATGGGATTTCCTACTATTGCAACATGGCTAGCCCATACTATCTAGACGAAGAAGCTTTAAAATACATCGACTATGATTTAGATGTTAAAGTTTTTACAGATGGTGAGAAACGCCTCTTGGACGTTGAAGAGTATGAACGTCATAAGCGTAAGATGAATTATCCTGATGACTTAGACTATATTTTGAAAGAGCATGTTAAGATTCTTGTTGATTGGATCAACAATGAACGAGGCCCCTTCTCAGAAGCCTATGTCAACATTTGGTACAAACGCTACGTAGAACTAAAGAATCGGTAAAGTTGTCAGAGGTCAGGAACAAAATCCTGACCTCGTTTTTTTTTATAAGCAAAAACCTGCCTTGAGGCAGGTTTTCCTTTAAATATCTAACTTCGTAACAGTGAATTTGATGTGAGAATAGTCTTTTTCTATATCCTTATCTACCATAAAAGCTGTCGCATCCTTCTTGACCTGTACTAAGTCAATATTCTGTGCTTGAGCAGCATAGACACAGCCACAGTAGCATTGGCGATAAATGTCGTACTCTTCACACATTTCTACAGAGCGTTTGTAGCCTTGATTTTTCTTAAAATCGCTGGGAAGATAGTGAGTGGTGTAAATTTTCTGTACATCAATCCCAATACTATTGATGGTTTGTGAATTTTTGTGAGGGCTGATGGTTAGGGCTGAACCAAAGTAGTCAAATCCCAAGTCCATAGCTACTTGAGCTGTCTTGTCCAAACGATAGTCAAAACAAACCTTGCAGCGATCCCCACCTTCCGGTTCTTCTTCCAAACCTCGAACCAGTTTACGGTATTCATTGGGTTCGTATGGTGCTTCTAGGTATTGGACGTTGTTGCCAGTTCTCTCATTAAAATCACTGACAAACTTTTGGGTCACATAAGCACGCTTGTGATACTCAGCCTTGGGATGGATATTGGAATTAGCAAAATAAATGGTCACATCGGCATACTTAGTCAAGTACTCTAAAGTGTAGGTACTGCAGGGAGCACAACAGACGTGCATGAGAATAGTTGGTCTTTCTTCATTTTTTTCCCAAACTTGGACCATCTTTTGCATGACACGGTCATAGTTGATCTTTTGATTGGGATTCATCTTACTTAGAATTTCTTCAACATCAATCATGCTCTTCTCCTTTTCTTCTTGTTATTTTATCACAAGAAGGCTCTTTGGGCAAATAGGGTTTCGTGCTTTATTCAGTTTTTAAGTCCTGATTTAATAGCTTGCCCATCCTTGTCAGACCGATTATTAATATAGGATAACTTAAAAGCAAGATAAGACCAAGAATTAAAAAGACAGCTACAAGGCCCCAACGATCAATCAACCAACCTGTCAGTGGGAAAATGACAATCATAGAAAGACTAAAGAGCATGGAATTGATACTAAGCATAGTTGCTCTTACACTGGAAGGTAAATAACCTTGTAAGTCATTGAAATAGATAGGCTGATAAACTGCATAAAGTGTATTGGTTAAAAGATATACAAGAAGAAAAGCAAAGGGGGTTCCTGAAAACACCAACAACAAGGCCAAGCCCGTTAGTGCAACAAGAGTCGGAAAAACTAGATTGCTATTCCATTTTTTACCAATTTGACTAGCTACATAAACTGCTATAAGATTTAAGCCACTACCAATCAGCATGACCAGTGAAACCTGCCAGCCTGATAAGTCACTTATTTTCTGTTGATAGTAAAAGTAAAACATACACATGAGTGTCCCTATTAGCTGATAAGTCAGCATCCAGTAAAAAAGTACTGGTTTTTCCTGCCATTCTTTACGAACTTGTTGGACAATCATTTTAAAGGTCAAGGATTCATTTTTCTCTCTCTTGGCCATTGGTTCTTTCATAAAATAAATCAAGATTATAGAAAGAAAAGATAATCCAATAGCAATTAGATAGGTCAAAGCCAATGCTCCGTGAATAAAGAAGCCTGCGACAACTGTACCTAGGGTTCGGGTGACTTCTGCCACACCAGACAAAAAGCTAGAAATCTGAAGATATCTGTCCTTTTGACCCGCTTCTACCGCAGAATCATATAAGAAAGCGGTGCTGGTTCCCGAGTCAAAATTATAGGACCAAGCACTGACCATCATGGCAAGCGCATAAATCCAAAAATTTCCCTGACCAAACAAAATCAAGATAGAGGATCCAATACTGGCCAAGCGAGCCAAATAGAGATTGGTCTTGTAGCTAAATCGATCTGCCAACATACCAGATGGGATTTCACACAAGAGGCTGGTCCCATGAAAGATACTCTCTAATAGACCGATTTGAAGTAAGGAAAGACCATTTTGAATGAAGAATAAAATCCAAAAACTGGTAATTCCAAAATAAGATGTGAATTCCAGACCTGCTAGGAGTGGAATATTGCGTTTGTAAGTTCTTTTAAACATTGTTTTCTCTCTTTCAATAAGTAATATGATTGTTTCTAAAAGACTTACTGAGATTTGCCTACATTTTCTCCACCTCTTTCATTTAAAGTAATACTCAATGAAAATCAAAGAGCAAACTAGGAAGCTAGCCGCAGGCTGTACTTGAGTACGGCAAGGTGAAGCTGACGTAGTTTGAATTTGATTTTCGAAGAGTATAAAAACGCCAACTGGCGTTTTTATAGTTATTAAGGTTTGATACGGTGCAACATACGTGGGAATGGAATAGCTTCACGGATGTGTTTTGTACCTGCTGCGAAGGTTACCATACGCTCGATACCGATACCAAATCCACCGTGTGGTACTGTACCATATTTACGAAGGTCAAGGTAGAATTCGTACTCTGTAAGATCCATTCCAAGTGATTCCATCTTAGCGACAAGGGCATCGTAGTCTTCCTCACGCATGGAACCACCAATAATTTCTCCGTAACCTTCTGGCGCAAGCAAGTCTGCACAAAGCACGCGCTCTGGATTTCCAGGAACTGGTTTCATGTAGAAGGCCTTGATGGCTGCTGGGTAGTTGATCACAAATGTTGGTACACCAAAGTGGTTTGAAATCCAAGTTTCGTGTGGTGAACCGAAATCATCTCCATGCTCAAGATGTTCGTAGTCAGCATCTTCGTCGTTCTCATGCTCTTGCAAGAGGTCAATGGCTTCATCGTAAGTAATGCGTTTGAACGGCTCAGCAATATAGCGTTTCAAGAGCTCTGTATCACGCTCCAAGGTTTCCAAGGCTTGAGGAGCACGATCTAGAACTCCTTGAAGCAATGCTTTAACATAAGCTTCTTGCAAGTCAAGTGACTCGTCGTGTGTTAAGTATGAGTACTCCGCATCCATCATCCAGAACTCAGTCAAGTGACGGCGAGTCTTAGATTTCTCTGCACGGAATACTGGACCAAAGTCAAAGACGCGACCTAGAGCCATAGCACCTGCTTCAAGATAGAGCTGTCCTGATTGGCTCAAGTAAGCTGGTGTTCCAAAGTAGTCAGTTTCGAAAAGTTCTGTAGAATCTTCTGCAGCATTTCCTGAAAGGATTGGGCTATCAAATTTCATGAAGCCGTTCTTGTCGAAAAACTCATAAGTCGCATAGATAATCGCGTTACGGATTTGCATAACCGCTACTTGCTTACGAGAGCGGAGCCATAAGTGACGGTTGTCCATCAAGAAGTCAGTTCCGTGTTCTTTTGGTGTGATTGGGTAGTCTTGAGATTCACCGATCACTTCGATGTCTGTAATATCCAACTCATAACCAAATTTTGAGCGCTCGTCTTCTTTAACAATCCCTGTTACAAAGACTGAAGTTTCTTGGCTTAGACGTTTGATCGTATCAAATTTTTCAAGACCTACTTCTTCACCAAATTTCTCGATAAAGTTTGGTTTGAAAGCCACACCTTGGAAGAAGGCGGTTCCGTCACGCAATTGCAAGAAGGCAATTTTTCCTTTTCCTGACTTGTTAGCAACCCAAGCACCAATAGTGACTTCTTGACCAACGTAGTCTTTTACTTCGATAATTGTTACACGTTTTGTCATGTTTTATCTTCCTTTTTTTGTTTAACTTGTCTAAAGACATTATTACCCACTATTGTACCACAAATAATGCCTGATAGCTAGATTCTATCAGAGAAAAATCTCAGGTTATATCCAAAAAAATCTCCGTCAAGACGACGAAGATCTTAGTTTTATTTTTCCATAAATTGGTGCAAGCGACGAATGGCTTCTTTAAGAGTTTCCAAGTCTGTCGCATAGCTGAGACGGACATTCTCTGGTGCTCCAAATCCTGCTCCTGTAATCAGGGCCAGACCAACTTCCTCAAGAATAGCCGTTGTAAATGCTGTTACATCTGTATAGCCTTTCATCTCCATAGCTTTTTTAACATTTGGGAAGAGGTAGAAAGCTCCTTGCGGTTTGACTACTTCAAAGCCAGGGACTTGGCACAAGAGAGGATAAATGGTATTGAGACGTTCCTCGAAAGCCTGACGCATGGTTTCTACGGAGTCTTGTGAACCAGTTAAGGCCTCGATTGTTGCGTATTGTGAAACAGCGGTTAGGTTTGAAGTTGTTTGACCAGTCAATTTGCTCATAGCAGCAATAATTTCTGGATCACCTACTGCATAACCAACACGCCATCCTGTCATAGCGTAGGCCTTAGACACTCCATTGATGACAATAGTTTGTTTGCGAATAGCTTCTGACAGACTAGAGATTGGAACGAACTCATTCCCGTTATAGACCAAACGTCCATAAATATCATCGGCCAGGATAAGAATATCATGCTTAACTGCCCAATTTCCAATGGCTAACAATTCCTCACGAGAATAGATCATCCCAGTCGGATTAGATGGTGAGTTTAGTACCAAGACTTTAGTCTTATCTGTTCGAGCTGCTTCTAATTGCTCCACAGTCACTTTAAAGTGATTGTCTTCCTTGGCTTGGACAAAGACTGGAAGGCCTTCGGCCATCTTAACCTGATCCCCATAGCTGACCCAGTATGGTGTTGGAATGATAACCTCATCACCTGGATTAATCACAGCCATAAAGAAAGTATAAAGGGAGAACTTGGCACCAGTCGCAAAAGTCACCTCGTTAGCTGCTACAGAATACCCATAATATCTTTCAAAATAGGTATTGACTGCTGCTTTTAACTCAGGCAAACCTGAAGCTACCGTATAGAAAGACGCGCGACCATCTCGAATGGCTGCAACCGCAGCATCCTGAATATTTTCAGGAGTATGAAAATCAGGCTGACCTAAAGTCAAGAAAAGAACGTCTTTTCCTTCAGCCTTTAACTTCTTTGCTCTTGCATCACTAGCCAGAGTAACGCTTTCTTCCATCTCTAAGACACGTTTGGATAATTTCATTGTTTCTCCTTTTCGACTAAGGCGCCAGATTCAAAATCTACCAGATAATAGTCTCCTCCAGACTTGATTTCCCAGACAGGCTTTTCAGCGTACCGTCCGAAGGTAATCTTGTCGATCTCAGTTGCTCCTTTTTCTCTGACAACTGCTTCTGCTTTTTCTTGAGAAGTACCATTTTCTAGTTGATATACGTAAATATTGTTGCTACTTTTCTCTATTAAGACAGCAACAGGTTTCTGGTTCTTATCTTGGCCAAGAACACTATAATAGCTTTCTAAACCATTGAAGATATCAATCTGGCTAACCGTTTCTAGATTTGCATACTGCTTAGCGATTCTTTCACCTTCTACCTTTGCAGTTCGATAAGGCTTCATGCTGAGCCATACCAAGTAGAGAAAGGAAGAAGTGATGACTAGAGTTAACAAAGTTATACCAATGATGTACTGAAATAATAGGGAATTTTTTTCTTTTTTCTGTCTCTTTTTCACTCGTCTATTTTACCATCTATCCTAGGGAATTACAAGTGAAGTTAGGGGAGGAATCTGGACTTTCAATACGTATTTAGGATATCATTACATAACTTCAAGCCGTGTTTTTATAGACTTTTCTACAGTCTTCATTTTTAATCAAAAACTTAGATTCTATTGATTTTATTTTCTGAGCATATCCCTTGCAAATGATTTTATCGTGTTGTAACATATATTATAACAACAGAGTGATTCTGATTAAAAGATTGAAATTTAAAGGAGACTCCCTATGTCTAAAAAAGTATTGTTTATCGTTGGTTCACTTCGTGAAGGTTCATTCAATCACCAAATGGCACTAGAAGCTGAAAAGGCACTTGCTGGCAAAGCCGAGGTAAGTTACCTTGACTACTCAGCCATTCCTCTCTTTAGCCAAGACCTTGAAGTTCCTACACTTCCAGCTGTTACAGCGGCTCGCGAAGCTGTTCAAGCTGCTGATGCTATCTGGATCTTCTCTCCAGTCTACAATTTCTCAATTCCAGGGACTGTGAAAAACTTACTTGACTGGCTTTCACGCGCAATTGACTTGTCTGACACTCGTGGAGCATCTGCTCTTCAAGATAAGATTGTTACAGTATCATCTGTAGCAAATGCAGGACACGATCAACTCTTTGCAATTTACAAAGACCTCTTGCCATTTATCCGTACACAGGTTGTTGGTGATTTTACCGCAGCCCGTGTTAATGATTCTGCCTGGGCAGATGGTCAATTAGTCCTTGAAGATAGCGTCACTACTTCTCTTAAACAACAAGCTAAAGATTTACTTCAAGCTATTCAATAATAAAAAAGATAGTAGAAAATCTCATTTCTACTATCTTTTTGTTTATTCAACAAATTCTCCAATCATACTATGTTTTAATGGTAAACTACACATTACTAAAAGGAAAATGAAGGAGGATTGAATCCAAAAGAGGGCCAAATCAAAAATTCCATGCACAGCAACTACTGTTAAGAATGAAAGATAAAGACCAACAATCGGACGCTTGCTCGGCTCCTGACTCATATCAATCAACATTCGAATTGGACCAGAAGAAGCTATTCCTAACAATACCGTTCCAACCACACCGTAACTCAATATCGTATCAATGTATATACTATGAGCATGTTCGTGATATGGAGCAAAAATACGAGGATAGGAATGCATATAAGTTAGGGGCCCCTCGCCCCAGAAGGGATTTTGTTTGAATAAGGTCATACCTGCATTCCAGATCGACACTCGTTCTTCCATAGATGAATCGAGCGTCCCCATTCGAACTCCCAAATCGCTCGAGAAGAGAAAGGCTAGACCAACACCAAAGACTCCGATACTGAGCCAGAAGGCACGCCAGTTCTTAATGGTTGTGAAAAGATAAATAATCGCACCAAAGATAATGGCTGGAAAAGCTGTTCTATTTTGGGTGAAATTCAAGCCAAACAAATTTGCAAAGATCGCAATGAGAGAGAAAATTCTCAACCATCTCAATCGAGTCGTACTAATTAGGTAAAATCCAATCATAATACAGAAGCAACAGATAATCCCATAATAATTAGGATTAAAGAAGGCTACTTCTGCACGGTTCTGATGCCAGACCTGCATCTTAGGTGATAAGAAAGTATAATCAAATTTCTTTACAATCTGAAAGTGCTCTAAAGCTGCAAAAACTGATGCTAGCACACTAAGCGACATAACCGATTGCAATACTAATCTGAAAAACTTAGGGGTTAAATGGGCTTGGTAATAATAAAAGAAAATTGCAAAGAGGAACATTCCTAAAGTGGAAACCATCCCCATCACATTTTGAGCTAAAAGAGAGATAACACCACTATAGCCGATAAATAAAAGTAAGATAGAATGGTGGGACAATCGTTTTAATATCCCCTTCATCTCTCCTGTAAATATTAGACCTATTAAGTAGGCGATAAGAATAATAACGAAAATATAAAAAGGCAAGAAAATACTTAGAATAACAGCTAGTAAGACTAGCTCTTGCTTGGATAAGCCTTTCAATTTTTCAATGATACCTATTGATTTCACAACAGATCCTTTCTCTCTGCGCTATAAAGCTCAGATAAATAAACTATTAAAACATTTTACCATTTTTCAAATGATTTGAAAACCACTTTGTCCATGTCATCCTGACTAAAACTAGGTAAAATTTTATAGCGAGCTAAGATATCTCTCAAAGCGCGCATCCTTTTTTAAAAATATGGTACAATAAATCTAGTTGTTCCAGAAAGGACCTAGTATGAAATCCTACCAAGAAGTTTACAAAATCTTAGCTCATGAAACAGATTATTTAAGCGGAGAGAAAATTGCTGAAATATTAAACCTCTCTCGCACCTCTGTTTGGAAGGCTATCCAACGCCTCCAGCAGGAAGGTTTAGAAATTGACAGCATCAAAAATCGTGGCTACAAACTTCTTCACGGTGACCTAATCTTACCTCAAGAAATAGAAGCTAACAGCCCAATCTCAGTTCAATTTAAACCTATCACCAAATCAACCCAGAGTGATGCCAAGGAGGCCATGGAAGCTGGTGCCAAAGAAGATACACTCTACCTATCAACAGGCCAAACTATGGGACGTGGTCGATTTCAACGCCCCTACTATTCTCCAGAACAAGGTGGGATTTACATGTCTCTCCACCTCAAGCCCAATCTCTCTTATCTAGATCTACCAGCTTATACACTTCTGACTGCAGCCGCAATTTATAAGGCTGTTAAAAACCTTTGTCTAATTGATTTAGATATCAAATGGGTAAATGATTTATACCTAAATCAGAAAAAAATAGCCGGTATTCTAACTGAAGCCATCACTTCTGTCGAAACGGGCCTTGTCACAGATGTTATTATTGGTGTTGGTATCAACTTTACTATCGCTGATTTTCCAAAAAACCTACAAGGGAAAGCTGGAAGTCTCTTCTCTCAAAATAGCCCAATCACTCGCAACGAGCTGATTGCAGAAATCTGGAAATGTTTCTACGAAACTGAGGCCGATGAGCTGCTTTACCTTTATAAAAAACAATCAATTGTTTTAGGCAAAGATATTTCCTTTAAGAAAGATCAAGAAATCATCTCAGGAAAAGCTTGTGATATCTCTGACCAGGGTCAACTACAGATCCAATTAGCTACTGGTGAAAAAATTTGGCTCAATAGTGGCGAAGTTTCGCTCACTAAATGGTGAATTATTTTTTAAAAATAAAAAATCGACCTCTCTTTCGAAAAGGTCGTTTTTCTTATCATTTATTTTTTCAAACGCTCAACATCACGCGCAATGACAAGTTCTTCATCCGTTGGGATGACAAGTACACGAAGTGTCGCAGCATCTGTAGAAATGTCTCCAGTTACTCCAAAGACATTTTTCTCTGGGTCTAGATCACAACCAAACCAAGAGATACCTGAAATAACTTTCTCACGCACAAGAGTTGCATTTTCACCAACACCAGCAGTAAAGATAATAGCATCTGCCCCGTTTAGGACTGCCAAGTATTGTCCAATGTGTTTTTGGATACGGTCAACATACATTTCAAATGCCAAAGCAGCATCATGATCCCCTGCTTCCATTGCAGCAATCACATCACGCATATCACTAGACTTCCCTGAAACACCCAGCAATCCTGACTCACGATTAAGAATACGACTGATGTCCTCAGGCTTGTTAAAGTCCTCTGTATATTGCATTAAATAAGGAATGATGGCTGGATCAATATCCCCTGTACGAGTTCCCATCATAACACCACCAAGTGGAGTGAATCCCATTGATGTATCGATTGATTGACCACCTTTAACAGCTGTGATAGAAGCACCGTTACCAATATGGCAAGTGATCAACTTCAACTCTTCTAATGGACGTCCCAAAAGTTTTGCTGCTTCTTGAGCAACATATTGGTGACTTGTACCGTGTGCTCCATATTTACGAACCTTGTTTTCTGTATAGTACTTAGTTGGTAATGGATAACGGTATGCCTTCTCTGGCATTGTTGTGTGGAATGATGTATCAAAGACTGCTACACTTGTAATATCTGGCAACAATTCTTTGAAGGCACGAATCCCAGCTGCATTGGCAGGGTTGTGCAATGGAGCAAGAAGTCCTAGTTCTTCAATTTTTTCTAAGACATCACCTTCAACAACTGTAGACTCTTTGAAGTACTCTCCACCTGCAACAACACGGTGTCCGACACCAGTAATTTCATCATAAGTTTTAATAATATTAAAACGAATCAAGTCATCAAGTAAAATCTTAACAGCCAAGGTATGGTTTTCAATATCAAGAACTTGTTCTTCAGAACGACCATCAAACTTAACTGTTGAAACAGAATCCTTCAATCCGATTCGCTCAATTAAACCTTTTGCAAGCACCTTTTCTTCTGGCATTTGATATAGTTGCCATTTCAAGCTAGAGCTTCCAGCGTTAATTGCAATGGTTTTTGTCATAAATTTATTCCCCTTTTTAAGCGTTTTCAACTATTATACCAAAATTTGCACTAGATTTCATGCCCTTGACACCAATTTTGAAAATTTTCCTTAAATTCCATCAAAATTTCAGGGTCACGAAGACTGGTAAGTGGATAAACAAATGGTTCAACTCCTTCTCCTGTCCTTTTTTGTAGGACAAAAATGCTCTTAGACTGAGCTCCTTGGGCGAAGAGATCCTCGGGTAAGGCTACAATAGCCACTAGTTGAGCCTGTTCAGTCAGCCATGATTTCAAAAGTTCACTCTGAGGACTTGTCAGGAGATCTGTTGGAGCTAGAAAAATCGCATAGCCTCCTGTTCTGAGATACTTGAGTGATTGTTCCATTAACAAATGATGAGCATAAGTATGTTCATTCTTAGCCGCTACTTGATAGCGTGAGGCTATCTGATCATCTGGATAGTAACCGACAGGCAGGTCGCTCACAATGATGTCACTTTCTTTTAATACTTGTGGACGTACTGCATCTCCTTGGACAAAGCCCATTTTAAGATCCATTACTTCCGCCATGCTTGCCGCCAAGTCAATCAAGAGGTCATCAAGTTCTATTCCCAGGTAATCTACCTTTTTGTTCATGGACGTTAAGAAACTAGCTCCCAGAATTCCCATCCCAGATCCCAATTCCAATAAGCTCACATTTTCAGCAGGGAAAAGTTGTTCAATGATAAAAATCATCAAGTGACCAATCGCATCCGGTGTGAACTGGTGATTGGCTTGAAGAGGTTCTGTTTGAGCTGCCTTCATTAACAAAAATTGATAGGTCCGTAACCACTCCTCTTTTCGAAGTGCCAGACGTTTTAAGGCTTGATTGTTTTTCTTGACATCTTCCAGATTTGTCTGACCATCCAGATAGATCCCATTTTGTTCAATCAAGGCATCATAAAAACTTGTCGCCAAATCGTTTTGAATGATTTGGACATTTTCTAGTAAATAGGTATATGCTTGTTCAATTTTTTCAAAATCCATAATCTTATCTTACCAAATTCAGAGCTGATTTTCCAGATTTTCATAATACTGAAAACAAATAAAAACCTCTGAGATGACTCTCAAAGGTTTATTCTACTATTTACTATTTTCAACAGCTGCTGTTACAAAAGCAGTGTAAAGTTCTTCTGGACGATTTGGACGACTTGAAAGTTCTGGATGGTACTGACAAGCCACAAAGAATTTGTTTTCTGGGATTTCAACAATTTCGACCAAGCGATTGTCTGGTGAAACACCTGAGAAGACAAATCCTGCCCCTTCAAACTGTTCACGGAAGGCATTGTTAAACTCATAACGGTGGCGGTGGCGACGTTGGACCACTTCTTTGTTATGATAAGCTGCTGCTGCCTTAGAACCACGTTTCAACTTAGAAGGATAAAGTCCCAAACGAAGGGTTCCCCCCATGTCCTCAACATCAATCTGATCACGCATGATATCGATGATCGGATATTTTGTATCAGGATCAAGCTCTGCTGAATTAGCTCCTTCAAGTCCCAAAACATGACGGGCAAACTCGATACAAGTCAATTGCATTCCCAAGCAGACTCCCAACATTGGTACATCATTTTCTCGAGCATAGCGAATCGCTTGAATCTTACCTTCTGTCCCACGTTGACCAAAACCACCTGGAACGATAATTCCATCAGCGTCATCTAATAGTTCCGCTACATTATCAGCTGTCACATCGTTAGCATTGACCCAATCAATCTTGACTTCTGTATCATTGGCATAACCAGAGTGTTTCAAGGCCTCTACGACAGAAATGTAGGCATCTTGCAACTCGACATACTTACCAACAAGAGCAATTTTGACTTGTTTTTTTAGATTCATAACCTTATCAACCATAGCTGACCACTCTGTCATATCTGCTGCCGGTGCATCAATCTTCAAATGGTCACAGACGATTTGATCCATGCCTTGAGCTTGCAGATTAAGCGGAATTTGGTAAAGATGATCTACGTCTAAGGACTCGATAACTGCTTCTGGTGCCACATCACAGAACTGGGCTAGTTTGTTTTTAATCCCTTGTCCTGCTGGTTTTTCTGTACGAATGACTAACATATTTGGCTGGATTCCCAAACCACGCAATTCTTTGACAGAGTGTTGAGTCGGCTTGGTCTTCATTTCTCCAGCCGCCTTGAGGTAAGGAAGCAAGGTTGTATGGATATACATGACATTTTCTGCTCCGACATCAGACTTCATCTGACGAAGCGCCTCTAAGAATGGAAGGGACTCAATATCGCCGACTGTTCCCCCAACCTCTGTAATAATAACATCAGAGTCAGTTGTTAGGGCGGCACGCTTGATTTTTTCTTTCAAGGCATCTGTAATATGAGGAATGACTTGGACAGTTGCACCGAGGTACTCCCCACGACGTTCCTTACGAAGAACTTCGCTGTAGATTTTACCAGTTGTCACGTTTGAGTATTTATTGAGATTGATATCAATAAAACGTTCATAGTGACCCAAGTCCAAATCTGTCTCAGCCCCATCATCTGTTACAAAGACTTCCCCGTGCTGGTAAGGGCTCATGGTTCCTGGATCGATATTGATATAAGGGTCAAATTTTTGGATGGTTACCTTCAAACCACGATTTTTCAAGAGCCGTCCTAGGCTCGCCGCAACGATCCCTTTCCCAATAGATGACACCACACTACCAGTTACAAAAATATATTTCGTAGACATAGATTCCTCTTTCTAAAATGCTCAAGATCTTGTTCACTAGAGGGGGACTAAGAAAACAAGATCTTCACCGATAACTACAATCCAGGATGATCATTTTCCTGGAAAAACAAAAATAGCTCCCTAGTAACTAGGAAGCTCCGACCTCAAAAAGAGGTGCCCGAACAATATCTTACCTCAATTTGGCTCATTTGTCAAATGTCATTCTTTACTAGATTTATAGTTCTACTGCAGAAAAGAAAACAACAAGGAGATTTCCTTGTTGTTTGGTATTATTCTTCTTCTTCCTCAGAATCTTCGTCATCTTCTTCAACGAGATCAACATCTTCCCCAAGATCATCTGGTGCGATTTCGTTAATTTCAGCGTCGTAGGCTTCTACTTCGTTCTTTTCATCGTCTGGATTTTCATCATCATAAGAAAGAGCTGGATCTTCTTCGTAGGCGTCCTCATCCTCTGGATCATCTGCACCATAATCAATGGCATCCGTATCTCCATCCATAAAGGCATTGACACGTTTTTTCTTAGCTTTAGGTGCTACTTCTTCATCGTCACTTTCTTCAAGAGCAATGATTTCTTCATCAATTTCATCTACTCCATACCATGAACGAAGGCCCCACTTGTTATCTCCAAGAGAGATGAAGCTCCCATCAAAGTTCAACTCTGTATAGAACAAAGGTAGTGCTTCGCGAATATCGCTATTAGAGGTACCAAGATAGTTTTGGATTTCATTGACCAAATCGCTAAAATGCATCTCGTGGTCGCGACCACGTTGTTCCAAGATGGCACGAGCCACCTCAATCATAGATAGTTCACTTTTTTCTTGCCCAGCAAATACTTCTAATTCCAAAGCGTTTCTCCTCTTTTTTTACTACTAACGCCAGAGTATATAAACTCTGGTCTCATTTTATCACGTACTCTTTATTGTACGATAATTTTCTTTATTAGTCAAAGGTTTAGAAGAAATTAATGTGAAATATTTCAGCTAATTGAAAGACCTGGGAGATACACTCACAGGTCTATTGATTTATTTATGACACAAGGTCACAGCCCCAATACCAGCCACAAACTGCAAGAGAATCCCTATAGAGATAAAGGACCATTTATTGCGCCAGATTAAGTAAAAGGCCCCTTTCAGGTCCTGCCAGTAACTCCGTTTCATCTCAATCCCTTTCCTTTCCTTTTCTTTCATTCCCCTAAAATAGCGGAAAAGCCTCTCTCTGTCAATGATTTTCAAAAGAAAGAGAGTGGGACAGAAATCGGTAATTCGCTAGAATTCGATTTCGTCGTCCCACCTCCGCACAGTTGAGTAGGGCTGTAAAAGCTGATGAAATCAGCGTAGTAGAGTCCACTCAACCACTGCGTCTTGCTCGACAATCCAAAGACAATTTAGAGGCTAGGACTTTTGTCCCAGACTTTTCTATTTATTCAGCTAAGAGCACTTCTTTGATGGTTTGTTTTTGGAGTTTTCTGTTGGATAGATAAAAGAGACTTTCATAAACCACAGCAAAAACGATCAAAGTCCAAAAGCAAACGTTCCAGTCAAAGTTGTGCTCAATCTTTTCAGGTACCGTGTCTTTGATCACACCAATCAAGATTTCCATGATACCGTATTGATAAGCCGTCCCAAGGCAAAAGCCTAGATAGGCCCACAAACGATAGGGAGCGAGAATATGACTTTGGCATTCACGATCTGTGTAGCCAAAAGCCTTCATGAGGGCCAAGGTTTCACGACTTTCTGAAACGACAATCCCCAATGACAAAAAGAGGATCGAGAAAGAAAGGATCAAGCCAATCATGATCATCATGGTTTGGATGATGTCATCTGTGTAGTCCCTGAGGCCAAAAGACAATTGAACCATGGCCGCGAAACACATGGAGCCAAAGACCACAAAAAACAGGATCGATTTTCTTCCCCAAATCAGTGACGAAGACAGCTCTTTTAGGAAGTCTTTCTCTTTCTTAGGAGCCCTCTTTCTCCTTTTGACTTTGATCGGACTTGGGGACTTTTTCAATAGGCGAAGGGCCGGCGTTTGTAGTTGTCTTCTAGCATAGCCAATCGCGAGAAGCATAAAAAATGCTGTTGGAAGGATCACCAATGCAACTAAGAGCTGCCAGTGAAAATTGATGGTGATTTCTGGCAGGATCCCCTTTTCATTACGAAAGTCATAAAAATGACCCATCATAAGAAAAGAAGAGAAATAGCCAAAAAGCGCTCCAACTCCAAAACTGAGCCCAAAAACCCAAAATCGTTTCGCCAACTGGCCATTGCTATAGCCCAAAGCCTTTAAAATCCCTAATTGTTCCTTGTGGTCATCGACAAATTGTTTGATATAAAAACACATGAGAAGGATCGACGTCAAGGACAAGACAACCCCACTGACCATGGCCACCATCCAAGATAGCGAAACCTGAGCATCATAATAGGCCATAATCATCGGATTGGTTTTAGAAATCTCCAACTGCTCGATATCAAGATAAAAATTCAAGAAGAGATTGACCACAAAAACCGCACAAGCCCCAATGATACTGACGACAACTAATTTTCGAATATCTTTTACTGAAAACATGGCTTACCATCCAATCTCATAGGCAGTCTGAGGCTGATCGTTGGTCACAACTTGGGTAATCTTGCCACTATTGACACGAATGATGGTTCTGGCCATATCCGCAATATTTTGGTTGTGCGTCACCATGATGAGGGTAAAACCAAGCTTTTCCTTTAACTTCCAGATATAGTCGAGAATCTTGCGCCCTGTTTCTTCATCCAGGGCCCCCGTCGGCTCATCTAAGAAAAGAATCTCTGGCTTTTTGGCCAGGGCACGTGCAATGGAGACTCTCTGCTGTTCCCCACCAGACAATTCACTCGGATACTTGTTCAGCTTATCGCCAAGTCCCAAATCCTCGATAATCTGCAAAAAATCATGATTGTCTGCCAGGTCAGCTCCCATCTTAACATTTTGTCTAACCGTGAGATTCGGCAATAAATAATACTGCTGGAAAATAAAGGCAATCTTCTCACGTCTAAAGGCCGTCAATTGAGCATCCGTGAGCTGCGATAAATACTGTCCTTGAATGAGAATATGCCCCTCATCTACCTTTTCTAATCCGGATAACACGTTTAAGAGGGTTGACTTTCCTGATCCAGAAGGACCTAGGATAACTACATCATCCTGGTCTTGAATCTGTAGATCAATCCCTTTTAAAACCTTGGTTTGGCCGTAGCCTTTGTATACATTTTCTAGTTGAATCATTTCTTTCCTACCATTTCTTTGATGAGAGATTGACAAACTTCTGTCAATAAACCAATCACTTCTTCCATGCTGAACTGATAAATACCAGAAGCAACCATAGAGGCCATGCCGTGTGAGTAGATGAATAGATGCTGGTACAAGCGACTAGCCTCCTCTAGCGTCAACGGATAGTCTGCGACAATCGAATCCAGAACCAATTGGTAACTATGATCCTTCATGGGAAGAAAATCTTGAAAGCGACGAATCGGATCTTTGCTAGGATTTTGGAAAAGCAATTGAAAAAGTTGGGGCTCTTTTGAGGCGAACAGGATATAAGCAACCCCGACAGATCGAAAAGGCTTCTCATCTTCTAAAGCCTTTCGTATATACTCCACCACGACCATTTCCGCAGCAACAATAACCTCTGCTTGTAACTCAGCCATATTTGCAAATTGCCCAAAAATGACTCTTGGTGTGGCTCCCAGTTTTTCCGCTAATGCTCGAGCCGTTAAACTAGCTATTCCCTCTTCTCTCACCAATTGTAAAGCTGTCCCAATCATAGCCTCTTTACTAAATTTAACCTTGGGTGGCATAAGACTCCTTTCGTGCAACATTTGTTGCGCAACACTTGTTGCCTAAAATATTACCATAACAAAGAAAACTTGTCAAGAAAAATCTGTAAAGCATAGAACAAAAAAACCAGCCCACTGATACAAGTGACGTCTGGTATACTAAATCTAGTCCCGAAGATTCGAACGGCGCTTGAAAACTTTACCCAGCAGAACCTCACACTAGCCATAGCCATAGATATCCGTTAGGTCAAGGTGTTGATACCAATCGACAAGGCCGCCTCCACCTCATCTTCACTCATCTGGATGATCAGCATCATCCTAAGGACAATGATTAACAAATGCTCATTTTCAGCAACATCCATATAGTTCATGGCCGCCTCCTTTTCATTCTTCTTTAATTATAAAGTAAAGAAGACCAGACAGCAATGAATTCGTAAAGCAAAAACACCTCCAGTATTCACTGAAGGTGTCTCTTTTAGTGATAGCTTAAAGCTCGTTTAAAGGTTTTCCAGATACCTAAATCATCTGTTTGGAGGACTAGGCTGGCATACATACGTCCGATAAAGGCTGTTGCAGTTACGGCAAATACAACTGTTATTACAAGAGAGATCCAAGCCTCGATGCTATTTGCATAACCATTAATAGCTCTGAAAGGCATAAAGAAGGTCGAGATGAAAGGAATATAAGAACCGATTTTCAAAATCAAATTATCTCCTGCAGCACCTAGGGCAGTAACGCCAACAAAACCAGCTATTATCAAAATCATCAACGGAGATAAGGCCTTTCCTGCATCTTCAGGGCGAGAAACCATAGAACCTAAGAAGGCTGCCAAGACCACATACATAAAGAGACTGACCAAGACAAACAACAAGGTATTGACCGAAAAAGCTTCTCCCAAGTGGCTTAGAATACCTGAATTAGCCAAGAAAGGCATATCCTTAAAGAATAAGATAGCTCCAAGTCCGCCTACAACATAAATACCAATATGAGTCAAAATGACAAGAAGTAAGGCAATCATGCGTGCGTAAAAATAGTGACTAGCACGAATACTTGAGAAGACCACTTCCATAATTTTTGTCCCTTTTTCACTGGCTACCTCTTGAGCAGTGACACTGGCATAAGTGATCAAGATCATATAGAGGAAGAAACCCAGTCCTGCCGCCGCAAAGGTTTGGACCATCTTCTTACTTTCCTTAGATTCATCAATCTGCTCTGAGAATTGAATCGTTTGTGCCAAGTGTTGTTCCTGTTCCTGAGATAAATGTGCCTCCGAACGATTGAGTTGGTATTGGAGTTCATTCAACTTAGTTGTCACAGCTAACTTAATGCCACTCTCTAGTGAAGTTTCACCGTGATAGACTGCCTTGAGGACACTACCTTCTTGATCAATCGTTAGATAGCCCTTGATTTTTTCATCCTTGACAGCTTCTTGGGCGCTTGCTTCATCCTTATAGTCAAAATTAATGCCATTGGTCGATTTAAGACTCTCTGTTACAGCAGGCACCGAACTAACTACTGCCACCTTATTATTCTGAGCCAGGGAGGAGCCTTGTAGATAGCCAATTCCGCCAGACAAGCCGATAAAGAGAAACGGCGAGATTACCATAAAGAAGAAACTCCAGGATTTGACATGACGTAAATAAGTTTCTTTGATTACAACCAACATATTTCTCATACTTCCACCCCTGATTCTAGTTTAAAGATTTCATCGATTGTTGGAGCTTGTTGGTCAAAGGTCGCGATGTATTGACCTTGAGTCAAGATAGCAAAGAGCTCCTGCCCAGCATTTTCATCATCTAGGATGAGCTTCCAAATCCCCTGCTTGGTCAAACTAACATGAGTGACATGTGGGAGTTTTTCCAAGTCTTCCTGACACTTTTCACTTGCAACAAAGAGTCGCGTTTTGCCGTATTGATTACGAACATCTTGGACTGGTCCATGCAAGACGACACGCCCATCACGAATCATAAGGATATCATCACATAGCTCTTCGACATTGGTCATGACGTGGTCTGAAAAGATAATGGTTGCACCACGTTCTTTTTCTTTGAGGATAACCTGCTTGAGCAGTTCAGTATTGACTGGATCCAGTCCACTAAAAGGTTCATCTAGGATAATTAGATCTGGTTCATGCATTAAAGTAATAATCAGCTGAATCTTCTGTTGATTCCCTTTTGAGAGACTCTTAATCTTATCTGTCAATTTCCCCTTGACTTCCAGCTTCTCCATCCATTGAGGGAGTTTTTCTTTGACTTCTTTGGCATCCATTCCTTTTAACATGGCTAGGTAACGAACCTGCTCTAGAACTGTCAACTTAGGCATGAGACTGCGTTCTTCAGGCAAATAACCTATCCGAGCGTAAGTCTCCTGACGAATTTCCTGGTCATCAAACTGAATTTCTCCTTGATAATCCAAAAATTTCAAAATACTATGAAAAATGGTTGTTTTCCCTGCTCCATTTTTCCCAACTAGACCTAAAATTCTTCCAGGCCGAGCTTGAAAATCAACGCCAAACAAGACTTGTTTGGGACCAAAACTTTTTTCAAGATTGCGGACTTCTAACATAATCCACCTCCTACTAATCTTACTCTCATTATACTCCTTTTTTTAGTCATTACAAGGATTTATGTACATTTTTATTAGTAGAATTTACTAGGCATTTTTTATATCAAACCGAATAAGATTCAACTTCATTTTTCTTTCCAATATTCGGCATTTACAAAGACAAAAAAATCCATCCCTCAGGATGGATTTTAGACTATTAACGCACTTCTGCATTGACTTTTTCTTCGAGAGAAGCTTGAATTTTTTCCATGTAGCGTGCGACTTCTTCGTCAGTCAAGCTATCTTCTGGATTTTGGAAGGTCAAGCTGTAGGCCATAGACTTCATGCCAAGTCCTAGTTTTTCACCTGAGAAGACGTCAAAGAGTTTGATGCCTGTCAAACGTTTTACGCCAGCGGCTTGAATAGCATCAACCACCTCTTGGTGAGTCACTTCTGCTTTGAGGAGAAGGGCGATATCACGGCTGACTGCTGGGAATTTAGTAATTTCCACAAAGGCTGCTGATGGTTGAAGAGCTTTCTCGATAGCTGAAAGGTTAAGCTCTGCCACATAAGTTTCTGGAATATCGTAAGCCTTAGCCGTCACAGGGTGCACTTGACCGAGGAATCCAAGAATTTGATCACCAAGTGAGATCAAGGCTGTACGTCCTGGGTGAAGACTCTTGATCTCTTGCGTTGCTGTATAGGTCACTTCAAGACCCAAGCGAGCAAATAGAGCTTCCAGAATTCCCTTAGCATAGAAGAAGTCAACAGGAACGGCTGCTGTTTGGAAGTCTTTTTCAGCGACTAAACCAGTCAATGCAAAAGCAAAGCTGTTGATTTCATTTGGCAAGTCTTCTTTTGGATTACCCGTTTGCTCGAAGACTTTTCCGATCTCATAAAGAGCCAAGTCTTTGTTCTTACGCGCTACGTTGTAAGCTACGGTATCCAAAATACCTGAAACCATATTTTGACGGAGAACAGAACGGTCCACAGTCATTGGCCACATGAGCTCCGTTAAGTTACTTGGTGCAGTCGTAAACTCCACTGCTTTTTCAGGAGTTGTCAGAGCGTAGGTGATGATTTCCGTCAATCCAGCACCTTCTGCAATGGTACGAACTTGACGGCGCAATTTTTGTGTCGCTGTCAACTCACCGGCTGTCCCATCGTCTTTTGGAAGACTGGTTGGCAGGCGATCATAACCATAAATTCGAGCAATTTCTTCAAAGAGGTCTGCTTCGATAGTGATATCCCAACGGCGACGAGGAACGCTAACTGTGAAGGCTTCTGCATTTCCAGAAAGGCCAAATCCAAGACGACGGAAGACATCTTCTACATCTGCGTAGGAAAGCTCTGTACCGAGGACACGGTTGACGTCTGCAAGGGTTGAAGAAACTTCTACATCAGAAGTGTCCAACTGGCCTGCTGAAACAATGCCCTTCCGCACTGTAGCACCAGCTAATTCTGCAATCATGCTTGCTGCTGCATCAAGGGCTTCATTAACGGTTGCCACATTGATGCCTTTTTCAAAGCGAGAAGATGATTCAGAACGAAGGTTGAGACGACCACTTGTCTTACGGATAGATTTGCCATTGAAGACAGCAGCTTCAAGGACGACACGAGTAGACTTTTCAGAGATTTCTGTCGCTTGTCCGCCCATGACACCTGCAAGGGCTACTGGTTTGTCAGCAACCGTAATCACTAAATCAGTTGTTTCCAACTCTCGCTCTTCCCCATCCAAGGTCACTAATTTCTCACCAGTACGTGCTTCACGCACACGGATATCAGTCCCTTCAAAGGTATCCAAGTCAAAGGCATGCATAGGCTGACCAAAGTAAAGCAAGATATAGTTGGTCACGTCAACCACATTATTGATCGGACGAATGCCTTCGTTCATGAGGAGGTTTTGCAACCATTGTGGACTAGGTGCGATAGTCACATTGTCCAAGATACGAGCTGCATAATAAGGAGCCTTGTCTGTGTCAATGTTGACTGAAAGAGCATCTGCTGCAGCTTGGTCTGTTTCTGTTAAAGTAAATTCTTTAAAATTGACTGCCTTGTCATAGATAGCTGCTACTTCGTGAGCTACCCCACGCATAGAGAGAGCGTCTGCACGGTTTGGAGTGATAGAAAGTTCGATGATTTCATCATCCAAGTCTAGATAAGAAAATACTTCCTCACCTGGAACAGCCTCATCTGGCAAGATTTGGATGCCATCTGCAAATTCTTTCAGTACAACGGAGTCAGAAATACCCAACTCACCTAGTGAACAAATCATCCCTAGTGACTCTAAGCCCCTGATTTTTCCTTTTTTAATCTTGTAGTTGTCCGCAATGCGAGCTCCCGGAAGAGCCACCATAACCTTGATACCAGCACGCACATTCGGTGCACCACAGACGATTTGACGAGCTTCTTCTTCACCCACATTGACTTGGCAGACATGCAAGTGTGTTTCGGGCACATCTTCACAAGACAAGACCTCACCGACGACAATTTTTGAGAGACCAGCAGCAGGTGATTCCACACCTTCTACCTCGATCCCTGTGGTTGACATTTTTTCAGCCAACTCTTGTGATGGTACATCAATGTCCACCAATTCTTTTAACCATTTATAAGATACAAGCATAATTTAGTTCTCCAGAATGACAGTTGTCACTCTAGTTTTTTTCCTTTCCTATCATTTCATTAGAAGAATCATCTTCTTACCTTAATTTCTTTTTCAGTAACCAATCCGTATCTACCTTTTGCCCAACCATAAAACGATGTTGACTAAATTTTTCAAAACCATATCGATTATAAAATGCTTGAGCTTTTGTATTATGCTCCCAAACACCTAACCAAGCCCAGGAAAAACCATTTTTTTCGGCATGTTCCAGAGCGAATTCAAATAGTTGCTTACCAAGTCCAAATCCTTGGAATTTTTGTAGCACGTAGAGGCGTTGAATTTCAAAAGCGTTCTCTAATTCTCTCTCAGTTTGAGCATTTCCCCAGTTGACTTTGAGAAAGCCAGCTATCTCCTCTTCATGCATAATGAAATAGGTTTCGGATTCAGGATTTTCCAACTCAGTTGACAAAACTCTCAGATTATAAGCCTCTTCAAAGTATTCCTGTAACTGCTCTTCCGTATTATCATGCGCAAATGTTTCACGAAAGGTTTGTTTGGCAATTTTTGCTAACACCTCAACATCTGCTATTTCTACTTTTCTAATCATTATTTAAACTGTTCTGAGAAGCGGACATCGCCTTGGTAGAATCCACGGATATCGTTGATTCCGTAACGAAGCATAGCTACACGCTCTTGACCAAGACCAAAGGCAAAGCCAGAGTAAACAGTCGCATCGATACCACTCATCTCAAGGACACGTGGGTGAACCATACCGGCACCCATAATCTCGATCCAACCAGTTTTCTTACATACGTTACAGCCGGCTCCTCCACACTTGAAGCATGAAACATCCACCTCAACAGATGGCTCAGTGAATGGGAAATAAGATGGGCGTAAACGAATTTGACGCTCTTCACCAAACATTTTTTGTACAATTAACTGGAGAGTTCCTTGAAGGTCAGCCATAGAGATGTTTTTCCCAACAACCAAACCTTCGATCTGGTGGAACTGGTGACTGTGGGTTGCATCATCCGTATCACGACGGAATACACGTCCTGGTGAGATCATCTTCAAAGGCCCTTTTGAAAAATCATGGGCATCCATAGCACGCGCCTGAACTGGAGACGTGTGAGTACGAAGCAAGATTTCTTCTGTGATATAGAAAGTGTCCTGCATATCACGAGCTGGGTGATCCTTTGGAAGGTTCATACGTTCAAAGTTATAGTAGTCTTGTTCTACTTCAAAACCATCCACTACTTGGTAACCCATCCCGATGAAGATGTCTTCAATTTCCTCACTAGTTTGTGTGAGGATGTGACGGTGACCAGTCGCAACTGGACGACCTGGAAGCGTAACATCAATGCTCTCACTTGCTAGTTGAGCTTCAACTTTCTTTTCTTCCAAGAGCTTAGCTGATTCTTCAAATGCAGCTGTCAAAATATCACGAGCTTCATTGACGTGTTTTCCGATAATTGGACGCATTTCTGCAGAAACGTCTTTCATCCCTTTCAGGATTTCAGTAAGGGAACCTTTTTTACCAAGGACAGAGACGCGCAATTCTTGCAACTCTTTTTCATTTTCAGCAGAAATCTGCTTCAAGCTAGCTAGCGTTTCTTCACGAAGCGCTTTTAATTGTTCTTCAATAGTTGACATAATTCCTCCATCAGTCTCTCGTAGATAAAAAGAAAACCACATGCCAAAAACTCCACACTCGGAGCGTTGACACGCGGTACCATCCGTTTTTATCTGACAAGTCAGACCTTTATTTCTGAATCCATAGGCAAGTGAATTCACCCAGCTTTCATATAGAGAGCTTTCAGTCACGGCTCTCCTCCCTGATATACTTCCCCTGAGATACTAGTCTTGCAGATTCCTATTTAATTATTATTCATTTTATCAAATTTCAAGCATTCTTGCAAGATATTTTGCGACTAATCAACATAGTCCCCACCTTCAAAACCGTAATACTCTTCCAAGCTGAGACCACTTGCAGCGATTTCCTTGGCTTCTTTTCCGACGTAGCGAAGGTGCCATTCTTCAGCCATATAGCCTGTTTCTTTTTCCTTACCTTTGAGATAGCGAACGACAAAACCATAGTCAGCAGCATGATCTAAAAGCCATTGGGCAGCTTTTTCTTCTGTCACTAAATCTCCATCTGTACCGATAAGGTCAAATGCTAGTCCAGTTTGGTGTTCACTATATCCAGGCCGAGCAGAATAGCGGTCAGCCTCTGCCTTTCCGTCTTTGTTGACATAGTCCTGATAAAGTTGAGTTTGAGTTTCATAACTTCTGAAACCACTATAGTGGTCGCTGATTGGGAAACCTGCTTCCTGCATAGCAGCAATAAGCTTCAATAACTCAGCCTTTGCTGTGGGATTTTCCCCTGGATTATAGTCTTTAGACAAGGGATAATGCTTATTAGCGATAACAATCTCATCGTACTTCCCTTGAACGCTATAGTAATCTCCCTTATTAACTACTTCTGCCTTTTTCTGGCTTGCTTCCTGAGATTTACTACCGACAGTCCCTTCTTGGACGGTTTTTTCTTCAGTTGAAGTCTGATTTTCTGAAGTTGCTGGCTTTTCTTGCGAACAAGCAGCCAATGTCAAGGCTAGCAATCCTGATAATACAAGGTATCTTTTTTTCATTGTTTATCCTTTCATTTCTATCATTTGGTCCAAAGTTTCAGATAAAGTTTCAACCAAACCTTCTAATTTGCTTCCCTTAACCTGATATTCTTCAGCGACCATTTCTTCCCAAGGAACCCACCAAACTGGACCACGACCATTAAGACCGTGTCCCTTCATATCACCCTCTCGTCTCGGAAAAATATGCCAGTGGGCATGTGCATCACCGTTTCCCAACAACTCTACATTCATCTTTTCAGCAGAAAAGGCCTTAGAGACAGCTTCTTGGACCAGACTCATTTCCTCTAAAAATCGTAGTTTGACAGGAGTATCCATATGGTGTAATTCTGTGACATGTTCTTTTGCTAGGAATAGAGTATAGCCTTCAAAATACTGGTGATCTCCAATGACAACATAGCCTGTTTCCAGTTCCTTCACAAAGTAAGGATTTTCCCCTGCCTTAATCCATTCAATTCGTTGACAAATTAGGCACATCCTAGTCCACCAACTCACTCTTAAGATAAGCGTCCACCATACGCTCAGTAGCAAGAACAGAATCGATATGAGTTCGCTCGTAAGAGTGACTAGACTCGATACCCGCTCCTAGAAGGGCGTGTTTGACTTCTGCTCCAGCTGACATAGCTGCAGAAGCATCTGAACCGTAAAATGGATAGATATCGAGTTTAAATGGAATGTCTTGTTCTTTTGCTAGAGCAACCAGATGTTGACGGAATTCATAGTGATAAGGTCCAGAAGCATCTTTGACACAGATTGACACTGTGTACTCATCCGTCTGCTGGTCATCTCCCATTGCTCCCATGTCTACTGCTAGGTACTCAACAACTTGACTAGGGATACTTGAGTTAGCACCATGTCCCACTTCTTCAAAGACCGAGAAGGCAAAATGCGTAGTGACAGGAAGTTCAATCCCTTCTTCCTTATAGACTTTAAGGAGATTTAGAAGGATAGCTGCACTGACCTTATCATCCAAATGACGCGATTTGATAAAGCCTGTCTCAGTTACGACAGTTCGTGGGTCAAAGCTGATAAAGTCACCAACCTCAATACCAAGTGCGCGTGTTTCTTTTTCATTGGTCACTTTTTCGTCCAAACGCACTTCCATATTGTCCTGCGTGCGTTCAGCAGTGCCAGCGTCCTTATATACATGACAAGAAGTCTGGTGGATCAAAATCGTTCCAGATACCGTTTTACCTGTACTGGCCACATGAACTGTACAGTTTTCGCCTTCAATCATATTCCAAGGGTAGCCACCAATACGGTCCATTTTAAGACGACCATCTGGTTTAACAGTGCGAACGATAGCTCCCAAGGTATCCACATGGGCAGTAACATAACGCTGTTGCTCATCATTTTTACCTTTGACAGTAACGTTGACACCACCTTTGGCAGTACGGATTGGTTGATAACCTAGTTTTTCAAGAGTCTCAACCAAATAATTCGTAATCTCACGTGTGAAACCAGTTGGTGATGCGATAGCAGTTAGTTCTTTGATATATTCTACAGTTTGATTCATTTCTTCACCTCTTCCTAATATTATATCACTTTTCCCATTTTAGTATGTGTAAAAAGGAAAAATGAATATACTTTGATTGCAAAAGCATTTTATGGTATAATGAAAAAAGTTCTTATGATGAAAGGAAAAAATATGAACAAATATTTCAAAACGACACTTCTCTTAGCCTTATCGTTGGCATTCTTGTTGGGATGTTCAAAACAATCATCAACAACTTCTAACTCCTCAAAAGCAGAGTCAACTGAGGTAAAAACGACTGAAGCTGAAACTACTGAAAAGAAATCCGAACTAAAAACTGTTACTTTTGTAAATGATTCTCAGCCCGGTATTCAGTCAACATTGACCTATACAGTTGATGGTGATAACGTTGTGAAACAAACCGCTCATAACGTCGCTGACCCTGAAGCCCTAAACAATACTGCAGATGATTTAAAAAATCTAATTGAAGAAACCTACAAAGGATACAAGGGACTCAAAGGTGTAACTCTATCAGTTGAGATCAAAGACGGTAAAGTCGTTCAAGATCTTGAAATCGACCTTTCAGTTGCAAGTCTAGATGAACTTAGAGAAGCTTTACCAGAAGAATACTCAGGCGTTGGAAAAAACGTGAGCTTTAAAGCCTCTAAGAAAATGTTAACAGAACATGGTTATAAAGAACAAACTAACTAAGAGTAATTGAAAAAACCTTGGCATACGCCAAGGTTTTTTTATTCCATCTCAAAAGCTTCACTCTTTTGCTTATTTGGAAGAACAAGAGAAAGTAAGATTCCAACAATAGCTGGCACCAACCATGGCAAGGAAGCCTTAGAAAATGGTAGAGCATTCACAATGTTGGCAAGGAAGGTCACTTCAAATGAACTTCCCAAGATACTAGCTACGGCAATAGCTGTAACAAGACCCATCGTCAATTGCATGCCTGGTTTTGAAAGTGGTACAAATTTGTTCACAATCACAATCATAACAATCACAATAGTAATTGGATACAAGATAACTAGGACAGGGATAGAATATTTGATGATTGCATCAAGACCGAGGTTGGCAATTGCAAAACCAATCAAGGTAAAGACAGTCGCATAAACCTTATAGCTGAGTTGTGGGAAACGTCCGTTAAAGAATTCAGCAGTTGAAACAATCAAACCTACAGTCGTTGTGAAGCAAGTTACTGTTACCATGGCTGCTAGGAATAATTGAGCTGTTGAACCAAAGATTTCTTGGGTCGCTTGTGACAAGATATAAACTCCTGGAGTTCCACCCTTCATCGCTTCTTCTGTCATCGGGAAGTGATTTCCAAGGAAACCTAGGCCAATGTATAGAGCACTAAAGCCAAGCGCTACGACAATTCCGACCACCCAAATGGTTGAGATGTACTCTTTTTTACTCGAAAATCCAAGTTGTTTCAAGGTTTCAACCGCGATTACACTAAAGGCAACAGATGCGAGAGCATCTAGAGTATTATATCCTTCAAGGAATCCTGCTCCAAATGCTGAAGCTTGATAAGCTGCTGTAGCTGCTTGTGGAGCATTTCCACCATATTTGAGGGCTCCAAGGATTACCAAGATGATAATCAAGAGGGCAAAAACTGGAGTCAAAACACGGCCGATACGATCCAAAATCTTTGAAGGATTAAGCGCGATTAAGTATGCTGCAACAAAGTAGATAAGGGTAAAGACAATCAAGCCTAGACCTTTGTCAGCATCTGCCAAGAGGGGACTAATCCCTACTGCATAAGAAGTTGTTGCAGTACGTGGAATGGCAAAGAATGGACCAATCGACAAGTACAAAACTGCTAGATAAATCGTTGCAAACCAAGGAGAAATCTTTGTAGAAATCTCATAGATATATCCCTTAGGATTTAAGGTCCCGATGATCAAGGTCAAGACGGCAAGTCCGACACCTGAAAGTACAAATCCTGCAATGGCAGGGAGAAAGTGTTCCCCAGATTGAGCACCTAGGGTAGGGGGGAAAATCAAATTACCCGCACCAAAAAATATTCCAAACAGGAGTAATCCTGTTAAAGCACCTTTTTTAGCCATAAACTCTCCTTATAAAAAATAAAATACTTTCTTAGTATAACATGATTAAAGGCTTGAAAAGGCTATTTCGGAATAATTTTAAAATGTTTTCAATTTTCTGATTTTTAGAGCAAATAAACTCCCTTTAAAACCTTTCTTATTTTCGGTCTTAAAGGGAGATTTTCTTATTCTAAGGCATCCATGCCACCTTGGACATTGATAACCTCATATCCTTGTTCTGCTAAAAATTGACAAGCGCGTGCTGAACGCATTCCTGATTTACAAATCACGTAGTAAAGATTATCCTTATCTAGTTGTTTATATGCATCAGCTAATTGGCTGAGAGGTAAATTACGAGCGCCTTCTAAATGAAGAGTCTCAAATTCCTCTACTTCTCTCACATCTAATATAGAAAACGACTCTTTCTGGTATAGTTGGTAAAAATCATTAAAAGTAATTTCTCTCATTTTTCTTCTCCGAGAATTTTTTGAATTCTTTCTTTCAAGTCAGGCAAAACATCTGCTTCAAACCAAGGATTCTTTTTCATCCAGATTTGGTTCCGAGGTGACGGGTGCACCAAAGGGAAATAATCAGGCAAATAATCCTTAAACCGATGCACACGGTCCGTTACCTTGCCACTGACTTTCTCATGCAGATAGTAAGCCTGCGCATACTGGCCAATCAAGAGTGTTAATTGAATATCTGGTAATTCTTTCAAAAGTTTAGGGTGCCACTTTTCTGCAAAACCTGGGCGTGGTGGTAAGTCACCAGATTTCCCATGTCCAGGAAAATAGAAATCCATGGGCATAACTGCAAAGTAACCTGAATTGTAAAAAGTATCCTCATCCACACCCAACCACTCTCGCAAGCGGTCACCACTTTTATCCTTCCAGTAAAGTCCAGCTTCTTGGGTTTTTAGCCCAGGTGCCTGCCCAATGATATTAATACGAGCTGTTTTGGGAGCTGCAAAGAGAGGTTCGATTCCTTGCTCAGTATAGTGTTGATTTTGTGGATCAGCCATGATGGCTTGTTTGATTCTTTCGATTTGAGACATCTGCTCTCCCTCCAAAAAGAAGTCTAAGCATAAAATCTCAGACTTCTATAGCATTATTTGATCAATTCATAGATAGCTTCAGCGTAGATGGCTGCTGCACGGAAGAGATCATCCAAGGCGATAAATTCATTGGCTTGGTGCATGGTATCGATAGAATCTGGGAACATAGCACCATAGGCTACACCACGTTCTAAGAGACGTCCGAAGGTTCCACCACCAATAACTTGTTCATGCCCTTGAAGACCTGTTTGTTTTTCATAAACATTTAACAAGGTTTGGACAAGCGGATCTTCCATTGGTACATAGTGAGGTGTGTGACCATGTTCAGAAAGACTAACTGAAGCAACTGGCAAGCTTTCAAGAACTGACTTGATTTGCTCTGGACTTGTTCCTTTTGGATAACGGAAGTTAAGGGCAATGGTATTGTCAGCACTTGTTTCATTAAAGCGGAAGACACCAGCATTCATAGAAAGAGCACCCATCTTTTCATCCACATGAGCCACTTTCAAGTTTTTGCCTTCATGGTCATTTAAAAGAATCTTACCAGCAATGTCAAGGAAGTCTTTTGCAGGTACTTCAAAGGCAAACTGGCTGAGGAAGAGAGCAAGGTAAGTTGCACCATTGACACCTGAAGCAGGCATAGCACCGTGGGCAGATTTACCGATAATCGTAACCTTGTACTTACCATTCTCTTCTTGAATGTCTCCTCTAAGCTTGTGCTCTGCAACAAAGGCATCTAGTTTCGCTTGCAAATCAGCCAAGTCCCCTGAAACAACTGCAGTTGCTGATTCTGGCACCATGTTTTCACGCAAACCACCTGTGAAGCTGTGAAGACGGGCTGCACCTTTGTTTTCACCAGCAAAGTGGAGGTATTCTGTGATATTTCCTTTTTCACCATTAATAATAGGGAATTCAGCATCTGGAGAGAAACCAAAGTCTGGCTTCGCAAGTCCTACATGCTCAAAGTAGTAGTCCATGTCTGCCCAACCTGATTCTTCATCAGTTCCGATGATAAAGCGAACTTTTTTAGAAGTTGGAAGGCCCAATTCTTTGATGATTTTCAAACCATAGTAACAAGCCGTTGTAGGACCCTTGTCATCTGAAGCACCACGCGCATAGAGACGATCATCCTTGATGGTTGGAGTATAAGGATCAGTGTCCCATCCGCTACCTGCTGGCACTACGTCCATGTGGGCAAAGATTCCGAGAACTTCTTCCCCTTCACCAAACTCAAAATGTCCTGCATAGTTGTCGACATTTTTTGTTGGGTAACCATCACGGTCTGCGATTTCAAGGAATTTCTCCAAAGCTTTTACCGGACCAGGTCCAAAAGGATGCTGCGCATCTGCCTTACTGTCATCACGTTCTGAGTTGATTTCCAAAAGGCTGAACAAGTCAGCCAAGAGGGCTTCTTTACGTTTTTCTACTTCTGCTGTAAAATCAATAACTGTCATTTTTACTTCCTATCTTTTTTCGATAATTTCATCTACTGGCAAGCGGTAGCTTGGTTCCAACTTCTCGTCTGTATATCCTACTGTGATCAAAAGCTCTGGACGGAAGCGTTCTTCAATTTCCAAGACTTCATTGGCTTTTGATTTGTCAAAACCAAGGATAATGTTTGAACCGATTCCTTGGTCAGTCAATGCAAGGACTAAGTTCATCGCAACCAATCCTGCATTAAGGGCTAGGTAGTCACTGATTTGTTGTTCATTGTAACGCGCAAACTCTGCTGGAAGATTTTTCATAAAGTACTGAAGTTGTTCTTCTGAGAAGTTCTTTGCTCCACCAACACGGGCAATCTTGCGAGCTCGTTTAGCTAGGTCAGTATCTGTAAACAAGGCAATGGTTACAGGGGCAGATGCTACTTGCTCAAAGTTTGAACCGTAAGCCAATTTTGCTAGTTCAGCATTTCTCTCGCGAACCACAACAAACTTCCAAGGCTGACTGTTGTGAGCACTCGGTGCCAAGGTTGCGATTTCGATTGCTGTTCGAACATCCTTGGGATCAACTGGTTTATCAATAAAATGCTTAGTCGCATGACGTTTTTTATTTAACTCAAGAAATTTCATAATTGATTTCCTTTTCTATTTCTACTGCTTCCATTTTACCACATTCTGAAAGAGCTTGCAGAGATTTTTCATTTGTGGCCTAAATTATCTTTTTCTTATCTGATTTTAAATTTTAGATTACAAACTCAAACTGAAAATTATAATATTTTTCTATCACTTCCATAAAAAATATATATCGGCTATTTGATTGATTGTCTGGTAAGCTAGGTATCATGAAGTAAAGGAGACACACATGAAAAAATTATTCTTATTATTAGCCATTAGTCCCTTGTTGGTCGCCTGTGGACAATCTAAACAGGATAGTACTTCAACTTCCACTGCTAGCCCTAAAACCATTGTCGTAGCTACTGCCGGAGACATCCCTCCTTTTGACTTTGAAAAAGATGGTAATTTAACTGGATATGATGTTGAAGTTTTAAAAGTGGTCGATGAAAAACTGGATCAATACAAGATTGAATTTCAAAAAACTGCTTGGGAGAGTATCTTCCCTGGAGTTGATGCTGGTCGTTACCAAGCTGCTGCCAACAACTTGAGCTACACCAAAGAGAGAGCCGACAAATACCTCTACTCACTCCCAATCGCAAAAAATCCTTTGGTTCTCGTGAGCAGAAAAGACAAGGCTCTTACCTCTCTTCAAGACATCGCTGGTAAAACTACTCGGGATGACACTGGAACTTCTACTGCCAAGGTTGTTACGGACTGGAATCAAAATCACTCCGACAATCCTGCCACCATCCAATACTCTGGTGAGGATGTCGCTAAACGCCTGACTGACCTCGCCAATGGTGAATTTGATTTCCTAATCTTTGATAAAATCTCTGTTCAAAAGATTATCCAAGACCGAGGATTAGACTTGAACGTAGTCGACTTGGAAAGCAATGATAATCCAAATAACTACATTATCTTCTCAAGCGATCAAAAAGAATTTAAAGAACAATTTGACAAGGTCCTTAAAGAACTCTACCAAGATGGAACCCTTGAAAAACTTAGCAAAACCTATCTCGGTGGTTCCTACCTACCAGATCAATCTCAATTACAATAAGATATACTAAAAACGATTGGCTCGTCCAATCGTTTATTTAGTATCTGTTAATTAAAGCAACTCTTACAAAAAATCAAAATAATTCTTCACATCCTCTACATATCCATGCTTTTCAATTAAACTAGCTAACAAATCTCTATTATGGCCTTGATAGTTGTCCTCACGTCGTAATTCTTCATACATTTCGATGAAAGGAAGATATTTGGTCTGGGCTAATTCTAGCTCTGCTTCATAGTCATAAACAACCTTACGAAATTGGATATTGACTAATTCACCATTTTCAACCTCAAGTAAGGCATACTGGGCACGGTGATTTTTCAGCCCTATCCAGTCAAAATAAGGCATACCAATCGAACCTGGATTTATGATTTGTTGACCTTGGCTACCATAACGAAGCAACTGCTTGTGAACATGACCATAGACGGCTACATCAGTAGTTTCATCAAGTAACTGGTCAAATTTTTCGGTATCATTTTCAACCAGCAAATCACCACCATAATTCTTCTCAGGCAAATTATGTGAAAGAGAAAAGCACAAGCTTTCTACTTCTTTCTTGGCTACCATAGGTAGCTTTCTCAACCAATCAATATGCTCGGGGTTTATGCGCTCCATCAGATACTGGGTCAATCGCATAAGCTGGATTTCTTGGGGATCCTCTAAACCATATTGCCCATCTAAAGCCTCTAACACACAATCATCCCAGTTGCCTCGAACAGATGCTGTAATGGGAAGGCCTTTCAAAAGAGCCACCAAGTCATTTGCTCCCGGCCCAGGAAGAAAAATATCTCCCAGAAGCCAATATTCAGTCGCTCCCAAATTTTTAGCGTCCTCAAGCACTCCAGCTAAGGCTGTCGTGTTGCCATGAATGTCTGATAAAATTGAAATCTTATGGTTCATTTTACACACTCTCTTTATTCGTATTTATTTATTCTAGCTATCCCTTACACCGTTATAGGTCTGCACCTTTCTTCATCTCACTTCTCCGTGCTAGGGGTTCTTTTAGTTCCTTAAATATTTCACATATTCTACTAATACGTAGATGAGGATTGTTAAACAAATGATAATCTCTAACCAAACGACAAGGTTAAGGACCGGAAACTGCAGAATGCCTTGGGACATTTTCAATGAAGTTGCTGTGATGATGGTTGGAAAGGTTAGGGCTGAGAAGGCTGGTTGGAAACCTTGTTTTAAAATCCTTGGCAAGCGACTAAGGACAAAGAAAAAGAAGGTCTGTGATGCAAGGATCATAACTAGTAAAATCCAACTAGGAAGACTGTATCCTCCTACTCTCACTAATGCTGCCAAAAGGAGAGAAAATGGAGCACAATAGATTCCTTCTTGTCCCAGCAAAGCGAGCGGTAATGGATTTTTCCTTAAATCTTGATAAATTAGAGGGTAAAGGATAAGAGTTAAGATAAAACCAAAAATCCAAGCTCCATAGGCAATCCCAACAATGCCCACCACTGGGTAGGTCAAGGTTGCTACTGCTATTCCTACATAAAGAACCGTCCAAGTTGGTGTTGCACTGGCCCTTTGTTTAACCAAGGCATAGTTCTTTGTAAAGTATAAGATGAGGTAAACATCTAGAAGAAAAGCAAACCACCAGAGAATCTGTGCAACAATGCTCATGTTCGGGGGTAAGATTCGTAATAAATACGTCGATAAAATCATCCCTGCCATGGGAAAGGTTGCCATTCCTGACAAAACAGGGGCTTTCTTTAATTCTTGCTTACTTTCATGCCAGTTATTGAGGTGGCTCACCAAAAAATAAAACCATAAAATCAAGCCTGACAAACTAAAGATGTGTGATAAAAGCGGAAAAATATCCAAGATGAGATTTCCTGCTCCAGCCAATCCCAATAAGCAACCTGAAAAGGCTAAGGGGAGTTTTTTCATACCAACCTCCGAAAATGACGTTACTATCAGTATAGCATAAATAAAGCTCAGCTAGACAAGGCTTCATAAATTTTTTTGGCTATAAAACGATTGTCCCCTTTTAAAATACTCACTAACAATAATGATTAAAATAAATTCATCAAAAAAGTACCTATCACTTGATAGGTACTTTTTTGACATTTCATTCTATAGCTTGGTTAGCCTTTAAAGGTAACGATTGTTGCACCACTTCCACCTGCATTTTGCGGCGCATAACCAAAGCTCTTAACCTGCTTGTTTCTTTGGAGATATTTGGTTACTCCTTCACGGATGACTCCTGTACCGATACCATGGATGATGTCCACTTGAGCCATGTTGTTGAGTAGGGCTTGATCGATAAAGGCATCCAAGGCTTCCATAGCTTCCTCATAACGTTTGCCACGAAGGTCTAGTCGAGCCTGTGGACCTTTACCACCTGCCCGTTTGACAACGTTGACTTGTTTTTTCTTGACTGGTGCTTCTTGCTGAGCCTGAACCAAGTCAAACTCTTTTTCTTCAAGCGTCATCTTAATCAAGCCAACTTGAGCTTCCCAACGACCATCCTTGAGTTGATTGGTCAAGGTACCTCGTTGACCATAGCTTAAAACGATGATATCATCCCCAACTTTTGGAGCTCGTTTTTTCTTAGCCTTTTGGAGGACCTTGTTTTTAGAAAGATCTACTTTTTCAGGTGCTAACTTCTTGAGTTTGGCCTTGGCTTCGATAATTTCATGTGGTTTTAGTTGAGATTTGCTGTGAAGATTTTTAAGAATATCATCACTTTCTGCCAGAGCTAAGTCAACAATCTCAGCAGCTTGCTCACGCGCCTTATTGAGTTCTGTTTCCTTCTCACGATTAAGCTCATTGTAAAGTTTTTTGAGGGCACGATTCATCTTGAGGTTTTCTTGCTCAACTTGGCGAATATTCTCAAGACGTTTACGGCTTTCAAGCGTCTGCTCTTCCAATTGCTCAATAATTCGATTGACATCATTGTCTTGATTGATCTGCTTGCTAGCGTCACCTACGATGACATCTGACAAGCCGAGACGTTTAGCAATCTCAAAGGCATTGCTTCGACCAGGTACGCCTTGCATAAAGCGATAGGTCGGGCGCAAGCTAGCTGTATCAAACTCCATGCTGGCATTTTGAACATAAGCCGTTTCAATCCCATAGGCCTTGAGTTCAGGATAGTGAGTGGTTGCCATAGTCTTGACCTGACGCAAACGCAAGTCTTCTAGGATAGACATGGCAAGGGCTGCACCTTCTTGGGGATCTGTTCCTGCTCCAAGCTCATCTAGCAACAAAAGCGAGTTTTGATTGACCTTACCAAGAATATCAACAATATTAGTCATGTGACTAGAGAAGGTTGAAAGACTTTGTTCGATGGATTGTTCGTCTCCAATATCCGCAAAGACTTCCTCAAAAATCCCCACACGACTTCCCTTATCCGCCAAAATCGGCAAACCTGACTGAGCCATCAATTGCGTCAAACCTAAGGTTTTAAGCATAATGGTCTTACCACCCGTATTGGGACCAGTGATAACGATGGCTGTTAGATCCTTACCAAAGTGTACATCATTAGCAACAGCATTTTGCACCAAGGGATGACGAACATGAAGGAGTTGAATCTCCTGTCCTTCAGAGACTTGTGGCACTACTGCTCCTGTCTCTTGGATAAAGCGAACCTTAGCCCGAATCAAGTCCAAATGCCCAATAATCCATGCATCATTAGCAATTTCAGCCGCATGAGGTCGCACTCGCTCAGAGAGTTCTTGCAGGATACGCATCATTTCATAGCGCTCGTCTGCACGAAGACTGGCGATTTCCTCACTCAGCTTGACTACTTCACGCGGTTCGATATAGACAGTGTTCCCGCTGGCAGAAATATCATGAACCACACCGGCAATCTTATTACGATAGGTGTTTTTGACAGGAAGAACCTGGCGACCATTTCTACTAGCGATGATGCCTTCAGTCAACATCTGAGCCTTTTGTTTGAGAAGGTCTTGCAAGACGTCACGAACTTGGCTCTCGCTATCATGGATTTTACGACGGATTCGTGCTAGTTCCTCACTAGCAAAATTCTCAATAAATCCAGCTTCATTGATGGCCTGGAGATTGCCCTGTAGATGTGGGAAATCATGAAGTTTCTCAAACCAATTTGCCAAGTGGTCCAAGCGTACATTTTCAAGATTATCATAGAAATTTTTCAGTTCACGGCTGGCAAATATGACACGTTTGAGAAGGAGAAATTCCTCTATGTTGAGATCAGCACCCATCTCCAAACGTTTACAGGTAGCCGCAATATCTTTTGTTGCCGAAATGCTAAAATGAGGATGCTCAACAAAGAGTTCTTGCATCTCCTTCATCTCTGCAAAGGCCTGTCTAATTTTATCAACTTTATCTGTTGGGACTAGCTCTTTTAACTGTTCTAGTCCTTGTTCCGTCAAAAGATGAGGTTCAAATAAAGCCTTAATCTTGTTAAATTCTAACGTTTCTAGTATTTTTGTATTCATCTTATTTCCTTAGTATAAAAGTTATGGCTTTTCTTATTTTCAATTCTTTAAATCAATCTCTTACTTTTCGAAATTGTAAACAAAAGGCTAGGAATAGTTCCCGCCCTTTTTAACCGATTATTTTAGTAACCCAAAGATGTTTAATAAAATTAGTTGTGAATGGAATGCTTTGGATGATATGTCTAGCTACAAAGCTATTTTCAAGTGAATTTTGAACAATTTGTAATGGCACAGTCGCGAGAATCGTTAGCATCATCTGGAGGACAAACAAGGTCACACCGATTGATAGCACACCCGCACCGATACGGTAGTATTTCCCATCAAGTATCTCACTTGGTACTAGGTTTAGAAAAAGACCAAACAAACGGCCAATGCAGTAAAAAATCGTAAAGGCTAAGAGGAAGCCGACACCTGCATAAAAAACTTTATCTAGTTGGAAAAGTTGATTGGGTGGGAAAAAGAAAGTTCCCTGTCCTTCCTGCGGATTAGCATAAGGGATTAATAAATTGAACTTCTGTCCTAAAGCTAGGTAATATTTGCTTGCAAAATAAGCTGAGACAATCGTTGCTACAAGATAATATGCTTGTAAAATAATTCCTCTGCGGTAGCCAATATAAAAGCTCCAAGCAAGGATTAATAAGAGTAGAATGGAAATCATAGGGAATCCTCAATCTTACTCTGCTCTTGTTTAGCCGCAACCACTTTATAACGGAGCGATTCTAACTCTTGCTCCTTATCATCAAATTCAATCTCACGGCTGAGCTGTGTTGACAAGCAGTTAACCGCTAAGAGAATAGCTACTGTCTCATCATCAGCTCCAGGCATTTGTTCTTTGATTGCTTCATACTTTTCCGTCGCAACTTTAGCAATCTCCTCCATGAAAAGATTGTCATGTTCAGTTGTCAGCGTTAATGTTTTTTTCCCAAATGTAAACTTGAATCGATTTAAATTTGCCATAAAATTCACCTCACGATATTATACCAAATTTCACTAAGTTTGTCAGTTTTTACCAATTCTAGCGCTTTTATGGTACAATAGAGACTATGGCAAGTATCACATTAACTCCGAGTGAAAAGGAAATTCAGACTTTTGTTCAAAAGCATGAACATGCACTCACTCCTAGTAAAAATCCTTATATTCGCTACTTTTTAAAACTTCCTCAAGCCAGTGTTTCCGTCTATACATCTGGGAAAGTCCTCTTGCAAGGAGAAGCTGCTGAAAGCTATGCTAGATTTTTTGGTTATCAAGTAGAACAAGTAGTTAGCGGGCAAAATTTCCCCTTGATTGGAACAGATGAGGTTGGAAATGGTTCCTACTTCGGTGGTCTGGCTGTAGTGGCGTCATTTGTAACTCCTGATCAGCATGACTTTTTACGAAAAGTCGGGGTTGGAGATTCTAAAACACTAACTGACCAAAAGATTCGTCAGCTTGCTTCCCTTCTTAAGGAGAAGATTCAGCATCAAGCACTCCTTCTTTCGCCAAGTAAGTATAACGAAGTCATCGGTGAGCGCTACAACGCCGTTTCTGTCAAGGTAGCTCTCCACAATCAAGCAATCTATCTCCTCCTTCAAAAGGAAGTTGAACCTGAAAAAATTGTTATCGATGCCTTTACAAGCTCACAAAATTATCAAAAGTATCTAAAAAACGAAGCAAATCACTTTTCTAATCCAGTCACGCTAGAGGAAAAAGCTGAGGGCAAATACTTGGCCGTCGCTGTCAGCTCCATCATTGCGCGTGATCTCTTCCTAGAAAATCTTGAAAACCTAGGACGAGAGCTGGGATACCAACTTCCGAGTGGGGCTGGTGCCGCTTCTGATAAGGTTGCCAGTCAAATCTTACAAGCATATGGAATGAAAGGGCTCAGCTTCTGCGCAAAACTGCATTTTAAAAACACTGAAAAAGCTAAGCAACTTCTAGAAAGGTAAAAGTATGAATTATTTTAAAATATTTTTAAAAGAGTGGGGAATTTTCTTCCTGATTATTGCCCTAGTAGGTCTCAGCCGTCTCTTTCTATGGAGCAATGTTCGTGTAGAAGGACATTCCATGGACCCTACTCTAGCTGACGGGGAAATTCTCTTTGTTGTTAAACACCTCCCAATCGATCGCTTTGATATAGTTGTCGCTCATGAGGATGAAGGGAATAAAGATATCGTGAAGCGAGTCATCGGATTGCCAGGTGATACCATCCGTTACGAAAATGATAAACTCTACATCAACAATCAAGAAACCGATGAACCCTATTTAGCAGAATACCTTAAGCGTTTCAAGGAAGATAAACTCCAAAGCACTTATACTGGAACTGGTTGGGATGGTAAAAAGGGAGATTACTTTAGAACTTTAGCTCAAAAGGCTCAGACCTTTACCCTAGATGTTAATTACAACACTAGCTTTACCTTCACTGTTCCAGAAGGAGAATACCTCCTCCTAGGTGATAACCGTCTGGTATCTAGCGACAGTCGACATGTTGGTACCTTTAAGGCAAAAGATATCACTGGTGAAGCCAAATTCCGTTTCTGGCCACTCAAACGTATCGGAACATTCTAATAACACTAAGAGGCCGAGAACACGAATCTCAGCCTCTTCTCATTCTATTCTGAATGATTTGATTTCATTTAGGAATGTAAAGGAATTATATGGAAGTCTATTTTACAGGTACGATTGAACGTATTATTTTTGAAAATGTCAGCAATTTTTACCGTATTCTACTCTTAGATATAGAGGATACCAATGCTGAGGACTTTGATGATTTCGAGATCATTGTTACAGGGACCATGGCTGATGTCATCGAGGGAGAAGAATACACTTTCTGGGGGCAGATTATCCAACACTCCAAATACGGAGAACAACTGCAGATTTCCCGTTACGAAAGAGCAAAACCAACTAGTAAGGGATTGGTCAAGTATTTTTCAAGTACTCATTTCAAAGGGATTGGTCTTAAAACTGCCCAAAAGATTGTGGAACTCTATGGAGAAAATACTATCGATGAAATCCTTGAACATCCTGAAAAACTTGAAACTATCTCAGGGCTGTCTTCTAAAAGTCGTGAGGCCTTCGTTTCTACGCTTCGCCTCAACTACGGGACAGAAATGGTTTTAGCCAAACTTGCCAACTACGGAATTCCCAATAAATTAGCTATTCAAATCCAGGATACCTATAAAGAGAAAACCATCGATATCGTTGAAAATTATCCCTACCAGTTGGTAGAAGATATCAAGGGATTGGGTTTTACCATCGCTGACCAATTGGCGCAAGAATTGGGCATTGAAAGCCAGGCACCTGAACGTTTCCGAGCAGGACTCATTCATAGCCTTTTAAACGCTTGTATGGAAAGCGGGGATACTTATGTTGAAGCTAGAGACTTATTAGAAAAGACTCTAAATCTACTGGAATCCTCACGTCCTGTAGAACTAGAACCAAGTCAACTTGCTCAAGAATTGTCCAATCTCATTGAAGAAGAAAAAGTCCAACAAGTTGACACCAAAATCTTTGACAACAGTCTCTTTTTCGCTGAGGAAGGGATTCACAATCACCTCATTCGTATCCTTGAAAAAGAAGAAACCGATAAACAAGAAACCGAAATCATCCAGGAGCAAATCGCAATTGTCGAGGAAGAATTAGGCATCCAATACGATGCCATTCAAAAACAGGCAATCTGTGATGCTATCCAAAACAAGGTCTTTATCCTGACTGGCGGACCTGGTACTGGGAAAACCACTGTTATCAATGGGATTATTGGTGTCTATGCTCTATTAGAAGGACTGGACCTTCGAAAGAAAAGTAATCTACCGATTCTCCTTGCTGCTCCAACTGGTCGTGCAGCACGTCGCATGAATGAGTTGACAGGCTTGCCTAGTGCAACGATTCACCGTCATTTAGGTATGACTGGAGACGATGATACCAGTCATTTGGAAGATTATCTAGATGCTGATTTTATCATCGTGGATGAGTTCTCAATGGTAGATACCTGGCTAGCCAATCAACTCTTCTCAAACATTTCCTCTACTAGTAAAATTCTCATCGTTGGAGATAGTGATCAGTTGCCTTCGGTTAGCCCAGGTCAAGTTCTGGCTGATTTGCTCCAGATTCCAAGTATTCCGCAAACACGCTTGGAAAGAATCTACCGCCAGAGCGAAGAATCAACCATTGTCACACTTGCGAGTCAGATTCGTCAGGGAATTTTACCTGCAGATTTCACTCAGAAAAAAGCAGACCGTTCCTACTTTGAAATCGCTAGTAACCAGATCCCAGCGACCATTGAAAAAATCCTAGATGCTGCCATCAGAAGTGGCATCCCTGCACGAGACATCCAAGTTCTAGCTCCTATGTATCGTGGAGCAGCAGGAATCGATGCCATCAATCAACTCATGCAAGAACTGCTCAATCCTCTTCAAAAGGGACAGATTAGTTTTGAAGCAAGTCAGTTTCAGTATCGTAGCGGAGATAAGGTCATTCATTTGGTAAACGATGCAGAAGTTAACGTTTTTAACGGAGACCTAGGCTACATCACAGACCTCATTCCTGGAAAATACACTGAATCAAAACAAGATGAAATGATGATTGATTTTGATGGGAACGAAGTCGTCTATCCACGCAACGAATGGTATAAAATTCGTCTTGCCTACGCCATGAGTATCCATAAATCTCAAGGAAGTGAATTCCCAGTTGTCTTTCTTCCCATCACCAGTGCTAGCAAGCGTATGCTGGAGCGTAACCTTATCTACACTGCTATTACTCGGGCTAGAAGCAAACTCATTCTACTCGGTGAACTTCAAGCCTTTGATTATGCAACTAAACATATTGGAACAGCTCGAAAAACCTATCTGATTGAACGTTTCAGCGACTTAACTGAAAGCTCTGAAGAAATAAATGAGCCAATTCTTGAAACAGAAAACCAGATTGATCCACATCAACCTTACATCCTGACTGAAGAAAATTGGACTAGTATCCCAGCCATGATTGGAATTAGCCAAGATGATCTTGATGAGTTTTTCGGAAAATAAAGCACAAAAAAACCACCGAATCTGGTGGTTTTTTATCTTTTCAGATTATTTTACTGTTGCAGTGCTTGTGATCAATTCAACAGCTTTCTTGATTGTGATATCATGTTTCAACATATCTGCTGAAAGCAAGCTTTGTACTTGTGCAACTTCCATGTTGTAATCTGCAGCCAATTGCTCGATTTCTTTTTGGATTTCTTCTTCAGTAGCGTCAAATCCTTCAGCTTTGGCAACTGCTTCGATAACAAGATTAGTCTTAGTACGTGACTCAGCTTCTGCTTCGTATTGTTTGTGAAGGTCTTCTTGAGTAGTTCCAGTGATTTGGAAGTACATGTCAGGGTTGATACCTTGACGTTGCAAGTTCCCAAGGAACTCATTTACTGAGCGGTGAACTTCTTCGTGGATCATTTCTTCTGGAAGTTCTACGATTTCAGCGTTTTCAACTGCTTTATCGATTGCTGCACCTTCAACGGCATCAGTGTAAGCTTCTTCTTTAGCAGCAGCCAATTCTTTGCGGTATTTTTCTTTCAATTCGTCAAGAGTTTCAACTTCTTCGTCGATATCTTTTGCAAGTTCATCGTCAAGAGCTGGAACTTCTTTAGCTTTAACTTCGTGGATAGTTGTTACGAATTTAGCTTCTTTACCTGCAAGGTCTTCTGCTTGGTAGTCTTCTGGGAATGTTACGATAACGTCAACAGTTTCACCAGCTGAATGTCCAACTAATTGGTCTTCGAAACCAGGGATGAATTGACCTGAACCAAGTCCAAGTGAGAAGTTTTCACCTTTTCCGCCGTCAAATTCAACACCGTCGATAGAACCAACAAAGTCGATAACAACAGTGTCGCCGTTTTCAGCAGCACCTTCTTTGATCACCAATTCAGCCAAGTTGTTGCGTTCACGTTCGATACGCTCTTCAACATCAGCGTCAGTTACTTCTTTATCTACATCAACTGATACTTCAAGGTTTTTGTATTCACCCAATTTAACTTCAGGTTTTGTAACAACTTCTGCAGTGATAACCCAGTCTTGACCTTTTTCCATTGATGTTACATCAATTTTTGGTTGAGCAACTACTTCAAGTCCTGCTTCTTTAACAGCTGCTTCATAAGCGTCTGGTAAAAGAGCGTTCATTGCATCTTGGTAAAGTGCTTCTTCACCAAATTTTTGGTCGAAGATAGGACGTGGAAGGTGACCTTTACGGAAACCTGGAACGTTAAGAGTTTTCTTTACTGAGTTAAATACACGGTCCAATTCTGGTTTGATTTGGTCTTGAGAGATAGTGAAAGTCAAGACACCACGGTTTGTTTCTTTGTTTTCAAATGATACAGACATTCTGTCATTTCTCCTTAAAATTTTTAATACAGTCCATTATACCACATAGTAGCGAACTTTTTCAAGTAATGGATGCGCTTTTCGTCCATGCTTCAGTTACATCCTATGTCTCTTAAAATTCATCAGAACCCACCAGATGATGTTGAAAAGCATAAACTGCTGCCTGGGTACGATCACTGACCTCAAGTTTGGCTAGGATATTGGAGACATGGGTTTTAACTGTCTTAAGGGAGATAAAGAGCTCATCTGCAATGCGCTGATTTTCATAGCCCTTGGCAATCAGTTGAAGGACATCGCGTTCTCGCGCAGTTAATTCTTCGTGAAGTTCCATATGATTGCGGTGGTATTCTACTTTCTTACTCACCTCTTGTTCGATAGCTAGCTCTCCAGCTGCCACCTTTTGAACAGCATGGAACAACTCATCGGCACTTGATGTCTTGAGCATATAACCCCTAGCTCCAGCATTTAAGACTGGCATGATTTTTTCATTGTCTAGATAAGAAGTCACAATCAAAATTTTAGCCTCCGGCCATTCTTTGAGAATAGCTAGAGTTGCGTCAATTCCGTTGACTTCAGGCATAACAATATCCATGACGATCACATCTGGACGAAGCTCCAAGGCCATGGAAATCCCTTCTGCGCCATTAGTTGCTTCTCCAACAACCTCTACATCATCTTGTAGTTCAAAATAACTTTTTAATCCAAGACGCACCATTTGGTGGTCATCTACTAATAATAGTTTCATTTTATTTCCTTTTGTTCGTCAATCAAGCAAGGGGATCCGAATATCCACTGCCAAACCCTGCTTGGGTGCTGTTAATAGTTGTATGCTCCCTGCCATATCTTCCACTCGTTCTTTGATATTGCGTAGTCCATAGCTTAGTTCATCAACATCATCTAACTGAAAACCGAGACCATTGTCTACTACCTTCAACTGCAATTCAGTTTCCGTTTGATAAAGATAAACATCTAGACAAGAAGCTTGGGCATGACGGAGAGTGTTACTAATCAATTCTTGGACGATACGAAAGACATGCTCCTCAATCTTTTTAGGCAATTCGTCTACCTGATATTTAAAACTGACTTTGAGTTCACTTTTTTCTTCCAATTCTTTGAGAAGCAACTGAATCCCCTCAACTAGACTCTTTTGTTCCAGTTCAATTGGCCGTAAATGCAAGAGTAGGATACGCAAATCTCTCTGGGCTGTCTCCAAAATAGCTGTCACACTCTGGAGTTGTGTCTGCATCTTCTCTTTGTCTAATCTGGAAGCTTGTTGACTGAGTCCTGATAAAATCATATGGGCAGCAAAAATTTCTTGGCTAACCGTATCATGCAAGTCACGCGCGATTCGCTTGCGCTCCTTTTCAATAATCACTTCTTCCTTGACCAAGGCTTGATTGTCCGCTTTTTGAATGGCTTCTGTCAATAAACCAAGCTTGCCTGATAGATTTCTAAAACTTGCGTCTAAATCAGCATCTCCAAGGCTTTTAATATCTTTACCTGCTAGCAGACGTTTAAGATTTGCTTGGATTCTTCTTCTTGAAATTTCATCAACCATTGTCCAAAACAAGACCAATAAAAAGGCTAGAGCAAGACTAAACATCAAAGCTAGAAATAGGACTTTTTCTGTCTTTTCTAAATCTTGGAAAAGAGAAGTCCATTCCAAATCTAAGACCTTAAAAATGCTTCGAAATAGAAAAGCAACAAAGAGAAATGAGGTGAGACCAATTAAAATATAGGGTTGCTTTTTCATCCTCTCACCACCTCAACATCTCCAACCATAGTTGTCAAAAGAATCTTAACACTCTTAGGACTCTTGAGATAATCTCTGGTTTCTTGATGAAATTGCTCATTACGCAAAGCACGTTTAGGCTGGTCAAAAAAGGTTAAATCTCCATACAAAGAATTAACACTAAGGCTGACTTCCACATCCACTGGTACGATAATTCTGGTTGTGCCGACCAGTTTTCTCAAGATGATGACATTATCATGATTGCTCAAAATCACGTGCTCTAGATGAATGGTATCCTTCCCCATAAGGCGAAAGAGATTGATATCATCAAAACGACAAGTCTGGTAACTTGAAAAATGGTGGAGATTCCCAAACCAGCGATTTTTCTCCCTCTTTACCGTCACTACTTCTTCAAAAAACAGATTGGTATCTTCTCTTTCCTGGTTCATCATAGGGTAAAGTAGGAACAGGCTGTATATCAAGGCCACAAAGATGGCTAAAATGACAAAGGGATTGAGCATGATGATAAAGAAAAATAGGATGCTCACTGCCACTAAAATAAAATTGTTCCCCTGTTTTCCAGTATAATATCGAATCAGCAGTAAAAACAAGAGCAATATCAGTAGAAAACGGGAAAAATGCTCTGATACCATCATAATCAGAGCTCCTGTCAATAAACAAGCTTCAATAAATAGAAAAATTTGAAATTTTCGCATGTAACCGACCTCTCTATTTAATTGTATCACAAATCCCAAAAGTCACATCAGTCTGAGGAATGATAAAGAGGTCGGGACTAAAATCCCGACCTCTTTCTTTACATTTGGTCTTTTGCTTCTTTTAATTTTCCATATAAGAGATAGTCGACCTCTTGCAAATCCTCAATTTTTTTACAATTAAGGGCACACATAATCAAGCGTAGGTCTTCCTTCCAGCTTTCAATAATGGAAATAACGACATCAACAGAGTAATTTTCAACCAGCTCTAACATAGTGCGTGATAGACCAACTGCCTTGGCTCCAAACACTAAGCATTTGATGATATCTAGTGGATTGCGAACTCCTCCACTAACCAAAAGTTCCATCTTGTCTTTCCAGTCTTGGGCATTTAGAAGAGCTTGCATGGTCGATTGACCCCAGTCATTTAGGTAGTCACGCTGTCCACTGCGACGGTTTTCGATATAGGCAAAGCTCGTTCCCCCACGACCAGACAAATCAACGGTTCGTATTCCCATCTCATAAGCCTTAGCAATGGTTTTCACATCCATGCCAAAGCCGACTTCTTTTAAAACAAGTGGCACAGAGATTTGCTCAACATAATCTGAAAGATTATGTTGCCATAATCTAAATTGACGTTCACCCTCTGGCATAAGTAATTCCTGCATGACATTAACATGAATTTGTAATAGAAGGGGATTCATCTCTTTAACTGTTTGTAATCCTAGTTCTACAGGTTTGTCTAAGCCAATATTGGTTCCAAGTAGGAGGTTAGGGTAACTAGTTTTGACTGAAAAAGAGTCATCTGAAGGATCCTTGAGTGCAGCGCTGTATGAGCCCGTCACAAATAAAATCCCACAAGCATCTGCCACCTGAGCCAGCTTTTGATTGATTTCTCTCCCCTTATCGCTTCCACCCGTCATGGCATTGATATAAAAAGGAAAGTCCCATTTTCGCCCTGCAAATTCTGTCGAAAGATCAATTTCATCTAAGTCATATAAGGGTAGCGAAGAATGAATCAGTTCAACTTCATCAAAACTATTATAAGTACTGTTTTGTTCAAGGGCATAGCGGATGTGTTCATCCTTCCGATTTGTCGTCATGTTCCATCCTTTCTTGATACAAGAGCTCAATTCCTAAATCAGCCCAGCGTTTTTTCAGTAATGTGGTCGAATCTTGGTCAAAACTAAGTGCTATCCCACAGTCTCCACCACCAGCACCACTGCTTTTAGCAACAGCTTTCAAATCTCGGCTGGCATTTTTTAGTTGTCTGAGCGAAGGTGTGTAAATTTCTGAACTCAAGCCTTCTAAAAGTTGGCTGGCTTGTTCCAGCAAGTCAATAATGGTTTCTTCTTGACCTACCTCCAAATCCTTTACCAAGTTAGCTACTGTTTCTTTCGAAGCCTGTAAAAATCTAGAATTCATATTATCCTTGATTTGCTTAACCATATGACTTGATACAGCCACTTCCTTGGTCCAACCAACCAGAAAATCAAATTTCAAAGCTGGTTCAACACTCCTAATAGAAAAGCCCCAATCACGTGCTAATACAGCTTGCAGTTCTTCCTTTTCTAGCCATTGTGCCACTTTCTCACGGTCAAATGACTGATAGAGGACGAGGTCTTCTGATACGATACAGGCAATGTCCCCCATGGAGCCATTGTCCCCACGTTTCAGAAGTACAGCACTCGCCAATTTAAACAAGAGTTCTCTGTCAGCTAATCTTTCATAGAAGGCAAGCATGGCATTGATAACCAAGACAACTACACTACCACTAGAACCTAGGCCAAACTTCTTGCCCTCACGCTCCATTTTCCCACGAACGTCTAAAGAAAAAGGATGCAGTTCAACTCCTTGGGCAGTTAGATACTCCTCCACCAAGGCAACTGTTTCTTGAATCAAGGCATATGAAGAATCTGGTCGCAAGTCTACACTATAGGAAAACATATCTGAGTAGAGTCGATAAACATTAGACGCTTTAATCTCAGCCGTCATATAGATGGGAATAGCCTTTATTAGCGCCAACTGTCCTGGTTCTAAAATGGCATACTCCCCAGCCCAATAGAGCTTCCCACAAGTTTTAACAATCGTCATCTTGGCTCAAATCCTTTGTTTTTGAAACGATTAAGCGATAGCGTTGACCTAAAAGTTCTGATAAATGTTCAAAGTCTTTTTCTAAACAAAGAACCTTTACATTAGGCCCTGCATCCATGGTAAAGTAGCAAGATTCTCCTTTTTCTCTAAGCTGACGAACAAAATCCATTGCCTCGTAACTAGCATCTGTCAGATAAGAGAAGGATGGAGTTGCAGTTTTTGTCGTAGCATGCATAGCCAAGGCGTTCTTCTCTGTCAATTCTCCAACTTTCTTAAAGTCATTTTCCTTGAGGTAGACTAACATATCCTTGTAATCTTGTTCAGATTGACGAATCCACTCATCAAAAGTCGTAGAAGTTTCGACACAAAGCTTCATCCCATCTCGACTGGAAATTGGTTTTTTCTGGTCTTCCAAGACCAACATAATCATAGCTAGTTTCAAGTCAGTTTCGACAGGATAAATCTCTCCACTATCCTTGTCCCAGGCTGCCAAGGGGCCATAAAAACTACGAGATGAAGAACCCGATGCAAACTTAGCTTCCAAGGCCAATTCTCTGCGATTCAGTCCAAGTTGGAAATATGCATTACAAGCTTTGACCAAGGCAGATAAACCACTGGAACTTGAAGAAAGGCCTGCTGCTGTTGGCATATTGTTCTTAGTATCGATACGAACAAACCCTGCTCCTTCAGGACGGTAGCGGTCAATGATTTTACGCATCTTGGCATGCTCAGCTTCGTTTTGCAACTGACCATTGATGTAAAAGGCATCAGCGGTTGCATCTGCTGGTAAAGGAGAAAGTGTCGTCTCCGTATACATATTTTCTAAAGTCAGAGAGATACTGCTAGTCGCAGGAACCATCTCTTTTTCTGCCTTCTTTCCCCAATATTTAATAATAGCAATATTGGCATAGGAACGTACTGTTACAGGCTTTCGATCCATGTCTGAACAGCTCCTTTCTCTTCTAATCTTTCAGCTAAATCTTGAGCTTGGTGATAGTCGGCTACTAAGGCTATGATACAGCCACCTAAACCACCACCACTCATCTTAGCACCTAAAGCACCATGTTGAAGAGCAGTTTCCACCAAGGCATCAGCCTCAAGGCTACTAACTCCTATTTCTTTTAAATTTCCATGCGCTTTTGTTAAAATCTCTCCCAGCATCACGGCATCTCTTGCTTTTATTGCTTCTTCTGCTTGCTGGGTCAACTCTCCAAGTGCATACAAGAAAGGTAAAGCTTCCTTACCCTTGCTCTCTACAACCTGAATAGCTTCACGAGTGTGTCCGTAGACTCCTGTATCTGCAATGACCAGATAAGCCGACAAGTCCATGGCTAGTTCTTCAAAACCAACATTCTTGATAAAACGAATAGGCTGGTCACTAAGGCAGGTCTTAGCATCCAATCCACTAGGATTCATATGGGCAATCATCTCAGCGCGATTGACCAGAATTTCTAACACATCTCGCGGTAGTTCTGCTTGGTAATAATCAAATACAGCGCGAATAGCCGCAATGCTAATGGCTGCCGAAGAACCCATTCCACGTTTTTCTGGAATAGCTGAGTCAATTTGGCAACGGATGTAAGCATCTTTGATATTCAGATACTCTAGGGAAGCATAAACTGCCATGGACAAGGTGTCTTCTTCAAAAAGACACCATGGTGTCGCTGCTGGAACCACCCGACAAGTCACTTCAACCTCTAAAAGAGGCAAAGAGATGGCTGGATAGCCGTAAACGACTGCATGCTCTCCTATTAAAATAATTTTACTATGTGCCTGACCGACACCAACTTCTTTTGTCATTTAATCCTACTATCAGACGAAAAGCGTCTGTTTCTAGATAAAATTTTAGAACTTTATTCCTTTCTATTTTATTATATTTTCACAAAAAAAGCGATTGTTTCCTTCACAATCGCTTGTTTTCATTACTGGACCCATTCACCATTATAGTTGACCTGGTAGCCACCTACTGTGGTATCTACAGCTAAGGCACCTGAACTATAGGCATAGTACCATTTACCGTTAACTTGGAACCATCCAGTCCTCATATCGCCATTACTTGCATTGAGGTAGTACCAAGTTGAGCCGTCTTGAAGCCAGCCTGTCGCCATAGCTCCTGATGAACGGAAGTAATACCAATAGCCATTGATAGAAGCCCAACCTGTTTTCATATCCCCATTTTCAGCGTCAAGATAATACCAAGTTGAACCATCTTTCACCCAACCAGTCGCCATAGCACCTGATGAACGGAGATAGTACCACTTGTTACCAAGGTATTGCCAACCAGTTTGCAATGCAGCGGTTGTTGGATCTAGATAGTACCAAGTTGAGTTATCATTTGTCCAGCCACGCACTAGCTCCCCAACCGTTAAACTGTTGATACGAGCATCGAAGCTACCATCCTCCTGTAAATAATACCAATGCCCCTCATCATGAACCCAACCTGTTTTTAAAGTGTGATAGCTACGCTGATTTTCAAAATAATAGACTCGTTTCTCTGCTGGACTATCATATTGTTCCCCATGATGTTTGTTGGTATTTGTAGCAGTTTTTGCTTCTAAAACTTGCTTGCCAACAAATTCTTGAAGAACCCCATCTTGAGCAAAGTAATACCATTTTGACATTGGCATAAATTCCAACCTCGTACCATTTGGATAAGGACCAATGGTACTTCCTTGATATGGAAACGGAATGTATTGCCAACCAACAACCATTTCACCATTATAATCAAAATAATAGGTTTTTCCATCAATCACTCGCCAGGCCGTTTCTTTGATGTCACCCTTCTTGTAGTAGGTTCTACCATTTTCTTGGACAAATTGCCAACCTTCTGAATCAGCATCGTCCGCAAATACAGTACTTGTCGCTAAAAGACCTAAGAAGAATACTGCTAGTCCAACTTGCATCTTTTTTTTCAAAAATTTCATTCTTGCTTCCTCCAAAATGATTGTAGCAAAGACTAAACTATATGTCAATATATAATAATTTCAAAAAAAGCAGTTACACAAGGTAACTGCTTTTCTATTCTTGCATGGTGTAACCCACACCACGCACGGTTTTAATGTAACTCTTTTGACCTTTTACGTCAAGTTTGCTACGTAGATAACGGATATAAACATCCACGATATTGGTTTCGGTCGCACTTTCATACTTCCAAACACTTTCCAGCAACTGCTCTCGAGTTAAAACTTTCTTGCTTCCCATAAGGGTAGCCAAAAGGTCATATTCACGACGTGTGAGGGCAATCATTTCCTCACCACGATAGACAGTATGATGTTCTACGTCCATTCGCAGATTGCGATAGGATGTCGGAACCTTCATTTGACTACAGTGTTGGTCGATAAAATCCCGACCTCGGAAAATTGCTGCAATACGAGCCACCAAATCATCAATAATGACTGGCTTGTAGATATATGAAACAGCGAAACGCTGGATTGTTTCAAGTTGGTCTTGCAATTCTTCTCGATGGTCCAAGACTATAATAACCGAAGCTGGCTTAGTCCGACTCAACTGTTCTGCAAAACCCTGGGCTGTCATATCCCCTAGATGAGCATTCAGTAAAATCAAGTCATAGTCAGTCTGAAGAGCCATGGAGAGGGCTTTTTGACCCTCTTCTACCTGATCAACTCGGTATTGCTCTTTTTGGAGTTCCAGACTTAAAAAATGAGCTAGATTTCTTTCTTTCTCAAGTAATAAAATCCGTTTCCCCATGGCTGACCTACTTATTTTTCGTCATACCAAGAGTAGTGGAATGTTCCTTCTTTGTCTTTACGTTGGTATGTGTGGGCACCAAAGTAATCACGTTGTGCTTGGATCAAGTTTGCTGGAAGGTCAGCTGAACGGTAGCTATCAAAGTAAGTGATGGCAGCTGAGAAGGTTGGTACTGGTACACCTGCTTGAACAGCAAGAGCTACGATATCACGAACTGATTGTTGGTACTTAGCAGTTACATCCAAGAAGTACTCATCCAAAAGAAGGTTAGCAAGGTCTGCATCACGGTTGTAAGCATCTGTAATCTTTTGCAAGAAACGAGAACGGATGATACATCCATCGCGCCAGATAGATGCGATGTCTGCAAATGGCAAGTTCCAGTTATTTTCTTTAGAAGCTACACGCAATTGCGCAAAACCTTGTGCGTAAGAAATGATTTTTGAGAAGTAAAGGGCTTGACGGATCTTTTCAATCAACTCAGCCTTGTCTCCTTCAAATTTGAAAGCAGCTGGTTTTGGAAGAACTTTGCTAGCATGAACACGTTCTTCTTTGTAAGTAGAGATGTAACGTGCAAACACTGACTCAGTGATAAGAGACAATGGCACACCAAGGTCAAGTGCTGATTGGCTAGTCCATTTACCAGTTCCTTTGTTTCCTGCAGCATCCAAGATGTAGTCTACGATTGGACCATCTTGACCTTCATCATCTTTGCGTCCAAGGATATCAGCCGTGATTTCGATCAAGTAGCTGTCCAATTCGCCCTTGTTCCACTCAGTAAAGATTTCAGCCATATCCTGAGCTGAAAGGCCAAGCAAGTGTTGCATCAAGTCATAGCTTTCTGCAATCAATTGCATATCACCGTACTCGATACCATTGTGGACCATTTTCACATAGTGACCAGCTCCATCAGGGCCGATGTAAGTCACACATGGTTTACCATCTTCTGGTGCTTTTGCAGAGATCTCTTCAAGAACATCTGCTACCAATTCATAAGCTTCTTTTTGTCCACCAGGCATGATAGAAGGACCTTCAAGGGCACCTTTTTCACCACCAGAAACACCTGTACCAATGAAGTTGATACCAGAGTTCGCCAATTCTTCGTTACGACGGATAGTATCTTTATAGAAAGTATTTCCTCCGTCAATCAAGATGTCGCCTTTATCCAAGTGTGGAAGAAGGACTTGGATGGTTGCGTCTGTACCAGGTCCTGCTTGAACCATGAGCATGATACGACGTGGTTTTTCAATTGAGTTTACGAAGCTTTCGATATCATAGCTTGGCACAAAGTTCTTTTCAGGATGGCAAGCAACAACATCTTCTGTTTTTTCTTTACTACGGTTATAGATAGCAACTGTGTATCCACGAGATTCAATATTAAGGGCAAGGTTACGACCCATTACGGCCATACCAACAACACCAAAGTTTGCTTTTGTCATGTGACACTCCTCTTATTTAATATGTTTTATTTTATCACGTTTATCTGTGAAAAGAAAGAATTTTATAACAATTTGACTAGTAGTCTAAATCATCCGCATGGCCAGAACCATTCCCAACAAAGTATCCTGTCTTACAGTTTAGAGTGAAGAGATAAGTTCCATCTGGTTTGTAAAGATTGTAATATCCATTGCCATTCACAATATTTACACGTTCCAAGATATATTGGTTTCCAGTGATATATCCACGCGCACGGGATGTCTCAAGGATCTGTTCAAGAACACCATCTGCGAAGGTCCAGGCAGGATTACTACTATCGTTTACAGCAGATTGATTATACGGTACTCGGCTAGCGCTTCTTTGCAAATTAACACCTTCGCTTGACAAGCCACTATTAGTAGATGCCGCAGTATCACTTGTTGAAGTAGATGGACTGCTTTCTGTTGTTGGGCTTGACGCTTCCTGGCTCGCTGCTGTTGTCGAGGCTGTTGTTGAGGCCGTTGTTGTACTTGCTAGTTGGCTCTTACCAAGGCTGATTGCTTTATCTAGAAGTTTGTCAATTTCAGTATTACCAGTCTTGATATCTGTAAATTTAGCATCCGCTTTGATTTTTGCATTTGTATCCAAGACACCATCTGTAATAGCTGGAGTTTCAAATTGAGAGTTCACTTCTTGGATAGCCTTTATTTGAGTTTCTAGACTATCATATTTTGATTTGGCCAGAGTATGTTCTCTCGCTCCTTCAAGTTTATCTAGAAGTTCCTTCAATTGATTCAGTTGACTAAACTGGCTATTTTTAAGAGCTGTTTTGTTTTCATCAGTATAAAACGTGTCGTAGAGCGTATTGAATTGTTCATAGACTGACTGATTGCTTACCAAACCTGAATCCGCCGCCTTCGTTTGAATCTCTTGAGAAGAACGCGTAATCTGACGATAAACGTAATAACCACCTCCAAAAATTAAGAGGAAACCTAAAATAATAGCTGACAAAATTGCCCATTTCTTTTTATTTTGTGGTTTATCATCTGCTTGAGCAGAACGAGACAAGGGTTGAAGTTGTTCTTCATTTTTCTCATAAACCACTGCAACTTCGGAGCTATCAACCTCAGCCATTTCCACAGCTTCCAATTCATCCTTAAAAGGTTGCTCGAGAACTCTCGTTTCCTCTTCTTCGGATTCTTGGGCAACGATTTCAGTTGTATCTGTGGCTACTACAAGAGCAATCGCTTCCTCTTCCGGACTTAACACATTTTCTTGTTCAGTAGTTTCTATCACTTCTTGGATCATATCATCCAAGCTTTGAGTAGACTCCTCTTTTTTCGTTTGTAAATTTTCAAATTTGTCTGCTTCGATTTCTTCACGGTGTTGCTTGATATATTTATCTAAGATGGTATCATCTGGAGTCACACCTGCTTCAACCTCTTCGTTCTTGCGAATAGCCTGACCAACCGTTAAATCTTTAGCCTCTTCAAATTCAAATTTAGATTCTTGCTCATCCTTGTGATGGCTATCGCGTCTTTTCTTACTCATTTGCATTCCTTTCCACTTTGACATCTTGTCTTTTCACTCGTTGACCAAAATATTGATATAAATCAACTTTCAAAGTACCATTATAGAGTTTCCGTTTTTTATCAGCCTGACTACCATATTTACTTTCAAAAGCTTCATCACTGGTCAGGATAAACTTACTCCAGGTTTTGAGTGGAGCAAATACGTCTCCCATCTCTGCATAGAGCTTTGTTACTCCTGCATCATCTGATAAGCGTTCCCCATATGGTGGATTCGAAATAATAACTCCATTAATCTTATCTGTTCGCAAATCCTGCACGCGCATCTGCTTAAAGTGGATATCCTTAGAAACCCCCGCAGCCTGAGCATTTGCCTTAGCAATTTCCACCATGCGGCCATCGATATCACAGCCCATGATGTCTAGCTCAATCTCACGATTAATCTTCTTGCTAGCTTCCGTACGAATCTCCTGAATCAAACGATCACTAACCCAATTCCATTCTTCGAAAGCAAAGGAACGGCGTAAGCCTGGTGCCATATTACGAGCAATCATAGCTGCCTCAATACAGAAGGTTCCTGAACCACAGGTTGGATCAATCAAAGGTTTATCTGGATACCAGTTTGATAATTGCAGAATTGCTGCTGCCATGTTCTCTTTAATAGGAGCACCACCTTTTTCAGTACGATAACCTCGTTTGAAAAGACTAGAGCCACTTGTGTCAATCATGATAGTCGCAACATCTTTAAGAATTGAAACCTCTATTCTAAACTCTGGACCATTTTCCATCAGCGGAACACCTTCTGGTCGAGCATAATGTTTCTGCAATTTCTTGACAACTGCCTTTTTAGAGATAGCTTGAACACTAGGTTCATTATGAAGTTTTGATTTGACACACTTAGCCTTTGAAATTGGAAAACGCGCTCCAAGTGGTAAATAGTTTTCCCAATCTAAGGCAAAAACTCCTTGAAAAAGTTCTTCAAATGTTTTTGCAGGAAAAGTCCCAACAACAATCTTAATCCTATCTGCAGCTCGTAGCCACAAATTAGTTTCAATAATTGCCTTTATATCTCCTTCAAAGCGAACGCGACCATTCTCAACTTGACAGTCATAGCCAAGTGCACGCACTTCCCGACCTACAACAGCCTCTAAGCCTGCTGCAGCAGTCGCGATTAAATTAAATGTTTGTTTCATGTCAGTCTTTAAAGACCTTTCTCTTGTTCACCTTTAAAAAATGAGGTTGAGAAAATTTCTCAGCCCCAACCTATATGCAATTTTCTATAAGCCATGTTTTGTTCCAGAAGTGACTAGGACCACTTCTTTCGATAATCATCTGTCTACCACTAACAGCTAGAAGCTGCTAGCAGTCAGAGTACTACGTTCGTTTCCGCGCACTCCATGCCCCGACCAAAATTTGGGTTGCTAGCTTGAGGGGTTTACCGCGTTCCACTCTCTCTGTTTCCAGAGAGACTTCGTCACTGTGGCACTTTCAGAGCTACTAAAACATATCCGAAAACTTAGTCTATTCACTCGCCGTAACGATTTCTCGTCCCTAGGCTTATGGTTTCGCCTAGCACAAACACTACAGGCATCACAGCCTGTGCTAGCATGGACTTTCCTCATGAAAAGATAAACTCTCCACGCGATTATCCAAAAATTGCACAACTGTATGATTCTTAGAAATCAGAATTTTCTACGATTTGTTTGCCAAATACTTCTTTTTCAAGACGATTCAAGCGTTTCAAGATATCAAAGTTAGTCATAGAAGTCGTACTTCCAAGCTCAGCAGGCTCAGACGTTACAGATACAGGTTCCACTTGAGGTTTGTTCGCCAATTGTTCTTTCAATTCTGCGACTTCCAAGCGCAATGATTTAACCAACGCTGCATAGGTTTCATAATCCTTGATAACGTCATCTAAGAATTCATCTACCTCTGCTTTACTGTATCCACGTACTTCTCTTCCGAAATCCTGCTCAAAAATATCTTTTGCTGTAAAAATAATACTTGCCATGTCTCTCTCCATTCTCAGTTACTAGTATTATTATATAAAAAAAGGCAAACAAAAAGCAAGGTCAAAGCCTCAATTTTCGGAAAAATTTTCGGCTATTTCGTTTAAATCCTCAAATGTTAATCTTTTTGTAATATAGTTGTCTTTCTTTTTCATCAGTTCGTAAAAAAATCTCAGTTTTGTTTCGTTTTCTTGATCATAAAAAAGATAGGCTCCATCTGTATTTTCAAGTAAAAAAATCTGGTAATCTCTCAATTGACCTTTATGCTCATAAGCCGGATAGGCATACTTGATAAAATCGACCTGTTTAAAATCACTCAATTTGATCTGATTTGCTTCATTCCAATTCGAGCCATGTGTTTCAAAATCAAAAATAGTCGCTAGTTGGAATCCATAGTCATCTTTCATTTCCTTGGCGACTTCTAAAACCCAATGTTCAAAACCAAGAGAACCTGTGAACACTAGCCATTGCAACCCTTCCTCAACCATTCTTTCCAAATCTCTTCGAATGGCTTTTTTGATAATTTTTAAGCGAATGTCCTTTTCATTAAACACTCCCAAATCAAAAGCTGAGTATCCCAAAACCAAGGCTGTATGCATTTTTTCACCCTTTCTGAAAACCTTTGTGGTATAATAGAGTGATGTTATTGTACCAATAAGGAGGACTATGGTCAACTATCCACATAAACTTTCATCTAAACCAAGCAAAACTTCTCTACCTCAAACTAAAAATTTCGCAAATCGAGGTATGAGCTTTGAAAAGATGATTAATGCTACCAATGACTACTATCTATCACATGGAATAGCAGTCATTCACAAAAAGCCAACCCCAGTTCAGATTGTTCGGGTCGACTACCCTCAACGGAGTCGCGCTAAAATTGTTGAAGCCTATTTTAGACAAGCTTCAACTACTGACTACTCGGGTGTTTATGAAGGATTTTACATCGATTTCGAAGCAAAGGAAACCAGACAAAAAAATGCTTTCCCGATGAAGAACTTCCATTCTCATCAGATACAGCATATGGAACAGGTTCTTGAACAAAAGGGAATTTGCTTCGTCCTAATCCATTTTTCTTCTTATCAGGAAACATATTTATTACCGGCAATTGACCTCATCCGTTTTTATCATCAGGATATGGGGAAAAAATCACTGCCGCTTGATTATATCAGAGAGCACGGTTTTGTAATTGAACAACAAGCCTTTCCTCAAATACCTTATCTCGATATCGTCAAACAACATTTACTAGGTGGTAAAACAATATGATCAAACAACTTATCTGGCGCATCGCTAAATATCTAGGGATTGGATTCTTAGTAGCCTTTATCGCTTCGATATTGATTGGTGCGAGTGTCTTCTTCTACTACGTATCTAAAGCACCAGAACTTTCTGAAAGCAAACTGGTAGCAACAACTTCAAGTAAGATTTACGACAGTAAAAACGAATTGATTGCTGACTTAGGAGCCGAACGTCGTGTCAATGCTCAAAGCAATGAAATTCCTATTGAACTGGTTAATGCAATTGTCTCTATCGAGGATCACCGCTTCTTTAACCACAGAGGGATTGACAGTATCCGTATCATGGGCGCTTTCTTACGAAACCTCCGTAGCAATGGCCTCCAAGGTGGTTCAACCTTGACGCAACAGTTGATAAAATTAACTTACTTTTCAACTTCTTCGTCAGACCAAACAATCTCACGTAAAGCCCAAGAAGCTTGGCTAGCTATTCAGTTAGAAAGAACTGCAACTAAACAAGAAATTTTGACATATTACATCAATAAAGTATACATGTCAAATGGTAACTATGGGATGCAAACTGCAGCTCAAAGTTACTATGGTAAAGATTTAAAAGACCTATCAATTCCACAACTTGCTCTTCTAGCTGGAATGCCACAGGCTCCTAACCAATATGATCCTTATTCTCATCCAGAAGAAGCAACAGAACGTCGTAATCTAGTCCTATCAGAGATGCAAAAGCAAGGCTATCTAACAGCTGAACAATATGAAACGGCTATAAATACACCTATTACTGATGGTTTACAAAGTTTGAAGGGAAGCAACACCTATCCTCCATACTTAGATAATTACCTTAAAGAAGTGATTGAACAAGTTGAAACAGAGACAGGTTACAACCTTTTAACTACTGGAATGGACGTCTACACCAACGTAGACCAAGACGTTCAAAAGCGTCTTTGGGATATATACAACACAGATGAGTATGTTTATTATCCGGATGATGAACTTCAAGCAGCTTCTACTATCGTAGACGTTACAAATGGTAAAGTTATTGCTCAGCTTGGTTCTAGACACCAGTCTAGCAATGTGTCCTTCGGACTCAATCAGGCCGTTGAAACCAACCGCGACTGGGGTTCTAGCATGAAACCAATTACAGACTATGCTCCCGCACTAGAGTATGGAATTTATGACTCAACAGCCTACATGCTTAAAGATGCTCCCTACAACTATCCAGGTACAAATATCCCTCTTTACAACTGGGATAAAGCATACTTCGGAAATATTTCCCTTCAGTATGCCATCCAACAATCTCGTAACGTGACAGCAGTCGAAACACTTGAAAAGGTCGGATTAGACCAAGCTAAAACTTTCTTAAATGGTCTAGGAATTGACTACCCAACTATGGTCTATGCTAATGCTATATCAAGTAATACAACTGAATCAAATAGAAAATATGGTGCAAGCAGCGAAAAAATGGCTGCTGCTTACGCTGCTTTTGCTAACGGTGGTATCTACCATAAACCAATGTATATCAACAAGATTGTCTTTAGTGACGGTAGTTCAAAAGAGTACTCTGATCCTGGCTCACGTGCCATGAAGGAGACTACTGCCTATATGATGACAGAAATGATGAAAACCGTATTAACCTACGGAACTGGTCGTGGTGCCTATATGTCTTGGTTACCTCAAGCAGGTAAAACGGGTACATCTAACTATACAGATGATGAAATTGAAAATTACATTAAGAGATACGATTATGTCGCACCTGATGAAACGTTTGTAGGATATACCCGCAAATATTCAATGGCTGTTTGGACAGGTTATTCAAACCGCCTCACTCCAATCGAAGGAGATGGATTTAGAGTAGCGGCCAACATCTACCGATCAATGATGGAGTACCTCTCCGAGGATGATCACCCAGGTGATTGGACAATGCCTGAGGGCTTGTATCGTAATGGTGAGTATGTCTTCAAAGTTGGCGCTCGTAGTAACTGGATCCCTCAAACAACCCAACAAGCTACTACAGAAGCTCCTACTACAACAACCGCAAATCAAACTACAGTAGCTGAAACTACTAGCCCAAATAATGGACAAAACCAAACTGCTCCAAATACAAATCAAAATCCTCAACAAAATCCAAATCCTCAACAAAATCCAAATCCTCAAGGGCAACAATAATCAAAAAAGACCTAGAAAACATCTTCCTAGGTCTTTTATTAATGAAAAAGTGGAGTTAATGACTAACTCCACCTTTTTTATTTTACATGGTTTGCAAGATCTTCTTGCGCTTTTTTATTAGATTCTTCTTTTTCTTTCTTCCATTTATCTTGAGCTTTTTGATATTCATCAGCAGTTACTGGTTTATCTTGAAGTTCAAGGTACTTGTACAAGAGGGCTTCACTCATACCCTTGTTACCTGAGTAAGCAAATGGAAGGGTGAATGGTACCATCTTAGACAACATTGGACGTCCAGTTTGAGAAGTTGTTGGGATAATCAAAGCACTATCTGTCAACCAAGCTTGGGCAGCAGCATATTTATCATAACGTTTTGAAACATCTGTGTCTTCATTTCCAGCTTCAACAACCATCTTTTCGTAATCTTCCAAACCAACTTGTTTGGCAGCAGCGTTGTTTGTACCAGCATCAAATCCTAGATAAGTCTTAGTATTTTCACCAACAGATGGTTTGATGATATCAAGGTAAGTAGATGGGTCAATGTAGTCTGGAGACCATCCAACGTTATCTGAGAGATCCCAATCTTCTCCAGCAGCTGTTTCAGCAAAGTAGGTAACATTTAAGACTTCATCTTTTTGAAGTTGTTGAATATCAACAACGACATTGTCGGTTCCTAATGTTGCTTCAAGTGATTGTTTCAATGACTGAACACGTTGAACTTTTGTCGTATTAGTTTGGTCAACTGGCATATCCAAATGAATTGGGAATTGAACCCCTTCTGCTTGGAGAGCTGTCTTAGCTTTAGCAAATTCTGCTTTCGCTTTTTCAGGATTGTATAGACCATCTTGAGCGTCGTCTAGATTCACATCTTTCCACTCGTCACCATAGGTTACCAATTTTTCTTTGACAACTCACCAAAGTTTTTACCATCTGCTTGTACGAAAGCTGGTGGTACGAACAAGTTACGAAGAAGTTTGCTTGCTCCGCTTTCTCCATTAACTTGAGAAGCATAAGCTGTTCTATCAAAACCAAAGGCAATGGCTTGACGGAAGTCTTTGTTTAGGAGAGCTTTTTTAGTTGATGTCTTTTGTTCATCCGTAGTCTTAGAAGTGTACTTGTAAGACTGACGGTCAATATTTGTCCCAACCAAGAAAGTAGCAGAATCTTGTGGTGTATAAACGATGTTATCCTTAAACTCTTTTTCAAGTTCAGGATATCCTGCACTTGTTGGGAAGAGACGAGCCATTGAGAAGCCACCATCCTTAAAGGTATCTGCAAGTTTGCCTGTATCTTGACCATCCCAGAATGATAGTTTTACTTTATCAATATGAACATTGTCCTTATCCCAATAATTTGGATTCTTTTCGAATTCTACTGAAGATTTAGCTACCAATGATTTCAACAAGTAAGGACCGTTATAAAGGATACTGCTTGGATCTGTTGCTTTGGCAAAGTCACTTCCTTTTGAAGTAAGAAATTCTTCATTGACCGGTGCAAGAATACCCATGGTTGTCTTAGAGTTCCAGAAGCTTTCTGGTTTATTCAAAGTGTATTGAACAGTTTGATCATCAATTGCCTTGATTCCAACTTCTGAGAAATCTTTTACTTCACCTTTGACATAAGCGTCAAGACCTTTAATAGATTCTTGAACAAGATAAAGAGCTTCTGACTTATTATCAGCTGCATATTTAAGACCTGTTACAAAGTCTTGAGCTTTCACAGGTGCATACTCTTCACCTTCAGAAGTGTACCACTTAGCATCTTTACGAATTGTATAAGTGTAAGTCAAACCATCTTGAGATACTGACCAGTCTTCTGCCATAGATGGCACGAAGTTCCCGTAACGGTCATTCTCCATCAAACCGTCAACAACATTACTTGTGATATTAGCAACCGCAGCCTTACCTGTTGTCAGATAGTTGAGGCTGTCTGGATCTGTTTCATAAACGTAAGAAAAAGTTTTCTCACCTTTTGCACTAGAGCCTGAACCTGAACAAGCTGCCAAAACACCTGACGCTAACAGAGTCACTCCTGCTAGGGCCATTACTTTTGAAAATTTCATAATAAACTCCTTTTTGACTTTTTATACATTATAGTCCCTTTTTTGCTAAGTGTCAATACAATTTTCAGAATTTTTCAAATTGATTTGAAAATATTTTCTTCCTCTATTTCTAATTTGAAAATCTTTTTAGGAAAATTTCAATCATTGACATTTATCAACTATATCTTTATGATATAATGAAAGAAGAAAGTTGAAAGGAAATACCATGTCAAAAGAAGTTATTGTTGAAAGTTTTGAACTAGATCATACGATTGTAAAAGCTCCTTATGTCCGCTTGATTGGAGAAGAGACTGGACCGAAAGGAGATATCATTTCTAACTTTGATATCCGCTTGGTTCAACCAAATGAGGACTCTATCCCTACTGCTGGACTTCATACTATTGAGCACCTCTTGGCTAAGCTAATCCGTACTCGCATCGACGGTATGATCGATTGTTCACCATTTGGTTGTCGTACAGGGTTCCATATGATTATGTGGGGACGTCATTCTAGCGCTGAAATCGCAGCTGTCATCAAGGATTCATTGAAGGAAATCGCTGAGACAACAACTTGGGAAGATGTCCCAGGAACAACTATTGAATCTTGTGGAAACTACAAGGATCACAGCCTATTTTCAGCTAAAGAATGGGCAAAATTGATTCTCCAACAAGGAATCTCAGACGATGCCTTTGAACGTCATGTCATCTAATAATTAAAAAGAAACCAGCTTTTGAACTGGTTCCTTTTTTTATTTTCTAAAACTTGATTTAGGCTTTTTCACGAATGACCAAAACACCATCTTCCATGTCAGCTTCTAGGTGTTTAGCATCAAGGTTATCCAAGTGGAAGTCTGTGACTTTGTCACGAATTTGTTGTTCAACCACACGACGGAGTGGACGAACACCCATGACTTCATCGTAGCCTTCTTCAGTCATGTATTCTTTAGCAGCTTCGCTCACTGCCAAGTCAATGTCTTTCTTAGAAAGCGTCTTGTTAACTTCAACCAATATAAGGTCTACAATCTTAGAAAGATCTTCTTTGCTCAAGTGTGAGAATTCGATGACAGCATTAAAACGGTTCAAGAATTCTGGACGGAAGAATGGTTTCAAACGATCCAAGAGTTCTGGTTTATCCGCATCTTCTGTCAAGTTGGCTTCGTAACCAAAGCCAGCATTTGAAGTAGCGATAATTACGGTATTCTTGAAGTTGACGGTATTTCCTTGACCGTCTGTCAAACGACCATCATCCAATACTTGAAGGAGCAAGGTAATCACTTGAGGATCCGCCTTTTCAATTTCGTCAAGAAGGACGATAGAGTATGGATTGCGACGGACGCGTTCCGTCAAGGTATTGTTATTGTCATCGTAACCTACATAACCTGCAGTTGTACCGATTAATTTAGAAACGGCCGTACGGTCGCTATATTCTGACATGTCCAAACGGATGATTGCATCTTTGGTACCAAACATATCAAGGGCCAATTGTTTAGCCAACTCTGTTTTACCAACACCAGTAGGTCCGACGAAGAGGAAGCTACCGATTGGACGGTTACCTTCATCAAACCCAGCACGGTTCCGACGGATAGCTTTTGCGACTGCTTCAACAGCCTTGTCTTGACCGATAACCTTAGTTTGCAAACGGTGACCCATATCTTTCAAGCGTTCGATATCGGTTGCACCCATTTGAGATACTGGAATACCCGTCATCCGTTCGACAGACTCAGCTACATCATTTACAGTAGCTGTAACCTTGTGATCTTCTGTATGATTAGCAATTTGCTTTTCAAGCTCTTCGATACGGACTTTTGCATTTAGAGCTGCTTCATAATCTTCTTTAGCCGCAGCTTCTTCTTGTTTAGTTTTTTCCGCTTGAATTTCGTGCTCAACTGCATGCACATCTGTCACTGGGTGTTGTGCTGCCAAGTGAGCAGCTGTCACATCCACAAGGTCAATAGCCTTATCCGGCAAGCTACGTTGTGGAATATATTGAACAGAGTAATCAACGGCAGCTTTCAAGACTTCATCTGGCAAAATAACATTGTGGTGTTGTTGATAAAGATCTCGAATACCTTGAAGAATCTTGAAAGTATCTTCAGCAGATGGAGCATTAACTTTTACTTCATTAAAACGACGAGCAAGGGCTGCATTTTTCAAGATGGTATTACGGTATTCATCTTGAGTTGTTGCCCCAATCACTGTCAATTCCCCACGTGAAAGAGCTGGTTTCAAGATATCAGCAAGACCTTTAGACCCTTGACCATCACCTGTACTACCAGCACCAAGGATTTGGTGAATTTCGTCGAAGAAAAGGATAATATTTCCAGCTTCTTTGACTTCGTTTACCAAGTTTTGAATATTTTCTTCAAAGCTACCACGGTATTGAGTACCAGCTTCAAGTCCAGAAATATCAATAGAAATGATCTCTTTATTCTTGATTGCTGCAGGAACGTCACCGTTCACGATAGCTTGGGCCAATCCTTCTACTACTGCAGTTTTACCAACACCAGCATCACCGACGAGAACTGGATTATTCTTTGTGCGACGAGAAAGAATTTCAGAAGTTTCTTGGATTTCTTTATTACGTCCAATCACTGGGTCCAACTTCCCTTCACGAGCTTCTGCTGTTAAGTTACGTCCAAGTTTTGCAAGAACCCCATCTTGTTTCACACCTTTACCTTGAACGTACTGAGCTTGTTCACTTCCTTCGCTTGGAAGTTGACCGGTTTGACGGTAAATAGCGAATTCTTCAGGTGTTACTTCACGGCCGTTAATCAAGTAACGACGGTTTTCTGAACTGTATCCACGCATACCACCCATCAATTGGTTAAATAAATCATCCATGTTGTTAAAGTTATTAAAGTTGTTATTCATATTTCATACCTCGTTTGTTTTCAAATTTACTTAGTCAAAATAGTTTGACTTTCTCTGACCTTTGTTTCAAAAAATTTAGACTAGCTATTTGCTACTCTACGTATAATTTCAGGTTTTTCTTTATCCAATACAGGTTTTTCGATTGGACTTCTAAAAATACTAATGTTAACCATAGGTTGTACCTCTTTTCTAGGTTTTACCCATACTTTGATCTTAAGATAGTATATACAATCATCTTAAAATCAAGGTTTTCTAAGGACTTTCCTTATCCTTATGTTCTTAGTATATCACTTTGGTCAGTTTTAGTCAATAGTTTTGACCAAATTTGACTAATTTTTTTTAAAAAATTTTATAACAAAAAAACCAGTCAGAGTGACTGGTTTTTGATTTACTATTTATAAATCTTAGCTCAATGCATCATCCATTGAAAGAACTTCGTGGAAGACACGTTGTGTTAATTCAGTTTTTTGTTCTGGAGTGAGGTATTTAGTGTTTACACAGTATCCAGAGATACGTACGATTACGTCTTCACCTGACATGATCTTTTCGTAAACATCGTTCAAGTCCATAACGTTCAAGTTAACGTGTTGTCCACCGTTTTCGAAGTAACCATCAAGGATTGTTACCAAGTTATCAACTTGTTCGTCACGAGTTTTACCAAGAGCACGTGGTGATACTTGAGTTGTCAATGAGATACCATCAGCTGCATAACCAAAGTCAAGGCTAGCAAGTGAGTTCAAGTTTTGCAACCATCCACCTTTAGCTTTGTTAGATGGGTTAGCACCTGGTGAGAAGAATTCAAGTTTAGACAAGTTCACAGAACCATCTTCGTTGAGGTATACACCTTTGTGGACTGGTGAGTTACCAGTTTGTTTAGAGTAAGCAACGTTAGATGTGATTGTCAAAAGTGATACAGTAGCTTCTGCGTCTTTGTAAAGTTTGTGGCTACGTAGACGAGTTGTGTAAGCTTCGATCAACCATTCTGCCAATTCGTTTGAACGTGGGTCATCTTCACCCCAACGTGGGTATTCACCGATTGTTTCGTAATCGTAGATGTAGCCATTTTCGTCACGGATTGGTTTAACTGTAGCGTACTTGATAGCTGACAATGTATCAACAGTGTTAGCAAATCCACAGATACCGAATCCCATGTTAGCACGTTGTTTAGTTGGCAAGAAGGCCATTTGAACAGCTTCGTAGTTGTACTTATCAGTCATGTAGTGGATGATGTTCAAAGCATCTACGTAAGTGTCAGTCAACCAGTCAAGAGATTTTTCAAAGTTTGCTTTAACTGATTCGAATTCAAGAACTTCGTCACGGATTGGTTCGATGTCAAATACTTTATAGTCTTTATGAACATCGTCGTAACCACCGTTCAAACCAGTAAGAAGAGCTTTAAGAACGTTAACGCGAGCACCGAAGTACTGGATGTTGTGACGTTGTTCTTCGTTTTCTGGGTCAAGTGGAGACACACAACATGAGATACAGCTCATTTCACCGTATCCATCTTTAGCCATTGTTGTAACACCTTCGTATTGGATTGAAGAGTGTTTGTGGCTCATGTGCATACAGTAGCGACGGAAGTTGTATGGCAATTTGTCAGTCCAAAGAACTGTCAAGTTTGGTTCTGGAGAGTTACCGATGTTGTCAAGAGTGTTCAAGAAACGGTAGTCCATCTTAGTAACACGGTGACGACCGTCGTTACCCATACCAGCCATAGAAGTTGTGATGAAGGTTGGGTCACCTGAGTACAATTGGTCATAAGCTTTTGTACGAGCAAATTTAACTGTACGAAGTTTCATAACGAAATCATCAATAAATTCTTGGATTTCTGATTCAGTAAATGTACCACGAGCAAGGTCACGTTCTGCGTAGATATCCAATACGATTGGCACACGTCCTAGAGATGTAGCAGCACCGTTGATAACACGGCAGACAGCCATGAAGGCAATGTTTACCCATTGGATAGCTTCTTTAACGTTCATCGCTGGTTTGCGAACGTCAACTCCGTAAAGATCACCCAAGCGTACAACTTGTTGCAATGCTTGATATTGAAGGTTGATTTCTTCACGAAGACGGATTGTTTCTTCATCGATTTCTTCGATTGAGTTCCAATCGTTTACTTTTTCTTGCATCAAGTAGTCTGCACCGTAAAGAGCAAGACGCGCATAAACACCGATGATACGTCCACGTGAGTATGCATCTGGAAGACCAGTTACAGTGTGAGCGTGGCGAGCACGACGGATGTTTGAAGTGTAAGCACGGAAGATACCGTCGTTAACAGTTGTTACATATTTTGTGAAAATTTCGTGAACAGCTGGATCTGGTTCGTATCCATTTTCTTTCAAAGTAGTTTCAGCCATACGGATACCACCTTTTGGCATGAAGTTCAATTTGAAGAGTTCATCGTTTTGGATACCATAAATAACTTCGTTTTCTTTGTCGATGAATCCTGCAGGGATATCAGCGATAGATGTTGGACGAGTGTCCATTGGGAAACGAGTTTCTTCGTAGTGTGCTTTAGTTTCTTCTACGATTTTTTTGATGTGAAGTGAACGCTCTGTTGGTCCTGCAAGGAAGCTTTCATCTCCATCATAAGGTGTGTAGTTAGCTTGTACAAAGCGTGACACACTTGCTTTTTCTTTCCAGTCAACACCTTTAAAGCCTTCCCAGGCTTTGTCAAAAATGTCCTGTGCTTCAACAACTGTCTTAACAACCATGTTAATGTCCTCTTTTATCTTTCTAGTAACAGTCATCTGTTACATTCATATATTCAGTATAACACACAGTAAACGATTTCAACAAGTGAAATCACTCTTTTTTAACACTTTCTTTTATAATACAGTTGTTTTTTTTATTGGAAACTGTATTATAGTTTTGAAAAATAATTAGCTATTTCCTATTTTTTCTGAAAAAGGGTATAATGAAGCTAGAAAATCCATCAAAGAAAGGACAGCCCATGCTCATATTTCCATTGATGAATGATTTATCCCGCAAAATCATCCATATTGACATGGATGCCTTTTTTGCTGCTGTAGAAATTCGTGACAATCCTAAGCTTAAAGGGAAACCTGTTATTATTGGTAGCGACCCTAGGAAAACAGGAGGCAGGGGTGTTGTTTCAACCTGTAGTTATGAAGCGAGAGCATTCGGGATCCACTCAGCCATGAATTCAAAAGAGGCTTATGAACGCTGTCCTCAAGCTATTTTTATTTCTGGGAACTATGAAAAATATACTACTGTTGGCCAACAGATTCGATCTATTTTTAAACGATATACGGATAAAATTGAACCCATGAGTATCGACGAAGCTTATCTAGATGTAACTGAAAACAAGCTTGGTATCAAATCTGCTGTAAAAATTGCTCGATTAATTCAGCAGGATATCTGGAATGAATTACAATTAACAGCTTCTGCCGGTGTATCATACAATAAATTTTTGGCTAAAATGGCAAGTGACTATCAAAAGCCTCGTGGTTTGACAGTCATTCTCCCTGATGAAGCTGAAAATTTCCTCAAGCAAATGGATGTCGCTAAATTCCACGGTGTAGGTAAGAAAACAGTTGAAAAACTCCATCAAATGGGCGTTTTTACGGGTACTGACCTTTTAGAGATTTCTGAAATCACTCTCATTGATCGTTTCGGACGACTCGGTTTTGACCTTTATCGTAAAGCCAGAGGTATTGATAATTCTCCCGTTAAATCAAATCGTATCCGTAAGTCTATTGGTAAAGAAAAAACTTACAGTAAGATTTTAAGTCTGGATGAAGATATAAAAAAAGAGCTAACTCTCCTTTCGGAAAAAGTGGCTCTTAGTCTTCAAAAACATGAAAAAAGTGGTAAAATCGTCATTTTGAAAATCCGCTATGCTGACTTTTCTACTTTGACAAAACGAAAAACACTGAGCCAACAAACACAAGACTCTGAAGAAATCGCACAAAGCATTATCCAACTCTACGAAACACTGAGTGATAAAGACAAGGGTGTCCGCTTATTGGGAGTCACTATGACAGGATTTTAAAAACCTTGAAGGATCTTCCTTCAAGGTTTCTTTCTTATACAAATAATCGAACAAAGCTATAAAGTAGCAACACACTCCCAAGGACAATACGGTATTTACCAAACATTGTAAAGTCGTGTTTTTTGACATAGCTGGTCAAGAAACGAATAGCAACCATGCTGACTGCAAAAGCTACTACCATGGCTACCAAGAGTAAGAAGAATTGGCCAAAAGTCAAGACTTCTCCAGCCTTGATGAATTTAAAAATCTTCAAAGCGCTGGCTCCAAACATAACTGGAATTCCTAGATAGAAGGTGAATTCTGTCACCACTGAACGACTGGTTCCATTTAACAAACCACCGACGATAGTCGCACCTGAACGGCTAGTTCCTGGTAAAAGGGCCAAGACTTGGAAAAGACCAATATAGAGGGCTGTTTTATAAGGCAACTTATCTAACTCAGTTACTGTTGGCTCAATTGCTTGTGCTTTGTTGCGTTTTTCAAGATAAATGAAAGCAACTCCATAAACAATCAACATAATGGCTACTGAAACCATATTATGGAAGTGAGTATCAAACCAATCATCAAACTTAAAGACTAGAAGAAGAGGGAGTGTCGCAACAAATACTTTAGACCATAATTGCCAAGTTCTACGAACTTGAACTTTATCCTTGCCTGGTTTGAAAGGATTAAGTTTGTTAAAGTAGATAACCATAACGGCTAGGATAGCACCCAGTTGAATGACTACGTTAAACATAGACATAAAGGCTTCATTCTGATCTTTATACTGGATAAACTCTTCTGCCAAAATTAAGTGACCAGTACTCGAAATCGGCAACCATTCCGTAATTCCTTCAACAATACCAAAAAAGATAGATTTTAAAATTTCAATAAGATACATAGATAACTCCTTTTTCTATCCTCCATTATATCATACTTTTAAAGGCTGTGTTTAGTTTTCTTTAGAAAGCACCAACACTTCCTCCGCCACCACCGCCTGAGAAACCACCACCAGAGCTACCGCTTCCGGATGATACAGAAAAGGTACTTGCTGTATTTGCGACACTAGCATAATGGCTCATTTGTGCTGTTGAATGATAAAACATACTGTGCCAGCTATAAGCTACATAGAGATTGATATCTGGATTTTCTACTTGGATGTGGTGAACCTTCATCAAATGGCTAACCTTGTCAGCATATCCAAACAAAGTTGCATACACTAATAGACGATTCCAAACAACAATACTTTCCAATTCAGCCTGATCCAATCGTGCAATGTCACGCAACATATTTTCAAAACTGGTCCAGAGATAGTAGACTTCTGCTCCTGCTTCATTTAGGACACCATCACGATTATCTAGTCGAAGCTTCCAATAATAGAAAACAGCCAAAACCAAACCTAGAAAACTAAGTACTGACAAAGGGAGGTAAAAATAAGCATGAACATCTAAACTGTACAAGAACAAACCAAATCCGATAAATAGAGGTAGGATAGTAGAAAGTCCCATACCCACTTGCAAGGCCTTTTCCACACCAGTTAAAGGACGATAGTAATCTGGGAGTCCCCAGAAGGTAACCCGATTTCTCACTCCTTCTTGCATCTCTTTCAATGCTTCTTCGAAAGAGGATTTGAGCTTACGACCTTTTGTTTGAATCCGTCTTTCATCAGCAGCTTTTGCTCCACGGTAAAGACTCTCAGAGACCTTATAATCCGCAAACAAATCAGAAACAGCAACTTCTTTTTTACCTGAAAAGGCCAGATTTAGACAGGTTCTCTCAAAGATTGCCAAGCCATCTTCTTTTACCAACCTTAAAATAACTGCATCTCCTTCTGAAATAAAAGAGACATTCCCACGGTCAATTACATCTAACAAGGTAGCCTGAATAAGCTGGTTGAAGTCGAATTTGCCTGTTCCTTTAATTAGAGGACTCACTTCCTCCAAGGAGGTTGAGTAAACAGCTTCAGATAAAACCATAGGCTCTAATTCCATCGGCGGTTCATAGAGACGATGATTTTTGGCATATTTGACTGAAGGAGTGGTTTTTCTTCTATAAATAAAATAGAAGCAGATACTCAATAACAAGGAGATGGAAAGTATTGAAGGAAACACCCAAGTAACGAGTTGTTTACTCTGCTCTTTTTCTCTAACAATCGAGTCTTCTATCTTGTTAAACTCTTCTAAACGATTTCCTTTTAAGCCCTGATCCATAGCGCTAGCAAAATCGGTTCGCGGCCAGTAAGCATGCAACTCGACTCCACGCTGAGACGGAAGATTATCTAAACGAATAGTATAGTCAGGACCACTCTGTTCAATCCTTCCCTCTCTAAAAAGTTGCCCTGTGTGGAAAAAGAGTTTTTCGGCCCCCTTATCTCCCCTTACATGAAACTCAAATTTTTCAATAGATTCTGAACTGTCGGTTAAGGGTTGCCAATTTAATTCAGCGATATCATTATATAAGAAAAGAAGATTTTTCAAATGCCAGGTAAGTTCCACTTCAACCCTGTCCCCTTCCTGACCTGGATTATAAACTTTAACAGTATAACCATTCGTTTCTTCTGTTACTTCGCTAGTAAGATTTTCGATTTTATGACCATTTTTAGAGGCCTCAACCTTTGGATGAGGATCAATTTCAAATCCGCTAGGCATCTTACCTGCACGACCAAGGCCCACGATTTGCCCATTAAAATCATCCTCAAACTGGTAAACTATCTTCTGCCTAAATTCCGCTGTATTATCTGCATGAATATACAGTTCTCCATTATAGGATGGAATGCTAAACTCCACGGCAAAAACCAGTTTGGGAACAATTATCAGACAAGTAAATATAAGTACTATTAACCATCTTTTTTTCATAATATAGCCTCTTTTGACCTTTTTCTCATTATATCATTTTTTTCCAAGTAAGGGTTTACTTGTATTGAAAATCTCACCATTTTTAGATACAATAGAGGGAGCCATTTTTAGACTAGAAATAGGAGAAAACATGAAAAAATTATGCTTATCTATCCTTGCTAGCCTAGCCCTTACTCTAGGACTAGTTAGCCAGGTCCAAGCCGATGAATATTTACGCATCGGGATGGAAGCAGCTTACGCCCCCTTCAACTGGACACAAGACGACGACAGTAACGGCGCTGTCAAAATCGATGGAACAAACCAATATGCTAACGGTTACGATGTTCAAATTGCAAAAAAAATCGCTAAAGATCTGGGTAAAGAACCACTCATTGTAAAAACAAAATGGGAAGGACTTGTTCCAGCCCTTACTTCTGGTAAGATTGATATGATTATTGCAGGTATGAGTCCAACCGCTGAACGTAAGCAAGAAATTGCCTTCTCAAGTAGTTACTATACCAGCGAACCCGTACTTTTAGTCAAAAAAGATTCTGCCTATGCAAACGCCAAAACACTAGATGACTTTAGTGGAGCAAAAATTACTTCTCAACAAGGTGTTTACCTTTACGACTTGATTTCACAAATCTCAGGTGCTCAGAAGGAAACTGCCATGGGTGATTTCGCTCAAATGCGTCAAGCTCTTGAAGCTGGTGTCATTGATGCCTATGTTTCTGAACGACCAGAGGCTCTAACTGCTGAATCAGCAAATGCCAAATTTAAAATGATTCAGCCTGAACCTGGTTTTAAAACTGGAGAAGAGGATACCTCTATCGCTATCGGTCTTCGTAAGGATGACGAACGTATCAGCCAAATCAATGCTAGCATTGAAACCATCACTAAAGAAGAACAAGTTGCCCTAATGGATCGTATGATTAAAGAACAACCTGTTCAAGCTACAACTACTGAAGAAAACAGCAGTAATTTCTTTAGCCAAGTTGCTAAAATTCTAAGTGAAAACTGGCAACAACTCTTGCGAGGTGCCGGAATCACACTTTTAATTTCCATTATCGGTACTATCGTTGGTCTCGTTATTGGTCTTGCTATCGGTGTTTTCCGTACTGCGCCCCAATCTGAAAATCATTTTTTCTATGTCATTCAAAATATAGTTGGTTGGATTCTCAATATCTATATTGAAATTTTCCGTGGAACTCCTATGATTGTACAATCTATGGTTATCTACTATGGAACTGCCCAAGCTTTCGGAATCAACCTAGACCGTACTCTCGCTGCTATCTTTATCGTTTCTATCAATACCGGTGCCTACATGACAGAAATCGTTCGTGGTGGTATCTTGGCTGTTGACAAGGGACAATTTGAAGCAGCTACTGCACTTGGTATGACACATAATCAAACCATGCGTAAGATTGTTTTACCTCAGGTAGTTCGAAATATCCTACCTGCGACTGGTAATGAGTTCGTCATCAACATCAAGGATACTTCTGTATTGAATGTTATCTCTGTTGTAGAGCTTTACTTCTCAGGAAATACAGTAGCAACACAAACTTACCAATACTTCCAAACCTTTACCATCATCGCAGTTATCTACTTTGTCCTTACCTTTACAGTAACGCGTATTCTCCGTTACATTGAAAAACGTATGGATATGGATACCTACACAACAGGTGCTAACCAAATGCAAACGGAGGATTTGAAATAATGAATCAACCCATTCTTGAAATCAAACACCTCAAAAAATCCTATGGGCAAAACGAGGTCCTAAAAGACATCTCACTCACTATTCATAAAGGAGAAGTGATTTCTATCATCGGTAGTTCCGGAAGTGGTAAATCAACATTCCTACGTTCTATCAACCTTCTCGAAACCCCAACTGAAGGTGAAATTCTTTATCACGGTGAAAACGTCCTTGAAAAAGGGTATAACCTTACTCACTACCGTGAAAAACTAGGTATGGTTTTCCAGTCCTTTAACCTTTTTGAAAATCTCAATGTTCTCGAAAATACGATTGTGGCACAGACAACTGTTCTCAAACGTGAACACTCAGAAGCAGAGAAAATTGCAAAAGAAAACCTTGAAAAGGTTGGTATGGGAGAACGTTTCTGGCAAGCCAAACCAAAGCAACTTTCTGGTGGTCAAAAGCAACGTGTGGCTATTGCTCGTGCTCTTTCTATGAATCCTGATGCCATTCTCTTTGACGAGCCTACATCAGCCCTCGACCCTGAAATGGTCGGTGAAGTTCTCAAAATCATGCAAGAACTAGCTCAAGAAGGCTTGACTATGATCGTTGTAACCCACGAAATGGAATTTGCTCGCGATGTATCAAACCGTGTTATCTTTATGGATAAGGGGGTTATTGCAGAAGAAGGCAAACCTGAAGATCTATTTACCAATCCTAAAGAAGAACGCACCAGAGAATTTTTACAACGCTATCTTGGATAATCAAAAAAGACTGCAACCTGCAGTCTTTTTATATTTCCTAAAATGAAAAGGCAGGTTCTTTTCGAACCTGCCTATATCCAAAGACTAATCTTCAAATTTTTCATGATTTTTATTGTAGAAATCAATTAAGCCGAGGGCTGTTTCAAAGGAAATGTTTTTAACTTTCGCACGTCCTTGAGCCAAAGCAATGATAGACATCTCACGCGCATTCGTTTCCTTAGAAATACGATACCCTGTGATCTTCTTATCACGAACCCAGCTAACAACTGCTTCTACTTTTTCAAAGTTAGACTTAGCCATGTTATTCTCCTATTTTTTTCTTTACGCAACATCATTCTATATGTTTTTATAATATTTGTCAATTAAAACACATATATTAACTAGATTATTGCGTTAAGATTGTAATTATTTAGCTTTCAAAGCTGATAATATATGGGTTCGAATATCTTCAACTCCATTAGGATTTGCTGGCAAGAATATTGTATTATTTCCTTGTTTATCTGCAAAATTATTCAATGTATCCAAATACTGATTGGTTAATAGTATTGACATAATTTGTTCTTCAGTTAATTCGACATTGGCTCCTTTTAACTCTTTAATAGAATCAGCAAGTCCATCAACAATTGCTTTTCGCTGCTCTGCGATCCCCACACCATGGAGGCGATCTTTTTCTGCCTCAGCTTCTGCCGCTGTAACGATCTTAATTTTATCTGCTTCAGCCAATTCTTGAGCTGCCACTCTCTTACGTTGGGCAGCATTAATCTCGTTCATTGATTGTTTGACTTCTGCATCCGGCTCAACTTTGGTAATGAGCGTCTTAACGATAATATACCCATACGTTGACATTTCTTCCGCTACTTGTTTTTGAACTTCTAATGCAATTTCATCTTTTTTCTCAAACAATTCATCCAAAGTTAACTTAGGAACAGATGAGCGCAATGCATCTTCAATATAAGATTTGATTTGAGCTTCAGGTCTCATCAATTTATAGTAAGCGTCTGTAACGTTTAACTCATTTACACGATACTGAGTTGCGACATTCATAGTCACAAAAACGTTATCTTGGGTTTTGGTTTCAACCACGATCTCACTTTGTAAAAGGCGTAGCTGCACACGAGCTGCAATTTTGTCAATGCCAAATGGTGCCCGTAGATGAATACCACTATTACTTAACTTTTGATACTTACCAAATCGTTCGATAATTGCAACAGACTGTTGACGAACGACATAAACAGAGCTCACTAACATAGCTCCTACAATAAGCATTAGAATCACTAGAACAAGTAAAACTTGTAAAACCATGGGAATCTCCCCCTTTCTTCACTTACATTATAGCACTCGTATATAGGTTAGGCAAATGATATGATAAAAATTTTATAGGATATTAAACAAGCATATTATATAGAGTTTCATTCCCATTCAAGTTAATATAAGACGGATCAAATTTCTCCATTCGGTGAATCAAGCCCGCATAATCATGCTTGTTAGCAAGAGCAATCCCGATTAAGACTGGTCCTGTTCCCTTGCTGGCACGTTTAATATACTCAAAACGAGTGATGTCGTCATTCGGTCCTAAAATATCATTTACAAACTCGCGAAGTGCACCTGGACGTTGTGGGAAGTTTACCACAAAGTAATGCTTGATGCCATCATAAATCAAGGCACGCTCTTCCATCTCTGGCATACGGTTGATATCGTTATTTCCTCCAGAGATAATACAACAAATAGTCTTACCCTTTATATAATCTGACAGTACTTCCAAGGCCGCCACACTAGCAGCACCTGCAGGCTCAGCTACAATCCCCTGTTTAGAGTATAGATCTATCAAGGTCTCAGAGATTAAACCTTCATCCACTCCGATAAGCGTTTCAACATTTTTACGGGTTGCTTCATAGGTCAATTGTCCAACCTTCTGCACAGCAATCCCGTCTGCAAACTTATCAATTTCTTTGAGTTTAACCGGACCTCCAGCCTCAAATGCTGCCTTCATGGAACGAGCTCCGTTAGCTTCTACACCCAGAACTTCAATAGCCGGATTCGTTTCCTTTATATAAGTAGAAACTCCTGCAATGAGTCCTCCACCTCCTACAGGCACCAAGACGGTATCAAAATCAATGGATTCTTTTCGCGCTTCTTCTAAAATTTCATAAGCCACTGTTCCTTGACCAGCTTGAACATAGGGATCATCAAAGGGATCAATAAAGGTACGATTTTCAGCAACTGTATAGTCTTGAGCTGCCTTAGCCGAAGCATCAAAGGTATCTCCTACCAATTTGATGGTTACAAAATCTCCACCAAAGAAACGAACCTGACCAATTTTTTGTTGAGGCGTTGTAATTGGCATAAAGATTGTTGCAGGAATTTTCATCTCGTTACAAGTGTAGGCAACACCTTGAGCGTGATTTCCCGCTGATGCGCACACTACACCACGTTCACGTTCTTCCTTAGTCAATTGTGAGATGGCATAATAAGCTCCACGAATTTTAAAAGAGCGGACTCGTTGAGCATTTTCTTTTTTGAGATAAATTTTAGCACCGTATTTTTCTGATAAATAATGATCGTAGTCAAGTGGTGTATTGGCTACGACACCACTCAGAACCTTGTGGGCCTTCACCACATCTTTTGCACTAAGCATAATCTTCTCCTTGATTCTTTTTCAAGATAAAAAGCGGGTTAGGTACCCCCCAACTCGCCTTCTATTTTTATTCTCAAAAATTAGTTGTAGATTTTGAATGCGTCATCGTCGTTTTTACCAACAAATGGCATTGCTTTACGCAACTCTGCACCAACCTTTTCAATTTCAAGGTTAGCTGCTTGTTCACGGTAAGCAGTCAATTTTGGACGTCCAGCTTTGTAGTCGTTGACAAAGTCGTTGGCAAATGTACCGTTTTGGATGTCAGCAAGAACTGCTTTCATGTTTTCTTTCACTTGTTCAGTGATAACACGTGGACCTGAAACGTAGTCACCGTATTCAGCTGTGTTAGAAATTGATTGACGCATTTTCTTGAATCCACCCTCGTAGATCAAGTCAACGATGAGTTTCATTTCGTGAAGCACTTCAAAGTAAGCCAATTCTGGAGCATATCCAGCTTCGGTCAAGACTTCAAAACCAGCTTCAATAAGGGCAGTCAAACCACCACAAAGAACTGCTTGTTCACCAAACAAATCTTCTTCAGTTTCTTCTTTGTAAGTTGTTTCCAAAAGACCAACGCGTGCTGCACCAACACCTTTACACCAATCCATGGCGATGTTTTTAGCATTTCCTGTTGCATCTTGATACACAGCGTAAAGTGCTGGGACACCAAATCCTTCTTCGTAAGTACGACGTACCAAGTGTCCTGGCCCTTTAGGAGCACACATGAAGACATCTACATCTGCAGGAACTTTGATGAATTCGAAGTGGATGTTAAAACCATGCGCAAATCCAACTGCATTCCCAGCTTCCAAGTTTGGAGCAATTTCTGCTTCGTACAATTCTTGTTGGATTTCGTCTGGTGCCAAAATCATGATGACATCAGCCAATTTAGTTGCTTCTGCTACTGTATAAGTATCAAAACCATCTTCTTTTGCCTTATCAAAAGATTTACCTGGACGAACACCGATGATCACATCGTGACCTGAATCACGCAAGTTTTGAGCGTGAGCATGACCTTGTGAACCATAACCGATAACAGCGATTTTTTTACCATCAAGTGCTGCTACTTTTACATCTTTTTCGTATTCCATTTGAACTGCCATAGTTTTTCTCTCTTTTCTATATTTATTGCCATTTAGGCTGGTTTAACAAACTTAAGTTATTTTTTACTCAATGAAAATCAAAGAGCAAATTAGGAAGCTAGGCGCAGGCTGTACTTGAGTACGGCAAGGCAAAGCTGACGTGATTTGAATTTGATTTTCGAAGAGTATTAATCGCGGGTAAATCCAGTTGCACCCGTACGAGCGATATTCTTGATACCGTATGGTCGAATAACCCGAATCAAAGCTTCACTCTTTTCAGCATTCCCAGTCATCTGAACAGTAATGGAGCTCGGAGCCACATCAACAACAGTTGCACGGAAAGGCTGGATAATAGCTAAAATTTCTGCTCGCTTCTCAGCTGGTGCTGAGACCTTGATCAGAATCACTTCACGCTCGAGGTGTGGTTTATCTGTGATATCACGGACACGAATAACGTCGACCTGACGGTTGAGTTGTTTGATGATTTGCTCTACTTCATCGTGAGATGCAACATCAATGATAATGGTAATCCTTGACACATTAGGATTTTCTGTCGCCCCTACCGAGATACTCTCAATATTAACTTGGCGTCTAGACAAGACACCGGTAAAACGATTGAGAACTCCTGACCGGTTTTGAAGTTTGGCTGTTAACATTCTACGCATTAAACTTCACCCCCAACATCTCATGATTACTCTTACCAGCTGGTACCATTGGTAAAACATGCTCTTTACGAGAAATATCTACCTCGATAAACATTGGTACATCTTCCAAAATGACTTCCAAATCCTTTTCTAAGGTTTCAGGATTATCAAATTTATAATTCTTAATTCCATAGGCTTGAGCCATCAATTGGAAATCTGGGAGGCTGTCAAAGACTGACTCTGATGTTCGACCATCGTAGAAGGCTTCTTGCCATTGACGAACCATCCCAAGTGAATGGTTATTAAGCATGATGACCTTGATTGGAATCTTGTAGATGTTCAAGATTGCCAATTCCTGATTGGTCATTTGGAAACCACCATCACCGACAAAGAGCACGACCTCCTTATCTGGATTGGCAATTTTTGCTCCAATGGCTGCAGGAACTCCAAATCCCATGGTTCCTAGTCCACCTGAAGTTACGAGTTGACGCTCGTTTTGGTATGGATAGTATTGAGCTGTCCACATTTGGTGTTGTCCGACGTCAGTTACGACAATGGCATCACCCTTAGTCAATTCGCCTATACGTTCAATAACCGCTTGTGGTTGGACGACACGTTCCTTCTTATCATAAGAACGAACACGATTCTTATCTTTGGTAACTTTTTCAATCCATTTTTCAGTATTGTTACGAACGATTGGCTCCGCTAGTAACTGCTGTAAGGCCTTTTTAGCATCTCCGACAACTGGGATATCAACAGCGATAATCTTACCAATCTCTGCTGGATCGATATCAATATGCGCTACTTTGGCATTCTTCGCAAATGTCTTAGGATTACCAGTCAAACGGTCGTCAAAGCGACACCCAATCGAAATCATAAAATCAGCTTCTGTCATAGCTATATTTGCTGCAAATGAACCATGCATTCCACCCATACCTAAGAAAAGCGGGTGACTAGTGGCAATAGTCCCTTGTCCCAAAAGTGTTGTTACAACAGGAATTTGGTAACGTTCTGCAAATTCATTTAACTCCGCAGCAGCCTCTGCATAGCTAATTCCACCACCAGCTAACAAAACTGGCTTCTTAGCTTTAGAGAGTTGCTTCAAGATCTTCTTGATTTGCATCTCATTAGGCTCTAAAGTTGGTTGATAACTTGGTAAATCTATCTCTGAAGAATAGACAAAATCCGTTTCAAGAGCAGAAACGTCTTTTGGCAAGTCAATAACAACTGGCCCTGGGCGACCCGTAGTCGCAATATGTACAGCCTCTGTAATCACACGTGGAATATCTGCTGTCTCACGAACCTGATAGTTGTATTTGGTAATTGGCATGGTAATACCGACGATATCTGCTTCCTGGAAAGCATCTTTACCGATACCCGCTCTTGCCACTTGACCTGTAAAAACCAAAAGAGGAACGCTGTCGCTCATAGCATCTGCAATACCCGTAATGGCATTTGTAGCTCCTGGTCCACTTGTGACGACTGCGACACCAAGTTTCCCTGTTGACTTAGCATAACCTTCTGCTTCATGAAGACATCCCTGTTCATGGCGACCTAGAATATGGCGGATGCCTTTAAAATTATAAATAGCATCATATAAAGGCAATACAGCCCCGCCTGGATAACCAAAAATCGTATCGATTCCTAGGTCACGGAGCGTTTCCAAAACGAGTTCCGAACCTGACTTTGGTGAGTCTAAAATGAGTTTCTCCATCGTTCCCCTTTCTCTTCTCTTAAAATGACTTGTTTCTATAATACCATTTTTTCAAAAATTTTCAAGACAAAAGAAACAATTTTCTGAATTTTCTATCTAGATACTTTACACTATCAAATAGATTAGAAAGTTTATATGTATTTTTACCTTTTAATAGAAAAAAGGTTGAGACAAATTGTCCCAACCTTTTGATTATTTACTAATTAAAGTGAGTTAACGTCAACCTTGATACCAACACCTTGAGTAGTTGTGATTGTCAAGCTTGTTACGTAAGTTCCTTTAGCAGTAGCTGGTTTAGCTTTTTGGATTGTTTCGTTGAATGCTTTGAAGTTTTCTACTAACTTGTCAGCTTCAAATGAAACTTTACCGATGATAGCTTGTACGATACCTGCACGGTCAGCACGGTAAGTAATTTTACCACCTTTAGACTCTTCAACTGCTTTAGCAACATCCATTGTTACAGTACCAGTTTTAGGGTTTGGCATCAAGTTACGTGGTCCAAGGACACGTCCAAGACGTCCAACAAGAGCCATCATGTCAGGTGTAGCGATAACTACGTCGAAGTCCAACCAACCGTCGTTGATTTTAGCAACAAGGTCGTCTTCACCAACGAAGTCTGCACCAGCAGCTTTAGCTTCTTCAGCTTTTGCACCACGTGCAAATACAAGAACGCGAGCTGTTTTACCAGTACCGTTTGGCAATACCATTGCTCCACGGATTTGTTGGTCAGCTTTTTTCACGTCGATGTTCAAGTTGTATGCAACTTCTACAGTTGCGTCAAATTTTGCAAAGTTAGTTTCTTTTGCAAGAGCTACAGCTTCTTCTACGCTGTATGCTTTTGTGCTGTCGATTTTCTCAAGAGCAGCACGAAGTTGTTTGCTTTTTTTAGCCATTTTCTATTCTCCTTGTAAGTGGTTCAATCGATTTTCATCTCCCACGTCACTTCTCGAAATGATGAAGTCTTGCGGGTTATATAGGGAAGTTATTGATTAGTCAACAACAGTGAATCCCATAGAACGAGCAGTACCTTCGATCATACGCATTGCAGACTCAATGTTTGCAGCGTTCAAATCTGGCATCTTAGTTTCTGCAATTTCTTGTACTTGTGCACGAGTAACTGTAGCAACTTTAGTTTTGTTAGGTGTACCTGATCCTTTTTCAACACCTGCAGCTTTTTTCAAAAGAACAGCAGCTGGTGGTGTTTTAGTAACGAAAGTAAATGATTTATCTTCGTATACTGAGATAACAACTGGAATGATCATACCAGCTTGATCAGCTGTACGAGCGTTGAACTCTTTTGTGAATCCCATGATGTTGATACCAGCTTGACCAAGAGCAGGTCCAACCGGTGGAGCTGGTGTAGCTTTACCAGCAGGGATTTGCAATTTTACAAGTTTTTCGACTTTTTTAGCCATTTTTAAATCCTCCTTTGTGGTTTTGGCGGTAATTTAGAGATTTTTACCTCCCACAAGTATGTTTTACACATACCCCACTATTATACACTAATCTATCTCAAATGCAAGAGAAAAATTCTATTTTTAGAGAAATTTTATTACTGAATTTGGCTATTATTTCTTTCGTGAAAGAGTTCTGAACTACAAACAAAAAACCGCTCTGTTTTGAGCGATTATAAGAAATAATAAAGTTTAGTAGGAATCCAGTTTTAAGAGCAGGCTTTTCCCTTTTTCAGTACTTCCACTTTCCACAAATCCAAGGGACTCAAAACATCGTCTGGAGGCATAATTGAAATCATAGATTTCTTGAACTTTCAATTGTTTCCAACCCTTTTTCCGAGCTAGATCAATCAAAGTCTTCAATACCTTGCGTCCAATTCCTTGATGTTGATAAGTCGGATTGCCAATCACAATAGGAAGATTCTCCTGAGATAAGGTTACATCCCCAATTGGAAACCACTCTCCCTTTTCTCTAAACTCAATCCAAAACAAATCCCCGTGTTTTTCTAAATAGGAATACATAGCATTCAATTTTTCTACATTATAGGGGCTTCTGACTCCATCTACAAATTCAACCAAATCCACATCTTGATACCAGGCCAAAGCTGCATCCTGATGATCTGCTAAAAAATAAGGAACTAGACGTAGGGAATCATCTATCTGAATGATTTTTGTCATCATTTTCTACTCCTAATACTAGCTCCGCTGCTTGATTAAAACCATCACACCAGTTATACCATTTTGCTTCATACTCATCTTGGGCTAAGATATGATTTTTTAAATCCAGAACAGAGTAAATCTTTCTTTCCTCACAAGCTTGTGCATAGAGATGATATAGTTCATCACCACCATCTTTATCCCACTCAGCAAAAATCGTATCCCGACCTGCTAACAAAGCTTGGTAAGCTCTGTGATGCCCATCTGTAATCAGCAAGCGATCTCCAAATGCAAGAACACTGATTGGATCCATATTGATGATTTCAGCCGACTGATAAAGCATCTGGATATCTTGCAACTTCTTTTCTGATAAGTATAGTTGAGTTGGATGAAGATTTTTTATCTTGACTTCCATTTTTTCTCCTCAAGAAGAGTTAATATCTACTTTTGTTTGCCTGTAAAGCGCCATTGAAAGCGAAGTTTGTCATAAAATGGAAATTCAATGAATAGAATTCCAAGACCCAGACAGAGACTGGCAAGAACATCTGATGGGTAATGAACTCCCAGATAGACTCTGGAAATGATTACACTTACTAGATAGATTCCCAGTAAAATCTGGAGAATGAGCTTTACAGTCCTATCTTTCACTCTCTGTCCCACAATGATAATTAGAGAACCGATTAGGAGGGTTACTGCTAGCGAGTGACCACTAGGGAAAGAAAAGCCCTCTTCTTCGACCAAGTGTAAAATTTCAGGTCGGGGACGTTGATAGATGTATTTTAAGGACACAATTAAAATTCCAGCCAAACTAAGATTGCCAGCTACTAAAAGGCTTTCTGACTTCCACTTTTTCAGATAAAAAATAACAGTCAATAGAATTGCCCAAGAAATAACGATTGGTAAGTCAATCAGACGAGTAATCCCTCGAAAGATAGTTGTCAATATAGCTGGTAAATCTCCACGGATTGCTGTCTGGATAGACGAATCAAATGGTATCAATTGTTCTGGATAAAACTTAACGACATAACCCAGAATTACAAATAGTAAAAGGGCAAAAGAGCCCTTTGTTAAATATGTTTGTTTATCTTTCATAGTATTTCAAAGTTGGTTTCAAGAGGACAAATAATAACCAGAATGAGATGGCAAAGATGACTCCTTCAATCAAATTAAATGGTAAGACCATTGCCAACAAGTAATTACTAAGTCCTAGAATGTTCTCTATATCGAAGTTAGCAAATTTTGCGTACAAAGGTACAGCATAAACGTAGTTTAGAACTAACATGGCTAAAGTAAGACCAATCGTCCCTGCTAATGAAGCTAGGACAAAACGCATGGTTGTACGCTCTTTTTTCCAAATCAGACCAAAAGCAAGAACAAAGACTCCTAAGGCTACGATATTCATCGGCAAACCAATATAGGTACTAACTCCTTGGTTGTTCAGAAGGATTTTCAGCAAGGACCGAAGGAATAGTACTCCTAAAGCAGCTGGTAAATCCAAGACTACCAAACCTACAAGAACTGGTAAGATACTGAACTCAATCCTTAAAAAGGCTGCTGCCGGTAGAAGCGGAAAGTCAAAGTACATCAACACAAATGAAAGTGCTGATAAAATTGCAATGGTCGAAAGTCGACGTGTGTTTGTCATAACAGGTTCCTCCAATTTTCTATAAAATCAGAAGAAGTTGGAAAGTTTCTCTCTATCTACTCTCTTAACTGTCTCAAAAAACAACCTAAGCTTACAAAGAAACTGGTTTTATTTCTATTACAATGAAGCCGAATAGACAAAGCTATCCTTTCGTCTTCTCCCATCCAGACTATACTGTCGGTTGTGGAATCTCACCACATCAGCTTGCGCTCGCGGACTTATTTGGCTAAGATATTTTAGTTTTATCTAGACGTCGCAGTCGAAGATAATACTTAAAGTATATCGAGACAAGACAACGAAGAGAAAGCTAAAATAGCTAGTCAAATTTACCGCCGGTCGGGAATCACACCCTGCCCTGAAGACCCTCTAATGATAACAAAAAAAGCTTGCAAGCGCAAGCATTTTATCTCTTCTCAGTATTTATTTCAACTTATCCGTTTCGTAAGTATGAACCAGTTCGAGACCCGCAAAATTTTGTTGACGAAGGGCCTCATAGACAATCATACATACTGTATTGGATACATTGAGACTACGGACATGTTCATCATTCATAGGAATTCTGAGAGCTTTTTCAGGATGTTCCCGCATAAATTCCTCAGGCAAACCTTTATCTTCACGTCCAAAAAGAAAATAATGGTTTCCTTCTATCGTGAAGTCAGCATCTGAATAGACCTTTTCTGCAAACTTGGAAATCAAGTAGAGTTGACCATCTATTTTTTTCATAAATTCATCTAAACAATCATAAAAATAGATTTCAAGTTTGTCCCAATAGTCTAGCCCGGCTCGCTTCATTTTACGATCATCAATCGGAAAGCCCATCGGTTTGATAATATGAAGGGGCGCATTCGTCGCCGCACAGGTTCGTGCAATATTTCCCGTATTTTGTGGAATTTGTGGTTCAAACAATACAATATGATTGGCCATGCCTTGCTTCCTCTCACTAGTGCAAAAAAATAGCCACACTGCCCGGAGTCAAGCTCAGCAAACAGCGTGGTTAAGGCATCGTTAACTTACCTCACAACAGGTTTGAAGTAAATCAGCGAAACTACTTTTTTAGTATAACACTTTCAGCCTGATTGTCAATAGAAATGACTTGATTTTTTCATTTTTTTTACAAGCATATTTACAAAAGTTAAAATTTCAACTTTCAGCAAGCAATATCATAGAATTTACATTGATTAAGAATTTTCGGAACAAGTTTTTTCATAAGCATATGATGTTTAAAGCAAAATATTTATCCGAATTCCCCTAATCCCTTTATTAAAGAAGGAAACAGTCGGTTGTTGAGTGCATTTTTTTCTAAAAAAAGGTATGATAGAGACATATTGAAAAAGTAGGTTAACTAACTATGAAGATTATTCTTGTCGGAGGGGGAAAAGTAGGTTCTGCCCTCTGTCGTTCACTGGTTGCTGACAACCATGATGTTGTCTTAATTGAACAGAACGAAACTGTTCTAAAATACTTGACCAGCCGTTTTGATATTATGGGAATCGCAGGTAACGGAGCTGACTTTGCTATGTTAGAAGCAGCCAATGTTCAAGATTGTGATATTTTCATTGCCATGACTCAATACGACGAAGTCAATATGGTTTCGGCTGTTTTAGCCAAAAAAATGGGAGCAAAGGAAACCATTGTTCGTGTACGAAATCCTGAATATTCCAACCCTTACTTTAAAGAAAAAAATATTCTTGGATTTTCACTCATTGTAAACCCTGAACTCCTAGCAGCTCGTGCTATCGCTAATATTATAGACTTCCCCAATGCTCTTTCTGTTGAGCGTTTTGCAGGTGGATTAGTCAGCTTAATGGAATTCAAGGTACGAAATTTCAGTAATATTTGTCAGATGTCTATTGCTGATTTCCGTAAAAAGTTTGGCAATGTTATTGTCTGTGCTATCGAACGCGACCACAAACTCATGATTCCTAGTGGAGATATGATTTTAGAAGATAAAGACCGTATCTTTGTGACAGGACATCGTGTCGATATGATGCTCTTCCACAACTATATTAAGTCCAGAGTTGTTAAGAGTTTACTCATCATAGGAGCTGGGAAAATTGCTTACTATCTCTTAGGTATGCTAAAAGACAGTCGTATCGATACCAAGGTTATTGAGGTCAATCCTGAAAGAGCTGCCTTTTTCAGTCAAAAATATCCAAAACTCTATATTGTACAAGGGGACGGAACTGCAAAAGATATTCTCCTAGAAGAAAGTGCCCAACACTACGATGCGGTCGCAACCCTTACTGGAGTTGACGAAGAAAACATTATTACATCTATGTTCTTGGATAGTGTGGGTGTTCAGAAAAACATCACTAAGGTCAATCGAACTAGTCTCTTAGAGATTATCCATGCGCCTGAGTTTTCTAGTATCATCACACCAAAAACCATCGCTGTTGATACGATTATGCACTTTATCCATGGTCGTGCCAATGCCCAATATTCAGATCTTCAAGCGATGCACCACCTAGCAAATGGACAGGTTGAGACTCTTCAATTCCTTATCAAGGAAGCTAACAAGATGACTGGTAAACCTTTGTCTCAATTGAAACTCAAAAAAGATATTTTAATTGCTGCTATTATTCGCAATGGAAAAACAATCTTCCCCACAGGTGAAGATAGCCTTCAAGTCGGTGATAAGTTAGTTGTCATCACACTATTATCAAATATCACCAAGATCTATGATCTGTTAGAGAGGTAAGCTATGAATAGAAGTATGGTACGATTTCTTCTTGCAAAGCTACTCTTGATCGAGGCTGGTCTACTCTTAGTTCCAGTTAGCATTGCTCTTTATTATCGAGAATCGAGTCAAGTTTTTACAGCTCTTTTCTCTACCATCGGAATCCTTGTTGTTCTAGGTCTTCTGGGAATTATCAGTAAGCCTAAAAAACAGCGAATCTATGCAAAAGAAGGGGTCTTAATTGTAGCTCTCTGTTGGATTCTCTGGTCATTCTTTGGTGCCCTTCCATTTGTCTTTTCAGGACAAATTCCCAATATGATAGACGCCTTCTTTGAGATTAGTTCTGGCTTCACAACAACGGGAGCAACCATTTTAAATGATGTTTCTGTCTTAAGCCGTTCCCTTCTATTTTGGAGGAGTTTTACTCACCTTATCGGAGGGATGGGGGTGCTGGTTTTTGCCCTAGCTATCATGGACAATGCAAAAAACAGTCACTTAGAGGTTATGAAGGCAGAGGTTCCTGGACCAGTATTTGGTAAGGTTGTATCTAAGCTAAAAAATACAGCTCAAATTCTTTATATCCTCTACCTGGCTATGTTTGCCCTCTTTGTAATTATTTATTACCTTGCTGGGATGCCACTCTACGATAGTTTTGTCATCGCTATGGGTACTGCTGGTACAGGTGGCTTTACTGTTTATAATGATGGAATTGCCCACTATCACAGTTCTCTCATTACCTATCTGACGAGTGTTGGGGTCTTGATGTTTGGTGTCAACTTCAACCTCTACTACTATCTCATGCTTCGTCGAGTCAAGGAATTCTTTTTCGATGAGGAGCTTCGTGCTTATCTCTTGATTGTCGTCGTTTCTACCGGCTTAATTACTCTCAATACACTCCACCTTTATAGTGGCGTTTCACAAAGTTTTGAGATGGCCTTCTTCCAAGTTTCTAATATCATCACTACAACTGGTTTCGGTTACGGAAACATAACCAATTGGCCTTTGTTTTCTCAGTATATCCTACTGATGTTGATGGCGATTGGTGGTTCTGCTGGATCTACTGCTGGTGGTCTCAAAGTGATGCGTGGAGTTATTCTAGCTAAAATTGCTAAAAATCAATTTTTGTCTACCATATCCCCTCACCGTGTTTTAACTCTCCATGTTAACCAAACGGTAATTGATAAGGATACCCAGCACAAGATTCTCAAGTACTTTGTAGTTTACGTCATGATTCTACTCAGCTTAATGTTCATTATCAGTTTAGATGCTGACAATTTAATGATTGTTACGAGTGCCGTTTTTAGTTGCTTTAACAATATCGGCCCAATTCTCGGAACAACTGCAAGTTTCTCAATTTTTAGTCCATTTTCAAAACTCCTCCTATCCTTTGCAATGATTGCAGGACGTCTTGAAATTTATCCAATCATATTACTCTTTATGAAGCGAACCTGGTCTAAGCGTTAGCAATGTTATTATCAAAAAGCACATCCCTCAAAAAATGAGGGATGTTTTTTTCTGTTGATAAGATTTTTAAAAGACAGTTGAGAGTCAAAAAATAACACTTGAGAAAATGATGATTTTTCATGAATCATTTTAGTTATAATTTTAAAAAAACGTAGGGGTTTTATATGGAAAAAATGAACAAATCAATCCAACTTCTTTTATTGATTTCCTTGGTATATTTAGGCTGCTGTAGTTGCTTAGTTTGGCCTGGTATTGCTTTAACACTCAAACAATCCTGCTTTTACTTTTTACTTCTCTTACTGTTTTTAGCAGGTATCTGTACATTTATCCACTATCTTTCAGGACATGATTATGTGAATAGTCAGCTACACAATCGTAGTCGATCCTTCTTTTTATTGTATAGCAGCATGGTTATCATTAACCTTGCTGGAGTATGTTTTATTTTGTTTGAAAGCATAAGCACTGACACTCTACTACAAAAAGAAATCGTTGACTTGTTACTCATCTCTTTCTTTTTCCTTTTCGGACTTGATATTGCTACCTTTCTGCCGTTAAACAAATGGAGAAAATTACCAACTCATAAAAAGACAGGCAGGCTAACAACCCTTATCTTTCTTAGTTTATTTTTTCTGCACAATCCTTTAACCATTCTTTCTGTCAGTTTTTATATCCTTTTGGGAGTCAGCTTTCTAAACTTTTTATTTCCTAAAACCTTAAGACAAGATTTATCCTTCTATAGTCATTTAATTCGAAACATCTTACTTGTTTTATCTACGCTTATGTTCTGGTAGTTAATAGAATTCCTGTCAGAAGTATGCTATAATGAAATAAATTTTTAGGAGATATATGAATGAATTTTTTAAAAGATTATCGTAAACGATTGATTTGGCTAGGAATCTTTCTTGTCGCTATGTGCCTATCGCAAGTTCCTATCGTGACTTTAATGTTACTTCAAAAAACGCAACTTGGATCTATCTGGTCATCTCTAATAGTGGGACTTGTCTCTACTGCTGTTGTTACACTCTTTTTATATGGTGCTCACAAAAGTAAGTTATTAAATCTAAAATCAAAACTCTTTACTATTAATGACGCCCCTCGAATTGCTCTTAGTTATGTAGCCATTGTCACAGGAAATCTGATTGGTGCGATTTGGTTACAACTTCTGAAGCAAACAACTACTTCGAATCAAGAGGCTATCAATAGCATCATGTCAGAAAGCTCTCTAATTTCCAGCATTTTCGTGGTTGCCCTAGTGGCACCTATTTGTGAGGAAGTTATCTGTCGAGGTATCATCCCTACTAAACTCTTCGAAGGATACGAGAAAATTGGATATATTTTAGGTTGGTTTCTCTTCACTATAGCCCATATCCCAAATAATCTTCCTTCTTTCTTGATCTATGGCTGGATGTCTGCAGTCTTAACTTGGACTGCTTATCGCACCAAACGTCTAGAGATGTCTATCTTACTGCACCTAGTGAATAATGGAGTCAGCATTCTATTGCTTATCCTCCTTACATTCCTTATCAAAGTTGTTGGTATAGATGCTTTTCAATAAATAGAAGTTCCACTACTAATATAATTTAAAATAAAAAGACTAGAAATATATCTAATTTCTAGTCTTTTTGTTTATTCTTTGAGTGATTCCAAACTAAGTTAATGAGGCAGGTAGCTAATCCACTTTTTAACTGTTACCGTTTATTAGATTACGACACAGAGTTTGGCAAATCGATTATATTTGCCAAACGTAGTTAGTAAGGCAGTTAGCTAGTTCGCCGAATAGCGACTAGCGTCCAACAATTAGGAACTTTAGTTCCAATTGTTGGTACTGAGTTACATTTTTTCTTCCAACTCCACATCTGGATACTTGTCCGCAAACCAGCGGAGGGCAAAGTCATTTTCGAAAAGGAAGACAGGTTGGTCAAAGCGGTCCTTTGCCAAGATGTTTCGACTTGAAGACATGCGTTCATCTAAATCTTCTGGTTTAATCCAACGAACTGTCTTTTTACCCATTGGAGTCATGACAACTTCAGCGTTATACTCGCCTTCCATACGGTGTTTAAAGACTTCGAACTGGAGTTGTCCAACAGCACCTAGCATATACTCACCTGTTTGGTAATTCTTATAAAGCTGGATGGCTCCTTCTTGTACCAACTGTTCCATTCCCTTGTGGAAGGATTTTTGTTTCATAACGTTCTTAGGCGAAACTTTCATGAAAATCTCAGGCGTGAAGGTTGGTAGTGGTTCAAACTCAAACTTGTTTTTGCCAACAGTAAGCGTATCTCCAACCTGGTAGGTCCCTGTATCATAAACTCCGATGATATCTCCTGCTACGGCATTGGTCACATTTTCACGACTTTCCGCCATAAATTGGGTGACATTAGAAAGTTTAGCTCCCTTACCAGTACGAGGGAGATTGACACTCATACCGCGCTCAAATTCACCCGATACAATTCGAACAAATGCGATGCGGTCACGGTGTCGAGGGTCCATGTTGGCTTGAATTTTAAAGACAAATCCTGAGAAGTCTTTGTCATAAGGATCAACAATTTCTCCGTCTGTTTTCTTGTGTCCATGAGGTTCTGGAGCAAACTTAAGGAAGGTTTCAAGGAAGGTCTGCACCCCAAAATTAGTCAAGGCCGAGCCAAAGAAGACTGGTGTCAAATCACCTGCAAGAATGGCTTCCTCTGAGAATTCATTTCCTGCTTCATTCAAGAGTTCGATATCCTCTTTCACTTGTTCGTAGAATGGGTTGCTGGCAAAGAGTTTATCGCCATCTTCTAGGCTGGCAAAACGTTCATCCCCTTTGTAGAGTTCCAAACGTTGGTTATAGAGATCATAGAGCCCCTCAAAGGCCTTCCCCATCCCGATTGGCCAGTTCATTGGATAACTTGCAATACCCAAGACTTCTTCCAATTCTTGCAAGAGATCTAGTGGTTCACGACCGTCACGGTCCAGCTTGTTCATAAAGGTAAAGACTGGAATCCCGCGGTGTTTGACAACCTCAAATAATTTTTTGGTTTGGGCCTCGATACCCTTGGCAGAGTCCACTACCATGACCGCAGCATCCACCGCCATCAAGGTACGATAGGTATCTTCTGAAAAGTCCTCGTGTCCTGGAGTGTCTAGGATGTTTACCCGTTTCCCATCGTAGTCAAACTGCATGACAGATGAGGTTACCGAAATCCCACGTTGTTTCTCGATATCCATCCAGTCTGACTTAGCAAAGTTTCCTGTTTTCTTCCCTTTTACAGTACCTGCCTCACGAATCTCTCCCCCAAAATAGAGCAATTGCTCAGTAATGGTTGTTTTCCCCGCGTCCGGGTGAGAGATGATGGCAAAGGTACGGCGTTTCTTAATTTCTTCTTGAATACTCATAAGTTCTCTTTCTTTCTACTTTTTTAATGATTTCAATTTATAATCACTCTTTATTACATCGGACCCTAACATTCCTTTCAACACTCCATTATATCGGATTTTAGAGAGTTTTTCAATTGCTTACACAAGAAAAAGCAGGTCAAGATACTAGACCTGCTCATAAGATTCTTTTATTCAATATTTATTTTGTATCGCTAGTTACAATCTCTTCAAAATTTTATTTTTTCTAGAGCAATTTTCTTTTCCCAACGTTTTTTAAACAAAATATCAAAGAGCACTAAGGCTGAAGAAAGAATGATTGAAACCAGAAGATACTTTATCCATATAGGGGCATCTGGAATAAACGGCGTCGTATTCAAGAGTCCGTAATTCCCACCTGTTACTTGATTGACCCCAACTAGGAAAATGTTGAGAATAAAAGTGTAGGCGATAATTCGATACTTTTTAAGTAGGTTTTTATCGTAGTGATTCATGAGATAGACCAGGGAATTGACCAAGAGAGCATAATGGCCAATCAGGAAAGAAAAGCTGGTAATATGAGGGAAATCATAGGGGTCAAAAACAGGATAGCCTAAAGCAAATACTGCGCCGCTGGCTCCCATAAGGGCAAAATACTGCTTGGTTTTCCATTTGTCAGGTAAGAAAACAACCGCGAACATGGCCAAACGGCAATGGTAAAGAGGCAGGCTGTTCGAAAATGGAATGCTAAAACCTATATACCAAGTATAAAGAGCTAGCAATTGCGCTATTTGAATCCACTTAAACAATCGAACAAATTTGGGATTTTTGTAGTAAGTAAGAGAAGCATAAATAGACAAGGCGAGAAGGCCTATCATAACTCCATACCAAAAAATCGGAATAGGCGGTGGCGTCGTTTGGGTTCTTGTAATAAAATGATGCATAAAGTCTCCTTAAGGTAACGAATTCAGTTGTATATTAACTATTCTTATGTTTATATTTAACGAGTTGATTGATAAGGATGAGAATACCTGTCATCAAACTGGTCACTATCAAATAGTTAAGCAAACTACCATGATCTCCAATCACAGGTGGCTTGCTCATAAAGCCATAATTTCCTCCTGTCAAGAGGTTGGCAAGAAAGATAATGGCATTAACCCCAAAAGTCATCTGGCATATTTTCCAAGTATCCCCTTTTTCAACTTTATAATATCTAACAAGATAAATCAAGCAGTTAGCCAAGAGGGCCCAGTGTCCGAAAACATTGTTCACAGACGAAACATGAGGGAAAGGAAAAGGATAAAAGACTGGATAAACCAAAGCCATGATAGAACCAAAAACTCCCACTAAGGCAAAATATTGCTTGAAAAAGGTCTTATTAGGGGCAAAAAGAATCATCCACATAGCCATGCGACTATGGTAAAAAGGGAGAGCCTCAGATAGGGGCAGACGTGCAGCAATATACCAAGCGTTGATAATGAGCAACTGAATCAATTGTCCCCAATACCAAAAGTTTCTGTAACCTTTAGATGATGCGAAACGAATCGATAAAACAGCTATGATTACCAAAGAAGTAGGTAATAAAAAGTACCAGGCTCCCAAATGAGGAGGAACTGTCTTTTTACTGGTAAAAAGCAACTCCCAAAGCGTCATATGTCATCCTTAACGTGTTCTAGTTGAGTCAATGCTACATCCTTTTTACCAACTAAAAACGACTGTTATTCTTTCTTCTAATTTCAACCATTATATCGAAATAAAAAGTATTTTTCAATTTCTGTTTCTTTTTAGCTTGGCTTGCCTTATTTATAGGAAAATATGGTAAAATAGAACAGATAAAGAATCATCATTTCACGAAAGGATATCCGATGAAAATTACGCAAGAAGAGGTAACTCACGTTGCCAATCTTTCAAAATTAAAATTCTCAGAAGAAGAAACTGCAGAGTTTGCGACAACACTCTCAAAAATTGTTGATATGGTCGAATTGCTCAGTGAAGTCGACACTACTGGTGTCGCACCTACTACAACGATGGCTGACCGTAAAACTGTTCTCCGACCTGATGTGGCCGAAGAAGGAACAGATCGTGATCGCTTATTTAAAAATGTACCTGAAAAAGATAACTACTATATCAAGGTGCCAGCTATCCTAGATGATGGAGGAGACGCCTAATGACTTTTAACAATAAAACGATTGAAGAGTTGCACAATCTCCTTGTCTCTAAGGAAATTTCTGCAACAGAACTAACACAAGCAACTCTTGAAGATATCAAATCTCGTGAGACAGCACTCAATTCTTTTGTTACAATCGCTGAAGACCAAGCTCTTGCTCAAGCTAAAGCTATTGACGAAACTGGAATTGACGCTGACAATGTTCTTTCTGGGATTCCCCTAGCTGTTAAGGACAACATTTCTACAGATGGTCTCTTAACAACAGCAGCTTCAAAAATGCTCTATAACTACGAACCTATTTTTGATGCCACAGCTGTTGCCAATGCAAAATCTAAGGGCATGATCGTTGTTGGGAAAACCAACATGGACGAATTTGCCATGGGTGGATCAGGTGAGACTTCTTACTACGGTGCAACCAAAAATGCTTGGGACCACAGCAAGGTTCCTGGTGGATCATCAAGTGGTTCAGCTGCAGCTGTAGCTTCAGGGCAAGTCCGTTTATCACTTGGTTCTGATACTGGTGGTTCTATCCGCCAACCTGCTGCCTTTAACGGGATTGTTGGTCTCAAACCAACCTATGGAACAGTTTCACGTTTCGGTCTCATTGCTTTTGGTAGCTCATTAGACCAAATTGGACCTTTTGCACCAACTGTTAAGGAAAATGCTCTCTTGCTCAATGCGATTGCCTGCGAAGATGTCAAAGACTCTACTTCTGCCCCTATTCGCATTGCTGACTTTACTTCAAAAATCGGTCAAGACATCAAGGGAATGAAAATTGCTTTGCCTAAAGAGTATCTTGGCGAAGGGATTGACCCAGAAGTTAAGGAAGTCATTCTGAATGCTGCTAAGCACTTTGAAAAACTTGGTGCTATCGTCGAAGAAGTTAGCCTTCCCCACTCTAAATACGGTGTAGCGGTTTACTACATCATCGCTTCATCAGAAGCTTCATCAAACTTGCAACGCTTTGATGGTATCCGTTATGGCTACCGTGCAGAAGATGCAACTAATCTTGATGAAATCTATGTAAACAGCCGCAGCCAAGGTTTCGGTGAAGAAGTTAAACGTCGTATCATGCTAGGTACTTTCAGCCTTTCATCAGGTTACTATGATGCCTACTACAAGAAGGCTGGACAAGTTCGCACCCTTATCATCCAAGATTTCGAAAACGTCTTTGCGGATTACGACTTGATTTTGGGACCAACTGCTCCTAGCGTTGCCTACGACTTGGATTCACTCAACCACGATCCAGTTGCTATGTACTTAGCTGACCTCTTGACAATTCCTGTCAACTTAGCTGGTCTCCCAGGTATTTCTATTCCTGCTGGATTTGTTCAAGGTCTACCAGTAGGACTCCAATTGATTGGTCCTAAGTATTCAGAAGAAACTATCTACCAAGTTGCTGCTGCTTTTGAAGCAACAACAGACTACCACAAACAACAACCCGTGATTTTTGGAGGTGATAACTAATGAACTTTGAAACAGTCATTGGACTTGAAGTCCACGTAGAGCTCAACACCAATTCAAAAATCTTCTCACCTACTTCTGCCCACTTTGGGAATGACCAAAATGCCAACACTAACGTGATTGACTGGTCTTTCCCAGGCGTACTACCAGTTCTCAATAAAGGTGTTGTCGATGCTGGTATCAAGGCAGCTCTTGCCCTCAACATGGACATCCACAAGAAGATGCACTTTGACCGTAAGAACTACTTCTATCCAGATAATCCTAAAGCCTACCAAATTTCTCAGTTTGATGAACCAATCGGTTACAATGGATGGATTGAAGTGGAGCTAGAAGACGGTACAACTAAGAAAATCGGTATTGAACGTGCTCACTTGGAAGAAGACGCCGGTAAAAACACGCATGGTACAGATGGTTACTCTTATGTTGACCTCAACCGTCAAGGGGTGCCTTTGATTGAGATTGTATCTGAAGCAGACATGCGTTCACCAGAAGAAGCTTATGCTTATCTAACAGCCCTCAAAGAGGTTATCCAATACGCTGGCATTTCTGACGTTAAAATGGAAGAAGGTTCTATGCGTGTGGATGCCAACATCTCGCTTCGTCCTTATGGTCAAGAGAAATTCGGTACCAAGACTGAGTTAAAAAACCTCAATTCCTTCTCAAACGTTCGCAAGGGTCTTGAATATGAAGTCCAACGTCAAGCTGAAATCCTTCGCTCAGGTGGTCAAATCCGCCAAGAAACACGCCGTTATGATGAAGCCAACAAGGCAACTATCCTCATGCGTGTTAAGGAAGGGGCTGCAGACTACCGCTACTTCCCAGAGCCAGATCTACCACTCTTTGAAATCTCAGAAGAGTGGATTGATGAAATGCGCACTGAGTTGCCAGAGTTTCCAAAAGAGCGCCGTGCACGCTATGTCTCTCAACTCGGATTATCAGACTACGATGCTAGCCAGTTGACTGCCAACAAAGTCACTTCTGACTTCTTTGAGAAAGCAGTTTCACTTGGTGGTGATGCTAAGCAAGTCTCTAACTGGCTCCAAGGTGAAGTCGCTCAATTCTTGAACGCTGAAGGCAAGACACTGGAACAAATCGAATTGACACCAGAAAACTTGGTTGAAATGATTGCCATCATCGAAGACGGCACTATCTCATCTAAGATTGCAAAAAAAGTCTTTGTTCACCTAGCTAAAAATGGTGGAGGCGCTCGTGAATACGTGGAAAAAGCTGGTTTGGTTCAAATCTCAGATCCAGATATCTTGATTCCAATTATCCACCAAGTCTTTGCCGATAACGAAGCAGCTGTTGCTGACTTCAAGTCAGGAAAACGTAACGCCGACAAGGCCTTCACAGGATTCCTCATGAAAGCGACTAAAGGACAAGCCAACCCACAAGTAGCCCTCAAACTACTTGCCCAAGAATTGGCTAAGTTGAAAGAGAACGAGTAAATATACTTTCGCTAATAGACTTTTCTACTAAAAAATAGAAAGGAGAATAAATGAACAAATTTTTACGAGTACTATTTATTTTAGTTATCGTCGCCATGTTGGGTGCTTCTATTCTACAAATCTTTCTCCCATCATATATGGGAGAGCATTCTGGTTACGGTGTTTCTGCAGGATGGCAAAGAGAAATTGGAATTTGGAATCTAGCTGTCTTAATTATTATTCTTGCCGTTAATATTAAGTACGATTGGTTTTACCTGAGAATTGCCCTTCTTGCCCTCATTATTGGTGGTATAGGAATAGGAACAAATCATTTGTTAAATTTTATTGAATTTCATTCTCCTGTTAATGCGATTGGTGCTATCGAGAATTATATACTCGTATTTGGTTGGATTATAGGGTGGTTTATTGAAAATAAAACTATAAAACTCCAAAACTCTTTATAGACATAAATTTAGCAAAAACTATTTTTGTACTCACATAGTTAGGAGACATATGAAAAAGTTATATACTCTTATCACTACTTGCTTGCTTCTTCTATTTGTGACACCCCTACAATCCATCGATGCAGGTGTTGGACATTCTCGAAGTGGTAGCTCTAGTCGCAGTAGCTCACGAAGCAGTAGCAGTTCTCGAAGTAGTAGCTCTAGCCGAAGCCGTTCAAGTGGTAGTTCTTCTTCTAGAAGCAGCTATCGTTCTGGTGGTAGTTACTCGAATTTGGGAGATTCTTTAAGCACTGGCATGAACATTCTGATTATGTTTGGTGTCGGAGGTTTCATACTCTTCATGCTTATCAAATATCTGAATGACCAGAATTCATCATCTGGTAAATCTTATGGAAGTTCTACTAGCTACCAACCACAACCAACTAGCCATCGTCGAGTTGAAAATAATATACAAGCCATTGATCGACTTAGATACTATGATCCAAACTTTGATGCCTCTGCTTTCACTTCATGGGCTAAAGAAGTTTATATCCAGTTGCAGGCTGCTTGGACTAAAAAGGATTGGAACTTGGTGCGTTCTCTTGAAAGTGTTAGTCTCTATACTCAACACAGTGCTCAACTGGAAGACTATATCCAATCTCAAACAACGAATGTTTTGGAACGCGTTTACGTTGAAAATGTCCGAATCAAAGATTTCAATAGTAATCCAGATGGAAATGATACTTTAGTCGTCATCTTATCATCTACCTTGAGAGACTATGTCATCGACGACAAGACTCGTAAGGTTATTGAGGGAGACCCTCAACAAGATCTATTTACAGTTTATCAAATGAACTTCATCCGCAAACATGGTAGCCAAACTGAAAACAATGTTCAAGATGAAGCTGTTAGCGACCACTGTCCAAACTGTGGTGCTCCACTGAAAATCTCAGCTATTAGCCAATGTGAATACTGCGGCGCTGAGCTCACACGTAGTCCAAATCAATGGGTTCTTGACACCTATGAAGTTGTGGATGAAGACGAACTTTATAATTAGGAGGAAATTATGGGATTTATTCGCGCTGCCCTTTCAGCTGGGCTAAATAGTTTTAATGATAGCAAATTCAAGGAAGCCGTTGTACTTCCAGACCAAGTCTCTGCAGATGTTATGGCCATCAAGGGCCAACTTCTTACAAAAGATCCTGACGGTGGTTCAAGACAAAGCAATCAAAATACAGGACTATTAACAGACGGTTCTGTTGTCATTGTTCCTCAAGGATATGTTGCTGTTCTTGTCAATAATGGTACCTTCCTAGGGGATGTACTTGAAGCTGGAAGCCATGAATGGCGTGCAGGTGATAACGCTTGGCTCCTTGAAAAAGGTGGAATCAAGGGTACTTGGGAAAACTTCAAAAACCGCTTCTCTTTTGGTGGACAAGTTATTACTCGACAAGAAATCATCTTTATCCGTATGCAACCAATCGCAGGGAATAAATTTGGTACCCAAAATGCTGTAGAGTATTTCAGTGAACGTTACCAACAAATGCTCAATATCCGTTTTTACGGTTTGTTTGATATCAAAGTTGCTGATCCTGTACTTTTCTATGTCAGCTCGATCAGTCAACAAATTGAAGATCATAAACCATTTACACTCCAAGATATTGCTCAAGGAACACTTCGACAAAATATCTCTCCTAAAATCGCAATTGCTATCGCTAAGTATACCAATGAAAACAGAGTTGATATCTATAGCCTCAATGCCAACCAAGATACTTTCAATGAACTTGCTAAACAAGAAGTCAACAAGGTATGGACAGGACTTTACGGTATTGAAGCAACCAATATCCTTCTTGAGGATTTGAGCTACGACCAAGAAAGCATGGAGATTGTACGTAAACTTGACAGCGAACTCGTTGCTATGAAATACAATACCATCGAGATTGAAGAACGTCGTGCTCGTAACGAAGCTCTTATTGCTGCAGCTAATAACGAAGGTAATGGCAATGGTATGAACATGATTATGGGAATGAACCTAGGGCAAACACTTGGTGGTCAATTAAACCAACAAGCTCAACCTGTTAGCCCAAATCAAACTGTTCCCCCGGTACAACCTGCTGATCCAAACCAAGTTGTTAATCCGGTACAAACTTCAAGTCCTGAGCAAGTTGCTACTCCTGAACAACCAACTAATAAAAACTTCTACATCGAAGTCGATGGCAAGTACGTATTGGTAACCAAAGACGAAGAAGGAAACATCGTTCCTGTCAACTAATTTCACTTCCCTGATATTTGAGAAATCTTGCGACTTATGATACAATAAAGAGTAAATTATTTTATTAAAGAGGTAAAAACATGATCGAAGCAAGTAAATTAAAGGCTGGTATGACCTTTGAAACAGCTGACGGAAAATTGATCCGCGTTTTGGAAGCTAGCCACCACAAACCAGGTAAAGGAAACACTATCATGCGTATGAAATTGCGTGATGTCCGTACTGGTTCAACATTTGAAACTAGCTACCGTCCAGAGGAAAAATTTGAACAAGCGATTATCGAAACTGTGCCAGCACAATACTTGTACAAAATGGACGATACAGCTTATTTTATGAACACTGAAACTTACGACCAATACGAAATTCCAGTTGTAAATGTTGAAAATGAATTGCTTTACATCCTTGAAAATTCTGAAGTTAAAATTCAATTTTACGGAACTGAAGTAATCGGTGTAACAGTACCTACAACTGTTGAATTGACAGTTGCTGAAACTCAACCATCTATTAAAGGTGCAACTGTTACCGGTTCTGGTAAACCAGCTACAATGGAAACTGGACTTGTCGTGAACGTTCCAGACTTCATCGAAGCAGGACAAAAACTCGTTATCAACACTGCAGAAGGAACTTACGTTTCTCGTGCCTAATCTCTAGAAAGAGGTCATTCTATGGGAATTGAAGAACAATTAGGCGAAATCGTTATCGCCCCACGTGTACTTGAAAAAATCATTGCAATCGCTACAGCTAAAGTTGATGGTGTCCACTCTTTTTCAAACAAATCAGTATCTGACACCCTTTCAAAACTTTCACTCGGTCGTGGCGTCTATCTAAAAGAATCTGAAGAAGAACTAATAGCTGATATCTATCTCTATCTTGAGTATGGTGTCAAGGTTCCTAAGGTTGCAATGGCTATTCAAAAAGCTGTAAAAGATGCCGTTCGTAATATGGCTGATGTAGAACTCAATGCTGTGAATATTCACGTTGCTGGTATTGCACCAGATAAAACACCAAAACCAGCATTAAAAGATTTGTTTGATGAGGACTTCCTCAATGACTAGTCCATTATTAGAATCTAGACGCGAACTACGAAAATGTGCTTTCCAAGCACTGATGAGTCTTGAATATGGTTCTGATATTGAAACTGCTTGTCGCTTCGCTTATACTCATGATCGAGAAGACGACGAGGTAAAACTCCCTAGCTTCCTAATCGATCTTGTATCTGGTGTTCAAGCTCAAAAAGAGGAACTAGACAAACAAATCACTCAGCATTTAAAGTCTGGTTGGACGATTGAACGTTTAACCTTAGTTGAAAAGAATTTATTGCGTTTAGGAGTTTTCGAAATCACTTCCTTTGATACTCCTCAACTTGTAGCTGTGAATGAAGCTATTGAACTTGCAAAAAGCTTTTCAGATCAAAAATCAGCCCGTTTCATTAACGGACTGCTCAGTCAATTTGTAACTGAAGAAAATTAAATATAAAAAGTGTTTGATAGATATCAAACACTTTTTATTTGTCTCCTCAAATGCTATCTAAAAAAACGATTATAGATTAAATTAGAAAGCAACAACCAGATGAAATCTGCATGAATGAGAAAGTTAATAAAACTATGGCACAGGATGGTGATTTTTAGATTCTTTGTCCATCGGTAAACTAAAGCAAAGAAAAGACCGGAAAAACTATAAACCATCAAACTGATGGGGTCGCGATGGGACAATACCAAATGACTGAGCCCAAATATAAGAGCTGATAAGATGACATCCAAGTAGTATTTGGACTGGGGAAAGAAGGTGTTCATAAAATATCCCCTATGAACAATCTCCTCCAATATAGGCCCCAAAATGACAACGGAGATAAAAGAGAAGCAAGTCGTTAAAATAGTAGATTGCTCACTGAAGGATAGGACCGAAAGAAGGTCTTCAAAGATATAGTTGTTATTAATGAAGCGACTAAACTGTAAGTAAAAAGCACTTAACAACTGACGGACAAAATAAGTAGCCACTAGACTAACTACAAGGTAAAAGAATCTGGATTTTTTCGAGCCCCTTTTCTCAAAAATATAGAGCATTTTTTTCTTTTTAAGCCAATAGATAAATAGCCCTAAAAGAGCTAGTTGCTCTACTGCTACAATAATAGAATAGCCATCCATACCCCAGACAAACATCTTAGCCAGATAAAGACTACTGAAATCTAGTAGATAAATTGATAGGAATACCAGTAATGTATAGATTCCCAAATGCCCTAGTTTTTTCATACTCACTCCCAAAAATGTTTGTTGACTTATTTTTATAGCACACGCATCCCTTGTTATATTAACAGATATTTTTACAAGAGTCAATTTTTCATACTGAAATGTATTTTATAGAATCGAAAAAGCTAGAACTATATCTTAGTCCTAGCTTACTTTTTAATATTTTCTAAAGCGTTGGTAACGTTCCTCAATGAGCTGCTCTAGTGGCAGTTTACCAAGTTCATCAAGTTCTGCTCGGAGTTGTTCTTTGACTTGCTTGATCAGATCTTTACTTGATAGACCTACCTCAGAGATAACCTTATCAACAATTTTCATATCTAGCAATTCGAATGAAGTAATTTTCATCAACTCAGCAGCTTCCATAGCACGACTGCCATCCTTCCATAGAATAGACGCAAAGCCTTCAGGACTGAGAACTGCATAGATCGAGTTTTCTAACATCCAAACACGGTCAGCTACTGCAAGAGCTAAAGCCCCTCCTGAGCCACCTTCACCGATAATAATGGCAATAATTGGCACCTTAAGATCGCTCATCTCCATGAGGTTACGGGCAATAGCTTCACCTTGCCCACGCTCTTCTGCTCCGACACCAGGATAGGCACCAGCCGTGTTGATAAAAGTTACAACAGGACGGCCAAATTTTTCAGCCTGCTTCATCAAGCGAAGGGCTTTTCGATAACCTTCAGGATGAGGTTGTCCAAAGTTACGGTTAAGATTATCCTGTAAGCTTTTACCTTTTTGAATTCCAACAACAGTTACTGCTTGGTCTCCCAACCAACCGATACCACCAATAACAGCACCATCATCTCGGAAAGAGCGATCACCATGTAGCTCTACAAAGTCATCAAATATTCCTGTTGCGAAGTCCAAGGCAGTTAAGCGGGTTTGTTCACGTGCTTCTCTGACGATTTTTGCAATATTCATCAACAATCCCCCTTATGTAACCTTACTAATCGAGCAATCATATCTGGCAATTCTCTCCGTTTAACAATCGCATCCACAAATCCATGTTCTAACAAAAACTCTGCCTTCTGGAAATCCTCTGGCAAATCTTCCCTTACGGTATTTTCAATGACACGACGTCCAGCAAATCCTACTAAACTTTGAGGCTCTGCCAAGATAATATCCCCTTCCATAGCAAAGGAAGCTGTAACACCACCAGTTGTTGGATCAGTAAGGATTGTTAGGTAAAAGAGACCTGCATTGGAATGACGTTTGACTGCTGCAGAGATTTTAGCCATCTGCATCAAACTCATGATTCCTTCTTGCATACGTGCTCCACCAGATGCTGTAAACAAGACGACTGGTAATTTTTCAGCTGTCGCGTATTCAAACAAACGAGTGATTTTTTCACCAACTACTGTTCCCATAGACGCCATGATAAAGTTAGAATCCATGATTCCAAGAGCAACTTTTTCACCCTTAATCAAAGCAGTTCCTGTAACAACAGCCTCATCAAGACCTGTTTTTTCACGCATAGAGGCTAATTTTTTCTGGTAGCCTGGAAATTCCAATGGATCTTGTGTCTCAATTCCTGTAAACATCTCTAGGAAGCTTCCCATGTCAATGGTTAAAGCAAGACGCTCTTGAGCTGAAATACGGAAGGTATAGCCACAGTGAGGACAAATACGGTCACTCCCCAAATCCTTTTGGTAAATGGTATGTTTACAACCTGGACATTTTGAGAAGAGTTCGTCTGGAACCTCAGGCTTGGCTTGGGGCTTTTCTCTAAGTGAACGATTGGGATTAATTCGTATATATTTATCTTTTTTACTAAATAGAGCCATACATCCCCCTTTTCAGTCTCATACTTTTTATATTATTCTTTTTCTTGATATTGTGGTAAGAAAGTTTCCATCAAGAATGAAGTATCGTAGTCCCCTGCTATCACACGACGATCTGAAATCAAATCGAGTTGAAAATCAGCATTGGTGACGACCCCTTCAATTTCGAGTTCATAAAGAGCTCTTTGCATTTTCATGAGTGCATCAAAACGATTTTCACCATGAACAATAATTTTAGCAATCATACTATCATAGTATGGTGGAATGGTATACCCTGGATAAACTGCAGAGTCAACACGCAAGCCAACACCACCGCTTGGTAGATAAAGATTAGTGATCTTACCTGGACTCGGTGCAAAATTAAAGGCTGGGTTTTCTGCGTTGATACGGCACTCAATAGCATGTCCTTTTAGAACAATGTCTTCTTGCTTCAGAGTCAAAGGTTGACCTGACGCAATACGGATTTGTTCCTTGACAATATCCACACCAGAAACAAATTCGGTTACTGGATGTTCTACTTGGACACGAGTATTCATCTCCATAAAGTAGAATTTCCCAGTTGCTTCATCTAGTAGAAATTCGATGGTCCCAGCATTTTCATAACCAACAGATTCCGCTGCACGGACTGCTGCAGCACCAATTTCATTACGCAGTGTTTTCCCAATAGCAATCGAAGGACTTTCTTCTAAAACCTTTTGGTTATTCCGCTGAAGCGAACAGTCGCGCTCACCTAGGTGAATCACATGTCCCATCTGGTCAGCAAGAATCTGTACCTCAATGTGGCGAGCAGGATAAATCACACGCTCGAGGTACATAGCCCCATTTCCAAAGTTTGCTTTGGCTTCACTAGAGGCTGTTTCAAAGGCTGATACAAGGTCTTCTGCCTTTTCAACCTTACGAATTCCTTTACCACCACCTCCAGCTGAAGCTTTCAGCATAACTGGATAACCAATTTTTTCGGCAATAGCCAGAGCCTCTTCTGCAGTATGGACTTCTCCATCTGATCCTGGAATGACAGGCACATTAGCCTTAATCATTTGAGCACGGGCGTTAATTTTATCTCCCATGACATCCATTACTCGAGCTGATGGCCCGATAAATTTGATACCGACTTCTTCACACATAGTTGCAAATTTGGAATTTTCACTTAAAAAACCAAATCCAGGGTGAATAGCTTCAGCTTCAGTCAAGACCGCAGCTGATAGGATGGCATTGATGTTCAGATAAGATTCTGTAGCCTTCCCAGGGCCGATACAGATAGCCTCATCAGCCAAAAGCGTGTGGAGAGCTTCCTTGTCAGCAGTCGAATAAACAGCAACTGTAGCAATTCCTAACTCTCGTGCCGCACGAATAATACGAACAGCAATTTCACCACGATTGGCAATTAAAATCTTACGAAACATGGAAAACCTCCCTAGTTTCCAATAGCAAAGGTCAAAGTACCGCTTGCTGCAAGCCTACCATCTACTTCTGCCTTCGCTTCTACTACGGCGATTGTGCCACGACGTTTGACAAAAGTTGCTGTCATGACAAGCTGATCACCAGGAACAACTTGTTTCTTAAACTTAACCTTATCCATGCCAGCATAGAAGACAAGTTTCCCTTTGTTTTCAGGTTTAGACAATTCCAAAACACCTGCTGTCTGAGCCAAGGCTTCCATAATGAGGACTCCAGGCATAACTGGGTATTGAGGAAAATGACCATTGAAGAAAGGTTCGTTAATCGTTACATTTTTAATAGCAACAATTGTATCTTCACTAACTTCTAAGACACGATCTACTAAGAGCATGGGATAACGGTGTGGCAAAGCTTCTTTAATTCCTTGAATATCAATCATTTGATACGTACCAAGCCTTTCCCAAACTCAACCATTTCTTCATTTTCAACAAGAATTTCTGTTACAACACCGTCTTTAGGTGCTGGAATTTCATTCATAACTTTCATAGCTTCAATGATGACCAAGGTTTGGCCTTTTTTAACAGTATCACCGACTGAAACAAAATTAGGTTTGTCTGGTCCGGCAGCCAAGTAAGCAACACCGACAAGTGGACTTTCTACAAGGTCCCCCTCAGCTACAGATTCACTAGCACTTGATTCTGGAACTGCTTCTACAACTTGTGTTGTAGTTGGAGCTTGTGGTGCAACTGTAGGTACAGCTGCTGGAACTACAGGTTGAGGTGCTGGACTTGTTTCTGCCACAAGTTTCGCTTCATTCTTACTGAAGACCAACTCGTCCGTTCCATTTTTATAAGAAAATTCTTTCAAGCTTGACTGATCAAATTGTGCCATCAAGTCTTTGATTTCATTTAAATTCATTTTTACTTATTCTCCCAACGTTTGAAAGCAAGAACTGCATTATGCCCACCAAATCCAAAAGTATTTGAAATAGCATAAGGAATTTCATGTTCCAAGCCTTGTCCATAAATAACGTTTGCTTCAATGTAGTCTGACACTTCTGTTGTTCCAGCTGTCATTGGAACATAGTTGTTACGGATTGCTTCAATTGTTGCAATAGCCTCAACTGCACCTGCTGCACCGAGCAAGTGGCCTGTAAATGACTTGGTTGAAGATACAGGTACTTCCTTACCAAGAACCGCTACGATAGCACCACTTTCTCCCTTTTCATTAGCAGGAGTTGATGTACCGTGAGCATTGACATAAGCTACTTGGTCTGGAGAAATTTCTGCTTCTTCCAAAGCCAACTTCATAGCCTTAATCGCACCTTGACCTTCTGGATGTGGTGAAGTCATATGGTAGGCATCACAAGTATTTCCATAACCAACAACTTCGGCAAGGATAGTTGCTCCACGTTTTTCTGCGTGCTCTAAGCTTTCAAGAACCAACATACCTGATCCTTCACCCATGACAAATCCATTACGGTCTTTGTCAAATGGAATAGAAGCACGAGTTGGATCCTCTGTTGTTGAAAGAGCTGTTAAGGCTTGGAAACCGGCAATCGCAAATGGAGTAATAGATGATTCTGAGCCACCAACCAGCATGATATCTTGGAAACCAAATTTGATAGAACGGAAGGCATCTCCGATAGCGTCATTTGATGAAGCACAAGCTGTGTTGATAGATTTACAGATACCATTGGCACCAAAGCGCATAGCTACATTTCCTGCAGCCATATTTGGCAAGGCTTTTGGAAGTGTTAATGGTTTAACACGTTTTGGTCCTTTTTCGTGAAGTCGAAGGACTTGGTCTTCGATTTCTCTGATTCCACCGATACCTGATGCAACGATGACACCAAAGCGGTCTTTATCAAGTGCTTCTACGTCAAGATTAGCATGGTCAACTGCTTCTTGAGCAGCATACAAGGCATACAAAGAATAATCATCGAAACGATTGGTATCTTTTTTTACAAAATATTTGTCAAAAGGAAAATCATTAATCTCTGCTGCATTATGGACGTCAAAAGCACTGTGATCAAACTTGGTGATTTCACCAATCCCAATCTTTCCATTCTTTAAACTGTTCCAAAATTCTTCTGGCGTATTCCCAATTGGAGATGTTAATCCATAACCTGTTACTACTACACGATTTAGTTTCATTTTCATACCTCTATTTTAACTCTTATTGCATGGTAAGTCCACCATCAATTGCAATGACTTGTCCCGTTAGATAATCTTGGCTTGCAAGAAAGGCTGTGACCTCTGCCACTTGCTCAGCTTGACCAAATTGTTTCATCGGAATTTGTGCCAACATGGCATCTTTTACCTTATCAGATAGGACTGCAGTCATATCTGATTCGATCATTCCTGGTGCAATGGCATTGACACGTACATTACGGTTGGCTACCTCACGTGCTACTGATTTGGTAAATCCAATTAGACCAGCCTTAGAAGCAGCGTAGTTTGCTTGACCGATATTACCCATCAAACCAACGACACTGGACATATTGATAATGGCCCCTTCACGAGCTTTTATCATCTGCTTCAAGACTGCTTGCGTCATGTTGAAGGCTCCCGTTAGATTGACTTTCAAGACCTTCTCAAAATCATCTTCTGTCATCTTCAGCATGAGAGTGTCTTGAGTAATCCCAGCATTATTAACAAGGACGTCAACTGAACCTAGCTCTTCAATGGCTTGGTCCACCATTCGTTTTGCATCCGTAAAGTCAGAAACATCACCAGAAATAGCAAGGACCTTCACCCCGTAAGGTTTAAATTCGTCTAGAAGCTCCTCGGAGATTTCACCACGACTATTCAAGACAACGTTGGCTCCCAAGCTGGCAAATTTATGAGCAATGGCAAGACCAATTCCTCGACTTGAGCCTGTAATAAAGACATTTTTCTGTTCTAGTTTCATTTTTCTCCTTTCAGAACTTCTACCATTTTGGTCTAATTTTCTAAGAGTGCTTGTAAACTTGCTTGATCTTCCACATTTGCAAGTTGAGCAGTTTTATCAATCTTTTTAACAAATCCTGACAAGACTTTCCCAGGACCAATCTCGATAAAACGTGTCACACCAGCTTCTTGCATAACTGCAATGCTTTCATAGAAACGAACAGGTTCCTTGACTTGACGAGTCAAGAGTTCTGCAATTCGTTCTTTTTCCATGACTTTTGCTTCTGTATTACCAACAAGTGGACAAGCAAAGTCATTAAACTCAACATCTTCTAGGACTTGAGCTAATTTTTGACTAGCAGGTTCCAATAAAGCTGTATGGAAAGGTCCAGAAACATTTAGCGGAATTAAGCGTTTTGCTCCTGCTTCTTGCAAGAGTTCAACTGCACGATCCACAGCAACCACCTCACCACCAATAACAATTTGGCTTGGGGTATTGTAGTTAGCTGGAGTCACAACACCAAGTTGAGAAGCTTCTTGACAAGCTTGTTCAATAACTTCAACTGGAGTATTGAGTACGGCTACCATTTTACCAGACCCAGCAGGTGCCGCTTCTTCCATATAAGCCCCACGTTTAGCAACTAGAGCCACTGCATCTTCAAAATCCAAGGCACCACTAGCTACAAGGGCAGAATATTCACCAAGAGACAGGCCTGCCACTATATCTGGTTGGTAACCTTTCTCCTTTAGTAGTCGGTAAATGGCAACGGATGTAGCCAAAATAGCTGGTTGTGTGTAACGAGTCTGATTTAGCTTCGTTTCATCGTTATCAATCAAGTCACGAAGATCATAACCTAAGACCTGGCTAGCTTGGTCGATTGTTTCCTTGACGATAGCATATTGGTCGTATAGTTCACGTCCCATTCCAAGGTACTGGGCTCCTTGACCTGCAAATAGAAAGGCTGTTTTAGTCATTTCTTGTAACTCCTGCCCAACGAGCGGCTTCTTTTTGAATTTTCTCAGCTGCACCATAGTAGATATCTTTTAAGATTTCTTCAACTGTTTCTTCTTTAGATACCAAACCTGCAATCTGGCCGGCCATTACTGAACCGCCATCTACATCACCATGGACAACAGCCTTAGCTAAGGCTCCAGCACCCATTTGTTCAAAGATTTCTAAATCTGGATTTTCTTGTTTAAAGGCATCTTTTTCAGCTTGCTCGAAATCACGAGTCAATTGATTTTTGATGGCACGAACTGCGTGACCAAAATGTTGTGCTGAAATAGTTGTATCAATATCACGAGCTTTTAAAATCTTAGCTTTGTAGTTTGGATGAGCATTTGATTCTTTAGCAACTACAAAACGAGTTCCTACTTGCACAGCTTCCGCACCAAGCATAAATCCAGCAGCAGCTCCCTCACCGTCTGCAATACCACCTGCAGCGATAACAGGAATTGAAACAGCCGCTGCAACTTGACGAACCAAGGTCATGGTTGTTAATTTACCAATGTGTCCACCGGCTTCCATACCTTCACAAATGACAGCATCTGCACCGATTTTTTCCATGCGTTTAGCCAAAGCTACGCTAGGAACTACAGGAATAACAGTGATTCCTGCTTCATGAAATCGCTCCATATATTTACTTGGATTCCCTGCACCAGTTGTGACTACCTTAACCCCTTCTTCAATAACGAGGTCAACAATATCATCAACAAATGGAGACAAGAGCATGATATTGACACCAAAAGGCTTGTCTGTTAACGATTTAATCTTATCGATGTTGGCTTTAACCACTTCTTTAGGTGCGTTTCCTCCACCAATGATTCCGAGACCACCAGCTTTTGAAACAGCTCCAGCCAAATCGCCATCTGCTACCCAGGCCATTCCACCTTGGAAGATAGGATATTTAATATTTAATAATTCAGTGATACGTGTTTTCATATTGCCTCCATAAGTCTTGCTTACGTAATAGTTCGACTTTATTATAATTTGACGGTCAAACTATTACCTAAACAAGAGGGAGCGGGTCTCCCCTACTCCTTCTTTATTTATTCTAATTATTTAGTTTGCTCTTCAACGTAAGCAACCAAGTCGCCAACTGTTTTCAAGTTGTCTTCAGCTTCGATTTGGATATCAAAAGCGTCTTCGATTTCTGAGATTACTTGGAACAAGTCCAATGAATCTGCATCCAAATCATCAAAAGTAGATTCAAGTGTTACTTCTGATGCATCTTTTCCAAGTTCTTCAACGATAATTTCTTGTACTTTTTCAAATACTGCCATGATAGACTCCTTTAAAATAAATAGTTTTTTTATAACAATGTGATCACCACATGATTACCTAAATTGTAACAATAAGTGTGCCCCATGTCAAACCTCCACCGAAACCTGACAAGAGAATATTTTGGCTACCATCCAAATGGATGAACCCTTCTTCTACACACTCAGAAAGTAAAATCGGGATACTTGCCGCACTAGTATTTCCATACTTCATCATATTAGCAGGAAGCTTGTCACGATCGACACCGATTTTTCTAGCCATCTTATCTAAAATTCGAATATTAGCTTGATGAAGCAAGAGATAATCGAGTTCATCTGCTGATATTGGACTTTTTTCGATGGTCTGTTTAATAGATTTAGCCACGTCTCGAATTGCAAAGTCAAAAACTGCTCTCCCATCCATTTTCAAGAAAACATCTGGTTCTTCTTGAATCGAAAATGGTGAAATCAATCCTGTCTGTCCATAAGTGAGACACTCACCACGAGAACCATCGCTATTGAGATTTTCAGCTAAGAAATGTTTTTGGTCACTTGCCTCAAGTAGGACGCCACCAGCTCCATCTCCGAACAAGACAGCTGTTGAGCGGTCAGACCAATCCAAAGATTTTGACATGGTCTCACTACCGATAACCAGACCCTTTCGATATGTTCCTGAAGAAATGAACTTTTCTGCAGTCGATAGGGCAAAAACAAATCCACTACAAGCAGCTGTTAAATCATAGGCAAAAGCCTTATGAGCGCCAATCTTTGCCTGAACACGAGCTGCGGTTGAGGGCATCATTGAGTCAGGTGTCATAGTCGCTATAATGATGAAATCTAGCTCATCAGCAGAAATCCCTGCCTTCTCTAGAAGTTGTCTTGCAACCTCTGTAGCCAAATCTCCTGTTGATTCTGTCTTAGAAATATGGCGTTCTTTAATCCCTGTCCGACTTGAAATCCATTCATCACTCGTATCCATGACCTGAGCCAAGTCTTCGTTAGTGATAATCTGCTCTGGAGCATAATGAGCGACCTGGCTTATTTTTGCAAAAGCCATTACTTCAAATCCTCCAAAAAGTGATAAAGATTCGTCAACCCTTTTCCCATAACTTCAATCTCTTCAGGACTCATGCCCTCGATAATTCTTTCGACCATGGCCTTATGGAAACGTTTATGAAGACGGTGAACGAGACGACCTTTCTTTGTCAAATGCAGATGCACTACACGACGATCTTTATCTGAACGGATACGTTCGATGTATCCTTTTCGTTCCAAATTGTTTAAACTCGTTGTCACAGTCCCTAGAGTTACCATCAATTCTTTGGACACTTGACTTGGAGTCACTTCTGGATACTTACCGATAACATCAATCGTGTGCATTTCTTTGATAGAGATGTCTTTGAAACGACTACCTCGCAAACTTACTTCCTCGATCACTAGGACGTTGTTAAAAATTGATGTTAAATAGTCATTGACTTGTTGATAGTCCATTTCTCTTCCCTCCTTTATCAAAAAAAAGTTCAATAATCAAAACATTTGACAAAAAAAGTATATCAAACTTCAAAGAATAGTGCAAGTATTTTTTATTTCCCGACAAATTTTGGACGTCTTCTTTCAGAATGTGCACGAACACCTTCTTTAAAATCTTCCGTATAGGATAGTGATTTTTGTAGTTCCAATTCAAGTTGAGCATATTCATGCCACTGCTTGAATTCACTTTCCCAAACAAGTTTCTTAATCGCAGCATAGGAATTTGAAGAGCCACGTCTCAACTTCTTCAACAATTGTTCTCTTGTTTTTTCTAATTGTTCACTAGTACATAGACGATATAGAGCTCCTGCCTCCATTGCCTTTTCAGCGGTGAAAGCTTCTCCTGTCATAGCTAATTGAGTTGCTCTAGTTGCACCGAGCGATCTTGTCAGCAAGAATAAGCCACCCGCGTCAGGAGCCAATCCTACACCTACAAAAGCCTGGATAAATTTAGACTTGTCAGATGCGATACAGAAATCAACTGCCAAGGCCATATTGGCTGCAGCTCCAGCAACTGCTCCATCTACCTCCATGATAACAGGCTTAGGAATCTGTTTAATCTTATAAGAAATAGTATTGACCAATTCAGCAATTCGAGTTAAGGAAGCAATATCATCCTCATCGACAGCACGTTTCATTTCAACTAAATCGCCACCGACAGAAAACACCTTACCAGCAGCATTGATGAGAATAAATGAAACGGAATCGTCTTTTTCAGCTAATTCCAGTGCTTCTAAAATTTCTTCACACATAGGAATATGGAAACCATTTGCCACCTCGGGACGATTTAAAGTAATCACCGCTAAATCGTCTTGAATTTGAAAGATAATATGATTCATAGCCACTCCTTTAATTTAAAAAGCTGATTAAAATATTTTATCTTCAAAGTATATCTTTTTCTTGTTTATAAGACAAGAGAAAAATCGACCGAAAGTGTCTCGGCCGATTTTAAAACCTTAGTTTGGTCTCTAAAAATACAGGAAAACCAGTACTTGTATCATCCATGAAATCATAAATCACTTCAAGCATTCGCCCTCCTTCTCTCTGATAGAGCTGTTCTTGGTTGGATCCTTTATAGTAAAATTCTCCTGAAACCATGTAAAAAATACGATTTGGATCTTCAAGGTAGGCAAAAAGATTGCCTGTAAAAGGAGCTTCCTTGTCTCCGTCCTTGTTAACCAGACTTGTAGCTAAGAGTTTCGTGATTCCTCTATATTGTCCACTTTCATCTGTTCGACAATAAAACTTGACTCTAGCTTCATAGTTAGGATTGACGATAAGCTTTTCAGAGAGAATTCGATAGGTCCTTGCCTTACTATCTGACAAGCCGATAGATAAGATAATTTTAGCCCTCTCAACTGAAATCTGACGCTCCTGCGCATACTCCATCGCTAATTCTTCTCCGTTCAAACGACCACTGGGAAGAGGATGAGAACTGGCTCCGATATTTGTAGGAATCATCATGAAGGTAAGGACTAGCAAGATTAAACAAACCACTCTTTTAATCATCTTCCCCCAACTCCTTTCATCAGATGAGCCTTTCCTATTGCAGATTGAAAAAAGCCCTTCTTTCTGCTATAATCGTATAAAATACAAACTGAGGAGTTTTTATGAAGGTTGTAAAATTTGGAGGAAGTTCACTCGCCTCTGCAAGCCAATTGAAAAAGGTTTTAAACATTGTAAAAAGTGACCCTGAACGTCGTTTTGTAGTTGTATCTGCACCAGGAAAGCGCGATGCTAAAGATACCAAGGTTACGGATGCTTTGATTAAATATTATCGTGATTATGTAGCAGGAAATGATATCAGTGCTAGTCAAAATTGGATTATCGATCGTTACGCTGCAATGGTTAGCGAACTAGGGCTTAAACCAGCTGTTTTAGAACGAATCTCTAAAAGCATCCGAACTCTCGCTACCCTTCCAATTGAAAACAATGAATTTCTTTACGATACCTTCCTTGCTGCAGGGGAAAATAACAACGCTAAACTCATTGCGGCTTACTTTAACCAAAATGGATTAGAAGCTCGCTATGTTCATCCACGAGAGGCTGGTATTGTTGTTACAAGCGAACCTGGAAATGCTCGCATCATTCCTTCAAGTTATGATAAAATTGAAGAGCTCAATAATGGTACAGAAGTTCTAGTTATCCCAGGATTCTTTGGCGTGACCAAGGAAGATCAAATCTGTACCTTCTCTCGTGGTGGATCAGATATTACTGGTTCAATTATCGCAGCTGGAGTTAAAGCTGACCTTTATGAAAACTTTACTGATGTTGACGGAATTTTCGCTGCCCACCCTGGTATCATTCACAAGCCACACTCAATCCCTGAATTGACTTACCGTGAAATGCGGGAATTGGCCTATGCAGGTTTCTCTGTACTACATGACGAAGCACTCCTTCCAGCCTACCGCGGGAAAATCCCTCTTGTTATCAAAAATACCAATAATCCTGACCATCCAGGTACTCGCATCGTTCTGAAACACAGTAGTGATGAATTCCCAGTAGTGGGGATTGCTGGTGATTCTGGTTTTGTCAGCATCAATATGTCTAAGTACCTCATGAACCGTGAAGTTGGTTTTGGTCGTAAAGTACTTCAAATTCTAGAAGATCTGAATATTGGTTGGGAACACATGCCTACAGGTATCGATGACCTGTCTATCATCCTTCGTGAGCGCGAGCTTACACCAATCAAAGAGGAAGAAATCCTCCGTCAACTTGTTCAAAAAGCAGAGGTCGACCACGCTGAAATCGAACATGACCTGTCTATCATCATGATTGTTGGCGAAAAAATGAAGCGCCATATCGGGGTAACTGCTACAGCCACTCGTGCCTTATCTGAAAACAATATCAACATTCAAATGATGTCACAAGGTTCTAGTGAAGTTTCTATCATGTTCGTTGTCCACAAAGACCAAGAAAAAGCGGCTCTTAAGGCTCTCTACCAAGCATTTTTCGGTGAAAGTAAGGAAGACTAAACATGGCACAATCTCTCAATAAAGTCGTTGACTTACAAACTACTGGAACTTCTTACCTATCTATACAAGGAAAAGTTGGAAAATTTCTGGTAGGAGACCAAGCCTTGGAGTTTTACTCGGATCGCAATATTGAGGATTATATTCAAATCCCATGGTCTAGCGTTAATCAAATCGGAGCCAATGTTTCAGGCCGTAAGGTTAGTCGTCATTTTGAAGTTTTTACAGACCAAGGAAAATTCCTCTTTGCCTCAAAAGACTCCGGAAAAATTCTTAAAATTGCTCGGGAAAAAATCGGAAATGAAAAGGTTGTGAAGCTTCCAACCTTACTCCAAATCATCGGTCGTAAAATCAAAAATCTATTTGCAAAAAAATAGAAATTTTAGTATAATCATAGAAACGGATAAGTAGGTTATCCTCTTCTTCCAGAAAGTCTGCGGGTGCTGCGAGCAGATAGGAGAGATAGGTGAAATTCTACCGTTGTTTTAAATCAAATACAGAATCAAGTGCACACCTGTGAAGTTGGATGGAACCGTGGCTCTGCCACTCCAACGCTTTGTCAGGTGTGCTTTTTTCATAAAGGAGTTTATATGCTAGATATCAAACGTATTCGTACAGACTTTGATGCTGTCGCAGAAAAATTGGCTACACGTGGTGTAGATGCTGCTATCTTGAACGAGATGAAAGAAATCGATGCTAAACGTCGTGACATCTTGGTTAAGGTTGAAACCCTCAAGGCAGAGCGTAACACGGTTTCTGCTGAAATTGCTCAAGCTAAGCGCAATAAGGAAAATGCCGATGATAAGATTGCTGCCATGCAAACCCTATCTGCCGAAGTCAAAGCACTCGATGCAGAATTAGCTGAAATCGATGCTAGATTGACAGAATTTACCACTACTCTTCCAAATATTCCAGCTGACAGTGTTCCTATTGGGGCAGACGAAGATGATAACGTAGAAGTTCGCCGTTGGGGAACTCCTCGTGAGTTTGACTTTGAACCAAAAGCCCACTGGGATCTCGGAGAAGACCTTGGTATTCTTGACTGGGAACGTGGTGGAAAAGTCACTGGAGCTCGTTTCCTCTTCTATAAAGGCCTCGGAGCTCGTTTGGAACGTGCCATCTACAACTTTATGTTGGATGAACACGGAAAAGAAGGTTATACTGAAGTCATCACCCCTTACATGGTTAACCATGATTCTATGTTTGGTACCGGAAATTATCCAAAATTTAAGGATGATACTTTTGAGATCAGCGATACCAACTATGTCCTCATTCCTACAGCTGAAGTACCTTTGACTAACTACTACCGTGATGAAATCATCGATGGTAAGGAACTGCCAATCTACTTTACTGCTATGAGTCCATCATTCCGTTCTGAAGCTGGTTCTGCTGGTCGCGATACTCGCGGTTTAATCCGTTTGCACCAATTCCACAAGGTTGAAATGGTGAAATTTGCTAAACCTGAAGAGTCATATGAAGAATTGGAGAAAATGACAGCCAACGCTGAAAATATCCTTCAAAAACTCAACCTTCCATACCGTGTGGTAGCTCTCTCAACAGGAGATATGGGCTTCTCAGCTGCTAAGACTTACGACTTGGAAGTTTGGATCCCAGCACAAAATACTTACCGTGAAATCTCAAGCTGTTCAAATACAGAAGATTTCCAAGCACGTCGTGCCCAAATCCGCTACCGTGATGAAGCCGATGGTAAGGTTAAACTTCTCCACACCTTGAACGGTTCTGGACTTGCTGTTGGACGTACCGTTGCTGCTATTCTTGAAAACTATCAAAACGAAGATGGTTCTGTTACTATTCCTGAAGTCCTTCGTCCATACATGGGTGGAGCTGAAGTTATCAAACCATAAAATAAACAAGAGGAAGCATAACTTCCTCTTTTGCATATCATGTTAAAAAACAGGTAGAAATCATGATTTCTACCTGTTTTTATTTATTAGTAACCACCCATCATTGATGGATCCATAGCTGGTGCTGGTGCTACCGGTTCTGGTTTGTTAGCCACAACGGCCTCTGTTGTCAAGATAAGACTTGCTACTGAAGCTGCGTTTTGAAGGGCTGAACGGCTAACCTTAACAGGATCGATAATACCTGCTTCAATCATGTTCACCCATTCACCTGTTGCAGCGTTGAAGCCTGTACCAGCTTCTGCATTTTTCAAACGATCGATAACGATTGAACCTTCATAGCCTGCATTGTAGGCAATTTGGCGAACCGGCTCTTCTAAGGCACGAAGAACAATGCTACGTCCTGTTGCTTCGTCACCTGTCAATTCTAAAGCTTCAACAGCTGGAATGACATTCACTAAGGCAGTACCCCCACCTGCAACAATACCTTCTTCTACTGCTGCACGAGTAGCGTTAAGGGCATCTTCGATACGGAGTTTCATCTCTTTCAATTCAGTTTCAGTTGCAGCACCGACCTTGATAACTGCTACTCCACCTGATAATTTAGCCAAGCGTTCTTGGAGTTTTTCACGGTCGAATTCTGAAGTTGTTGTTTCGATTTGAGACTTGATGACAGCTACACGGTTAGCAATCGCTTCAGGATTTCCTGCACCTTCAACAATGACTGTGCTATCTTTATCTACAGACACTTTAGCTGCTTGCCCTAAAGCTTCTATGGTAGCATCTTTTAACTCAAGACCAAGGTCTTCAGTGATAACAGTTCCACCTGTCAAGATGGCGATATCTTCTAGCATAGCTTTACGACGATCACCGAAACCAGGAGCCTTAACAGCAACTACGTTGAAAGTCCCACGAATCTTATTCAAGACAAGGGTTGGCAGAGCTTCACCATCAACATCATCTGCAATAATCAAGAGCGGACGGCTGCTTTGAAGAATACTTTCTAGAAGTGGCAAGATTTCTTGGATATTTGAAATCTTCTTGTCAGTGATTAAAATGTACGGATTTTCAAGGTCTGCGACCATTTTTTCATTATCTGTCACCATGTACTGTGATAGATAACCACGGTCAAATTGCATTCCTTCTACCACTTCAAGCTCGGTTTCCATACCACGTGATTCTTCAATAGTGATAACTCCGTCTTTCCCAACTTTTTCCATGGCTTCAGAAATGTATTCACCAACTTTTTCAGAACGAGATGAAACGGCAGCGACCTGCGCAATCGCTTCTTTGTTAGAAACTGGAATTGCATTGTTCTTCAAGGCTTCAACAGCTGCAGCAACCGCAGTTTCAATCCCACGACGGATACCGATTGGATTTGCACCGGCAGTTACGTTTTTGATTCCTTCACGAACGATAGCCTGAGTCAATACTGTTGCAGTAGTTGTCCCGTCACCAGCAATATCATTAGTTTTAGAAGCTACTTCTGATACCAATTTGGCACCCATATTTTCAAAATGGTCTTCCAATTCGATTTCTTTGGCGATTGTTACACCGTCGTTGGTAATCAATGGAGAACCAAATGATTTTTCAAGAACAACGTTACGACCTTTAGGTCCCAAAGTTACTTTAACAGTGTCTGCTAAGATATCAACACCGCGAACCATAGCTGAACGTGCATCAGATGAAAATTTAATGTCTTTTGCCATACTTACTTTCTCCTTCTATTCTTCAACGATTGCCAAGATACTAGCTTCACCCACGATGAGGTATTTTTCATCCCCATCTTTGACATCAATACCCGCATGAGCTTCAACTAAAACATGATCTCCAGCTTTTACACTTGGAGCAACTAGCTCACCGCTCAAGGTACGAACACCTTGTCCAGTAGCCACTACTGTAGCGGTTTTCGTTTCTTCTTGGGCTGATTTTGCGAGGACGAATCCCCCAACAGTTGCTTCTTTTTCTTCAATTTTTAAGACCACACGGTCGCCTAATGGTTTCAACATTTGTCTTCCTCCATAATACAATCATATCATTAGCACTCTTTGTGTATGAGTGCTAAACCATAGTTCTATTGTATCACTTGGTCAAAAATAGTCAAGAAAAAAGTCTGATTTATAGCATAAAAAAGAGAGTGGGACAGAAATCGGTAATTCGTTAGAATTCGATTTCGTCGTCCCACCTCCGCACAGTTTTGTAGAGCTGTAAAAGCTGATGAAATCAGCGTAGTAGAGTCCACTCAACCACTGCGTCTTGCTCGACAATCCAAAGACAATTGAGAGGCTAGGACTTTTGTCCCAGCCTCCTATCATTTTAGAAGGGAAGTTCCTCCTCTTCCAAAACTAGATCTGCTAAGTCTTGGCCTGCATTATTTTCACGCATAGCACGTTGGGCACGACTTTCTAAAAGTTGGAAGCCTGTAGCGAGAACCTCGGTCACATAGTTGGTCTGACCATTCTTCTCGAACTTACGGGTACGAAGCTCCCCATCGACAGAAATGAGACTGCCTTTAGTCGCGTAGCTAGCCAAGGTTTCTGCAAGTTTCCCCCAGACAACAATATTGATGAAGTCAGCTTCACGTTCCCCATTTTGGTCCTTGAAACGACGATTAATAGCAATAGTCGCACGAGCCACTGACTTGTCATTGTTGGTTTTGTGCAATTCTGGTGTAAACGTCAAACGTCCAATCATAATAACTTTATTATACATTTTTCATCCTCCTACTTATTTATTCGAAGGAAATCAAAAAAAGTTACAAAATTTGTAACTTTTTTAAATAATGTTAATCTCTGTGAATCATAAATCCAGTTGCTTGTTGATTGGCCATGATAGTCATGTCGGTGATTTGCACACGACGTGGTTGACTGGTCACATAAACGACAGTATCAGCGATATCTTGCGCCTGCAAAGCTTCGAGTCCCTGATAGACTGTCGCCGCCCGTGCCTCATCTCCATGGAAACGGACTTTTGAAAAATCAGTCTCTACAATTCCTGGCTGAATAGTGGTCACCTTGATATCTGTCGCAATGGTGTCAATCCGAAGCCCATCTGAAAAAGTTTTAACTGCAGCCTTGGTTGCTGAATAGACTGCTGCACCAGCATAGGCGTAAATCCCTGAAGTAGAACCCATATTGATAATATGCCCTTGATTAGCTGCTACCATGGAAGGCAAGAGGCAACGCGTAACCGCCATTAAACCCTTGACATTGGTATCCAGCATGGTCAACATATCCAACTCTTCATAGTCCTGATAAGGCGATAAACCTAGAGCCAGTCCAGCATTATTGACCAAGATATCAACCTGACCTACAGTTTCTAAAATTTCTGAACAAACAGTTTTTACCATGCTCATATCTGTAACATCTAATGGAAAGGTCCAGACTTTTTGATTCAGAAAGGCTTCTGAAAACTCGTTTTTTAAGACCTCGAGTCTTTCTGTTCGACGCCCTGTGAGTACAACATTCTCACCCTTTTCTAGATAAGCACGCGCAATGGCTTCACCAATACCTGATGTTGCACCTGTAATGACTACATTTTTTGCCATCTTATTTCCCTCTGTCAAAGATTATAAATCACTTTTAGTGATTAAACAGTTCTATGAATACACTTTTTAAATCTTATATCCTTGATTTAATAGGGTTTTAGGACTTTTGAATCTTTCAAAATAGACTCATTTTTCAAATTTTAGTAACTTTTTAGTAACCTGTTCAAGATACGGATGTATAGCCCAGATAAAGACAATTCAAATTAGATTACGTCTATCTATTCACTTACCTTTTATTTGCTTTAATTCCTTTATCTCTTTTAGAATACTAAAAATATAGAAACTAAATAGAACTACACCTAAAAAAGATAAAACAAAGAAACCAAACGTAAGTTTTCCTCCCATACCAGCTACTACTCCAAGGGATAAAATACCGATAGCCATTATGGAAATTATGAGGATAAACCACAAGTAAATCATGTAAAACTTATAAAGATAGCAAAAGGACTCCGTCTTGTGCAATACAGAACTAAATCCTTTGGATAAATTAATTGTCTAACTTTTTGGGGTCTGTACAAAACAATGCTTTTTATTATTCAAGTTTTTAGCAAGATTCCTTACTTTTATAAATCAAGTCATCTAGCCCTCTTTTGCTGATAGTGACCATTTCCTCCCTATAATGAAAATCCTTTATTAGCTAGATAACATTAAAATCTGTCTAGCTATACATCATTAGCAAAAGAATTCCTGTTGCATTTCCAAGAATATGAGAAAGTGTAGAAATCAAACAATTCCCAGACTTTTTATAAATCATTGCATAGATGATACTATCAACAAAAATCATGAAAATATCGTAGCTTACAAGCCCAACGCTTCCACTAGAAATATGGGCTATCGCGAACAATAAAGAAGATAGAATGGCACAAAGCCAAAATGGTATAATTCTCATTGACTTACCAAGAAAGAAACCTCTCCATGCAATTTCTTCCCCCAAGGCTGCGATTACTATTTGAACCATAAGGAGCGGTATTTTATCGAAGGATAACATACCATCCGTTCTTCCCAAAATATGACTAGCAAAAGCGCCCTTAAATATCATATCGCCGATAAGCAAAGTTGCTGCAGCGGTTCCTACAGGAAGCAAGACCAAAAGAATTACCCCTTGTTTTTTCAAATCATCGAAAAATGATTTAAAGCGCAAACCTGATTCTATATGTGATTTTTTATCAAAATGTTCAAGAACAAAGAAAAAGAGAATACCAATCAGTACAGTGAGACCTGACAAAGAAAGTTCAGGTATTATCTTTGTCAAAGACAACGCTGCCATTAGAAACAAACCAATGATCGTAGTATATACAGACTTTTTATCTATTTTAGCAAAATCAGGCATAAATATTTCTCCTCAACGTTAGTAGGGCGACATGGTTATTCATTTGTCCTGAATTGTCAAACTAGGTGCACAATTCAAGACTTAAAAAACTTTCGCCAAAAGATTTCTAGGATTTCACGAGCAAAGTTACACACTCAACAATTCGCTGTTGTCGTTGGTAATCGAGTCCAGTGTGTAGCTGAGTCAAAGGGTGTTCCAACTACCTGGTCTTCTGATAATTCAATAACACCACGTTTTTGTGGAGCATTTGGCAAGGCAAGTTCACGAGGACTACACATCATCCCAAAACTCTTTTCACCACGAAGTTCACCTGGGAAAATGAGATTGCCTTTTGGCATCATAGCTCCTGGAAGAGCTACAATAGTTTTCAAACCGACACGCGCATTTGGAGCACCTGCCACGATTTGTACTGTTTTGTCATTTCCAACAGCAACTTGGCAGATATTCAAGTGATCACTATCTGGATGCGCAACCATCTCTACAATCTCACCAACCACAAATTTTGGTTCCTTGTCGTTAATGATTTCTTCAGAAAAACCTTGTGCCTGCAATTCTTGATTCAAACGAGCTACTTGGTCGTCTGTTAGAAATACTTGGCCACGATTCTCAATCTCAAATAAGCTAGAAACTTCAAAAATATTCCAAGCGACAGTTTCGGCAGTTTCCTTTAGGAAAATACGCGCTACATTACCTTTACGCTCAACATCTAGTTTGGCATCTTCACTGTTTTTCACGATGACCATAAGGACATCGCCGACATATTCTTTATTGTATGTAAAAATCATTCTTTTCTCCTATTTCAATCCTGCTAAAAAGTGATTAATCTCTTCCTTAGTTTTACGGTTACGATTGACAAAGCGCCCAATCTCCTTGTCCTTGTCTAATACAACAAGACTAGGAATTCCGTAAACATCCCAAAGTTTAGCAAGTTCCATGTACTCATCTCGGTCTACCCGTATAAAAGTGAACTCTGGATTTGTCTCTTCAATCTCTGGCAAGGCAGGATAGATATAACGACAATCGCCACACCAATCCGCAACAAAAAGGAAGACCTTTTTGCCATCCTGCTCTACTAAATCCGCTAATTCTTCTAAACTCTTAGGAGAAATCATAAGACTTCCTCCTCGTAGATGAGATCTTCATCTTCATAGACAAAGGTATAGTGACGACCATCTTCAAAAATGACACCACCAACAAGACGTTCTAGGCTACTTTCGTATACTTGGACATATAGAGTCCCAATCTCACCCATTTCTGAAAAATAGCCACGCACAATAGCAGTTAACTCTTCCTGTGTCTTCATGAGTTTGTGATCATCAGCTACTTTCTTGGCACCAAAGGCAAGTGCTCCAAGCCCTGCCACGACTAAACCTGTTTTAATAATATTTTTCGTTTTCATGCTAACATTGTAACACAAAAAGGTTCAAGGAACAATGAAAAAGAGAGTGGGACAGAAATCGGTAATTCGTTAGAATTCGATTTCGTCGTCCCACCTCCGCACAGTTGAGTAGGGCTGTAAAAGCTGATAAAATCAGCGTAGTAGAGCCCACTCAACCACTGCGTCTTGCTCGACAATCCAAAGACAATTGAGAGGCTAGGACTTTTGTCCCAGCCTCCTTTCCAATTTCTAAACATTAATAATTTCTCTCGCCAAACAAACCTTCTGGTAAATCATGGAATCCCTTGCCTGCCTTGAAGTTTTCAAATTTACCTAGTAAGAACTGGTAGGCATCCAAGCGACTCTCGTAGCGAATCATGGCATCTTTAGCGCGCTCATCTTGATCTTCTTCATAGACCTTTTGACTTTCCTTATGTGCCATATCGTTAATCATGATTTGGGTATTAACCCAGGCTTCAAATTCCTTCATAAATTCTTGCTCGTAACTCATTTTTTCTCCTTATTCTAATCCACGGAAAAAGTCTGTATCAATCTCACGGTAAGGTTGGATATCCTGAACATATTCCAAGACTCCTTGAAATTCCCCATTTTCATCATGTACTGCAGCGTAGGTAACATGGACAAACTTACCTCGTGACTCGGACTTGAACCACATCTCGTACTTGTCTTTTTTCCCCTCACGAAGACCTTGCATAATCGTTTTGACTTTATCCAAATATTTTGGCGGGTGGCAGAGTTCGACATTTCGTCCAACTTGAGACGGTGTCCTCTTGAAAATCATTTCATCCGCTGGAGTATTGTCATTATAATACTGGAAGATATCATTCTTATTAACAAAGGTAATCTCCATAGGGAGGTGATTAAGGATAAGATTGGCTTGTTCAACTGAGAGATAACCATTGCCAAAAGCCTGCTGGCTATTGCGATCTAGCACCGTTTCCTTTTCCTTTGGTGTAAAGGTGATAGTAAACTGACCTTCTGGCGTATCGATCACTTGCTGAACTTGTCCATCTACAGTTTCTGGCTGAGTTGGTTCTTCTACACTTTTCTCCTCAACAAAACGTTGACGTTCAGGAACCCATTTCTCAGACGGGCGGATAATAGCATATCCATAGGCATCACTTTCCTCAGCAATCTGAATCCAGTCATCCTGGGTAAAGGATTCAAGCAGAATCATGAGAAGGATTGATTCTTCCTTAAAAATCATACTTTCAAACTCTGTCGCAAAAGCTTCAAAAGCTTCCTTTACGGTGGAAATTGGCACTTCTGGGAGCGACTTAGTTGCCACTAAGGCTGTTTGAAAGAGATCCCTAATCTGATCATCCACTCCCCACATGACTTTGGGAGGTGAATCATGTCCATAACGTTCCATGATAGGAAAAAAGAGCTCTTCCTTGCGCTGGTAGTGGATATCAAATTGACCAACAAGCCCCATCTGACGTACCAAACCCTTACGCATCTCCGCCAGCATTTCCTCATCGTCCACAGATTCATAAGTCGAGAGCAATCTACGGACCCGAATCAGAGCAGCACGGAGGGCTAGATTTTCATCCTTAAAGACACGCACAGGGTGACCAGGATGATCGGTGTCCTCAACTTCGACACCCTTAACAGCATTTTTAAAGAGATTGGCATGAACATCACAGAGTTCCATGACATCTTCAAAGGTTACGCCTGAGTCAGAGTTCATCAACTCATGCTCCATAAGAGAAATCTCGATAGCTGATACACCAGTAAAGGTCGCATCAAAGCGTTCCTGAACGGACTCTGGAGAGGCTCCATTATGCAATTCTAATAAAATATCCCGCAGGATATGAATACGTTCATCTGTCATTAGTCTAACCCGATCACTTCGTAACCATTTGCTTCAAGCGTACGCACAATCTTATCCATAGGAGTCCCTTCAAGCTTTGAGCCTTGTTTAAGCGATACTTTACGCCCAACCGTATTTCGCATCAAGGGATTTGCAAGAGGTTTAAAACCAAGCTCAACCAAAATATCTAAAACTTCTGGATGTTTATCCACCACTTCCGCAACTGGAATTGATACATCGATTATATTGTCCATGAGAACCTCCATTCTGTTTTCACACAGGATTTTCTTTTTTCATTATACCACAAGGGCTTGGATAAAAAAACTAGCAGTACAAGCCTACTAGTTTCTTCCTATTACTCTGCTTCGATGATTTCTGCTTCTTTTCGAATAGTTTCTATATCTTCTTGATATTGCTCTTCATTATAGTTAACTAATTTAGATAACTCCTGTTGCAAGCTTTCTCCCATTGGTTTCATGGTCGCAAATGTTAAGCCACCTGAAATAATACCACCTAAGATAGGAATGAATTTCCCCATTCCTTTGGCTAGGCCTCCCTTTGTCAGATTAACACCAAAAATTTTCAAAACTTTTTTCAAAATTGGATACCAGAGCGTCTTTGTCAAGGCTTTCTGAGGAACAGTTTTCATCACTTGCTTAGCAACAGCAACACCTCCTGCTCGAAGCAAGGCAGCTGTACCATTTACCCCAAGCATGACACCAAGATATAGCAAGAGGGTATTTTGAGCATCCTCACTTAATTCATCACGAGAAGCCCAAAGGTCATCGTAACCGTAAATATATCCCAATTCTTGAGCTAATTTTAATGAAAAAGCATAAAATTGAGCTACATCTGCTGGTATGGTAATTGCCATGGCAAGCCCACCAGGCAATCCAGCCAAAACAGAGGTCCCACTGGCCAGCAAGACATTATCCATAATACAAGCATTAGCAACTCTATCTAAGATTTCCTGAGATAGCAAGCTAGAAGGACCCTGCTCCAATAATGTTGAGATATCCTTCGGATCTAATTCTTTAGAAAACTTATCCACTAAAAACTTTGAACGATCAACTTTCACAACAGGTAGTTTCACCACTTGTTCCAATACTTGCATAGCTAAATCTTGCTCAGCCATTTTAATATCTCCCTTAAATTTTATATTATACAATATCATACCACATATTTAAAAAAATATAAAGCGTTTTCACCCGCTGCCTTATTTTTTATACAAAAAAGAGGGTTATCCCTCTTTCTTATTTCTTATCCAGATTGCGTAACATTTCGTCAATCTTGTTTCCATACTCGATGGATTCGTCTTTGACAAAGGTCAAGTCTGGAATTTTATACAATTTCAAATTGTGACCAAGCTCACGTTTGATAGTTCCGGTTGCTTTTTCAAGGCCAATTTGGGCCTTTTGATTATCTGAAGCAAGATTACTCAAAATGGTGTAGTAAACCTTAGCTACAGATAAGTCACCTAGCATCTGAACATCTGTGATGGTCACGCCTTGGACACGAGGATCACGGACTTTCTTTTGCAAAATCTCATTGACTTCACGCTTGATTTCCATGCCTACACGATCCGTACGGAAATGATTTCCCATGCTATTCCTTCCTCTCTATTGAATCAAAAGCTAGGCCAGCAGACCTAGCTATTTTTAAACTTATTGATTTTCAATTCAAATTGAAACGAAGTTCAATTTGAAATCATCCGCTTCTTTCGCCGTGGTGAAAGTGATTGGGCTGATCATTCAGTTCAATCACTGGGGATTTTTGAGACTCTAGGCTCAAAAATAAGCAATGAAACCTTGGGTTTGCTTGCGTCCCACACCACCTAAGAAAGGAGCAAAAATCTTAGCGTTTAATTTCTTCCATGACATAGGCTTCAATCACATCATCCATCTTGATATCATTGTAGCCATCAATCATGAGACCACCTTCACGGCCGTTTGTAACTTCTTTGACGTCATCTTTATAGTGTTTCAAGCTTGCAAGTTCACCATCGTAAATAACGACACCGTCACGAATAACACGGACTTTAGAGTCACGGGTAACTTTACCGCTAGTAACCATAAATCCACCGATTGTTCCGACTTTAGACACTTTGAAGGTTTCACGGATAATCGCCTCACCGATAACTTTTTCTTCAAATTCTGGATCAAGCATACCTTTCATGGCTTCTTCCATCTCTTCGATAACCTTGTAGATGATGCTGTGGAGACGGATTTCTACATCGTCTGCTTCTGCTTGTTGGCGAGCTTGTGGTGTAGGACGTACATTGAAACCTACGATGAAGGCATTTGAAGCTTCCGCAAGAGTCACGTCAGATTCGTTGATAGCACCAACTGCTGAGTGGACGATAGTAACTTTTACACCTTCCACATCAATCTTTTGTAGTGAGGCAGAAAGGGCTTCAACTGAACCTTGGACATCGGCTTTGATGATGACGTTAACAGACTTGAGTTCACCAGCTTTAAGAGTATCAAAGAGGTTTTCAAGGCTTACACGCTGTGTAGCTTGACGTTGCTTCATAAGAGCACGTTTGGCACGTTCTTCACCAGCTGCACGAGCAGATTTTTCATCTTCATAAACGGCAAAGTGATCACCCGCCATCGGTGCTTCGTTCAAACCTGTAATAGATACTGGTGTTGATGGTCCTGCAACCTTAACACGACGTCCAAGGTCATTGGTCATGGCACGGACACGTCCGAAAGTATTACCAACAACGATTGGGTCTTGGACATTCAAGGTACCTTGTTGAACAAGGAGGGTTGCAACCGCACCTTTTCCTTTATCCAAGCGAGCTTCGATAACAGTACCGATGGCACGAACGGTTGGGTCTGCTTTGAGCTCTTGAATTTCAGCTACAAGAAGAACAGTTTCCAAGAGTTCATCGATATTTTGGTTGAATTTAGCTGAGATTTCTACAAACTCAGAATCTCCACCCCAAGCTGTTGACATAACACCGTGTTCAGCCAATTCGCCGATTACACGTTCTGGGTTGGCACCTGGTTTATCAATCTTGTTAATAGCAACAATGATTGGAACATTAGCTGCTTTTGAGTGGTTGATGGCTTCGATAGTTTGAGGCATAACCCCGTCATCTGCCGCTACGACCAAGATCGTAATATCGGTAACAGAGGCACCACGTGCACGCATAGAAGTAAAGGCCGCGTGTCCTGGTGTATCAAGGAAGGTAATCTTCTTACCATTTTCCTCAATCTGGTAGGCACCAATATGCTGAGTGATACCACCTGCTTCTCCTGTAGCGACACGAGAATTACGTAGGGTATCCAAAAGGGTTGTTTTACCATGGTCAACGTGTCCCATGATAGTTACAACTGGTGGACGTTCAACCAACTTGTCTTCATTTAGATATCCATCTTCTACGAAGAAACGTTCGATATCCGCATTGTCCACTTCTACCTTTTGTTTAGCTTCAATTCCATAATCAACCATGAGGAGTTCGATTGTTTCTCCATCCAAAGATTGGTTTTGAGTGGCCATAACACCCATCATAAATAGTTTCTTAACAATCTCAGCTGGTTCACGTTTGATACGTTTTGCGATTTCCGCAACGGTCATACCATCTGTATATTCAAATTCTGTTGGCAATTCATGGAATTTACGCTCTGTAATAGGTTTTGGAGCCTGATTACGGTTATTTTGTTTATTGCCTTTTTTATTTTTCTTATTGTTATTCCAGTTACTATTTCTTTGATTTCTCACTTGATTCTGACTACTTCGATTCTTTTGTTGTTTTCTAGGACCATCTTCCTCGTGATCATAATCATCACGTTCTTTAGCTGGTCGAGCTTGCTTTTTACGACGTGTATCCACCACAGCCTCTTTGGCTACAGGAGCTACTTCAACTACAGGCTGAGTTTGTTCAGCTAGTTTAGCAACTTCTTCAAAGATTTCTTCTGGCTCCTTGCGTTTATTAGCTTGAGCCAAGGCTTCTTTGGCAACTTGAGACTGTTTGAAGCGTTCCTCGCTTGAGCGTGCGTATTCTGCATTTTGCTCAGCCTTCAGAGCTGCTGCTCGAGCTTTAAAGTCAATACGAGGACCAGCTTGGTTGGGACGATTATCAGCTTGTTGGCGATAATCATTGCCACGATTTCCTTGGCCTTGTGGTTTCTTCCCTTGGTCGTTAAAACGACGATTGTCACGGTTCCCTTGACCAGGTTTGCCACCATTACGGTTATCGTTCTTTTGACGGTTACCGTTTTGTTGTTGATCGCGGTTGTTACCCTTGTTTTGCTTGCGTCGTTCCGCTTGCTCTTTGGCACGCGCTTCACGTTCCGCCTTAAAGTTTCGACTCTGTGGTCTTGCAGCTACAACTTTTTCTTCCTTAGGAGTTGCTGGCGTAGTTGGTTTACTTTCTACCTTCGCTTCACTTGCTTTTGCCGCTGCAGGTTTTGCCTCTGCCTTAGGAGCAGCAGGCTTAAAGCTAGCTATAATTTTTTCAGCAGCAGCAGCCTCTACGCTTGAAGCATGGCTTTTCACTTCCAAGCCCAGCTCTTTTGCACGCGTTACAACTTCCTTACTTTCTTTTCCAAGTTCTTTTGCGATTTCGTACAATCTTTTCTTAGACAAATCATGTCCTCCTCTTCTATTCCATAAGAGACCTCATTTTCTTTGTAAATCCAGCATCTGTCACAGCCAAAACTTTTCTTGATTTCCCGACTGCTATGCTTAATTCCAGTGTTGAAAACACGGTAATAACTTCTACTTGATAATAGTGGCTTTTATCCTGAATCTTCTTGGTTAGATTTGGGCTAGCATCATAAGCTAGAAATACCAATTTAACTTTCCGGTCTTGAATGGCTTTGACTACCATTTCTTCACCCGAGATGATTTTCCCTGCTCGCTGAGCCAATCCCAAGAGATTACTTACTTTTTGCTTATTCAAGTCCTAACTCTCTTCTTTTTACTTTGTGATCAACATAGGCGATCAACTCGTCATAAAAGCTTTCTTCGACTTCCATATTAAAGCTACGGTTAAAGACTTTTTTCTTTTTAGCCTCTAGGGCTTCTGCATTGTCTAGCTTGATATAAGCACCCCGGCCATTAGCCTTGCCTGTCGAGTCGATAAAGACCTCACCTTCTTTATTCTTGACAATACGAAGTAAATCTCGCTTGTCAATCACATCGTTGGAAACAACAGACTTGCGCAAAGGGATTTTTCTTGTTTTCATCTTTCCCTCCTATAGCAGATCTTATTCTTCAGTCAATTCGTCTGTTTCAGCGTAATCCACTTGACCTGCTTCTTCCATAGCTTCAAATTCACTTGCAGACTTGATATCGATACGGTAACCAGTCAAATGTGCTGCTAAGCGAACATTTTGTCCACGACGACCGATAGCAAGTGATAGTTTGTTATCCGGCACAACGACTAAGGCACGTTTGCTGTCATTTTCATCAAAGATAACTTGGTCAACTTCAGCAGGAGCAATAGCATTGTAAATAAACTCAGCTGGATCTGCTACCCACTCGATAACGTCGATGTTTTCTTCTACCGGTACCATGCGGTCACTCTTAGCATCGTAGCGAGCTGGGTGGAATTTGCTAGTGATTTTCTTGATGTTCGCTCCACCACGTCCAACGATTGTTCCGATAGCATCCACGTTAGGATTGTGACTACGAACAGCAACCTTTGTACGGTCACCTGCTTCACGGGCTACGCTCATGATTTCAACAGTTCCATCGTACACTTCTGGAATTTCTTGTTCCATCAAACGCTTGATCATTTCTGGATGGCTACGACTTACAAAAACGTTAACTCCACGAGGGTTGTCTTCCACTTTGTAGACATAGACTTCAATACGGTCATGAGAAGCAAAAACTTCTCCAGGAATTTGGTCTTGTTTAGACAATTGGGCTTCGATGCTGCCAAGATTGACATAAATGAAGCGGTTGTCAAAACGTTCTACTGTACCTGACATGATTTCTTGTTCATGCTCTTTGTATGTATTGTAGGTAATGGCACGTGTTTGCTTACGCATTTTTTCCATGATTGTTTGTTTCGCAGATTGGGCTGCTACACGACCAAACTCCCCTGGTGCCTCTTCAAATTTGATTTTGTCACCAAGCTCATAGGCTGAATTAATAGCAAGGGCATCTTTTAAACTGATTTCCAAACGGCTATCAAATACTTCATCAACAACTTCACGGACAGTATAGACAGTAAAGTCCCCTGTCTTTTCGTTGAAATCAATAGCTACACTATCAGATTGACCATAGCGTCTACGGTAAGCAGAACGAAGTGATTCTACGACTGCGTCGATGATATCTTCTTTCTTGATTCCCTTGTCTTCTTCCAAAATGCGGAAGGCCTCTAGCATTTCTTTACTCATGTTCTTTTTACTTTTGAATTCTCAAAAGTTATCCTTTCTTTCTATAATTTTACTGCTAAACGTGCTTTTGATACCAAGTTATATGGAATTCGGACTGTTTTCTTGCGAGTTTTATCCATATATTCCATAGTTAACTCATCCTCTTCAAAGGACAACAAGGTTCCTTCAAAAACCTTTTGCTTATCGATGGCTTGATAGAGCCCGACATGGATGTATTTCCCAACCGCTCCAGCGACTGCTTCCTTGGTTTTCAAAGGACGCTCCAATCCTGGACTTGTTATTTCTAGGAAATATTGTTCTGGGAAGGGATCCGGCTTGATAGTATCTAGGACAGGACTGATAATTTCAGTCAAGTCTGCCGTATCATTCAAGGTGATTCCTTCAGGCTTGTCTACAAAAATACTAAGAATCATGTCACTGCCAATCTTTCCGTACTCGATATCTACGAGTTCAAAAGGAGCTTCAATAACAGGTTCTACGACTTCTCTGACTAATTCAACGATAGTTGCGATTGCGTCCACCTCCTCATAAGCAAGAGGCGAAGATATCTCCCCGCCTCTCTTTCTTATATTCTTGTTATTAGTATAACACAAATCAATCCAACCTGCAAGGATTTGACCTTTTCACAACCAATAGAAGGCTTTCCTTCAAAGGTTTCTGCATGATTTTATAAATGACGTTTCCTTTTACTGAGACATATCGAATAATCCCAAGTCATATTTCCATGCTAAAATACGTCTTACAGACTCATCAATACGTTCTTCTGTCAAGTCCCCAGAAGAAATTTTCTTTAATAGATAAGGAATCTGAGTTTGGTAGGAAGAACCTAGGATTAGATCATTTCCAGCTAATATTACCTGGAGAGCAGCTTCATCCTGACTGACAAAATCGGCTAATCCTGCCATATCTAAATCATCCGTCATTATGACACCTTTAAAATTCAGCTCCTTGCGAAGAATTTCGTTGATTTTTGGCGAGATAGATGACGGCACTGTATCAATTTTAGTCAGGATGTTGTGAGAAATTAAAATACTATCCGCACCTGCATCTATGCCAGCTTGAAAGGGTAGAAAATCTGCTTGTCTTAAATCTTCCAAAGAGCGGTTGTCTTGGATAATGTCGGTATGACTGTCTCCATTATCACCATACCCTGGGAAATGCTTCAAGGTTGAACCGACCTTATTCTTTTGAAGTTCTTCTACAACTTGCTTAACATAACTTGCAGTTGTTTGGGCATCTTGTCCGATGGTCCGATCGTAAATAAAGGCTGATGAATCACCTGCAAGATCCGCAACTGGAAAGAGTCCAGCATTGATACCAACAGATTTCAGCACCTCTGCCTTTTTCCTAGTATCAGAAAGAACATCCTCCATCCCTCCTTGATGATAAAGGGTCATAGGAGATTGGAAAGAAGTATCCAAAATAGAACTGATACGAGTTACTGTTCCTCCTTCTTCATCGGAACCAATCAATAAAGGAGTCTTTGAAGCGGCTTGGTAGCGACTTGTCAAAACTTTCATATCCTCTAAGGTTCGTCCTTCAAAATCTCGTCCAAATAAGATATAACCAGACAAATGATAGGATTTGAGATCTTCTATTTGATGATCGGCAGGAACTCTAGCCCAGAATAATTGCCCGACTTTCTCCTCCAAGGTCATTGTGGCTAATCTATCTTCAACAACCTTTTCCTTATCTGTTTCACTGGTTTGAGTAGTTTTCTCAGCTTTTTCTACTTGCACATCTGCCTGTCGATGATGTTGATGATCCAAAAAAATCAAACCACCTATCACAAGGAGAAAGAAAAGATAGACTACAAAAGGTTTTATGCTTCTTCTCATAACCCCTTCATTATACCACTTATCAGGGCACAAGTACACACTTATCAAAATCCCAAATCTATTAAAAAAACTCAAGGATTTAGTCCTGTCGAAGACAAAACTAAATCCTTGAGGTACATATTTACATTATATTTGAGTGAACGACAGTTTTTCACTAACAAGTCTTTACATTAAAACTGAGCTTCAACTCTATAAATGACTTGACCCTTGCTTGAAAACTTTTGCTCATACTCAGTCATGACATTTCCTTCAAAGTCGATGGCATGTAAATCTAACCAAACGTCCTTGAGTTTCATGCCATATTGTGAAAAGCTCACTAAGCTATATTCAAACAAGCCACGATTATCTGTCTTGAAATGAATTTCACCGTGTTCAGGTAAGATTCGTTTGAAAGTGTCCAAGAAGCTCTTATAAGTCAAACGACGCTTCTCATGGCGTTTTTTAGGCCATGGATCCGAGAAATTCAAATACAAGCGGTCGATTTCACCATCTTCAAAATAATTGGTCAATTCTGAACCATCAACCCATAAAAGTTTGATGTTGGGAACTCCAACTTCTAAGACCTTGTCTAGGGCATAGCTTAATACAGACTTCTGAATATCAATCCCGATATAGTTGATTCCAGGATTTTGTTTGGCCATTCCTGTTACGAAAGCACCTTTACCGCTACCAACCTCTACATGGATTGGATTGTCATTGCCAAATAAATCTCGCCACTTTCCTTTAGCTTCTGCGGGGTTTAAGACAACATACTGCGGATTAGCCTCTAACAGTTCTGTTGCCCCTTTACGATTTCTAACTCTCATTTTTTCTTTCCATACTTTTCTCGGAAGCTACGCAAAGCATAGATTTCCCGATTTACATTATCCAAATCTTGATTTTCATAGTATTTGGTAATGAGGCTCAAAAATGACAGTTGACCATACCAATATAACTTATTCAAGACAGTTTGATTATACTTATAGCCATAATTAGCAAGCCACTCTTGCCACTGATACTCTGGAATATAGTGACAGAGCAGATAGGCCACATCAAACATACGATCAGTCAAGCGAACGGAATCCCAATCTACTAAATAAATCAAGCCACTCTCTGTCTCAAACCAGTTGCTATGACGAACATCTCCATGGACTATGGTTGCATAGTCTTCCCTAAAGCCAGGAAGATTCTCACGCAAATCACCTAAAACCATACGTAGATACTGGTTGTTTTTTAAAGCATCCGGAGCCTTGTTTACCCATGACTGAAGTAAATCCGAAGGTGTTTCCATTGCATATCCCAATCGTGTCAACTGGGTCATTAAGGGACGTGAACAGTGTAAACGTGTCAAAATATCGATAATTTGTTTACGGTTCATATCGCTTGGCGTCAAAATTTTTCCTGTCAACCATTCCTGAGCGGACATATCACGGCCGTCTGGTAAACGACGGCTCCAGAGCAATTGTGGTGCAATTTGCTCTCTAGCTAAACCAGGCAGGATTGGAGAAGTATTCATTTTTATAAAAACACGTTTTCCATCAGGATAACTTCCCATATAAGCTTTTCCGCTCTTCCCAGATATCGGGGTTAGCGTTAGCTCAATATCACCCAAGTCCATTTCTTTCCTCCGAATAAAGTTTCCTTATTATTCTACTAATTTTTATGCTATTCGTCAACCAATCTTCTCAGTTGATACGGCAAATAAAGAAATTGCAAGACAAGACTTGCTCCCACAAGTGCTAGAACAAGAATTTTGTCCTTAAAAACAAGCAATCCTATGAGACTTTCCAAGATTAATACAAAGACCCCAATCGCTCTCAAAATTTCCTTCAAGCCTTTCTCTTTTTGCCCCTTACCTCCTGGGAATAATTGCGTCAAATATTGATAGTCAAAGGCATGATAGAGGGCTAGAAGCTGGAATAACAAAAGATAATTGAATAAAATTACAATTGCGACTGCAATCCAAGATTGCTCAATGAAGATGAGAGCGGTCAAAGATAGGATTATGAGTCGCAGACTAAGGGCGAATAAATCTCCATTTCTCAGATAGGAACGAAGATAGAGGTTCTGCCAGATTTTTCCTGGTACTTTCTGAACTCCCTTGAGAATAAAGTCCAGATAAGCTCGGCGCTTAACACTGTTTGAAATTCCCTTGACCTGGGTAAAGAGAGCAAAAAATCGAAGCAAGAACTGCTTACGTTTGCTTTCCTGGGCAATAACATAATCCCAGTCAAGTCCATTTCCAAGGAAAAAATTGCTAGACTTTTGGCGAAAAATCACATATTTTACTATCCCCAAGACAAGGAGATAGACTCCAAAAATCGGCAAACCAAGACCCATGGCTAAGAATAAAGGCGCAAACAGGAGCAAAAAGAGAGTCTGCACACTGACCCAAAAGATGAAAGAAATCAGACTTTGCTTCTGGATGTGTTTTCTCACCTCTTCTTCAGCAACTAAAAGGAATAGTTTGTCAGGCGCTTCTAGATAGGTCGCAATACCACCCCAAAGCAAAAGTAAAATAGATATCATCCCAATCAAAATTAGGATTGGGAAATGATTCTCAGGAAAGTGTTGGAGCAACTGGTTGTACTGGTAAGCCAAAAATCCTAACAACACCAACAAAAATAAGACAAAATGGTCATTGAGCACATAACGGAGATAGCCCAAGCATTCCTTGCGAAATTCCTGCTTTCGTTTTAAAAACAAGTCCTTCATAGCTCCTCCTCTTTGGTCAGAGCCAAATAGATATCATTGAGGCTTGCTTCTGACATATCAAAGGCCTCTCGGAGTTGTTGGAGATTTCCTTTGGCTCTTACTTGACCTTTGTGAAGAATGACAAAAGAGTCACACATCTTTTCAGCAGAATCAAGAACGTGGGTACTCATAAGGATAGACTTTCCTTTTTTCTTTTCCGCTTCTAGAAGTTGAATCAAATCTGAAATCGCCAAAGGGTCAAGACCAAGGAAAGGTTCGTCTACGATAAAGAGACTAGGATCCACTACAAAGGCACAGATAATCATAACCTTTTGCTTCATCCCTTTGGAAAAATGAACTGGAAACCAATCCAATTTTTGATCCAAACGGAACATTTTTAAAAGCGGCTCCACACGTTCAAAAGCAATATTTTGCTCGATACCATAGGCCATAGCAACTGTCTCAATATGCTCTTTGAGAGTCAATTCTTCATACAAGCTAGGAGTTTCAGGGATATAACCAATTTTCTTGCGATAGCTCGTAGCATCCTCTCCTAGAGTCAATCCGTCAATCTTAATCGCCCCACTATATGGCGTCAAAAGACCAATAATCTCATTGATAGTCGTAGATTTCCCCGCACCATTCAAACCTATCAAACCTACCAACTGTCCGCTCTCAACTGTAAAGGACACATCTTTCAAGACAGGGACATGAACATAGCCTCCTGTCAGGTTTTTAATTTCTAACATATTTTCTCCGAATCTGGTATAATGTAGCTATATTATATCAAAATTCAATACACTAGAGGTGGTTTTTATGTCAGATTGTATTTTTTGTAAGATTTTAGCAGGAGAAATCCCTGCAGCCAAGGTTTATGAGGATGAGCAAGTCCTTGCCTTTCTTGATATTTCTCAAGTAACACCTGGTCATACCTTGGTCGTACCTAAAGAACACTATCGCAATCTTTTAGAAATGGATGCTGCGAGCGCTAGCCAACTCTTTGCAAAGATTCCGGTTATTGCTCAAAAGGTCATGAAGGCTACCCAAGCTGAAGGCATGAATATCATCGCCAACTGCGAAGAAATCGCTGGACAAACCGTTTTCCATACCCATGTCCACCTCGTTCCTCGTTATGGTGCCGATGATGACCTAAAAATTGACTTTGTTGCCCATGAACCTGACTTTGACAAACTTGCCCAAGTCGCTGAAACGATCAAAAATGCTTAAGGAGTTCCTATGAAACTATCAAATTTACTACTTTTTGCTGGATCAGCAGTCGGATCTTACCTCCTCGTTAAAAATCGTGAAGTTATCACTGAAGAAGTTTTAGATACAACTGATCGCGTTGAAGCAATCAAAGGTGATTTAGATGTTATCCAAAATAGCTTACAAATTATCAATCAACAAAAAGAAGTCATCAAGGAGTATCAAGAAGACCTCACTTACAAATTTAAAGTCTTAGAGAAAGACCTCCAAGCAAGACTTGCTGTGATAAAAGAACTACGAGAAACTGAAGAAAACTAAAAAAGAAAGCATCCAACTTTCCTTATATCCCCTTAAATCCATCTTGGATTACCAGCTCCTAACAGAAAAGGGAGGGACTAAACATGAAACAGTTTTTAAAAGTCATCTTGATTATTTTTGGTTGCTTCTGTCTTTTTGTAACCCTAGCATTTCTACTTGTGACCAATCTTTTCAAGGCTTCATCAAGTGACATCCGAGAAGGAAATGAAACCTTAAAACAAATCTTTATCTCCCTTGACCTGCCTCCTGAGAAAGTTGAATCAAACGGACACTATCAATACGAGGGGGGAGGCTTGGATTTTTATGTGACTTTCTCAGATGAGGTCATCAATAGCCACCCAGTCCTTAAAGAAAGTCCAAACCTAACTAAAAACCGACTCAAAGTCTATGTCTTAAACACAGGAGATATCTCCTATCACTCAGTAGAAGATAACTTATTCAATCATGGTTTAATACAATTTTTAGAGGAGGAAAGTAGGAATTATTTACAAGGAATCGGAAAGAAACCAAATCCTAATTACTCAATTCTATATTGGAAGGATCAGGAGAGCCTAAAAAAGGGTGTCGCATTCTATGAAAAAGCATTGACCTTGGTAGATATTCAGGATAATTCGGCGATTAAGCATATTGATACTGTCACCGTGAAACCTGGTAAAGAAGCGGAAATCAAGCAACTCATCCAGGAAATGGATGAAGCCGGCCTGCTCACTCAAAAGTATCAATAGCAGATCAGTCAGAGAATCTTTTCTCCGTTACTAACTACAAACAAAAAAGAGCCTTATGGCTCTTTTGTTTTATTCACCCTCAAAGGCATCTTTTATATGGTCAAAGAAGCCTTTTTTCTTTGGATTGACTTTCAAATCACCTGCAGCTGCGAATTCTTTCAAGGCTGCTTTTTGGCGATCGTTCAAGCCTGTCGGAGTCACGACATTAACCGTCACGTATTGGTCACCAACAGCACCACCACGAAGGCTTGGAGCTCCCTTACCGCGTAGACGGAATCGTTTACCGGTTTGAGTTCCCTCTGGAATCACCAATTCAACATCACCGTGAACGGTTGGGATATCGACAGTATCACCAAGAGTTGCTTGGACGATATTGAGGTTTAACTTGTAGAAAATAGTTGTTCCTTCACGCTCAAATTTATCGCTTGCTTCAACAGAAACGACTACATACAAGTCTCCATAAGGACCACCGTTAAAGCCTGCTTCCCCTTGACCAGCTAGACGAATTTGTTGACCAGTTTCGACACCTGCTGGAATTTTCACATGGACACTGTGGGCTTGTTTTTCATGACCTGTTCCATGACATGTTGTACATGGATCTTTGATTTCTTTTCCGCGACCATGACAGACATCACAGGTTACTTGGCGACGCATCATACCAAGCGGTGTTTGAGTATCGACGTTGATAACACCAGAACCGTGACAGCGTCCACAAGTAACTGGACTTGTTCCAGGCTTAGCACCTGATCCGTTACAAGTACGACAGCTTGATTCACGATTGTATTTGACTTCTTTTTCAGTACCAAAGATGGCTTCTTCAAAAGTCAAATTGACGCGATACTGGAGGTCATCACCTTGACGAGGAGCGTTTGGATTGCGAGAAGAACCGCCTCCGCCGAAAAAACTTGAGAAGATATCTTCAAATCCACCAAAACCACCTGCACCATCGAAGCCACCGAAACCGCCTGCACCACCAAAGCCACCGTTGGCTCCAGCCGCACCATATTGGTCATAAGCTGCCCGCTTTTGTTCGTCACTTAAAGTCTCATAGGCTTCTTGAACTTCCTTGTACTTTTCCTCAGCACCAGGTTCTTTGTTGATATCTGGGTGATATTTTTTAGATAATTTCCGATAGGCTTTCTTAATCTCATCTTGAGATGCATTCTTTGAAACGCCCAAACGGTCATAAAATTCAGTATTGTTCATTTAAGATACCAAGACCGTAAAATTCGACTGAAAAATAGGAAATCTGACGCAGGAGCGATGCTCCTAGACAGATTTATCTTTTTTCCGAGAATTTAGGTCGGGTTCAGTTCCTTTCTTTCATATTGAGTAAGAAACTTAAGAGCTCGAGTTCAATTCCCCGAACGCTCTTTGTTCCTTTCTATTGATATTGTGAATCAAACCCAACATCAATCAGGTTTATTCCCTTTTTACCGAAAAACAGAGGCTGGGTTGCAACCTCTGGATTTTTCAATTTATTCAACTAAAGTTCATAGTTTTCTAAAAACAAGATTGCTTTGTTTAAAGAAATAGATTTTTTTCTATTTTTACTATTTTTACTTTGCTTACCTAAATAATAAACCGTTACAATAACAAACAATCCTCCTATAACTGTTCCAATTAAAGCTGCAGCTAAATTATTATTCTCTAATTGCAAATTTATCGCAACCGTAGTCGTTAAATGGACCATAATAGCGGGTAAAAAAATCCCAAAAAGCACATTGTTAATTATATTTATACCATATTCTTTATATTCATGCTCAGCAAGAATATTTACTTTATATTCCTCTAATCCTTCTTTACTATCTTGAAATTGTGTTTTAATTTGATTCTTGAGCTCATTATAATTTTCATTTGCCAATTTGACAAACGCCTCATATTGTTGCTTAGAATCTTGTGATTCAAATAGATTAATATTAGTAACCATTGTTTTTTCCTTATTTTTCCGTAAACTCTCCGTCTACGACGTCATCACCTGCGTTTCCTGTTGCTTGTGCGCCTTCTGCTCCTGCTTGGGCTTGTTGCGCTGCTGCGGCTTGTTCGTAGAGTTTCACAGCAAGTCCTTGAGCTTTTTCGTTCAATGCTTCAAGTTTTGCTTTCATTTCGTCCAAGTTGTTGTCTTCTTGAGCTTTCTTAAGATCATCAAGGGCAGCTTGTGCAGCATCACGTTCTGCATCGAAGCCCTTGCCTTCAGTTTCTTTGATTGTCTTTTCAGTCGCAAAGATAGCTTGGTCTACTTCGTTACGAAGGTCTACTTCTTCTTTACGTTTCTTATCTGCTTCAGCGTTTGCTTCTGCATCTTTCATCATGCGGTCAATTTCTTCGTCCGTCAAACCTGAGTTAGATTGGATAACGATTGTTTGTTCTTTTTGAGTTCCAAGATCTTTGGCTTTAACAGATACGATACCGTTCTTATCGATGTCAAATGTTACTTCGATTTGTGGAATACCACGAGGTGCAGCTGGGATATCTGTCAATTGGAAACGTCCAAGAGTCTTGTTATCTGCTGCCATTGGGCGTTCCCCTTGAAGAACGTGGATATCAACGGCTGGTTGGTTGTCTGCTGCAGTTGAGAAGACTTGTGATTTAGATGTTGGAATTGTTGTGTTGCGGTCGATGAGTTTTGTGAAGACTCCACCCATTGTTTCGATACCAAGTGACAATGGCGTTACGTCAAGAAGGACAACGTCTTTCACATCACCAGTGATCACACCACCTTGGATGGCAGCACCCATTGCAACTACTTCGTCAGGATTCACTGATTTGTTTGGTTCTTTACCAGTTTCAGCTTTAACAGCTTCAACAACGGCAGGGATACGAGTTGAACCACCGACAAGGATGACTTCGTCAATATCTGACAAGCTCAAACCTGCATCTGAAAGGGCTTGACGAACTGGAATTTTTGTACGTTCTACAAGGTCACGAGTCAAATCGTCGAATTTAGCACGAGTCAAAGTCATTTCCAAGTGAAGAGGTCCAGCCTCACCAGCAGTGATAAATGGCAAGCTGATTTGAGTTGAAGTCACTCCAGAAAGGTCTTTCTTAGCTTTTTCTGCTGCATCTTTCAAACGTTGAAGAGCCATCTTGTCGTTTGACAAGTCGATACCATTTTCTTTCTTGAATTCTGCTACTAAGTAGTCGATGATTTTTTGGTCAAAGTCGTCACCACCGAGTTTGTTATCCCCTGCAGTTGCCAATACATCGAAGACACCATCACCCAATTCAAGGATAGATACGTCAAATGTACCACCACCAAGGTCGAATACCAAGATTTTTTCTTCTTTGTCAGTCTTATCCAAACCGTAAGCAAGAGCTGCTGCAGTTGGTTCGTTGACGATACGTTCTACTTCAAGGCCAGCGATTTTACCAGCGTCTTTAGTTGCTTGACGTTGAGCATCGTTAAAGTAAGCTGGAACTGTGATAACAGCCTTGGTTACTTTTTCACCAAGGTATTCTTCAGCATAACCTTTCAAGTATTGAAGGATCATAGCTGAAATTTCTTGTGGAGTGTATTCTTTCCCGTTAGCAGAAACTTTTTCAGAAGTTCCCATCTTAGATTTGATAGAGATAACTGTATCTGGGTTTGTGACTGCTTGACGTTTTGCAGCGTCACCAACGATGATTTCACCGTTTTTGAAAGAAACTACAGATGGAGTTGTACGATTTCCTTCTGGGTTTGCGATGATTTTTGATTCAGTTCCTTCAAGAACTGCTACTGCTGAGTTTGTTGTACCTAAGTCAATACCGATAATTTTAGACATGTGTTCTTCTCCTTAAATTTTATATTCTATTTTTGATTTTTCTTAATATTCCCCTTAAGTGGTGGGGACGTGAGCAACTCCCTTCGGGATTTCATCACTTATTTTTGAGCCTATTGTCTCAAAAATCCCCTGTTTCAGTAGCACAAGCTACTGAAATTTTCAACACAGCAGGAAATATTTTCCTTGCAAGCCTCCGGCTTGCCTCTTATCTTTCTTCATAGTTTAGTGTCGTTTCGGACAAGTTTTTAAGTTCTCTAGCCTAGTTATACACAACCACCATGGCTGGGCGTAGGATACGGTCATGTAGTTTGTAGCCTTTTTGAAAGACTTGTGCGATGGTATCTGCCGGATGCTCATCATCAGCTGGAACTGTTTGAATGGCCATATGGTAATTATGGTCAAATTCACCGTCCGCTGGAATTTCTTCAATTCCTTCTTCTTTCAGAGCGTGAATCAAGCTTTCTTGGACCATTTCTAGTCCTTTTTTGACATCATCTGTCAAACCTTCAACAGCAAGAGCTCGTTCAAGGTTATCAAGCGATGGCAAGATTGCTTTTGCTAAATCTTGGCTACGATAACGTTGCAAAAGTTGGCGCTCTTCATTGGCACGACGCTGAATGTTTTGCATTTCTGCGTGGGCACGAAGATATTTGTTTTCAAACTCCTCGGCACGTTCATTAGCCAAGTCCAATTCCGACTTCTCGGGAGTTGTTTCTTCTACTGGTTCAACAACTTCCTCTTCTTTTACTTTTTCATTTTTTATATCTTGGGCCATTTTCGCCTCCTTTAATGATTTCAATCTTAATTCACTTCATAGTGATTGCTGCTGAGATAGCGGTAAAAATCCGTCAACTTCATAGTCAAAACTCGATTGACAACATTAAGTTGATTAACCAATTGTTGATAATCCAGATTTATCGGTCCTATAATCGCAAGAATTCCAAACCCACGATAGGGAATCAGGAACTTACTGCTAATCACTGCTAAGTCAGCAAGACAAGATTCTTGGCTATCAGCCACTCGGACACTTTGCATCTGGTCGCCAATCAGATTCTCTCGAATTTCCAAAGCTACCTTTTGTGGCTGATCAAAAAATTGATAGGCCGCTAAATTAGCGAAATTCAAAAGATTGACTTTGCCAGAAACCACGATATTTTCATTGAACATTTCTTTGAAGATATGCTCAATAAGATCCATAACATTATCCGTTGTTGTGAAGTAACGTTGGATAATTTGCGGAATCTCCGTCCGAATCTTGTAGTGAATATCCAAAACAGTCTGATCCAGGAAACGTTCTTGAATCATGGTCTTGAGGCGGTTCAAATCCTCCTGCAAGAAATTTCTCGGAATCAAAAACTGACTGGTAACTGTTCTAGACTCATCAAGCGTAAAAACAGCAAGAGCTGTATGTTGCCCGAGGACAACAATATCAAAAGCTGTCAGCTTCTGCCTACTTGGTTCTACATCCAGCGCTACAACCGTACAACCACTCAAGTCTGACAAGATTTTCGTTGCCTCTTGAAGAATATCCTCAAGCTTGAAGAATTCTTGATCAAAGGCTTTTACAATCTCATAAACTTGATTCTCGGCTAAACGGTCGAAGGATAAGGAGTGTTTGACATAGTATTGAAATCCAGCCACACTCGGCATCCGACCACTGGAAGTATGTGCCTTTTCAAGCAAACCTTGCTTTTCTAGAGCTGCCATGTCATTTCGAATGGTAGCACTACTGGAGTTAATAGACTCTTGCAAGGCTTTAGATCCAACAGGTTCGTGCGTTTTGGTAAAGATGTCAATAATCAGATTTAAAATATTCTGCTGACGTTCCGTAACCATCTCGTCACTCCTCTCTGATAGATCTTTTTTAGCACTCGACGCATCCAAGTGCTAACTTATGATTCTATTATACACCCTTAGAAAAGAATGTCAAGACAAAAACTCAAAAAATTAGCACTCTTTTATCAAGAGTGCTAAAAATCAGTCTGAGGACCTAGAAAATCATCTTACATTCACAAGATATTTCTTTTTAAGTCTGTAAAAACTATAGATTAGATAGGAAATCATGAGGGCATAAAGGGCAAAGATAAGGAAGAAAGACTGAGAGAGACTTTCGCGAAACAAGCTCATACAAACAACTAGACCGCCAGAGATAGAAACTGTAGATGTACGAAGTCTAGATTTCACATCAGCCCATCGAAGACGATTGTCCATGAAAGAATGATCATTTAAATCTACATCACAAGTTGCTTTTTGAAAAACAGTATAAGAACAATTTTTCACATATTCCCATCCTCTATCCTTAATATTTTGTAAATCTACCTCATTTTTTCTAAGGTTGCTAGTATTCCACACACGGTAAATCACATCATCTGGTCGGCATGGTTCAAAATAGAAAAAGCCAAAACGATTCGATTTAAATTTCCAACCTTTCAAATGCATCTCATGCAAATAATCTTCTACCTTATCCAAATCAAAAATGGTAAACATTCGAAATTGTACTTTGCTATTCATTGTCTAACCTCCAAAATGGTTTTATTTATCAGATAATTCTCTCCACTTTTGAAACAATCTCCAAAAAATATAAAAAATCTGAATCGTGAAAACTATCAATAAAGTACAGTCTATGATAACAATCAAAAACATTCCCCAACTGAAAGAACTACCTCCACTGACAAACTTTGAGAAAACCGGTAGTAGCGTAAAAAGAGAAGCAAAATAGGAAGCATCCGCATTGTTAAAATCCGTTTGACATAAAAAAATCTTTATTTAAACAAAAATATTATGGTAAAATTTACGCCAATTTTTGAACGGCTGATGTAGATATTTTATACTTTCAAAATGTTTAAATGTGATTATTTATTTTTGAAAAATAGCTCACCAGCCCGACTGAAAGTGCTTGTAGAATGATAATAAGTCGCCTGCCGAAAACAGCGAAAAATAGCGGTGTTATGCGGAGATAATCTGACTCGATGCTAAAGTATATTGTATACTTATTTTCAACAATTTAGCAGAGTATTTTTATAAATATGATATAATAGAAGTATAATTTGTTCTGATAGTTTATTTTATGGAGGAGTAGATTTTTAGAATGCGGAGGGTTCAATATGGTTGAGTTTATAAAGTCTAAGAAAGAAATGAGTGAGGAGGATATTAAAGCAAATTTCATCACTCCTGCTATTGTATCCAAAGGATGGAAAAATGGTGAGCATATCGCTTACGAAGAATACTTCACTGATGGTCGAATTGAGGTTAGAGGAGATAAGGCTCGACGTAAAGAAGGAAAAAAATCAGACTACTCACTGTATTACCAATTTGGAACTCGAATTGCAATTGTTGAGGCAAAGGATAATAAACACAGCGTTCGAGCAGGATTACAACAAGCTATTGAATATGGAGAGATTTTAGATGTTCCATTTGTTTATTCTTCGAATGGTGATGGCTTTATTGAACACGACCGTATCACGAGAGAAGAACGTGAACTGGAGTTAGACGAATTCCCTACTCGTGAAGAATTATTTTCTCGTATGACGAAGGAAAAAGGATTGACGTACGAAATTACAGAAGCTATCTCAACTCCATACTATACAGACGCCTTCTCAATGAAAACGCCACGCTATTATCAGCAAATAGCTATCAACCGTACTATTGAAACAGTTGCCAGAGGACAAAAACGAGTAATGTTTGTGATGGCAACAGGAACGGGGAAAACGTTCATGGCTTTTCAAATTATTCATCGCCTTCGAAAAGCTGGTTTGGCTAAACGAGTTTTATTCTTAGCGGATAGAAACATCTTAGTAGACCAAACGATGGCTGAAGACTTTAAGCCATTCGAAAAGGTAATGACGAAAATTACACCAAAACTTTTGACTGCTCCTGAAAAATTAAATTCTTTTGAAATTTATCTGGGGCTTTATCAGCAACTAACTGGTGAAGATGGAACTGAAACACATTATCAAAAGTTCGACAAAGATTTCTTTGATTTAATCATAATTGATGAAGCGCACCGTGGCTCAGCTAAGGAAGACAGTAACTGGCGCAAGGTGATTGATTATTTCAGTTCTGCTACACAAATTGGGATGACCGCTACTCCTACAGAAACCAAGAATGCTTCCAATATGGAATACTTTGGTGAGCCAATCTATACTTATAGTTTAAAACAGGGAATCGAGGATGGTTTTTTGGCTCCATATCGTGTTATGAGGGTTAATTTAGATGTGGATGTGGATGGTTATCGTCCAGAAACTGGAAAAGTTGATACTAACGGACAATTAATAGAAGATAGGTACTACGGCAGGAAAGATTTTGACAAAACCATTGTCATTGATGATAGAACGCAAAGAGTTGCCAAGTTTGTTTCTGATTATATGAAGCAAAACAATGCACGATTTGATAAGACAATTGTTTTTTGTGTTGATATTGACCATGCCGAGCGAATGCGTGCTGCGCTTGTAAAAGAGAATCTAGACTTAGTCCAAGAAGACTATCGTTATGTCATGCAAGTAACTGGTGACAACGCTGAAGGAAAAGCTCAACTGGATAACTTTATGGATGTCAATTCTAATTTTCCCGCTATTGTAACAACGTCTAAATTATTAACGACAGGAGTTAATGCTAAAACATGTCGTTTGATTGTTTTAGACTCTAATATCCAATCCATGACTGAATTTAAACAAATTATTGGTCGTGGCACACGTCTTTATCCTCAAAAGGGGAAAGAATTTTTTACGATTATTGATTTTCGAAATGTTACCAATTTGTTTGCTGACCCTGATTTTGATGGTGAACCAGTGAAGGTTCTGGAAACGGGCGCAAAAACAAACAATGGTACTACACCTGGTTTTGTAAACGAAGGTGGTGACCCAGTAGAAAAATATATCGTTACAGATAAGCAGGTTACCATTCTTAATTCTACTGTTCAAGTATTGGACGAAAATGGGAAACTGATTACCGAAAGCCTGACCGACTACACTCGGAAGAATATCTTAGGTAGCTACGCCACTTTGAACGATTTTATCACAGTTTGGCATACGGCGGATAAAAAGAAGCTTATCTTAGACGAACTTTATAAAAAAGGAGTTTATCTAGATGCTATTCGAGAGTCGGAGGGAATATCAGAACAAGAAATCGATGATTTTGATTTACTCCTAAAACTTGCCTATGGTCAAAAAGAATTAACCAAAACGGAACGTGTCAATAAACTCAAACAAAGCGGATATTTATATAAATATAGTGAGGAAGCGCGTGCTGTTTTGGAAATTTTACTGGACAAATACATGGATAAAGGTATTGGAGAACTCGAAAGCATTGAAACATTAAAACTTCCAGAATTTCAGATATATGGTGGAACCTTCAAAATCATCAATACTTATTTTGGAGATAAAAAACGATATTTACAAGCAATTAAAGAATTGGAGAAAGAGCTATTTACAGTAGCTTAATGAAAGGAAAGTATGTCAATTACATCATTTGTAAAAAGAATTCAAGATATCACTCGAAACGATGCTGGTGTTAATGGTGATGCTCAACGTATTGAGCAAATGTCTTGGTTATTATTCTTAAAAATTTATGATAGCCGTGAAATGGTTTGGGAATTAGAAGAAGACGAGTATGAGTCAATTATCCCAGAGGAATTAAAATGGCGGAATTGGGCTCATGCTCAAAATGGGGAACGGGTATTGACAGGCGATGAATTACTTGATTTTGTCAATAACAAGTTATTCAAAGAGTTGAAAGAGCTTGAAATAACTTCAAATATGCCTATTCGAAAAACGATTGTTAAATCAGCTTTTGAAGATGCGAACAACTATATGAAAAATGGCGTCTTGTTACGCCAAGTCATCAATGTTATTGATGAAGTTGATTTCAATAGCCCTGAAGATCGTCATTCGTTTAATGATATTTACGAAAAAATTCTTAAAGATATTCAAAATGCTGGCAACTCAGGAGAATTTTATACGCCACGTGCAGCGACTGATTTTATCGCCGAAGTTCTTGACCCAAAGCTTGGAGAATCAATGGCAGACCTTGCTTGCGGAACAGGAGGCTTCTTAACTTCGACTCTGAACCGTTTAAGTAGTCAACGTAAAACTAGTGAAGATACCAAAAAATATAATACAGCTGTTTTTGGTATTGAAAAGAAAGCATTTCCTCATCTTTTAGCAGTTACAAATCTGTTTCTTCACGAAATCGATGACCCTAAAATTGTTCATGGAAATACTTTGGAGAAAAATGTTCGTGAATATACGGATGATGAAAAATTTGACATTATTATGATGAATCCACCTTTTGGAGGGTCAGAATTAGAAACAATAAAAAATAACTTTCCAGCAGAATTACGGAGTTCTGAAACGGCTGATTTATTTATGGCTGTCATTATGTATCGTTTGAAAGAAAATGGTCGTGTTGGAGTTATTTTACCTGATGGTTTTCTATTTGGTGAAGGTGTAAAAACTCGCTTGAAACAAAAACTGGTAGATGAGTTCAACTTGCATACGATTATTAGGTTGCCTCATAGTGTCTTTGCACCGTATACAGGAATCCATACGAACATTCTTTTCTTTGATAAAACAAAGAAAACAGAAGAAACTTGGTTTTATCGTTTAGATATGCCAGATGGTTATAAAAATTTCTCGAAAACTAAGCCGATGAAGTCAGAACACTTCAATCCTGTTCGTGACTGGTGGGAAAATCGTGAAGAGATTCTGGAAGGTAAGTTCTACAAATCTAAATCATTTACACCTAGTGAATTGGCTGAGTTGAATTATAATTTAGACCAGTGTGGTTTTCCAAAAGAGGAAGAGGAAATCTTAAATCCCTTTGAGTTGATTCAGAATTATCAAGCGGAAAGAGCAACTTTAAATCATAAGATTGATAATGTATTAGCTGATATTTTGCAGTTGTTGGAGGACAAATAATGACACCAGAACAACTTAAAGCAAGCATTCTCCAAAGAGCGATGGAAGGGAAATTAGTGCCGCAAAATCCCAATGACGAACCTGCAAGTGAATTGTTAAAGAGAATTAAAGCTGAAAAAGAAAAACTTATCAGTGAAGGAAAAATCAAACGAGATAAAAAGGAAACCGAGATATTTCGTGGTGATGATGGGAAACATTATGAGAAGTTTGCTGATGGAAGTATAAAAGAGTTTAAACATAATATACCTAAAGGATGGGCCATAGTTTATTTACCAGACATTTGTGCATTAGAGGACGGCTCAATAAAAAGAGGTCCTTTTGGTAGTTCTATAACAAAGTCAATGTTTGTTCCGAAAGGAGAACATACATATAAGGTTTATGAACAAGGTAATGCTATAAGAAAAACTATAGATTATGGAGACTATTGGTTAAAAGAGAGTGATTATATACGTTTAAAAAATTTTTCAATAAAAGCAGGAGATATTTTAATATCTTGTGCAGGTACTATTGGAGAAATCTTTCAAATACCTTCAAATTATTATAATGGAGTTATAAATCAAGCATTATTAAAACTTACGTTAAACTCAGATATAATAGATTCACAGTATTTTAAATGGATGTTTACGAGTTTGATTAATACACTAAAAGAGCATTCTATAGGTTCAGCGATAAAAAATTTAGCTTCAATAAAATTTTTAAAATATGAAGTTCCTATGCTATTGCCTCCGCTAGCCGAACAACAACGAATAGTAGAAGTAATCGAATCAGCTTTAGAAAAAGTAGATGAATATGCTGAGAGCTACAATCAACTACAAAAGTTAGATAAAATTTTTCCAGATAAACTAAAAAAATCTATTCTTCAATATGCTATGCAAGGAAAATTAGTAGAACAAGACCCAAATGATGAACCAGTCGAAGTTTTACTTGAAAAAATACGAGCAGAAAAACAAAAACTCTTTGAAGAAGGCAAGATTAAAAAGAAAGATTTGAAGATTTCAATTGTTTCCCAAGGAGATGATAACTCTTATTATAAGCAGTTACCGAGAAACTGGATGCTTTCAACTCTAGACAGCGTCTCCAATCTCTACACTGGAAATAGTATTAACTCTACTGAAAAGAAAAAATATTTTTCTGGAGTAGATGGGATTAATTATATTGCTACCAAGGATGTCAATTTTGATAATACCATTAATTATGATAACGGCATTAGAATTCCCGATAACTATTTGTCAAAATTCAAAATTAGCTATTTCAATTCTGTATTGCTGTGCTTAGAAGGTGGCAGTGCTGGACGCAAAATAGGACTGTTGAAACAAGATGTCTGCTTTGGTAATAAGTTGTGCAATTTATCATTTTACTACGGAGAAAATAAATTTCTTTATTATTTTCTTCAAAGTCCACAATTTTTAAGTGATTTCCAAAAAAATAAATCTGGAATAATTGGAGGTGTTAGTAAAAATAACTTGGGGAACATATTGATTCCTGTATTACCTAGGAATGAACAAATGCGTATTACTCAGGGAATTGACTTACTTTTTCAAAAAGTTTCTCAACTTTCTGAGTAATAAGTTCCTGTACCTCAAAAGGAGCTAACGGAATTAATAGCTCGCTCAGTGTAGTTTTAGGAATATTATATAAAGCTTGACCTGATAGTTTAGTTATTGATTTCAATTGTTTATAAAATAACGGAGAGGACAAGTTAAATAATAGAAATTTTGAAGTAATCTCTGAACTTTCGAATGGTGTTAATTGGAAAATAAATCCACCAGCCACAACACCATCATAATCTTTATCGATTCTTGCAAACTTTCCAATATGTTCTAAAGAGGTTGATACAGGTGTTATTAGCTGATTATGTTTTAAATAAACTTGCTCAGAGGAGATGAATTGTGTATCAATGTAGTAATCATTATCTAAAAGAGAAAATTCTAAAGGCTTAATATTACCACCACGTATAATTCTAACACCTTTATTATTAATGCTTAAATCGCCCTTCTTGTAAGAAAGACCTGTATTTATTGAAAAAATATCTTTTATTTTTATAACAACCCAATTCATAGGTATATTCCCATAATAAGAGCCATAATCACAAAAAAATAGCAGATAGTCAATTTGACCACCTGTTATTTTTTTACCAATTAACAATTTTATCTACAATATTTTGTTGTTCGGTAGCTGTTTTTCTTAGATAAATTCGAGTAGTTTCTATACTTTCATGCCCCATCAAATCTGCTAGCAAAGCAATATCGTTATACTTCGCTAAAAAATTCTTAGCAAATAAATGTCTAAAAGAATGAGGATAGACTACTTTAGAATTCATTTTGTATTTATCTGCATAATTTTTTAACTGTTGAGCAACTCCTCTTGCTGTAATTGGTTCGTTAAATTTATTCAAAAATAAATAACCACTTCGGCGATTTTCTGATTCTAACCAACTAAGACAACTATTTCTTAATTTTTTAGGAATGTACAGTCTACGAATTTTACCACCTTTTGAGTAAATGTCAAAATAACCGATTTCTACATGCTCTACTTTTAGTTTAATAAGTTCACTTACACGAGCCCCAGTTGCACCTAAAAACCAAACGACAAAATGCCATTTTAAAATACCATCTTTTTTCAAACTACGTTTAAGAAAAAGGTAATCAGCATGGCTAATGACATCTTCTAAAAACGGTTTTTGCTGTACTTTGACAAATTTTAATTTCAAATCATCATGACCAATAAAGACCAGATATTTATTTACTCCTTGTAGGCGCAAATTGACAGTTTTAGGTTTAAAATTGTCTAATAAATATCCCTTGTATTCAAATAAATCTTCCATTTTGAGTTCGTAATTCTCCAAGAAAAATCGAACACCATAAAGGTACGAACGCACAGTATTTTCAGCTAAACCATCTTTCTTCAAATGTAATTCAAAATCTTTCAACGTAAAACTCCTATCTTATGTTTGATAGAAATTCCACCGCACGTAAAACTATTATACTAAATTAGTCGATTAATTTGTGAGAATATTTGAGTGATTTTACTTGATATACGTTTTTGTTCTTGGATTGGAGGAAGGGCGACTATAAGTTCTTTAAATAATGTTTTATTAAGATGAGGGATCGCAGATCCAGTTTTTGAATTTTTTAAAAGTTCTTTTTTACTGTCTATATATAAATCTATATATTTCTTTGACCCAGCTTCTAGATAGTGAATTTTCTTAAACGTTGACCCCATATATCCATCATGAGGTATTATAAATAACTCTCCTGAATTTTCTCCATCTACAAGAATTACTGTATCTTTTGAATGTACTTTATTGCCTTTTTCTTTAAATTCAGCATCCTTAATCCCTCGTAAAGTCTTTACATCCCAATAAATAAGACGTTCATTTTGTTGTTTAGTTCCATTATCCAATTGCAATAAATTTTTTAATTTAAAAAGTTGCCAAGTATTTGGTACTTCCTCATAATAAGAGTTATCATCTCCTTGGGAAACAATTGAAATCTCTAAATCTTTCTTTTTAATCTTGCCTTCTTCGAAGAGTTTTTGTTTTTCTGCTCGTATTTTTTCAAGTAAAACTTCGACTGATTCATCATTTGGGTCTTGTTCAACTAATTTTCCTTGCATAGCATATTGAAGAATAGATTTTTTTAGTTTATCTGGAAATTCTTTATCTAGCTGTTCTAGTCTATTATAACTTTCAGCATATTCATCTACTTTTTCTAAAGCTGATTCGATTACTTCTACTATTCGTTGTTGTTCGGCTAGCGGAGGGATAGCAATTAACAATAGATTAAAATTATAATCATTGATTGCAGGATAACTTGTTCCAGTAGATTTATTATTAACACGATTGATAAAATTATCTGATAATAAATAATATTTCAAATATGTTTCGTTAAGTAAAGTATCCAAAACAATAAATGCTGTACTAGCTATCAAATACTCTTTAAGTTCTCTAACTACAGCAATATTTTTTAGATATGGTCTAACTGTTGAAAATAAGACACTATTCTGCGAAACTAATTTTCTAGCACGGGAAGGAGCTTGTTCAGGTGAAAGATATTGTAGATTTTTATAGTTGATTATATTCTTTTTTCTATCAATACTAGACGTATCTATATACCTAAAGAATTTCTCTGGCTTATTTTGCCCAAAATTCCAATAAATTGATTTTATCCTCACCCACTTCCAATTCTCAGGAATATCATAAGGAACATCAATTTCTTGAGTGCTTCCATCAGCAAACTTCTCATAATGTTTCTTATGTGCTTCAAATATATAAAAAGGCGTAAAAATATGCCTATAGATAATGGAGTTAAAATAGGTTTATTGTTGATGAGATTGTAGATAGTTTAATTTTTTACTTCCAAACGAATATTCAAAACCTCCACTTTTTCTGCCTATAGTTGTTCGTACTAAAATTCAATATTTTCAGGTTTTTTCGTTTAGCAACCTCGGCAGAAATATTCTTCTGGTCGTTCAAGATTCAAAAATCGACAAGCATAAACAAAACGATCGCCATCATCATTTATTGGGATAATATAGTAGATTGAAATAAGATGTGAACAAATCGATTAGGAAAGTTAAATTAATTTCTAGAAATGTTTTAGCAGATGCAGTGTACTATTCTAGTCTCAATTCACTATAGGTTCAAATATATCTTTCAAAAAAATATTTACAGATGTGTAATTTTGAAGCTTGCAAAAGTTAGTGAGCTTGTAGATTTCGATTTGAGGCAGTTTGTTTTCTTTCCCGATATTGTTTTCAAAATTGAATTTTTCTATAATGACTCCTTGGTTTTCTTCTACACGTTTGATGATAGATTTAATTTGCAAAAGAATCAAGAGGATTTTTCGAAAAATAAATAGCGACCGAAATCGCTAATTTAGGGGTTATAAGTATTCGATTGCTTAGACTGCTGTATGACTGCTTACCCTCAGACAATCTTTCTTCTCTATTAGTAAAGGTCTAAATAATTATCAATTTCCCATTGTGAAACGAAGGTTGCATAGCTTGCCCACTCAATTCGTTTGGCTTCAAGGAAGCTAGTGTAGATGTGTTCACCTAGAGCTGCTTTAACCACTTCGTCTTCTGTCATGGCCTTCAAAGCGTTGTGAAGAGTTGATGGAAGGTCTGTGATGCCAGCCTCTTTACGCTCTTCTGCAGTCATGATATAGATGTTTTCTTCGATTGGCGCTGGTGCTTCGATTTTGTTTTCAATACCGTGCAAACCAACTTCCAAAAGAACAGCCATTGCGATATATGGATTTGCCATTGGGTCTACTGAGCGCAATTCCAAACGTGTTCCCATTCCACGAGTAGCAGGAACGCGCACCAACGGTGAACGGTTACGACCAGCCCAAGCGATGTAAACAGGTGCTTCATACCCTGGAACCAAACGTTTGTATGAGTTAACTGTCGGGTTCATGATAGCTGTGTAGTTGTAGGCGTGCTTGATCAAACCACCAAGGAAATGATAGGCTGTTTCTGACAATTGCATTCCTTTTGGATCATTTGGATCAAAGAAGGCGTTGTTCCCTTCATCATCAAACAAGGACATATTGCAGTGCATTCCTGAACCAGCGATACCAAATTTAGGTTTAGCCATAAAGGTTGCATACAAACCATGTTTACGCGCAATTGTTTTTACAACAAGTTTAAAGATTTGAATCTTGTCACAAGCACGAAGAACTTCATCATACTTAAAGTCAATCTCATGTTGACCTACGGCAACTTCGTGGTGACTAGCCTCTACCTCAAATCCCATTTTAGTCAGGACATTTACAATCTCACGACGGGTATTATCGGCAAGGTCTGTAGGCGCCAAATCAAAGTAACCACCCTTGTCATTCACCTCAAGAGTTGGGTCTCCATTTTCATCAAGCTTGAATAGGAAGAATTCTGGTTCCGGACCAAGGTTGAAAGATTTGAATCCAACTTTCTCCATGTGATGAAGAGCTCGTTTAAGATTGCTTCGAGGATCTCCAGCAAATGGCACTCCTTCTGTTGTATAGACATCACAGATCAATCCTGCGACACTACCGTTCTCATCTCCCCAAGGGAAGACAGTCCAAGTGTCCAGGTCAGGGTACAAGTACATATCTGATTCATTGATACGAACAAACCCTTCAATAGAAGATCCATCAAACATAGCCTTGTTTGACAAGACCTTGTCTAGTTGTTCATCTGTAGCAGGAATTTCGACGTTTTTCATTGTTCCCAAAATATCTGAAAACATGAGACGGATAAAGGTTACATTTTTTTCCTTAACTTCACGACGAATATCTGCAGCTGTGATTGGCATGGTTTTTCTCCTTATATATGACGACTTGCGGTTGCCTAACCGCGACCAAAAGGTGATTGTTGAGAAGCAAAGCGACTTTGTTGAAGAACTTCATTCCGAAGGGCACGACGAACCTCAGTTTGACTAACTGGTTTCTTGGCTTTCGCCTCACGTTCGGCATATTTTTTCTTGATAGCAGCAATGTTCAGACCTTCAGAGATATAGTCCTTAATCTCAAGCAACCGATCCATATCATTTAAAGAATACATCCGGCGGTTACCTTCGTTTCGATCAGGTTTTATCAACTCCTGATCTTCATAATAACGAATTTGACGCGCCGAAAGATCGGTCAGCTTCATAACACTACCAATGGGGAAAACTGCCATATTGCGACGAAATTCTTTTTCCTTCATGTGCACTTCCTCTTCTTTCTGTCTATTATAGTCTAAAAAAATTCAATCGTCAATTGTTAATGTCATATCTTATGACATTATTTTATTTTTTCTGTATGAGACTCCGCAAGCGATCAATATCATAATTTACTAGAATTGCTACAAAAACACCCATAAAAGTCTCAAAAACTCGAGCAAACACGTACAAAACAGTCTCTCCGCTCGGAATTGATAGGGTAATAATCAACATGGCTGCAACTCCACCGATGACTCCCGACTTATTATTCATGGCGACATTTGTCATAATGGTTAACATGGTACAAATCGGAACAACCAGGAGAGTTACCAAAAAGGCTCCATGAAAAAAATTATTTAGGAGGAAGAAAATGAGTGCATAAAAACCACCGATGCTATTCCCTAAAATACGAGAAGTACCAAAATGAACACTCTTATCAAAGTCTTCTCTCAAACTAAAGACAGCCGTTAGCGCTCCGATTTGAAGTCCCTTCCATCCAAAAAAACCAAAAATCATAAGGACCAAAAAAACAGCGATTCCTGTTTTAAACGTTCGCATCCCTAACTTAAACTTAGATTTGTCAAATGTATACTTTTTAAAATAACTCATAATCTCAACTTTCTTTTTTCCATTTTACCATATTTTTACTTTTTTTGAGAAAAGGATTCAAAAATAGAAAAAGAGAAGGGAAAAATCCTTCTCTTTTTCTATGATTTATCATTCTATTTTTAGAACAAGTACATAATAGCTAACGTTAGAAGACTAGCAAGCAAGCCCACTCCCCAGAAGAAGAAATCGACCTTCCACTCACTCCAGGCTTGACCTTTACCTGAAAATCCACCCAACTCAAAATGGTGATGAACTGGTGTCATTCGGAAGATACGTTTTCCGCCACTCAACTTAAAGTAGGTAACTTGCATCATGACAGATGTTGTTTCAAAAACATACACTATACCAATCAGGAGTAGCGTCCATTCTTGGTGCAGCGCCATAGAAATAGCGGCCAACATTCCTCCAAGAGCAAGACTTCCGACATCTCCCATGAATACCTTAGCAGGCTTATGGTTAAAGACAAAGAAACCAAGAAGACCACCAATCATGGCAAGAATCACTAAGAGAATATCCAATTGATTTTGTACATAAGCAATGACTCCGTAGGCAGATAGGCTAATCACTACTGAGATACTTGCCAAGCCATCAATTCCATCAGTCAAGTTAACAGCATTTGAAAAACCAACTAACCAGAAGAGAGCAAAGAAAATGTAAAGAAAGCCTAAGTGCAATGGATACCCAAATACATTTAAGACATCCCCGCCTCTTTCATAAAAGAGATAGAAGATAACTCCTCCTACTAATTGAAGCAAGAACTTTTGTTTAGGATTGAGCCCTTCATTGATTTTACGAAAAACCTTGAGGAAATCATCTAAGAAGCCAACCAAACCATACAAAACGAGAATAAAGAGGATCATTCCAACATTGTTGGTTAGTTGATTAGTAAAAAGTGCAAGAACTAAACTAACTAAAACGCTTGTTACGAGGAAGACAATTCCTCCCATTGTCGGCGTCCCAGCTTTTGCCTGGTGTTGCTTAACATCCTCATGCATCTGTTGACCAGTAATCTGTGCTTTACGGTAAAAACGGATAAAAGCTGGAATTCCTACCACTGTAAGAACAAAAGTAAGGATTCCAGAAAAGATAGAAACTAGCATTCTAATCTCCTAAAGTTATTTTTATTTTCTGTATATTTTTTAAAGCTGTATTGGTACGAACACTTTGTTTTTTTACAGTTTCTCCTGTACCTTCAAATTCAACTTCGATATCCAGCCATTTTGCAAAAGTTTCGACATTCTTCTTAGACCAACCATACAAATCAGGCATCTCTTCTACCTTGTCAGAAAGGAGTAAGATCTGCGCATTTGCGTCTAGATTGGTTCCTTCTGCCACTGAACTTTCTTTGATTTTCGTTCCTGAACCGATAACGATTGGTTGAACAAGGTTACGTCGTAGTTCTTCTGCCAAATCTCCAGGGCTATAGTCTTTTGTCGAAGGCATAGCATAGTTAGTCGTAGTGGTAACCTGATCCAGACTTTTAGCAGTTGATTGAAGATTGAGAGATTCTTTCATCGCAGAAGCACGCTCCAAGATTGGGGTGGTAAATTCTCCCAACTGGATACCTGAATAATGTTCAGGTTGTTGAACCGTTACATACAAGATAAAATCAGGATTTTCAGCAGGATTCATAGTCACAACTGAGAAAATATAATTGGTAGAACCAACCAAGTATCCTCCATTTTTCTCATCAGCGATTTGGGCTGTACCAGACTTGAGGGCTACATTTTGTCCAGGAACTGTTATAATTGGCTTTCCTGTGTAGTGATTATACATAGTTCCATATAGAGGGTCCGTCCCAACTAAGATCATGTGATTTCGAGTTGTGCTTGCTGTCTCTTTGGAAACAGGATTTCCTACTATTTCTTTTTGTGACTTACGTACAGACTGATTGTTAGTATCATAAATAGCACTTATAAATTTTGGCTCCAGCATAACTCCATCATTAGCAATAGCTGTAAAGGCACGAAGCATTTGTGTTTGTGTCACTGAAATTCCTTGCCCAAATGAGCTTTGAGCAATACTAACAATATTATCAGCTGGAAGTTGACCAGCGTATTCATCTGTCAAGCCAAAGCGAGTTGGAACCCCAAATTTAAAGCGTTTTAGATAATCCAACCAAGTAGCATCTCCCATTTTTTGTTCAAGTAGACTCATTCCAACATTACTGGAGTGAGCGAAACCTTGTAAGAAAGTCATCATCCCACCAGTAGTCAAACCATCATTAACATCCCAATCTCGAGTCGTCGCATCCGCCATTTTAAATTCACTGCTATTGAAGTATTCTCCACTTGGGAAGGTATTATTATCAATAGAAGAAGCTAACGTCATAACCTTCATGGCTGATCCTGGTTCATAGTTACTTTGATAAAGAATATCACGCCAAACAAAGTCCTCAGTGATTCCTTCTTTAGTATCTGCATTAAAGGTAGGTCGTTGGGTGGTAGCGAGGATTTCACCGGTCTTTGCACTGACCAAGGTCGCTGTCATATACTTGCCTTTTACTTTCTCTTGAAAGGCATCCATTTGACTTTCCATAAAGGACTGCAAAGGACTAGATAGGGTCGTATAGACGTCTTTCCCGTTTACGGTCTGTTGGGTGACTTGTTCTGTACCAGGAACGATATTACCTAGACGGTCTTTTTCATAGGTAATAATACCATCTGTCCCTGCTAACAAGCTATTCAAGGAGCTTTCAATACCAGATGTTCCAATAAGACTCTTTGAACCATCTTCATTTTCATGGAGCTGGGCTAGACCAATGAAGGATGAAGCAAATTTCCCATTTGGATAACTTCGATTGGGGCTTGTGGTAAAATCCACTCCCTCAACCTTGGCAGCTTCTAGATCCTTTTTTATGGACATCATATTTGCGTAGGTAATCCCATTTCCTTTAGTACCAAAGGAAACCTGTTTGAGATTGGGTTGAGAGAGTTGATCTTTGACATAGGTCTCCTCCATATCCAAGTACTTATGGAAAATTTCGGCTACCTTATTGTACTGAGATTCCTCAACATATAGAATATCTCCATTCGCAGACTTATAATCCTTATCAATGACCGCATAAACATTGTAGGAGGTTGCATCTTCTGCAATCGGAGTTCCATTACGATCATAAATGGTTCCCCTCTTAGCAGGGACTGTTCGAGTTGTTTGATGAACCTTATATGCTTCTTTGACCAGGTCAACACCAAACTTCTTTCCCGTACCAATAATCACCGCAAAGTTAACCAAAAAAACAGCAAAGAGAATGACAGCCAAGAGACTAAGGCTTTTCCCAACTCGTCTGCGGTTTTCTAGAGGAGTTCTGCGATTCTTAATGGCAAAGTGTACTATTTTTTCTTTCCATGTTTTCATATATTACTCCGCCGATCGGATATTTCCATTGTTTAATTGCAACTCTTGCGAGTCTGCAATTCCTGTCAAGCGTTCTGATCGGATCAATTCATTAACTTCTTGCTTGACATCATCTAGTTCGGTCTTCTTTTCTTCGATTTGATTATTAACTGTTGTTAACTCACTCTGAACTTGCAGGAGCTTTGTTTGCATATAGACAACACTTACTGCTAAGATCAGGGCTGTAATGGCAATCGAAAGGTAAAAGGCCTTCTCAACACGTGAAAATCTCTTGATACGAGCTTGCAGTAACTGGCTCGTCGTTTCTCTTTTGTCTACCATTTTATCCCCTTACTTGTGAATTTTTCGAGCTACTCGTAGCTTGGCTGAGTGGGAACGATTATTGGCTTCCAACTCCTCCTTGCTTGGTAGAATCGGCTTGCGAGAGACTAATTCCATCTTAGGCTTGAGATCATCCGGGATGAATGGCAAGCCTTTTGGAACCTTCACTGTCGAAACTTCCTTAAATAGTTGCTTAGTCAAGCGATCTTCCAGCGAATGGAAGGTAATCACTGATATTCTGCCATCTAGAGCCAACATATCCATAGCCTGCTGGATTGATTCATCTGCAGCACCCAGTTCATCATTGACCTCTATACGGATAGCTTGGAAAATTTGTTTGGCTGGGTGACCTTTTTTCTTGAGCTCCTTTGCCGGTTTGGCAGATTTAATAATCTCTGCCAATTCGGTTGTTGTCTCAATCGGTTTCTGTTCACGCGCCTGTTCAATTTTTCGAGCAATCTGTTTGGAAAACTTGTCCTCTCCATATTTGAAAAAGATTCTTACCAAATCATGGTAGTCGTAGTGATTAACGACTTCATAAGCGGTCAAACTAGCTTCCTGATTCATGCGCATATCCAGCGGTGCATTCTTCTTATAGGAAAAACCACGTTCACGCTGATCCAACTGCGGGCTTGACACACCTAAATCATAACAAATTCCATCAATTTCAGTCACACCTAAGTCATGTAAGCGGTCCTTCAAATGACGGAAATTATCCTTGATGAAGGTGACCATTCCCTTTTCGATATAGGGAGCCAATCGTTTTTGCGCATTATCAATGGCATTCTGGTCTTGGTCAAAGGCATAGAGATGCCCTTTCTCGCTTAACTTACTTAATAAATACTCGCTGTGTCCTGCTCCTCCCAAGGTCGCATCAACGTAAATACCATCAGGTTTTACATCTAGCATATCAATGGTCTCATGGAGCATGACCGTTACATGATGAAATTCTTTTGTCATATCTTATCTATTTTACCACAAATCCGACTAGCTTGCACCCACTAAAGCCAAAACATTCCATTGCTACTTTATTCCTTGTATTCAAGAGGTTTCTCAGCTACTTGAGCTAGCGCTGAGTCTTCTTCTAGATTTAAGTGTTGATGAACTGCCTCTGCCACTGCTCTTGGTATACCAACTGCAACAATCTCGTCCACGCTAGCTTCCTTGATTTTTGTCAGAGATTTGAAATATTTCATCAAATTCTGCTTACGTTTTGGCCCCAAGCCTTCAATTCCATCCAATTGAGAGGAGAAGGAATTTTTAGAACGAAGTTGACGGTGGAATGTAATGGCAAAGCGGTGTACCTCGTCCTGAATGCGTTGCAAGAGGAAAAATTCCTGAGAATTTCGAGACAACTCTACCACCTCAAGCGGATCTCCAAAAAGTAATTCATGGGTTTGGTGCTTGTCATTCTTTTGAAGTCCTGCAATCGGAATATCTAAGCCTAACTCTTCTTGAATAACCTGCTTAGCAATATTAACCTGTCCCTGACCACCATCGATTACGATTAGATCTGGCGGTGTCAAACCGTCACGCTGGACCCGTCCATAACGTCTACGAATAACCTCTCGCATACTTGCATAGTCATCTGGTCCGACCACAGTCTTGATTTTATACTTACGGTAATCCTTCTTGCTCGGTTTTCCGTTAACAAAAACAACCATAGCTGAGACTGGACTAGTCCCCATAATATTAGAGTTATCAAAAGACTCGATACGGACTGGGGTTGGAATTTGTAGAAGTCGCCCAAGATTTTCAATAGCTCCTTGAGTCTTTTCAACTGATTTCTCTAATAGATTAAACTTCTGCTCTAAACTAACACGAGCGTTTTTGATAGCCAGATTGACTAGTTGCTTCTTCTCACCACGTTGGGGCTTAAGAACCTTGGTATCTACCAAAGCCTTAACGGCTTCTCCATCAATATCCTGAGGTATCAAAATTTCATTAGGTACCAAGTGAGATTTTTCTTGATAAAACTGTCCCACATAGGTCAAGAAATCTTCATCTGGGTCATTGTAATAAGGAAAGAGATTGACATCGCGTTCAATCAGTTTACCTTGACGGACAAAGAAAACCTGAACACACATCCAACCCTTATCCACGTAGTAACCAAATACATCACGGTTTTGGAGGTCTTTAGCCATGACTCGTTGCTTAGTCCGAAGGGTGCCAATAGCCTGAATCAAATCACGGTATTCCGCGGCACGTTCAAACTCCATACTTTGGGCTGCCACAGCCATCTTCTCCTTGAGGTCATCAATGATTTTATCGTCTTGTCCCTTGAGAAAATCAGAGACTTCTTGGGACATTGCTTTAAAATAAGCTTCATCCTTGCGACAAACCGTATGAGCCATACACTGGCCGATATGGTAATAAAAACAAACCTTAGAAGGAGGATTGGTACACTTGCGAAAAGGGAAAATCCGATCCAATAGCCGTTTGATTTCATTGGCTGCCCCCACATCCGGATAGGGACCAAAATAGAGACCTCCGTCTTTTTTGACCTGACGGGTGATAATCAAGCGAGGATAGCGCTCATTTGTGATTTTGATAAAGGGATAAGACTTATCATCCTTGAGCATAATATTGTACTTAGGCTTGTTTTCCTTGATGAGGTTGATTTCAAGAAGCAAGGCTTCAATATTAGACTCCGTAACAATAAACTCAAAATCTACAATCTCAGATACCAGAGCTTCTGTCTTGGTATCATGGCTCCCACGGAAGTAGGAGCGCACCCGATTGCGCAGATTTTTAGCCTTTCCTACATAAATGATAGTGCCGTTTTTATCTTTGTGAATGTAACAACCAGGGCTAGTAGGCAAGAGCTCCAGTTTTGATTTAATCAAGTTATTCATAATTCCATTATAGCAAAAAGCCCCCTGTATTGCTTAAATCAGAGAGCTCCAGTTTCCTTAGAAAATCACTTATTCCCCAGACTCATATAGTTCTTGAACTTCTTTTACATCTTGAGCTTGGATTCCATAATAAGAGCCTGCTGGTTGCATAACCGAAACTTCATTGGTGTGTTCCAAACCAATCGCATGACCTAGTTCATGCTCTGCTGTATGCATGATACGATCATCGGTATATCCATAGTTTGGATTGGATAGATAATAATGATTCAAGCGAACGGTCACTGAAATGAATTGTTTGGTTAGGAGATTTGTCTGACTCTCCGCCTCACCTGCTACAGCTGTCGAACCATCATTCATTTCGGTAGCGAAAATATCGGCCTGATCCGCTTCTGTTACAAGCTCAAAGTTAAATGCCCCTGTCTGGTTCCAGTTAGCAATTGCTTCACGGTAGGCCTTTTGGAAAGTGGCATCCATTTGAGGATCAATATAGATAGTTGCTTGCGCCTTTGACCATTTTGCTCCTGAATCTTGATGATGATCTGTCTGAGACAAACCTTGCAACTTGCCAGTTTCTTGCCATTGATCCCAACCTGCTTGGCCGACTCGAACCACTTTGCTAACTTGATTTAAAGTAGCAGGTAAATTACCTGTCACATACCAGAGAATCCCAAAAGTGATGAGAATGAAGAAGATAAGCGTCCATACAAGGCGCCAAAACATACGTAAAATCCCTAGTAAAAACCGACATAACACACGAATAATCCAGCCCATAATTGCCCACCTTTCTAAAAAAATAAGAACCCATCTTTAAGTCATGGATTCCCATTCTAAAGATAGATTCTTTATTCTACTAAAACAAGCTGAAAGAAAGCTAAAATTAGGATAAACGTTCTTCCAAAACAAAATCAATTGGCAAGGTAGTTAAAAAACGTTCCAATTGCTTTTCCCAATAATACCACTCATGGGTTCCTGCACTATGGCTATAAGTCACATCTAAACCAAGTTTCTTAAGATTTTTAACTGCTAGATTATTGGCAGAATAGAGATAATCTTGTTCGCCACACCAAACCCAGAGTTTGGTCTCCTTGTCTGACTTTTTGGCAAGGGTCTCAAGCGAGTAAGGGCTATTCACCCAATCATTAACTTTGCCAAAAACACCTCGCCAGTAGGCACGCGTTCCTAAATCTTGACTCTCAGGAGAAAACTTCTCGAAGCTAAGCGCCCCAGAAAAGCTAGCTGCATGGGAGAAACGGTCAGTTGACAGTGCTAACTTAAAGGAACCGTAGCCGCCCATTGATAAACCAGCAATGAAGGTTTTATCTCGCTCGTTGGTCATATTGGGGAAGAAGCGTTTGAGCACCTTAGGCAACTCTTCTGCTAGAGCTGTGTAATAGTTATAGCCATACTGAGTATCTGTATACCAGCCGTTGTTTGTATTTGGCATGACAACAATCAGATTGGTCCCACGTAGCAAGCGTTCTACATTGGTCCGTTTGAGCCAACTGTTGTGGTTCCCTGACATTCCATGAAGGAGATAGAGAACTGGAATATCTTTACTGTTTGGCTCTGTCACCCGAGATGCATCCGGATAGAGTACATTTACTCCCCACTCCATACCTAAAACTTCTGAGTAATACTCAATCTTCATTACTGCCATAACTTGCTCCTTATTCGTTTGAGATAAGAAAAAGCCGAAACTCGACTTTCTCTCTTGCTATTTAATCCTTATTTTGCTTCCATGACTACTGGTAAAATGGCTGGACGACGTTTCGTTTGTTCAAAAAGGAATTTAGCCAAATTGTCACGAACCTTACCTTTAAGATCAGCCCAGTCAAAGTCCTCCCCTTGGAGATAGTCTTCAACAGTTTGGTTCACCAACTCTGTACTTTCACGTAAAATATCGCGACTCTTCTTGAGATAGACAAATCCACGCGTATGTACTCGCGCTTTAGCGATAATTTTCTTCTCACGACGGTTAACAGTGATAGCTACGATAAAGATACCATCTTCTGACAAGACCTTGCGGTCACGAAGAACCACGTTCCCAACATCCCCGATGGCATTTCCGTCAATCAAGACATCACCTGCAGCAACTGCACCAGACGGGACAAAGTCCCCATGTTCATAAGACATGGTTGTGCCTTTTTTCGGGATAAAAATGCGTTCTGGCAACAACCCAACAGCCATAGCAGCCTTGGCATGAGCGTCCAACTCACGGTATTCACCCTGGATTGGGAAGAGATACTGAGGTTGCAAGAGATTGATCATCAATTGAAGATCACGCGCATTCCCATGTCCTGATACACGCAAGCTTTGAGTGATCGGTTTAACGACACCACCTGCTTGGTAGACCATATTTTCTACACGTGCCATAACAGCTTCTTTAGCGATTGATGGCGTTGTAACGATATAAACCAAGTCTCCATCCTTGATTTCAACATAGCGGTGACGACCGATTGACATTTTACGGAGTCCATTAATTGGTTCACCCATACGACCGGTTTCTAGGATAATTAACTCGTGGTCTTCAAAACGAGACATATCTTTAGGTTTAATCAAGAGACTTTCGTTAGCCAATGACAATTTTTTCAAGCGAATGGCTGTACGAACGATATTTTCAATATCAAATCCAGTCAAAACAACGCGACGTCCTGTATCTGCAGCAGCATCAAAGACTTGCTGAATACGAGAAAGGTTACTTGCAACGGCAGCTACGATGATACGTCCATCCCAGTCAGAAATGGTTTGCGTAATTTCATCACCAACTTCACTTTCGCTGGCTACTTGAATATTACTGTCAGCATTTGCAGAATCACTTAGAAGAGCCAAAACTCCTTCACGACCAATTTCAGCTAGACGTCCGAAATCTGTTGCGTATGATTCGCTAGCCGTTTGGTCAAATTTGAAGTCCCCTGTATAAACGATACTTCCTTCAGATGTTTTTAAAACGACACCCAGACTCTCTGGGATAGAATGAGTTGTGCGGAAGAAGGAAACCTCCGTACCGCCAAAGTCGATTTCTGTATTTTCATCAATAACATGGAAGTCATCGAATTTTTTAGCACTATCATTTCCTTTAACAAAAAGCTTAGCAAGCTCAATTGTCAACTCTGAACCAAAAACAGGAACTTTCACTTCTGACAAAAGATAAGGAAGAGCTCCAATCGCATCCGCATGTCCGTGCGTTAAAAAGACACCTGCAATACGGTCGCTATTTTCAAACAGATATTCCATATTTGGAATAACGACATCGACACCCAACTGCTCATTTTCAGGATATTTCAAGCCTGCATCTAAAACAAAGATTGAGTCATTAATTTCTGCGATGTACATGTTTTTTCCATTTTCACGAACACCGCCCAGAGTTGTTAATTTAATATTGGTCATTTTTCCTCCGAAGCATTACTATAACGTGTTTGTAGAGTCTTCACAACTCTCTTTTTTTAAAAGTTCAATTTACTTTTATCCGAATCTTTTCCTCTCATTATACCATTTTTTTACTAATTTTCAAAATGAAGATAGGATTTTAGCTAGAGTTCATTCACCACTGATAACCGAATCGCTTTGCTTTGTTTTCTCTTTGCGAAATCGCTATCCGCCAAAGGAGCTAGGGCCTTACTTCACAAGCAACTACTCGGCAAAAAATCGTAATAAGGAGCTTACTCACAAATAAAAAAAGATTTAGAAACTCTAAATCTTTTTAATCATCTTTAGTTTGGATAAATGTAAGTAACTTTACCTAAAAATTCATGTGGATTAAAGAAACCACGATAGTTAGCAATTTGTTTTTGACGTCTGTAGTTTGCTTCCAATACCTGGATAGAATTCTCATTTTGTACATCTGTCACATAAGCAACGTGTCCATATTCACCACCGTCCCAAACGGCGATTGCACCTACTACTGGAACATCTCCTACACGATAACCTTGAGCACTAGCATAAATCGCCCAAGTATTAGCATTTCCCCACCAGTTACTAGCCCAAGGAGCCAATTCTTTCACGCCCCATGTACACTGACCAACAGGATATGAGTTTCCATAGTCTGTCGGAGTATTCACGACAACATCATCATCTGAAGCAGGATTCAAAGTACTAGTTGCCTCAGAAGCCGGAGCACCGTATGAATAAGTAGCCTGAGCTGGACCGCTTACTTCTAGCACATCCCCTGGGTGGATCATATCAAAAATGCTTTTCCCGTTATTTGCTGCCAACTCATAAGGATCCATGCCATTTGCAGTAGCAATAGCAAAAAATGAATCTCCGTCTTGGACAACGTAAGAAGATGCGCTAACAGTTTGAGCACCTACAGACGCTAAAATAGCGGTGGACGTCAAACCAAGAGTCAGTTTAGCAACTGTTTTTTTCATAATAAATTTCTCCCTTTATTTTGTTTATCATTTCCTATTTGTTGTTTACAAAGAGAATCATACCTGATTTAGATGACATTTGTTTTAGAGTTATATTTAAGTCATGTTACAAATAGTTATATTTTTAATACATGAAGTTTTAACAAACACAAATAATTAAATCAATAAGAGTGGTTAAAAAAACTGAGATTATTCACCTCAGCTTCTTTTCTTCTATTTTTCCATTAGGAAATCATAGATTTCCTGTACTGTTCCAAGTGCCATCATTTCTTGATCTTTAACAGTTTGTTTGAGATTTTGATAAATCTGACTTTCAGCGATGTCCCGTTTATCAGCATCTTTATTTACTTTCATTACACCATTATCAATTGTGACAAAACCAAGTTCTTCAAAAATCTGAATCATTTTGACTAGCAAAATCTGTTCTATCTTCAAATAAGCTGATAAGTCCTTGAGCTTATAACGAATATCAAATTCTGGGAACTGGTAGATTGTCTTATAAAGCTTAGCGAATTGCTCTCTTGTACCATAACCTGTCAAATAGTATGCTTTAGCGATATCATTTTTAAAGTAAATAGCAGAGAAATCCTGTTCTTGAAACACTTGTTTGAGAAGACTGAGATCCTCGGGAATATTTTTTACAACGATTGCTGGGCTAGAAAGCATTTCTGGTAAATCGCTGGTAAAATCTAGGACAGGCACTCCCTCTGGTAGCTCTAAACTCTTACTACGGATGTTAAAAAGTTGAACACTGTCCACACGGGCATCTACCATCATCAACTGGAGGGTTGTTTGCCCATTCCACTGGTTAACAGAAAGGGTAACTGCCAATTCCAGTTGTTTTACCTGAGAAAATTCTGTAGCCTTTGATCCTTGACCAAAAGCTACTACCTCAAAGCTCGCGGTCCCTTTGGAAATCTTCAATTTTAGATGACTGTCTCCCGCTCCCATAGAACGAGCATTTTCAACTTGAAAATCTCGAATATAAAAAATAGGTTTTTGGTTATCCATTCCAAAAGGAGCTAATCGTTCAAAACTTTTAACCGTCTCTAAACTTAGGCTTTCCAAATCTAATTCTTCATCTAGATATAATGTATTCTTGCCCTTGGCATCTATCCCTTTGTCTTTTACATAGGTTTCTAAAATTTCCGATAAGGCGTCTAGCTGTTCCGCTTCAAGTGTCATACCTGCAGCGCCTGCATGCCCACCAAAGGCAATAAAAAGTTCCCGATGCGGATTCAAGGCTTCAAAGATATCGACTGCTTCAATACTTCGAGCACTCCCCTTGGCACGGCCATCTTCAATATTCAGAACAATAACTGTCTGTCCTAATTCTTCCAACAAGCGACCAGCTACAATCCCAAGCACTCCTGGGTTCCAACCTTCTTTGGCTAAAACTTGAACACTTTTGTTAGGGTCTACCAAACTTTTAGCTTCTTCATAAATGGCTTGAACGATTTCCTTGCGTTCTTCATTTTTATCTTGAATCATGAGGGCAATCTCACGTACCTCTTCATCATCAAAGCCAGTTAGTAACTCAATAGCAGGATTAGGATCATCCAAGCGTCCTAGGGCATTTAATCGTGGTGCTAACTGAAAACCAACAGTTTCTTCTGTAAGGTCACTGCTAGAAATCCCTGCTATTTCAAATAGTTCTTGGAGGCCTAGTCTTTGGGTATTGCGCAAAACTTCTAAACCGTACTGAACCATGATTCGATTTTCATCTGTCAAGCTGACCATGTCTGCAATCGTCCCAATAGCAACCAAATCAAGCAACTCAACCTGCACTTCCTCCAAGAGGGCACAAGCTAGTTTAAAAGCCACTCCACAACCCGCCAAATGTTTAAAAGGATAGTCTGATTCAGGATGCTCCGGATGAACGATTGCATGAGCATCTGGTAAGACCTCTGGTAGAGAATGGTGATCCGTTACAATAACATCTACTCCCATAGATTGAGCCAAGTCAATAGCCTCATGCCCTGCAACTCCATTATCTACGGTTACAATCAAGGATATCCCTTGTTGCTCAATGAAGTACTTGTAGACACTGGCATTAGGACCATAACCATCTGTAAAACGATTAGGAAGATAGACTAAACACTCGGCTCCTAATTGTTCTAATGTTTCTTTAATGATAGAAGCTGATGTCATCCCATCTGCATCGTAGTCTCCATAAACGAGGATAAATTCCCCCTGCTCTATAGCACGACGAATACGATTCACTGCCTTGTCCATATCGTGGAGAAGATAGGGATCGTGTAAATCATCTAGACTTGGTGCCAAAAAACGAGACAAACTATCTTCATCCTTAATACCACGGCTAAATAATAAACGAGCAGCTTCAGGCCCTAGCCCAGCTTTCTTGGCGATTTTTGTAAAATCTGCATCCTCAACTTGAGGTGCAAATTGCCAATTATAAGTCGGAATAATCAAAATTCATCCACTCTTTCTTACGATTCTATCGTTTTATTATAACATGATTTCAAGTTTTTCTCCTCTTTATTTCCTTAACTCTTTCAATCAAAATCCCAAAAAACTCTGGTCCTTATCAAGCTTAAAAAAGAAGCTAAACACCAGTCGATAACTCTATCCCTTTCCAACAAGACCTAGCCAACATTTTAAAACATCCTCTCTTTATGCTACACTATTGACATGGAACATCATTTTAATCATCGAGCAGAATCTTTCGATTCTCCCAAAAACCAATTTCTAGCAGACCTTGTAAATGCAGAGATCAAGCAACAAGTCTCTGAGCTATCCACCAAATCAATCCTAGATTTTGGAGGAGGAACTGGACTTATCGCTCTTCCTCTAGCCAAACAATCCAAGTCAGTGACCTTGGTTGACATCGCAGAAAAAATGCTGGAGCAAGCTCGTATCAAGGTTGAAAACCAAAAACTTGAAAATCTACACTTGATTCAACAAGACTTAGTGCTTAAGCCATTGGAGCAAACATTCGATCTCATTATCGTTAGTCGTGTTCTTCATCACATGCCTCATTTTGATTCCGGTCTAGCTATGTTCAAAGAACATTTGACTCTCGGAGGACAACTATTTATCGCTGATTATACCGTACCAGATGGAGAAAACCATGGTTTTATTATTTCGGAACTTGAGGAGACTCTTAAAAATCATGGCTTCTCAGACATTCAGACCCAAATACTTTATAGTTCCGACACTCTTTTCCTTGATAAACCTTCTCAACTATTTCTCACATCGGCGATAAGATAATCACTTCTTAGAACAAGCGCTGAAATAATTCTACTTCATTTTTTCTTCAGTTATCAAGCTTTTCTATCTACTTCTTTCCAACTACTTCTATTATAAAAACTCTCCTTAAAGAATAAGGAGAGTTTCTTGTTGGCATAAAAAAACATCTAGGAAAACGCTTGCATAATTTTTTACCCCGTGTTATACTAATTTTAAAATAAATTTATAGGAGACTATTGATGAAGAACATATTCCCCCAACGCGAGAAAAAAATGGTTTATAGTATCCGTTCTTTGAAAAACGGAACAGGATCAGTCCTTATCGGAGCGAGCTTTATCCTACTAGCTCTTGCAACTCCTCATGTTGCTGCAGATGAGAATTTATCAAGCACTAGAGAAAATGTAAGCGCTGTTACTGTTAACCCTGCAGATACAGATTCTATGCCAGCTCCAATTCCTGTTTCTGGTCAAAACAATGAAAACGATTCCCTTAAAACTGAAGAAAAGGCTAAAGAATCTGAAGTAGCTTTAACTACTGAAAGTGCTAAAGCTGAGGGTGCTACAACCAATCCTTCTAGCGATCAAGTAGAAAAGAAAGAAGAGCCAGCCACAACTTCAGAGGATAAAAAAACTGAAGTAGCTGCAAGTCCAGTTTCAGATGAAAAAACAAAAGTAGAAACTAATTCTGAAACTCCAATCGCAGACAACTACTTCCGTATCCATGTAAAAAAACTCCCAGAAAAAGCTAAGGATTCTCAAGGTCTCTGGACTTGGGACGATGTAGAAAAACCTTCTGAAAATTGGCCAAATGGAGCCCAGTCATTTAAAGATGCCAAACAAGACGATTATGGCTATTACCTAGATGTCAAACTCAAAAATGAACAAGCCAAGAAAGTCAGCTTCCTCATCAATAATACAAAAGGGGATAATCTTACTGGAGACCGTTCTGTAGAGCGTCTATCTCCAAAAATGAATGAAGCTTGGCTAGATGAAAACTACAAAGTTTACAACTACCAACCTCAGCCTGCGGGAACTGTCCGCGTCAACTACTACCGTACTGATGGTAACTATGATAAAAAATCACTCTGGTATTGGGGAGATGTCAAAAAGCCAAGCAGTGGAGAATGGCCTGACGGTACTGACTTTACCGCAACAGGAAAACACGGACGCTACATCGATATTCCACTCAATGAAGCCGCTAGAGAATTTGGATTTTTACTACTAGACGAAAGCAAGAAAGGCGATGATGTGAAAATCAGAAAAGAAGATTATAAATTCACTGATCTAAAAAATCACAGTCAGATTTTCCTCAAGGATGATGATGAAACCATCTACACCAACCCTTATTACGTGCACGATATTCGTATGACTGGTGCCCAACACGTGGCTAAATCTCGTATCGAAAGTAGTTTCTCTACACTAGTTGGAGCTAAGAAAGACGATATCCTCAAACACTCCGGCATCACTGATTATCAAGGAAATAAAGTAGCTATCACAGACGTGGAAGTGGATGAAGCTGGTAAGAAAGTGACCTATATCGGCGACTTCTCTGACACTCAAAACCCTTACACTGTCAGCTACAATTCAGACCGATTTACCACACGTTCTAGCTGGCGTCTCAAAGACGAGACTTATAGTTACGATGGCCCACTCGGTGCAACTCTTAAAGAAGATGGCAAACGTGTTGATTTGACTCTCTGGTCTCCAAGTGCTGATAAGGTTTCCGTTGTCGTCTATGACAAGAAGGACCCTGAAAAAGTTGTTGGAACCGTCGATCTTAAAAAGGGAGAAAAAGGAACTTGGAACCAAACCTTGGATGAGAATTCAGGACTTGGCATCAGCAACTACACTGGCTACTACTACCACTACCAAATCGAACGCCAAGGTAAAACTGTCCTCGTTCTTGACCCTTATGCCAAATCATTAGCAGCTTGGAATAGTGATCTAGCAAAAACAGACCCTGCCCATAAAGTAGCTAAAGCTGCCTTTGTGGACCCATCAAAACTAGGTCCGCAAAACTTGACTTATGGTAAGATTCGCAACTTCAAATCGCGTGAAGATGCCGTCATCTATGAAGCTCATGTTCGTGACTTCACTTCAGATCCTACCATCGCAAAAGACTTGACTAAGCCATTTGGTACCTTTGAAGCCTTTATCGAGAAGCTCGATTATCTCAAAGATTTGGGCGTGACCCACATCCAACTTCTCCCAGTCTTGTCTTACTACTATGTCAATGAATTGAAAAACAAAGAGCGATTATCTGCCTATGCTTCAAGCAACAGCAACTACAACTGGGGATATGACCCTCAAAACTACTTCTCCTTGACTGGTATGTACTCTAGCAATCCCAAGGATCCAGAAAAACGTATCGCGGAATTCAAAAATCTCATCAACGAAATCCATAAACGTGGCATGGGAGCTATCTTGGACGTGGTCTACAACCATACTGCCAACGTCGATATCTTTGAAGACCTTGAGCCAAACTACTATCACTTCATGGATGCTGATGGTTCGCCACGTACTAGCTTTGGTGGTGGTCGTTTAGGAACAACCCATTATATGTCTAAACGTGTCTTGGTAGACTCTATCAAGTATCTGGTTGACACCTACAAAGTGGATGGTTTCCGTTTCGATATGATGGGTGATCACGATGCGGCTTCAATCGAAGAAGCTTACAAGGCTGCACGCGCCCTCAATCCAAACCTTATCATGTTAGGTGAAGGCTGGAGAACCTACACTGGTGATGAAAATACGCCTGTACAACCTGCTGACCAAGATTGGATGAAGAAAACAGATACTGTCGCTGTCTTTTCAGACGACATCCGCAACAACCTCAAGTCTGGCTATCCAAACGAAGGGCAGCCTGCCTTTATCACAGGTGGCAAACGTGATGTCAATACCATCTTTAAGAACCTCATTGCTCAACCAACCAATTTTGAAGCGGACAACCCAGGAGATGTTATTCAGTATATCGCAGCCCACGATAACTTGACTCTCTTTGACATCATTGCCCAATCTATCAAAAAAGACCCAAGTAAGGCCGAAAACTATGCGGAAATCCATCGTCGTTTACGACTTGGAAACCTCATGGTCTTAACAGCACAAGGAACACCATTTATCCACTCTGGTCAGGAATATGGACGTACCAAACAATTCTTGGACCCAGCCTACAAAACTCCTGTTTCAGAGGATAAGGTTCCAAACAAATCTCACTTGTTGCGTGATAAGGATGGCAATCCATTTGTCTATCCTTACTTCATCCATGACTCTTATGACTCTAGCGATGCTGTCAACAAATTTGACTGGACCAAGGCAACAGATAAAAAAGCATATCCTGAAAATGTTAAGAGTCGCGACTACATGAAAGGTTTGATTGCCCTTCGTAAATCTACAGATGCCTTCCGACTCAAGAGTCTTGAAGATATCAAGGAGCGTGTCCGCCTCATTACTGTCCCAGGACAAAATGGTGTTGAAAAAGAAGACGTGGTCATCGGCTACCAAATTACTGCTCCAAATGGGGATATCTACGCTGTCTTTGTCAATGCAGATGATAAAGAACGTGAATTCACTCTAGAAACAGACTTTGCCCACTTGAGAAAGGCCGAAGTCTTGGCTGATGAAAACCAAGCAGGACCGGTAGGAATTGCCAACCCTCAAGGTCTCGAATGGACTGAAAAAGGCTTGAAATTGAACGCTCTCACTGCTGTCGTTCTCCGCTTGTCTCAAGGTGGTGCCATTGTCGCTCCAGCTGTGGAAGAAAAGCCAGAATTTGATCTTTCTAGCTTGAAAGTAGAACAAAATCAGGCCCAAAACCTAGCTGTCCAGCCTGAAACTCAAGAAACTGTTGTAGAGGGTCTTTCTCAAAAAGTCCTTCCAAACACAGGAACTGAAAACAAATCACCTCTTGCTCTTGCTGGATTCAGCATTCTGTCTCTTCTTGGACTTGGAAGCTTCCTAAAGAAAAAAGAGGAAAAATAGGGCTATAGACTTCAATAAGACAGCACGTCATAAATAATCAATAAAAAAGCAAGAACTAAAAAATTCTTGCTTTTTTACATGAACGAGTTAAAATAGAGACTTTTATGACCAAAGAATTCCCTTATAGGATAAAAGAAGAGCTAGGAATCATAATCCGTAGAAGAACACAAAGAGCCACTTTAATGTCACACATAGAGCTACAAATTCACGGATAAAGGCTGATACAATTCCTACAACGAGATACATTTCTTCCTCCTTTATCTAATTAAATTTCATCATAATTAGCTAAAAATAAAAAGAGGACCTTAGGTCCTCTTAATTTTAGATTCTTGCTTCTGCATCCGCCACTACTCGGGCCAGACTAGTTTGGCTTAATTCTTCTTCCATGGCTTCTTGAATTTTATCTAACTTTTCATCTAAAACCCCATGGATATTGGCTCCTACTGGACAGTCAGGATTAGGATTATCATGGAAACTAAAGAGTTGTCCAGTCTTTCCAAGGCATTCCACCGCTTGATAAATATCCAAAAGACTGATGTCCTCTAGCTCTTTGATAATCTCTGCCCCTCCAGTTCCACGCGCGACGGAAATCAAGTCTGCTTTTTTCAGTTGGGACAAAGTTTTTCGGATAATAACAGGATTGACTCCAACACTACTAGCGAGAAAATCACTAGTCACCTTGCTTTCCTTCCCTTTTAGGGCAATGATTACCAACATATGTGTCGCAATGGTAAATCGGCTTGAAATTTGCATGCAGTCCTCCTTTATTATCAACAAAGCTCATTCTTCTCTTATATTTATTATATCTCCTAGAGTTGTAATGTCAAGAGTTACGACTAAGCCAGTCGTCCAATTCAACATCATGTCCTTGACTCTGAGCGATTTCGTGCAACAAGTCCTGATTATGGGTATGGTGAATTCCGTTGACTAAGCTTTCATAGTATACCTCATAGTAGGGCAATTTCAAATCTCTAGCCAATTGTAATTCTGACTCAACATCGTAATCAACACGACGAAAATCTATATCTTTTAATCCCCTGTCATCAAACTCCAAAATCATGTACTGGGCCCGCAAATCCTCACGTAGACTTGCTGATAAAAAGAACGGTTGCCCAATTGAGCCTGGATTTAAAATCAGTTGCCCACCACTTCCATAGCGAAGAAACTGCTGATGGATATGACCATAAATGGCAATATCACAGTCCGGATTGGTGACAAGACGGTCAAAGTCCTCTTGTTTTCCCAGATGAATCAACTCTCGCCCCCAATTTTTATCCGGCAAATGATGGCTTATCCCTACCTTCAGATTTCCAAACTGGCGGTGTGTGTGCATGGGAAATGCCTGTAGAGCTTCAATATCATCTAGACTAATTTCTTCCATAATATACTGGCATTGGCGCAAGAGGTAGCGATGGCTAGGTCTACTTGTATCTAATTTTCGATGAGCTGCTCGCCATAAACTCTCTTCCCAATTTCCCAGAACTCGAATCGTAATCGGCAAGTCCTCTAATCGTCTGAGAATATTTTTTCGTCCTGTCCCAGGCATGAGAATATCTCCCAAGAGCCAATATTCCTCAGCGCCTGCCTTCTCCGCATCTGCTAAAACAGCTTCCAGTGCTCTTGTATTTCCATGGATATCTGAAAGTACCGCAATTTTTGTCATATGATCTCCTCTTGCCTTCTCTCCTTTAATTATAACACTCTCAAAACCAAAGTCAAAAGCATCTTGTTTGCTATCATTTTTTACTTTACTTTTTTAGTGAAAAGGATTACAATGAAGGTGATAAGAAATGAGGAGGTTTTTGCTATGACACAACGTTACGAAAACATCATGGTAGCAGTCGACGGTTCTAAAGAAGCTGATTTGGCTTTTATCAAAGGAGTTCAGTCAGCATTACGTAACCAGGCTAAATTAACCATTGCGCATGTAATCGATACTCGTGCTCTTCAAAGCATTTCAACATTCGATGCAGAAGTTTACGAAGAGTTACAAGTCGAGGCACAAGAGTTGATGGCAGAATACGAAAAGCGTGCAAGAGACGCTGGTCTTAAAGATATTCAAGTTGTCATCGAAATGGGAAATCCTAAAACTCTTTTGGCTAAAACAATCCCTGATCAAGAACACGTTGATTTGATTTTGGTTGGAGCAACAGGACTTAACGCCTTCGAACGGTTGCTTGTCGGATCTTCATCTGAATATATCCTTCGCCACACAAGCGTTGACCTTCTCGTCGTCCGAGACAAGGATAAAACTTTATAATTAGACTAAAAAAAGGAGCCAATGCGCTCCTTTTTATTGTTTATTTTTTCTTTCTTTATGACGTTCATAAGCTCTAATCTGACGCGCAAGTTCCTTCTTGATAGCTGGTTCTGGAGCATACTTCTCCTCCCAGCCTTCTGGCTTAAGTATCTTGTGAGTCACAGGATCAAACTGTGCCTTGCCATCTGGGAATATTTTACCCATGTTTGCCTGATGGACAATCTCGAATATCCGCTCTGGATCTACTCCCATCAGTACAAAACTACCATACGTAAAATAGAGAGTATCAATCAAGGCATCGACTTGTCCAACCAAAGTACTTTTAGCCGGTATTTTTTGAGAAACTTTATCTGCTGATACATCAAGTGCCTGGTGCAAATCTTGTACAGCTTGTTGAAATTCCTCTTCAGAATTGCTTGCAGCACGGACAAATTCAACTAACTCTTCAATCTTAAAGCCGGCGCGATGAGTTGCCCCTTGCAAATCCCAAGCTATTGGTTCTTCTTGAGTTCGCTCGTCCATCATATGATGGAAGGTTTTAACCTTGTTAAAATGATAGTCACGACTGACAAAGACTTTTTCAGAAGACAAAACTCCAAAATATTCCAAAGCCTTGTGAATCCCATCATTTTGGTTGCTGGCAGTAATATGCTTAGCAACTTCTTTTACGCTGCTACTACCATTTCCCATGGCAACAGACATCCCAACACCAGCCAACATTTCCAAATCATTATCTGAGTCCCCAAAGGCCATGACTTGATTGAGATCAAAACCATACTCTTTCCCGACACGACGGATACCCTCTAACTTAGAATTTCCTTGATTGATAATATCGGCCGCGAATGGATTACTTCTGGTAAATTTCAAATGATTTAATGCTTCAGCAGCATGGTTTGTCTCCTCAGGCGTCATCAACATAAGCACCTGATAGATTGGTTGATTGATTAAGTTCAACAAATCATCTTCCTTCTGAGGAAGGGCCTTACTGACCATACGATTAAAGGAATGACTAACAGTACGAGTCAAAAATTTAGGTACAAATCGACTGACGAGTTGTGAAAGAGGGCTGAGCCCAAAGGACATAATCCGAGAACCGACAACGTCTTGTCGCGTTCCCATGGCAATCTCTTTTCGATTTTCCTTGGCATACGAGATGATTTGTCTGAGGCTTCTCTTATCAATAGGGCTAGCAAAAAGAACACGATCTTTGTTAAAGATATATTGGCCATTGTAGGTCACTGCAAAATCCAGGTCCAAATCGTCCATCAAATCCTTAACAAAAAAAGGTCCTCGCCCTGTTGCTACCCCAACAAGCACCCCTTGTTCTTTCACAATCTTGATAGCTTCCTTTGTGGACTTCAAAACACTCTTACTATCATTTACAAGCGTTCCATCAATATCAAAAAACACAGCTTTGACTTCCATTCTATCTCATTCCTTTCTTTTATGATACAATGATTATACCACATTTCAGAAAAAGTGAGTGAATCATGACTAAGAAAATCCTTGTTTTACATACTGGTGGCACTATCTCCATGCAGGCAGATGAATCTGGAGCTGTAAGGACTAGTGCTGATAACCCTATGAATCATATCTCTAATCCTCTCGAAGGTATCGAAGTCCATTCCTTGGATTTTTTAAATTTGCCTAGTCCACACATCAAGCCTAAGCATATGTTAGCCCTCTACCATAAAATTAAACAAGAGGCATCGTCCTATGATGGTGTTGTCATTACACATGGGACAGATACACTAGAAGAAACGGCTTATTTCCTCGACACCATGGAGGTACCTCATATGCCTATCGTCCTGACAGGTGCCATGAGATCTTCTAATGAACTGGGAAGTGATGGTGTCTACAACTATCTTAGCGCCTTACGTGTGGCCAGTGATGACAAGGCTGCAGATAAGGGTGTCTTGGTCGTTATGAACGATGAAATTCACGCCGCCAAATATGTCACAAAAACGCATACTACTAACGTTAGTACCTTTCAAACACCGACTCATGGACCACTCGGGCTCATTATGAAGCAGGAAATTCTCTACTTCAAAACGGCAGAACCTCGTGTTCGTTTTGACCTTGAGAGCATTCAAGGGTTGGTCCCTATTATCCCTGTTTATGCGGGCATGACCGATGAACTTCTCGATTTACTTCCTGTTGACCAACTAGATGGATTGATTATTCAGGCTTTTGGTGCTGGAAATGTACCCAAGGAAACAGCTGAAAAATTAAAATCTCTCAGTCAAGCAGGACTTCCTATTGCACTAGTCTCACGTTGTTTCAATGGGATTGCAGAACCTGTTTACGCCTACGAAGGCGGTGGTGTTTGTCTTCAGAATGATGGTGTATATTTTGTAAAAGAACTAAACGCTCAAAAAGCAAGACTAAAGCTTCTTATCGCAATCAATGCTGGACTTAAGGGCGAACAACTCCAAACATATATGGAAGGATAATAAAAAACCAGGAAATCAGCTAGATTCCTGGTTTTTTATTACTTTTTGCGAGTTGATTTGCGCTCTGTCAAACCATGAGGTAGGAGGACTTCACGTTCTTCTAATTCCTCTTTATGCATAATTTTAGTCAACATACGCATACTAATCGCACCTAAGTCATACAAGGGTTGTGCGATAGTTGTAAGGCTTGGTCGAGTAAAGCGAGCAATTTGAGAATCATCACTCGTAATGATTTCAAAGTCTTCTGGTACTGAAACTCCATGATCAGCCAAGCCGTTCAAGAGACCAGCTGCCAATTCATCACCAGTCACAATCGCTGCAGTTGCTTTAGAAGAAACTAAGCGCTCTGCCAGAGCATAACCATCATCATAGCGATATTTAGATTCAAATACAAGTCCTTCACTATAGTTAACTCCTGCTGCTTTCAAAGCTTCTTTGTAGCCAACCAAGCGAATTTTACCGTTAATATCATCTACCAATGGACCACTCACAAAGGCAATTTTTTTGTTACGCTTCAACAAATGGCGAACAGCATCCGCAGTAGCATTCTTATAATCAATATTAACACTTGGAAGCTGGTGTTCTACATCCACTGTTCCTGCAAGAACTACAGGAGTACGTGAACGTGAAAACTCTGAGCGAATTTTCTCTGTTAAGTGATAGCCCATAAAGATAATACCATCAACTTGTTTTGAAAAGAGTGTATTCACTACTGCCACTTCTTTTTCATCATCCTCATCACTATTCGCAAGGACGATGTTATATTTGTACATCTCTGCAATATCATCAATCCCTTTTGCTAGCGCAGCAAAATACGTGTTAGTGATATCTGGGATGACAACCCCAACAGTTGTTGTACGTTTGCTTGCCAAGCCACGAGCTACTGCATTTGGGCGATAGTCTAGGCGATCAATCACCTCTAGAACTTTCTTACGAGTGTTTTCTTTGACATTCTTGTTGCCATTGACTACACGACTGACAGTTGCCATTGAAACTCCTGCTTCTCGGGCAACGTCATAAATTGTTACTGTATCATCTGTGTTCATACCGTTTCCTTTCTAATGTTGAAAATTTTGTTTTCATGTTTACACCACTACTAGTTTACCACTAATTGTAAGCATTTTCAAGGATTAATTGAACTTTCTTTGAAAAAATTTCACCGATAATCATATTTTTGTAAATTAGTTTACTTTTCTTGATTTTTAGGCCAGTTTGCAGTATGATAATAAAAAATTAAGTAGGAGGCATGGATGGCTTTTACGGATTCTCATAGACGTTGTGCCAGCTTTGGTGTGGTAACCAATCTCCCAGACGATGTTATCGACTCAATCTGGTACATTATTGATCATTTTTTAAAGCATGTTTTTGAATTAGAAGATGAGTTAGAATTTCAGCTCTTAAACAGTAACGGTTCCATCACCTTCCGTTTTTCAAGTGAGCATCTACCGACTACGATTGACTTCGATTTTAATCATCCCTTTGACCCATTGTACCCACCGAAAGTACTTGTTATGGATATGGACGGTAAGGAAACCATCCTCCTACCTGAAGAAAATGACCTATTTTAAAAACTCTAGCCTTCTGACTAGAGTTTTCTTATTTTTTCAATTCTTGATATAAGTGACGAATCGGTTGTCCTAGGACTGGATGGATGAAATGAGGTGCAATTTCCTGCAGCGACTCTAAGACAAAGAGTCGCTCAGCAAGATAAGGATGCGGCAAGATGAGATTATCGTTATAAATGACCTGATCCTCCACAAAGAGCAAGTCCAAATCAATCAAACGAGGTCCCCAATGCACTTCTCTAACCCGACCCATTTCTGCCTCAATGTCCAACAAGGTTTCTAACAAGATTGGAGCCGGCAGCCAAGTTTCTACTTCAACCACCTGATTGGCAAAACTATCTTGCTCGACACCACCCCAAGGCTCAGTTGTAATCACACTAGACTTTTTGAGAATACGAATCCCACGAGTACTTATTTTTTCAAGAGCTTGCTTGAGATTAGCCGTTTTATCCCCCATATTGCTACCTAGAGCAATAAAGGCTCTTTGTTTGCAACGATGGATGGTTACTGAACAGGTGTCTAGTGGTAGATGAATAGGCGCCCATGGTTTTTTGAGTTCCAGTTTAATTTCTTGAACTATTGGATAGGTTTCAAAAGTGCGCTCTACTAGTTTGTAGGCAACTGTTTCAATCAAGTCTTCAGTGGTTTCCTGAAACCAAGTCGTCCATTGCTGACAGAGCTCGCCATAATGGACAGAAGCTTCCAAATCTAAGTCCGTAGCAGCCTTGGTCATATCATAGGATAAGCTTGCATCAATGATAAATTTTTGACCTAGTTCTTTCTCACTCGGGAAAAGACCATGATAGGCAAAAATTTCTAGATCTTTAATACGCAATTGATCCATAACTAGTCCTTTCTAGAAAAAATCGTTTGAATCGATTTTTATAACCCCATGAGACGGTATGCTTGATCTCGAAGATCTTTGTCTGTCTCAAAAACTCCACGAGCTACTGTTGTCAAGGTTGCAGTTCCTGGTTTTCGAACACCACGCATGCTCATACACATATGCTCTGCTTCAATAACAACGAAAGCACCCTTGGCACCAAGATAGTCCATCAAAGCATCAGCCACTTCGATATTCAAGCGCTCTTGAATCTGTGGCTTTTTAGCATAAACTTCCACAGTACGAGCTAGCTTTGACAAACCTGCCACACGTCCGTCTGGAATGTAGGCGATATGAGCTTTCCCATAAAATGGCAAGAAGTGATGTTCACACATGGTATGGAAAAAGATATCCTTTTCTACTACCATATTGTCATCAATAATTTCAAAGGATTTTGACAAATGCTCCTCCGCAGTTTGACCAAGTCCTGAAAAAATCTCTTGGTACATACGAGCAACACGGGCAGGTGTTTCCTGCAAACCTTCACGATTTGCATCCTCACCAACTGCCTCGATAATCATTTTTACAGCTTCTTCAATTTTTTGTGTATCCATTCTCTAATTTTTCCTCTCCATCAGATAGGCTCTCACTTGGGCTAAAAAGTATAATGAGCCCGTTACTATCCTAACTGTTTTTTTCTCTTCATTTTCTGTCATTTTTTGGTCTAGAAATTCCTGCCAACTTTGATAGTTGAAATTTCTAGAATAAGCTACTTTTTTTAGTACTTTTTCGTCTGTCGCTCGACCGTCATCAAAGTGAGTCAACGTCAACTCAGTATCTGGCAAAGTTTCTAACAAGTCTAACATATCCTCCAAGGCCTTGGTTTTGATACATGTAAAAAGTATTTCCTTGTGATAATCAGCAAATCGTTCTTCCAAGCTAGCTAACAAAGCCTTGACAGCATGGGGATTGTGAGCCCCGTCTAAAATCATCAAAGGTCTTCTAGAAACAACTTCAAAGCGTCCAGGCCAGCTTGTTTCTTCCAAAGCTTGAGCAAGCAAGTCATTGCTTGCTAGTTCTCGACCATCTTCTTTACAAAAAGTATCAAGTAAAGCTAGTGCCATCCCAGCATTCTCTATCTGGTGCAAACCCAGCAATCCTGTCTGGAAGCGACCTTGTCTAAGCGGGCTTGTATAGTCAAAGACTTCTCCCGTCTCCATACTCTCATGATGGCTAACTTGATAATCTTCCCCATAAACAAGTCTAGGAGCCGCTTTCGCTTCCGCGATTTGGTTGATAACTGCTAGGGCTTCTGGGACAATATTTCCTGTTACCAAGGGAACTCCTTGTTTGATAATTCCAGCTTTCTGCTCCGCGATAGCTTCCAAGCTATCCCCTAGTAAAGCTACGTGATCCAGGCCAATGGTCGTAATACCTGTTAAGATAGGCTGACAAACATTGGTACTATCCAAAAGTCCACCCATACCGACTTCCATAATGGCCACATCGACTTGCTCAGAAGCAAAATAGTCATAGGCTATAGCAGTGATAATCTCGAATTCTGTCGTTCCTTGCAAGGCTTGAGCATGCTCCCCCTCAAGTAGTGAGCGATAGTCTACCATCATGGTCTCTAATCTTGCTTCTGGGATAGATTCCTCATTAATGGCAATCTGATCCGTGTAATGAATCAGATAGGGTGAGCTAAAGACTCCAACTCTTAGCCCCATCTTTCCCAACATATTCTTCAAAAAGGCTATAGTAGATCCCTTACCATTGGTTCCTCCGATATGGATAACCTTGAGTTTCAGATGGGGATTGCCACGTAGGGCTAATAGCTTCATCATCCTCTCCAAACCAAAATGCGGTTGGTCTGTCCGATAGTTAGCTATCCACTGATTCGTTTCGTTTTTATTCATCTTATTTATATTGTTTCAAGTTTAAATTTTCCGCATCATCTGCCAGACGAATAGCAGACGCGATCTCGACTGCCATCTTGTGGCTGGCTACATCGTGTACACGCACCACTTCTACACCCTGTCTAGCAGCGATACTGGTCACATGAGCTGAAGCAGTATCACGATTTCGGAAGCCTGCTTCAGTTTCTGGGTTTACTTCAAAACCATTTTCTTCCAGAATATTGATGACAAAGCGCTTGCGAGAGACTCCTAAAAAGATAGGATAGCCCATCTCGTGTAATTTATCAAGGTCACGTAGAAGTAGCAGATTTTCCTTTTTGGTCAAGCCAAAGCCAATCCCAGGATCCAGCATGATCTTTTCTTTCGAAATTCCTGCTTTTTCCGCTCTTACTAGAGCACGGTCAAAGAAAGCTGTCATCAATTCTTCTACTGGTAGTTTTTCAAACTCATCTAGGTCTTCCTTTGTAAAAGGCTCTCCAAAGCCAAAATAAGGAAAGATAAGTGAACTAGGGTGCTGAGGGCGTGCCATGACTGGATTAAACATGATGACTACCTGAGCTCCAGCTTTAGCAACCACTTCCGCCATCTTCTCATCCCCCATAAGACCTGTAATGTCATTGACTATATGGGCACCAGCTTTTAGAGCTGCTTCTGCAACTTGACTTTTCCAAGTGTCTACCGAAATCAGAACATCACTTTCTTGACGGATAGCCTTAATGACTGGAACCACACGTTGGATTTCCTCTTCAATCTCAACATAGCTACTTCCAGGTCGAGTAGACTCTCCACCGATATCTAAAATAGTGGCACCTTCAGCAATCAATTTTCGAGCTTGTTTTAAGGCTTCTTCAATAGCAAAAAATTGGCCCCCATCAGAGAAAGAATCTGGGGTGACATTGATAATACCGCAAATAGCTGTTTTTGTATGATTGTCTCTTTTTTCCACGATTATTACTCAAATTTCATTTAGATTGGTATTCCTCTATTTTACTGTTTTTTTTGGATTCTGTCCAATTATCCCTCGCTACTCTCAAACTTTAAAAGAGCGCAAAAAAAAAGTGT
>NZ_GL732439.1:68194-149285 GCF_000187465.1 Streptococcus infantis ATCC 700779 | reverse complement strand
CTTCAACAGTCTGGAAGACTGTTGAAGGTTGCAGATAAAGGAAACATAGTTTCCGTCAACATAGGGCATCTTTGAAGCTTAAAAAGCGAACAAAGACTTAGGATACTTGCTTCGCAAGTTCTATCCGCCACCTCAAAGCAGTGCTTTGAGCACTCAACCACTGCGTCCTGCTCGACAATCCAAAGACAATTGAGAGGCTAGGACTTTTGTCCCAGCCTCCTTTTTTATATTCTTATTTTTCAGTCAAAGCTGCAAGTCCTGGAAGAACTTTACCTTCAAGAAGTTCCATTGAAGCTCCACCACCAGTAGAGATCCATGAGAACTTGTCTGCACGACCAAGGTTGATAGCTGCGGCAGCTGAGTCACCACCACCGATGATTGATTTAACGCCTGGTTGTTTCACGATAGCGTCCATTACACCGATTGTACCAGCTTGGAAGTCAGGGTTTTCAAATACACCCATTGGTCCGTTCCATACAACTGTTTTAGCACCAGTCAAAGCTTCGTCAAATTTAGCGATAGATTTAGGACCGATATCCAAACCAAGGAAACCTGGGTCTACTGCTTCACCTTCAGTGTCTTTCACTTCAGTGTAGTCTGCAAATGCGTTTGCTTCTTTTGAGTCAACTGGCAAGATCAATTTACCGTTTGCTTTTTCAAGAAGAGCTTTAGCAACATCCAATTTGTCTTCTTCTACAAGTGAGTTACCGATTTCGATACCTTGTGCTTTGTAGAATGTGTAAGTCATCCCACCACCGATAAGAACTTTATCAGCTTTTTCAAGCAAGTTTTCGATAACACCGATCTTGTCTGAAACTTTTGAACCACCAAGGATAGCCACGAATGGACGTTCTGGAGCTTCAACTGCTTCTTGGATGTAGGCAATTTCGTTTTCAAGAAGGAATCCAGCAACTGCTTTTTCAACGTTTGCTGAGATACCAACGTTAGATGCGTGTGCACGGTGAGCTGTACCGAACGCATCGTTTACGAAGATACCATCTCCAAGTGATGCCCAGTATTTACCAAGTTCAGGATCGTTTTTAGATTCTTTCTTGCCGTCAACATCTTCAAAACGAGTGTTTTCAACCAAGAGAACTTGTCCATCTTCAAGAGCGTTAATCGCTGCTTCCAATTCAGCACCACGAGTAACACCTGGAAGGAATGTAACTTCTTGACCCAATTTAGCAGCCAAGTCAGCAGCTACAGGAGCAAGTGATTTACCTTCTTTGTCTGCTTCTTCTTTAACACGTCCAAGGTGAGAGAAGAGGATTGCACGTCCACCTTGTTCAAGGATGTACTTGATAGTTGGAAGAGCTGCAGTGATACGGTTATCGTTAGTGATCACACCATCTTTTACAGGTACGTTGAAGTCAACACGAACGAGAACTTTTTTCCCTTTCAAGTCAACGTCTTTAACAGTCAATTTTGCCATTAGATATGACTCCTTCTTTTTTTTTACGTGTTAATTATATCACAAAATCAATAAAAGAGATAGCAAAACCTTAAACTTTTCTTGCTCTCTATTACATCTGGCAAAATTGACATTAACTTTGTTTATCAAATAAAACCTTTATCCATTTTCATCTCTAATTAAACCTGTCTTGATACTTTTTATTAAATAACCACTGAAGATTGATCCGAGGTTTGGGCTGGACATCAAGTACCGGTTGAACGGTTTCTCTAATTTCATATAAAACTAGTTGTTGATTGAATTCAATATCATTATAATGTTCATCAAATGCACTTTGAATACGAAAAGCATTATTGAAGAGATAATGATTATCAGTAACGGAATGAAACATTAAATATTCTCCTGAGGCAGATAATATCGACTCCCTTCCCTCAACGTTTCTAGCAATACTATTCATTCCATCATCATCGTAGCGAATTCCCTCAATTTTCGGAGTATAAATCGACCCCATATTTTCGATCAACATAACTAAGTCAGGCTCTGTCCCCTCCTTATGAGGCATCTGTTGTGCATAGTAGACCGAATAATATTTCAAGTTGCTATAAGCATATACACTCAACCCTAAGAAGACAACTACCCCTATACTAAATACTAGGATAATTCCTATAATGATCCCTTTTAATGCTTTCATCTCTAATTAAACCTGTCTTGATACTTTTTATTAAATAACCACTGCAGATTGATGAGGGGGTTACTCTGTACATCAAGTACCGGTTGAACGGTCTCTCTAATCTCTTCTTTTATCTTTTTTTCATCAACTGTAGCTAGATTAATTTTTTTATAATCCTTATCAATAGCCCACTCAAGCTCAAAATTCTTATCAAGCTTATAGGACACATCGTTTTTATCATTGTAGTGATAACCTCCATCAAACTCACCAAAACTTGTAGGATGACCACTTGAATCAATAGAATTTTCGATAAAATTCGCTCCATCATCATCATAGCGAACACCTTCAATTTTCGGGGTATAAATCGAACCCATATTTTCAATCAACATGACTAAGTCGGGTTCTGTTCCCTCCTTATGAGGCATCCGTTGTGCATAATAGACTGAGTTAGATAGCAAATTAATCGTAGTAACAGCATACATACTCGCCCCTATAAATACTACTAAGCCAATGCTCACTACTACAATGATTACAGCAATTACTACTTTTAATGCTTTCATCTTCTTTTTCCTTTCTTATTCCCAAACCAATTCTTGATGGGAGTAACGATAAATATCTTTTAGAACTCAATATATAATCAATCTTCAAAGCAAAACATGCAGATATCTCACTACAACAATTCTTATGAAATAATAAAAATCTTAACATAAACATTCTAAGAATGCAAAAAGGCAGGAGCCAAAAATAGCTCTTGCCTTTTAATACTATTATCTTGTCAGACGGTAATTTAGAAGTTCAACTTAATCTTCTTTTTTCTTTTGAGCGAGAAGTCCAAAACCACCTAGGACTCCGACCAATCCAAGAGCCAGAAGATTTGCATCTGCTCCTTCACCCGTACTTGGAAGTTGTTTTCCTTCAGTTTTATCAGCTTGTGCTTCTGCTTTTGCTGGTTCCTGCTTAGCTGCTTGTGCTACTGGAGCAGGTGCAAGAGGTTTGTCATCTTGAACTTCAACTGTTGGTCCAACCTCAACAATCTCAGTTACAGTTTCTTTGATAAGCTCTGTTCCCTTAAGACTGCGGTTGCCTTCTGTGTCAACTTCTACAAGATTTCGACGAAGTCCTTCAACTCCTGCTTGAACCAAGCGACGTTCTCCTGCTTGAAGGCTAGGATTTACTCGTTCTTCATGGCCGTATGCAAGCTTTTCTTCCTCAACAACTAATGCTGGATTGCTAATTGTCAAATCTTTGACCCCGTCTAGTGGTTGAACACGACTTTCTACCTTGGTACCAACTTCAGTGATTTCTGCAACTGCCTCCTTGACTACTTCTGTATCAAGAAGAGTGCGGTTGCCTTTTGTATCAACTTCGATTAGACGACGAGTTTGACCTTCTACACCATCCTGAACGATTCTACGTTCACCCAACAAGAGGTCTCCTGACGGACGTTCTTGACGTTCGAAGGCTTGAGTTTCTGTTTCAACCACTAGCTCAGGTAGAGCTTCAACTGTTGGAGCAGTTTCACCTTCTTCTAAGCTACCGACATGGTGGCTTTCTTCTGCAGGAGCTAGTTTCTTATTCAGCTTTTCTTTCATGTCCGCAAATGCTTCTGGACTTGGATTTGTTGAGCCAATAAGAGTTTCTGCTTGAGCGATGATTGGATCGTCTGCATTTTTCTCACGAACTTTTCCTAGAAGAGTTTCAAGCTCTTCCTTAGCTGTTTGATAAAGCTGTACACCATCCAAGTCTGCACCTGCTTGTTTTAAATCGTTCAGGGCTTGGTTGACCGCTTCTTGACTAGCATCGTGGTTTTCTAAGATGGCTTTTGCTGCAGCAAGCTTCTCAACAAGAGCTGCTTGTTTTGCTGCATCAGCAAATGTATAAGCTAATGTTTCTTTGCGTCCTTGAGCAGATGTGATTTCTTGTTTCAGATATTCGTCGTTAATGGCTGCCTTAGGTGATACTAGAACATCAAATTCGACAGTTTGTCCTTGATAGTGCAACTCAAGTTTTTGACGGCCTGTCTTTTGAGGATCATAGCCTGTAATTTCGACTCCTTTGTCTGTAAAGCTATGTTCTGTCTCAGTTTCATCATCATACAAGACCTTGAAGCGTCCCTCTGATAAGTCAAGAGCATCGCCTACAAAGTAATCAATTTTCGGTTGTTTGCTAATATACAAGGCTGCGACTTCTTTTGGACCAGCTTCTTCACCAGTCACTTGAACCTTGAAGCTTCCTGCAACTGGAAGACCAAGATAGGTTACTGTTAACTCTTGTTCACCATGATGGTGAGCATCATAGCCGTTAACAACTACACCTGCATGACTGAGGTTGATGACTTCGTCTGCTTCTTCTCCCTCATATTTGACACGTAAAAGACCACCTTTGAGATTCAATTCTTCGCCATCTTGGTAAGTCGTCTTTTTAGGTGTTGCTTCTAGACTGATAGCCTTAATCTTTCTTTCATCCTGAGGAATCGTTACAGCAAGAGTATTACTGATTTCTTTACCTGGCAATTGTGTACGATAGTAAAGAAGGCTTGGACGTTTTTCAAAGCTCAATGGTTCTGTTGCCAAATCTCCTCCAACTACCGTATTTAAGGTAGCGATTGGAGTTTGTGAATCTGCCTTGTCATAGACTGTAATGGTTGCTCCAGCAGGAACTTCTGAGAATCCAAGTTGAATCTTATTGTCTGTCAGAACACGCGCTGCAACTTTAGCCATTGGAATGTTTTGGCTCTCCGTATCTAGAGTTTCATACATCTTCCAGTTGTAGATACGAATAGCTTTCCATGGTGTTCCATTGTCAGATGTAATAACGTGCAAACGCCAGTCTTGCGCTGTAATTGGGCTATCAAGGGTAATATCTGAAACATGGGCTCTATTGCCACGAACAGCCTTGGCTAGTTTCCATTCTCCAGCTTCATCCTTATAGTAGAGGTCAAAGTCCTTAGTATTCATCAAACCATCGTTGACGGATTCTCCACCAGCACCGGCATGATCCATGACCCATCTAACGACACGGCGTGGTTGTGTCAAACGGATATCAACACTACCACTCAACTGAGCAGAAGACCATTTATCAGATAAGCTAGTGATAGTTCCATTCAACATACCTTCGATACCTTCGCCACCTTCTGTGTCTGGGAAGGTACTTCCGATAACAGTCGCTCCTGGAACGATGTTTTCTGCTAATGGTCTTGGAAGACTTGTGTCTTGAACAGTCATTCCCCACTCAAAGTTTGTAGTTGCTGCTTCAGAACGAAGGCCATTCTTACCAACTGCGACAACCTTCAACTCCTGACTAGTACCAGTTGCACTAGATGAACGGCTAACTTTTGGTAGGTAGATCGTAGTTGCAGATGAGCCTGTCAATAGGCGCCAAGCATCGCCATCCTTCTCATAAACTTCATAGAAATCAGCATCTTTATTTCCAGTAAATTGGACAATGGCTTCTGCTTCTTGGGCATTTTTCAGAGATTGCTTGGCTACTTTAAGAGCTGTTGGCGCTTGAGGTACCTCTTGATTATCTGTTACAGTCAACTCACCCAAGTTAAATTGATAGCCCTTAAGGGCAGCAGTATTTTCAAAAGTGAGCTTGATACCGTAAATAGTCTGACCTGCCAAGGCACTCAAATCAAATTCATCTTTTGTCCAATCGTCAGATAGAGTCAGCTCTTTACGAGCATTCTCGCCACCATAGGTGTAGTTTTTCTGAGTCGCAAACTCTACATAGACCTTGCTTCCCTTACCACCTTTGTGAGCAACACGAAGTTTTGTTTTATCTGTTACTTCCAGTTTTGTAGAGTAGAGACGAACATCTTGGTTGGTATTTTCAGCTAAATCACCCGTAAACTTAAGTGAGTTACCACCATTGTAGGCATCTTCAAAGTCATAGTCAGCTTGAAGTTTAGCACCTGATGAAGTTTGCCACCAGCGCCATGTAGGCAAGATACCTGATACAGAGCGATAGTTCCATTCAGAATCCTTAGAAACTTTGCCGTCTACAAACCATTTTTTACCATGTCCTGTGTTAAAGGATGTTGTAAAGGTACGGCCTACTGCTGGTGTACGGTCAGCTACAAGGTTGGCAATCCCGTACCAGTCCTTGTCCTCTGGTTTTTGACCAGTTGGATCTCCTTGGTAACCTGTAAAGAAGATATTTTCATTCTTGTGATAGTCTTCTCCTGTCTTACCAAGACTAGTGATAGTATCAGGTGCAAAGAGTCCAAGCGACAAGCGAAGTTTGCCATTTTCATCAAAAAGGGCATCCCATTTCACTTTTGTCTTGTAGGAACCACCTTGTTGCAATTCCAAACCTGCAAAGACATCGTACTGACTACGTCCAAGCCATTTGGCCATAGTTACAGAGTAGTCATTTTTCTCTTTGGTCCAGTTAAAGTTGGCAAAGAAGTGATCCGCAGGAACCTTGTCTCCCTCTTTTTCCATGAATTGGTAATTGTATTCACCCAAACCATCTTCATGATAACGACCATATTCATAGGTCATGGCATCATACCAAGAATATTTCACTGGATGATTGACTTGAGCCGCATATTCCTTGGTATAGAGCATGAAGTCACGCATTTTCTTACCAAGAGGCGTTACGATATCTCCTGTTGTTTCTTGGTTGATAAAATATCCATCAAATCCATAATATTTAGCCAAATCAACCAACTTACGAGCGATAGGGAAAGTTCCGTCTTCGTCTTGTTTAAGGGCTTCGGCAAATTTTTCTTGGTCTGCAATACTATTAGACCAGTTGAAGAAGAGTGTACCCAATACAGGGACACCATTACGGTGACCAGCATCAATCACGTCCGGAGTTGGAACGAGCCCTTCCCAGAAGACCATTGAATTCAAGTATTGCCAGTAGTCAAAAGCATAGGCTTTAAACTCTTCACCACCTACAGAAGCGTGGTCTTTAGCCTTAGAGTTGGTATTGGCAAGAGCTTCAACCTTGGCATCCTTATTGGCTTTTTCGTTGACTACATGCCCACGGTAACGTTTAACCAATTCAACTGAAGAACGATTAATAGCGTCGTCTTCACGGGCACCCGGTTCCCATTTCAACAAATCTTCCCAAGTGTCAAATTTAATTTCTTTTGGTCGAAGACTTTTTTCTTCTTTCTTAGGAACATCTGAAACAGTTGCTTTCTCTTCAGCCTTATTTTCTGTAGCTACAGGTGGTTCTTCAGCCTTATTTTCTGCAGCTGCAGGTGCTTCTTCAGCCTTAGGCGCTTCAGCAACCGGACTAGCTACTTCCTTATCAGCTGCAGTCAATTGGTCCAAGGTTGGTTTTTCTTCTGAAATAGGTTGTTCACTAACCTTGTTTTCTGTCTCTTCCAACTGCTTTAATACCTCAGATGAAGCTGTAGTTGGTTGCTCTGATGTGGCAGGCGATGCTTGCTCTGTAGCCACGGCAGTAGTCCTTGTTTCATTCGCTGGGATTGCAACTTCTTCTGCTAGAGCTTGGTTGGCAAATAAAACCGAACCAATCATCAAAGAGCAGGCACCCACTGATAATTTTCGAATACTATAGCGGCAACGTTTTTCAAAAAATGGATTCTTCATTTTTTCTCCTTTCACTTCCAAAAAGTAAGCGCTTTATTTTTATTTTAAAAAAGTAACTGCCCTTAAAATAGCAGAACTGTTCATTTTTATTTTACGCTATTTATAAGTAGAGTCAACAGTCATCCTAAAATATCTATAAAGGGGTGAATAAATGATATAAATTAGACAATCAATTACCTTTTTTTACATTTTCATGATATTTTTCTAAAAAAATGTGTTTACTACTTGTTAGATTGCTTAGAATCCTTTAAAATAGAATGGGAGAAATTCCGCGATTAGTTTTCGGAGGGAAAATAAAATGTCCATTAATTGGCAGGAAATTGCATTTCACTTTTTAGGTGGCCTGGGACTATTCTTATATAGTATCAAAACCATGGGGGACGGTTTGCAACAAGCAGCTGGAGATCGTCTTCGATATTACATTGACAAATATACTAGCAATCCTTTCTTTGGAATTTTAGTTGGAATTGGGATGACTGCCCTGATTCAATCGAGTTCGGGTGTTACGGTTATTACAGTTGGTCTGGTTAGCGCTGGACTATTGACTTTACGTCAGGCTATTGGGATTGTTATGGGAGCCAATATTGGAACAACTGTCACATCCTTTATCATTGGTTTTAAATTGGGAGACTACGCATTACCTATGCTCTTTCTCGGAGCAGTCTGTCTCTTCTTCACAAAAAATAGAACCATCAATAACATCGGACGAATTGTCTTTGGTGTCGGTGGTATCTTCTTTGCCCTCAATCTTATGAGTGGCGCTATGGAACCCCTTAAGGATTTACAAGTCTTTAAAGACTACATGGTAGAACTTAGTAAAAATCCAATCTTGGGTGTTCTTGTCGGAACAGGTTTGACCCTTCTGATTCAAGCCTCCTCAGCGACCATCGGGATTCTACAAAATCTCTACGCTAGCAATCTGATTGACCTTCAAGGAGCCCTACCAGTGCTCTTTGGAGATAACATTGGAACAACCATCACTGCTATTATCGCTTCCTTGGGTGCTAATATTGCAGCCAAACGTGTGGCAGCAGCCCATGTGGCCTTCAACGTTATCGGGACTGTTATCTGTATTATCTTCCTCGTTCCATTTACAGGCTTAATCCAATGGTTTGAGAGCTTCTTAAATCTAGCTCCAGAAATGACCATTGCCTTCGCCCACGGAACCTTTAACATTACCAATACAATCATTCAGTTTCCATTCATCGGAGCTCTTGCCTTCATGGTAACCAAACTTATCCCTGGAGAAGACGAAGTTGTTAAATACGAGCCACTTTACCTTGATGAGCAACTGATCAAACAAGCTCCATCTATCGCTCTTGGAAATGCTAAAAAAGAACTTCTACACTTGGGTAATTATGCTGCGAAAGCCTTTGACCTCTCTTACGACTATATCATCAACTCTAACGAAAAAGTTGCAGAAAAGGGACATAAGACTGAAGAAGCTATCAATACCATTGATGAAAAATTGACTCGTTACCTCATTAGTTTATCCGGTGAAGCTTTGAGCCAAAAAGAGAGTGAAGTCTTAACAAATATCCTTGACTCTTCACGAGACTTGGAACGTATCGGAGACCACGCAGAAGCCCTGCTCAATCTTAACGATTACTTGCAACGCAAGAATGTTCAATTCTCTGAGGCTGCCTTAGAAGAACTAGCAGAGATTTATCTTAAAACTAGTGAATTTGTCAAAGATGCTCTTGAGAGTGTGGAAAACAACGACCTCGAGAAAGCTCAAGCTCTTATCGAGCGACACGAAGACATCAATAACATGGAACGTGTCCTTCGTAAGACTCACATCAAACGTCTTAATAACGGAGAATGTTCTACCCAAGCAGGTGTCAACTTTATTGATATTATTTCACACTACACCCGTGTATCTGACCACGCTATGAACCTTGCTGAAAAGGTTTTGGCAGAACAAATTTAAAACGAAAAAAATGCTTTGATTCTTTCGAATCAAAGCATTTTAAATAGTTCTCCAATCATAAAGGCAGATGCAGCAGAACCTCTGTACTTGGCTTCTTCTCTTTTGATAAAGCGGGCCAGATTGACTAACTCTGGCGCTGGGGTCTTGGGATTCTTGAGTAGTTCAAGTGTGACTAGCCCTGAAAGTCGGACTGCAAGCAAGCGCTCATTGGTGCCGGGCAATTGCTTAGCAGTCTCTAGCAGTGCATTCACTAGATCTTCACTCAGGTTTTGACGGGCATTATTATAAAGATCCCGTATCAAGGTTTCTAGGTTTGGCTCTTCCATCCCTATTACCTCCATCATTTCTGTTTAATAATTTTTAATCAAATCTACTGTAGAACGATCCAATTTTTTAACCAAGGCTTGTAAGAAAGCTTGAGCTTCAAGGAAATCGTCCATAGCATAAAGGGTTTGGTGAGAGTGGATATAACGGGCACAAACACCAATTGTTGTTGATGGGACACCACCATTTTTCAGATGAGCTGCACCTGCGTCAGTTCCACCTTTTCCACAGTAGTATTGGTACTTGATTCCAGCTTCTTCAGCAGTTGTCAAAAGGAAATCCTTCATACCTGGGAGAAGCAAGTGACCTGGATCGTAGAAACGAATCAAGGTTCCATCACCAATCTTACCTTGACCACCATAAACATCACCAGCTGGCGAGCAATCCACAGCAAGGAATACTTCTGGGTCAAATTTGGTTGTTGAGGTATGGGCACCACGAAGTCCGACTTCTTCTTGGACGTTAGCACCAAGGTAAAGTTCATTTCCCAGTTTTTGACCTGACAAGTTTTCTGCCAATTCACTCACCATGAGCACTCCATAACGGTTATCCCATGCTTTTGAGATGATATTTTTTTCATTAGCTGTTAGGATTGCGCTACTATCTGGAACGATGGTGTCTCCAGGACGGATACCAAAACTTTCAGCCTCAGCCTTATCCGCAAAACCACCATCAAAGACGATATCTGAAACAGCTGGCATGGTTGGCCCACCTGTTCCACGAGTCAAATGTGGAGGTACTGAACCTGAGATGACTGGAATTTCACGTCCTTGGCGCGTAAAGAGTTTAAATCGTTGGCTGCTGACAACCATAGGATTCCAACCGCCAATTTCAACTACTCGGAAGGTTCCATCTGGTTTGATTTCACTTACCATAAAACCAACTTCATCCATGTGAGATGCTACCAAGACGCGAGGTGCATTCGCAACTTCTGAATGTTTGATACCAAAAATACCACCTAGGCCATCTGTTACTACTTCATCCACGTGAGGTGTAATTTTTTCACGAAGATAAGCACGTACAGGCGCTTCATGACCTGAGATAGCAGAAAGTTCTGTCACTTCTTTAATTTTAGAAAATAATGTTGTCATTTCTATCCCTTCTTTCTTTCAACCATTTTACCACTTTTTATAGGAGAAGGGTAGTGAAAATCATCAATCTATAGATCTATCTACACCAAAAAAGAATCACGACTGTGATTCTTTTTATTTTGAATTTCTCTTTAAAGAAAAGTGATCTGGTACGGGATCCTTGCCGATTTTAGACCAGGGATGACATCGTAAAATCCTTGCCAAACCCATGAGGACGCCCTTAAGTCCATGCTTTTCAATAGCCTGAATCATGTAGTTTGAACAAGTAGGCTCAAATCTACAAGAAGGTGGGAATGCAGGGGATATAAAGCGTTGGTAAAAGCGCACAGGCGCAATTAAAATTCGTTTCATTATTTGTTAGTTGTTACAGCCATGGTATGTAGCTGGCTGATTTCTTTTTTGTTAAGACGACGGGATTCACCAGGACGGAGACCTGTCAAGTCCAGGTGTCCAAAACGTGTCCGAGACAACTTATCCACTTGAAGCCCAACTGCTTCAAACATCTTTTTAACCTGATGGTTACGTCCTTCATGAATGGTCAACTGTACAACAGAACGGTTTTTAACAGGATCTACTTTGAGAATTTCGTAGACGGCCGGCTTAGTCTTCTTGCCATCAATTTCAAGACCACGAGTTAAGGGGCGGAGGTTTTCCTTGTTAGCAATCCCTTTCACACGCGCCACATAGACCTTGTCGATTTCATTACGAGGGTGAATCATCTCATCGGTAAAGTCACCATCATTGGTCAAAATCAAGACACCTGATGTATCCCAGTCCAAACGTCCTACAGGATAGATACGCTCTTTCACATTAGGCAAAAGATCGACAACCGTCTTACGTCCCTTATCATCTGTCACACTGGAAATCACTCCACGTGGTTTGTTGAGCAGATAGTAAACCTTTTCTTCGTTATAGATTGGTTGACCTTCAACTTCTACCTTATCGCCAGACTTAATGGTTGTCGCTAATTCACGTACTACCTGACCGTTAACAGTCACCAAGCCTTGCTTGATCAACTCTTCTGCTTTTCTCCTACTGGCCACTCCTGCGTGGGCAATATACTTATTGATTCTCATCTTCTTCTATCCTTTCACCAAATAATTGGCTTTCTTGTGCTTGAATTTCAAGCTCATCAATCACAGGCAATTCTTCCAAATGGTTAATACCCATGTAATCTAGAAAATAATCCGTAGTTACATAGAGATTAGGGCGACCAAGAACTTCTTTTTTCCCATCTTCTCGTATCAAATCGAAGGCCTGTAATTTAGCTAGAGCTCCGCTTGAATTAACCCCACGAATAGCGTCAATTTCTATACGTGTGATAGGTTGCTTATAAGCAATAATGGACAAGGTTTCAAGCGCAGCCCGAGATAGGCTCTGGTTGATTGGCGCCTTAGAATATTCTTTTAAAATATCAGCAAATTGAGGCTTGGTCACCAATCTGTAGGCACCCCCTGTCTCAATCAGGGCCAAACTAGAATCCTGGTCTTTTTCATACTTTTTGGCTAATTTTTCAAGACTCTGCTGAACCCCTGTTGGTGGTAGCGATAAGAGTTCTGCTAACTGACGAGCCCTAATCCCATCTTCCCCCGACACAAACAGGAGTGCTTCTATTTTTGCTAAAGTACTCATACTTCCTCTCTATCAAGCCTAACTTTGCTCTACTTGATTTTCCTCATTCTTTTTTATGAGATAGATATCTCCAAAACTCTCTTTTTGAATCAAGAGAATTTCTTGGGTTTTAATCAACTCCAAGGTCGCTAAAAAAAGTGTGATGACCTCTTGTAAATCCTTGGTTTCCTTAAACAAATCTTGCAGGCATAGTTGTTGCCCTTCTACCAAGGATTCCCGAACGATGACCATCATATCCTCAATCTTATACTCATCCCGTAAAATAGTTGTATGGTTTTTCGAGAATTCTTCCTTTTTCTTGGTCAGTAAGGTTGAAAAGGCTAAGAAAAGATCAATCGTGGTCTTATCATGCACGAGTTCTGCATCCTCGTAAATCAACTCTGTCGGTGCTTTTGAGTAATATTGAGCTCGTTCTTGGTGCTTCACTTCCAACTGCTCTCCCAAAAGTTTAAACTTGCGGTATTCTTCAATCTGAGAAAGGAGATCTTGCTCTAGGTCATCCTCTAAATCAGACACTTCCGCAACCTTTGGCAAGAGCTTACGACTTTTGATCAGCATCAGTTGGCTAGCCATCACCATATATTCACCTGCCACTTCTAAACGCATGGCTTGTAAGGTTGATATGTAGGCTAGATACTGCTCAATAACTTCTGTAATCGGTACATCATAGATATCCATCTGATACTTTGAAACCAAGTGTAAGAGCAAGTCCAAAGGCCCTTCAAAATCTTTTAATTTAATATCCATTATCTATATTTTTCTAAGGTCATGACTGTTTTTAATCCCAATTTTTTGGCGATTTCATACAAGTCAACCTTCTCTTCAATTTGTCTCAGTATAAACTGTTCTCTCAATCCTTGAGCCGATAAATCTGCAAAGCCTTTTTCCTTTAGAAAGGCTTCTAACTGACGAAAGGCCCATTGACGAGAATATGGCTTACCAGTTTTTTCAAAGAGGTAGGTCTGTCCCATCAAGGGTTCTAACTCTGCAAGTAATTTTGTGGGAAGACTCAAGATTCTTTGCTGAGAGGCTTTATTGATTCTCAATACTTGAAAATCTAGATTTACATCACTTATTTTTATGGCTAGAATTTCACTAGGCAAGAGGCCTAATTCAACTATCAATAAGGCTATTAAACGCCCTTCTGGATAGGTACTTTCTTGCCAGAAAGAACTCAAGTCTAAAAGCTCTGACTTGACTTGTTTTTTCTCAGCCTGTTTCGGCAATTCCAAACGATAAAAGGTGCCAATCTTTCCTTTCTGGTATAAAAAGTAAAGAAATTGATTGCAGGCAGAAACTTTACGCTTTTGGGCACTGATTTTAAAATTTGATAATTGAGCTTGGTAGATTTTTAAACTTGTCTCAGAAATTCGTCCTCCAATAAGATCTAAAAACTGCTCCAAGTCATATTTATAAGACTGTTTAGAATTACTAGATAGATTTTGCTTTTCTTCTAAAAATGTTAAAATCCATTCTCTCATTTGCTTTGAATCTCATATTCCTTACTAAAGTCATGCAGGAGGGCATTGACAGCCTTGAGGATTGACTTCCGCGTGATAATCCCTTGGAAAATACCATCCTTATCAACGACTGGCAGGAAAGACTCATCCACTAGCTTGTGCAATACATCCGTCAATATATAGTCTGGATTAACTACCGCGACATCCTTCTTTGTCATGTGAACAATATCCATATCCGCCATGATTTCCTGACTCAAATCCTGCTCCATTTGGTATGCAAAAATATCTCTAAGCCCTATGGTCCCAACAAATTTTTTCTCAGCAGTCACTACTGGAACTCGTGTATAAGTCATCTGGCTAAGGAGGAGAATTGCATGATCTGCATTGTGAGTATCAATGAGCACAGCCAAATTTTCAGCAGGAGTCAAAAAGGTTTCCTCTTGCTCCAGCAAAAAGAGTTCAAATTCTTTGGCAATCATCGAGCAAACTCCTTGGATAAGCCAGGATACACATCATGATTACGTGTCAAAAAGTCCACTTTGAAATAGCTGTCATCAATTTCCACACGAGCGTAGAGACATTCTCTGATGGTTCCACGTGGTTGGCTGATAGAACCTGGATTTAGAAAGAGGGTCTTCCCTTCCATCCAAGCATTTGGTACATGCAAGTGACCATAGAGACAGATATCAGCATCTTCCTCTTGAGCCCAGAAATCTAGTTTTTGGAAATTGAAGTTAATGTCAAATAAGTGTCCGTGAGTCTGGATAATCTTGGTAGGACCCAGTTGAGTCACTAAGCGTTCTGGATAATCTGAATAGAAATCCATGTTTCCTCTAACTACCTGAATCCCTTCCCAGAGTGGTGAATCTGGGCGAAGCTCCGAGTCACCATCGTGAAAAATGGCATCAACTTTCCCAAGATAGCGATCACGTATTTCTTCTACAATCAAGCTATCTCCATGGGAGTCGCTCATTACAATGATGGTTTGCTTTGCCATGATGGAAATACCTCCAAAAGTTTCTTAACGGCTAAGGCACGGTGAGATTGACTATTTTTTTCTTCAAGGGTTAATTCAGCTGATGACTTGCCTGTTTCTCCTACTAGGAAAAGAGGGTCATAGCCAAAACCATTTTCACCCTTAGGTTCAAAGTTAATATAGCCTGGCCAATCAGCTTCGACCACTAAGCTTTCCTTACCTGGGCTAGCCACAACCAAAGTGGTGTGGAATTGTGCCGAACGGTCCTTGAGTTCAAAGACCATGGCTAATTCGTGCAAAAGTTTAGCATTGTTTTCCTGGTCAGTGGCTCCCACTCCTGCAAATCGAGCTGACCAAACGCCTGGCAGTCCACCGAGGACATCGACTTTAAGACCTGAATCATCCGCCAGAACCATCTTGCCTGTCAATTTGGAGATGGTTTCTGCCTTAAGGCGAGCATTTTCTTCAAAGGTCATACCAGTTTCAGCAACTTCAGGCAGATCTGGGTAATCATTGAGATTCTCCACATCATATCCAAGTTTATCAAAGATAGCACGAAATTCCTTGGTCTTCCCTTCATTACGAGTCGCTATCAACAAGGTTTCTCTGACTTTGCTAGTTTCAAAGAAGGCTTCAACATCTACTCCTTCTTTAGGTAATTCCACATGCAAGAGTTGTCCATTTTCAACTAAGAGCAAGGCACCTTGGCGTTGAATGACTTCCAAGTTTCGACCGGCTTCTGCATTTAAAATCTCAACGATAAAAGATAGCAAGCGGAAGTTGGAAGACCAGCGCATGACCGTAATCGTGATTGGAAAACCATTTTCCTCATCACGGAAGATGCGAGCCAAATCCATAAATTCGAGATCAAGAGGATCTTTTATGAGGCTATAGATTCCACCGTAGACGTCCCAGACACCTACATACCAGTCCTGATCATCCTTGTATTCATAAATTTTGTTTGTCATAATGTTACATGCTCCACATGAATCTCTTTTTCTAGCCATTCCGCTCCAATCTGAGCAAAACTATGGCTATTTGCAGTCGTATAAAAACGGTGTTGTAGAGGCCCTGCATCGCGGCCACGATTAATCTCGAAATAATTGAGTAAGACGGAGATATCCCGCACACACTCTGCTCCACTATCAATCAGTTTCACCTCTGGTCCCATCACATTTTGGATAATGGGTCTGAGGAGCGGATAATGAGTACAACCCAGAATCAAACTGTCCACTTTTCCGACTAAAGGACGTAGGGTTTCATAGACTACTTTCTTGGTCACACTGGTTGAAAGGGCCCCAGATTCAACCAAGGGAGCAAACTTAGGGCAGGCCAAACTTTCAACTTGCAAATTTGGATCTAGGTCATGAATTTTTTGACGATAGATATCTGATTGTACTGTCATCGGTGTTCCAATCACACCGATTCTCCCACCCTGACTAGTTTTGATAGCAGCTGAAGCGCCCGGTAAAATCACCCCAAGAACAGGAATATCGAGTTTGGATTTAATTTCTTCCCAAACAACTGCTGTTGCAGTATTACAAGCGATGACAATCATCTTGACATCCTTAGTCAAAAGAAAGTTGACCAACTGCCAAGTATATTCACGAATTTGCTCAGCAGGACGAGGCCCGTAAGGTGCCCGTGCCGAATCTCCAATATAGACGATTTCTTCATGGGGAAGCTGGCGCATGAGCTCACGTACAACGGTCAAGCCTCCAACGCCCGAATCCAAAAAACCAATTGGTCGATTATCCATACAGTCTTCTTTCTAGTCTTATTTTTCTGATTGATAGTTCATTATCATTACATTTCTCGCTGAAATTTCTGACAGACTGGTAAACTCCAGACTATCTCCCTCTTAATCATAATCAAATATCAATAGAATGCAAGGAAAAAGTCTTATCCTTAAATATCAGTTGAACATAGTGAGAAGTCTGGAATTTTCATCCCAGACTTTTCCTATTTATTTCTTTTTATTGTTAGCAAGGGCTGCTTTTTGTTGGCGAATGATTTGGTGGTACACTTGTTGTACCTTAGCTTCGCTTGGTTTTTGACCATTTGCACTCAACAGAGTACGAACTGCTTCTGCGTTCAAACGTGGGTTATCCGCAAATTCTTTTTCAATTTGCTTGCGCACCAAGTACATTCCTCCAAGAGCTCCACCTAGAAAAGCTAAAACAATCAAGACAATTGCTAAAATAAGGTCCATAATATTTCTCCTGTTTCTTTTTGAATCTTCTATATTATACCATAAAGTCCCACGCCTGACTAGTTTGATTTACGCTTTCAAAAGGGTAGGGCATTACTCAGATTCTTTTTCTGCTCTAATCTTTTTTAATTCAATAAAATTAAAAAAAGAACTAAAATTTGGTAAAATAATTCTGTTTTTCCTAAAAAACCTTGCATTGAATCGATTTATTTGCTATATTAAGATTATACAAAACAAAGGAAACATCTTTCTGCAAGGCTTATTTTTTTTACACAAAAATGTATGCGCTTACAGATTTGAGAAAGGAGTTTTTATGGAGAAGAGCTATTGGGAAAAATCCTGTAAGTATAGCATCCGAAAATTGACCGTTGGAACTGCTTCTGTTTTACTGGGAGCTGTTTTTCTAGCGACGCAGAATGTAGCTGCCGATGGCATCGAAGTGAAAGAAAATCAAGCAAGTGTCAGTGAGACTACGGTTCAAGTGAATACAAAAGTAGAGGGACCTACTCAAAAGGATAAGGAAAATCAACCAAGCACAGAAAATCAAACTTCTACTGAATTAGCTGACAAAGAGGTAAAACCTGAAAAAGAAACACCTCAAATACATCATCAATCAGAGACTAAGGCTGTAGTTGAACCTTCTGAAAATAAGGAGAGTGAAAAACCAGAACTTCCTATGACTAAGCAAGAAAACTATCAACTTCATTACGACCAACCAACTGCTCCTTCTTATGACGGCTGGGAAAAACAAGCCCTGCCAGTCGGAAATGGAGAAATGGGGGCAAAAGTTTTTGGGCTCATCGGTGAAGAAAGAATCCAATACAATGAAAAAACTCTCTGGTCTGGTGGACCGCAACCGGATAGCACCGATTACAATGGAGGGAACTATCAAGACCGCTATAAGGTCTTAGCAGAAATTCGTAAGGCATTAGAAGAAGGAAACCGCCAAAAAGCAAAACAATTAGCGGAGCGCAACCTAGTCGGACCAAACAATGCTCAGTATGGTCGTTACTTATCTTTTGGTGATATCTTTATGGTCTTTAACAACCAAAAGAAAGGCCTGGAGAATGTTACCGACTATCATCGTGGCTTAGATATTTCTGAGGCCATCTCGACCACTTCTTATACCCAAGACGGTACAAACTTTAAGCGCGAAACTTTCTCTAGCTATCCTGACGATGTTACTGTGACCCACTTGAGTAAAAAAGGTGATAAGACCCTTGATTTTACACTTTGGAATAGCTTGACTGAAGATTTGATTGCGAATGGCGACTACTCCTGGGAATATTCGAATTATAAACAAGGAGCAGTTACGACTGATTCTAATGGTATTTTGCTCAAAGGAACTGTCAAAGACAATGGTCTGAAATTTGCTTCCTATCTCGGAATCAAGACAGACGGACAAGTCACTGCACAAGATGGCTATTTGACTGTCACCGGAGCCAGCTATGCGACCCTTTTACTCAGTGCCAAGACCAACTTTGCTCAAAATCCAAAAACCAATTATCGTAAAGACATTGATCTAGAAAAAACGGTCAAAAATATCGTAGAGACTGCAAAGGCCAAGGGCTACGAGAAACTCAAGGAAGATCATGTCAAAGACTATCAAAGTCTCTTCAATCGAGTACAATTAAATTTTGGCGGTAGCAAGTCTAGCCAAACTACAAAAGAAGCTCTGCATACCTACAACCCTGAAAAAGGGCAAAAACTAGAAGAGCTCTTCTTCCAATACGGACGTTACCTCCTCATCAGTTCGTCTCGTGACCGGACAGATGCCCTTCCTGCAAACTTGCAGGGAGTCTGGAATGCTGTAGACAATCCACCTTGGAACTCAGATTACCACCTCAATGTCAATCTACAAATGAACTATTGGCCTGCCTACATGAACAATCTTGCAGAAACGGCTAAGCCAATGGTTAATTATATTGATGACATGCGCTACTATGGTCGTATCGCTGCTAAAGAATATGCAGGTATCGAATCCAAAGAAGGCCAAGAAAACGGTTGGTTGGTTCATACTCAAGCGACACCATTTGGCTGGACAACTCCAGGTTGGAATTATTACTGGGGTTGGTCTCCTGCTGCCAATGCTTGGATGATGCAGAACGTCTATGACTACTACAAATTCACCAAGGATGAAACCTATCTCAAAGAAAAGATTTATCCAATGCTCAAGGAAACAGCCAAGTTCTGGAATTCCTTCTTGCACTACGACAAATCTAGTGACCGTTGGGTTTCTTCTCCATCATACTCACCAGAGCATGGAACTATCACGATTGGAAATACCTTTGACCAATCTCTAGTTTGGCAACTCTTCCACGACTATATGGAAGCAGCCAATCACCTGAAGGTCGATCAAGACTTGGTGACAGAAGTGAAGGCTAAATTTGACAAGCTCAAACCACTTCATATCAACCAAGATGGCCGAATCAAGGAATGGTATGAGGAAGACAGTCCTCGATTCACTAATGAAGGAATTGAAAACCATCACCGTCACGTTTCTCATCTGGTTGGGCTCTTCCCAGGAACCTTATTTGGCAAAGATCAGCCTGAATATCTGGAAGCAGCACGCGCAACCCTAAACCATCGTGGAGATGGTGGTACCGGTTGGTCTAAGGCTAATAAAATCAACCTCTGGGCTCGTCTCCTAGATGGAAATCGTGCCCATCGTTTATTGGCAGAACAACTCAAATCCTCAACTCTAGAAAACCTCTGGGATACGCACGCGCCTTTCCAAATTGATGGGAACTTTGGTGCAACCAGTGGAATGGCAGAAATGCTCCTTCAGTCTCACACCGGCTACATTGCCCCATTACCAGCCCTTCCAGATGCATGGAAAGATGGTCAAGTCTCAGGTCTAGTCGCTCGTGGTAACTTTGAAGTTAGCATGAAATGGAAAGAAAAGAATCTTGAAACGCTATCCTTCCTTTCTAATGTGGGTGGAGACTTAGTCGTAGACTATCCAAATATCGAAGCTAGCCTTGTCAAGGTAAACGGTAAGGAAGTACAAGCTACCCGCATCAAAGACAACCGTATTCAACTTACGACACAAAAGGGCGATGTCATTACCTTTGAAAACTTCCCTGGTCGTATTACTCGTCTGACTGCCCAACGAAAAGATTCAACGACTGCTGAACTCAACTTCAATACAGTTGAAGGGGCGACTCATTATGTCATCCATCGGGAAAGTAGAGGTGAAACTGGTCAAACTTCTACTGTCCGTGAGTTTACAACCAACCAAACTCGCTTTATCGACCGTTCTATTGATTCAAGCCATGCCTATACTTATACCGTTAAGGCTATGCTAGGAGACCGCTCAACACCTGTTTCAGATACTGCTTCAATCTCTGCCTTTAGTGAGCTCATGGACGATCGTGACTCTCGCATTCAGTATGGTGCTGCCTTTGGAGACTGGTCTGACTCGGAACTCTTTGGCGGAACAGAAAAATACGCCGATATCTCAAATGGGAATTATTCCGATAAGGATGCAACAGCAACCATTCCTTTCAATGGACCTGGTATTGAAATTTACGGACTCAAGTCTTCTCAATTAGGACTTGCTGAGGTTACAATTGATGGCAAATCTGTTGGTGAGCTTGATTTCTATACGGCTGGAGCTACTGAAAAGGGTGTCCTAATCGGTCGTTATACAAATCTTTCTTCAGGTCCTCACCTCATGACCATCACTGTTAAACGAGAACATAAAGGACGTGGAAGTGAACGCTCAAAAATTTCCTTAGACTACTTCAAGGTCTTCCCAGGTCAAGGAGAAACAGTTGAGAAGATAGATGATCGTGATTCTCGTATCCAATACGGTTCAGCATTTAAAGACTGGACTGATGCGGAACTCTATGCTTCTACAGAGAAATATGCAGATATCAATGCAGACGATAGTCTTGCTCCTGAAGCAACTGCAAGAATTCCATTCTCTGGTACAGGTATACGTATCTATGGACTGAAAACATCTGCCCTTGGTAAGGCACTTGTGACTCTCGATGGAAAAGAAATGCCAAGCCTTGACTTCTACACTGCCGGAGCTACCGAAAAAGGAGCATTGATTGGAGAGTTTACTAATCTAGCAGATGGCGACCATGTCCTAACTTTGAAAGTGGACCCAGATTCTCCAGACGGTAGAAAGAAAATCTCCCTTGATTCATTCGATATTCTAAAAGCTCCATCAGTATCATTAGATACACCAATCCTCGAACCTATAAAGGTAGAAGATAAGACAGTTACCCTAACTTTACCAACTGGTAACTGGGATGCTGTTGCTGTGACATTCCCTGGTGTTACAGATCCCCTACTCCTAAGAAAAGTCGATGAAAATCATCTTGTCACTTCTGGCGAGCAAACAGTATTAAGCATAAAGGATAACAAGGTAGAAATCGACATTCCTGAAACCACGGAACGTAAAACTGGCAATCCAATAGAAGCTTATGCTATCCTAGGAGAAACACGAAGCAGTACTATTGTAACAGTCTTTCCAAAAGGAAAAACTGCACCTGTAGAAGATCCAGTTGTTACAAGCAAAGGGGACGAGCCTGCTCCAGTAGTAACCATTCCTGAATATACTGACCCAATTGGTACTGCGGGAGAACAGGAAGCGCCTATTGTGGATATTCCTAAGTACACTGAGCCTATCGGTACTGCGGGAGAACAGGAAGCGCCTACTGTAGATATTCCTGAGTATACTGAGCCTATCGGTACTGCGGGAGACCAACCGGCTCCTATCGTGGATATTCCTGAGTACACTGAGCCTATCGGTACTGCGGGAGAACAGGAAGCGCCTGTCGTAGATATTCCTGAGTACACTGAGCCTATCGGTACTGCAGGGGAACAAGCGGCTCCTATTGTAGATATCCCTGAGTACAATGGACCTATCGGTACTGCGAGCGACCAAGCGGCGCCTATTGTAGATATCCCTGAATACACTGGCCCTATCGGTACTACGAGCGACCAAGCGGCGCCTATCGTGGATATTCCTGAATACACTGGCCCTATTGGTACTGCGAGCGATCAAGCGGCTCCTATCATCTCTCTTCCTGAGTTTAAACTCAAAGTCTTAAAAGACCAGACTACCGGAGTTCAAGTCATCAGTGGAGCAAATGAGCTAGGTGAAGCAAATTATCTTGAAATCCAGAAAGTAGACAAGCAAGAACTCTTGGGCAAGAAATATGATGCCTACGACATTCAACTCAAGAATGAAAATGGTCAACTAATCCAAGCAAAAGGTGCTGTCCTCGTTCGATTACCAATTTCTGGCACAGTCAAAGAATTCTATCGCTTCAGTTCAGAAAAAGACTTGAAAGCGCAAGATTTCACAATTCGTGATGGCATGCTTGAGTTTCTCACCATTGATTTGACTACTTATGCTATCGTCTACAAGACTGAAACAGAAGTCCAACAACCAAGCTCAAGTCAAATCGAAGAAGCTAGTCCATTAGCCAATAAAAAACAGCTCAATGGTGAAAATTCTACAAATGACAAACAACTTCCTGCCACTGGAGAAGAGGCCAGCCCACTCCTCTTCATGGCAAGTCTCAGCTTAGCTTTAACTGCAGCTTTCTTGCTTAAAGGTAAAAAATAGTGATCCCAATAAATCTATAAAGATTTAGATAAATAGAAAAAGGATGAGTAAATTACTCATCCTTTTGATTTCTTTCAGAGTCTTTTAAAATAAACTAAAAAGCCAGTTATAAATCCAGTTATAAATCGAATATAACAAATTCAAAAGGAGTTCATAAAAAAATAAACAAATGTGATACCAAATGAATTCTACAATCGTAATCAGTGGCTTGACTAGGATATAAAATAAAATATCCCAAATAAATTTCATTTTTTATCTTCCTTTCTAGGAAGTCCCGCAATCCAAGGCAGAGCAGATATCATTTTATAAGCCGCAAGAAATTTAACAACCTCTAAGGCTTTTGGCTCAGATTCCTTCTTCTCAGTCAGTACTTCCATTCCTTTTACCCAGAGGCATGTCCCAATAATTCTAGCCATTCCTGTAAAAAAATTTGGTTGGTTGTCCATGTGATTCTCCCCTAGTTCATGTCATTTCTAACAGATTAGTTATTATTGTATTCAGTATATCAAATTTATATAGATTATCAAGTTTTTATCTGCAAAATAAAAAAGTTTCATAATCTTTCTAGAAGCCTTCTAGCTAGATTATAAAACTTTAGTGATTATTTCATTTCTTTTTTATAGCGTTCCAATTCTTCTTGGTTAGCCCAAACGTAATGACCTGGACGAATTTCAACCATAGACGGTTTATCAGTTTCGTAGTCATGTTGGTCTGGATCATAGACTTTCAAAACTTTCTTACGTTCCAAGATTGGGTCTGGAATCGGCACAGCTGATAAAAGTGCTTGTGTGTATGGATGAACTGGATTGTTAAACAATTCTTCAGTTTCAGCCACTTCAACAATGACACCCTTATAAATTACCGCGATACGATCAGAGATAAAACGAACTACTGACAAATCGTGGGCGATAAAGAGATAGGTCAAGCCCAATTCCTTCTGGAATTTCTTGAGCAAGTTCAAAACTTGGGCACGAACTGAAACGTCCAAGGCTGAAATCGGCTCATCTGCGATTACAAAGTCAGGTTGCATAACCAAGGCACGAGCGATACCAATACGTTGACGTTGTCCACCTGAAAACTCATGAGGATAACGTGTCAAATGTTCAGCCAAAAGTCCAACTTCACTAATGATCTTTTTAACTTTCTCTTGTCTTTCTTCCTCATCCTTAAATAGATGGAAATTATAAAGACCTTCAGAAATGATATAGTCAACCGTTGCACGCTCATTCAAACTAGCAGCAGGGTCTTGGAAAATCATTTGAATACGACGGATTACTTCAGCTTCTTGAGCTCGTGATTTTTTACCGTTGATCTTTTTACCTTCGAAGAGGATATCCCCTTTACTGGTATTATTCAAACCGATAATTGCACGACCAATCGTTGTTTTACCACTACCTGATTCACCAACTAGAGAGAAAGTTTCACCTTTGTTGATAAAGAAGTTAGCATTTTTAACGGCTACAAACTTTTTGCTTCCTTCACCGAAGGAAATCTCTAAGTCTTTAATTTCTACTAATTTTTCAGACATTTCCTTCCTCCTAGTTTTCTAGATGAACAAGACCCATTCTCTCACGAATCTTGTCATGTAAATTTGAAATTACTGCTGGTTTTTCAACTTTTGGAGCTTGTTCATCAAGCAACCAAGTTTTAGCCCAATGAGTATCTGACACAGCAAATTGAGGTGCTTTTTCTTCAAAATCGATCTTCATTGCGTAATCTGAACGAAGAGCAAATGCATCACCTTTTAATTCTGTATATAGTGACGGAGGAGTACCTGGAATTGAATATAGTTCTCCTTTATCATCAGCTAACTGTGGCAAACTTGATAGTAGGCTCCAAGTATAGGGATGACGTGGATCGTAGAAGATTTCCTCAACAGTACCGTACTCAACAATCTCACCAGCATACATAACCGCAACTTTCTCTGCAATACTTGCTACCACACCAAGGTCGTGTGTGATAAAGATTGTTGTAAAGTGATATTCATTTTGAAGAGACTTAAGCAAGTCAATAATCTGAGCTTGAATGGTAACATCAAGGGCCGTAGTTGGCTCATCACAGATCAAAACATCTGGGCGACATGCAAGAGCAATAGCGATAACGATACGTTGACGCATCCCTCCAGAATATTGGAATGGATACTCCTCAAAACGCTTTTCAGCATCAGGAATACCAACCTTATTCATGTAGTCAATAGCCATTTCTTTTGCTTCTTTTGCTGTTTTCCCTTGGTGTTTAATGATAACCTCAGTAATTTGGCTTCCGATTGTTTTAATTGGATCAAGACTGGTCATCGGATCCTGGAAAATCGTTGCAATCTTTGCCCCACGAATTTGTTCCCAATCTTTGTGAGACGAAAGTGCTGTTAGATCTAGTCCACGGTAATCGATGCTCCCCTGAGCGATACGCCCGTTTTCTTCTAACATTCCTGTAAAAGTTTTTGTCAAAACTGATTTACCCGAACCAGATTCTCCAACCAAGGCAAGAACTTCTCCTTCAATCAACTCAAGAGAAACTCCGCGAATAGCGGTCAAAATTTTGTCACGAACGTCAAATTCCACGACAATATCTTGAGCAGTCAAAATTACATTTTTTCCTTTTATCATGTCTACTCCTATCTATGTGTACGTGGATCACTAGCATCTGCTAGGTTTTGACCAACAACGAACAGTGACAAGGATACCAAGACCAATGTAGTCAATGGAATCCAGAAGAGGTATGCATTGGTTGTTACGTTTTGAGAATAATCTGAAATCAAACGCCCCAAGCTAGGAACTGTAATCGGCAATCCGAGTCCAAAGAATGAAAGGAAAGCTTCATATGAGATAAAGGCTGGGAGCATTTGCGACGTACTCGTAACAATAACAGATACCAATTGTGGCATAATGTTTTTTACAATAATTTTGTAACTTGGTGTTCCCAAAGTTCGTGAAGCAAGGTTATACTCTAAATCACGGTAACGTAACATTTGGATACGAATTGAATGGGCAACACTAATCCAAGTAGTTACACTCATGGCAAAGATCAAGTTCCAGAACCCTGCCCCGATAGAGTAAGTCAAAACAATAACGATCAAAAGTGATGGAATATTGTTGATAACGTTGTAGACTTCCATCATGATACGGTCAACTGATTTTGAGATCCCCCAAATTCCACCGATGACAACACCGATAAAAAGGTTAACAAAGGTAGCAATAACCGAAATCAGGATAGAGTTACGAGCTCCAAACCAGACACCATCAAAGAGAGATTTACCATTACTGTCTGTTCCGAACCAATGCTCAGCATTTGGCTTAATGTAACGAGCGCTAAAATCGTTTACCTTACTTACATCATTAAAGTCAAAATCAGAGAACATTGGGTAAATGAAACTCATCAAAACAATGGCAATCAAGATACCGAGCATGATGACTGTTGATTTTTTCTTCAAAAACTGTCTAAAGACAGAACCCCAGTATGAATAGGCAGGAGCATCAATTGCTTCAGAGGCATAATCATCACGTTTTACAAACTGAAATTTTTCATTACTAATTGTAGACATTATTTGCCTCCTTTCTCTGTCAATTTAATACGTGGGTCAATAATCGTCATCCAAATATCACCAATAAGGTTTGAGAAGATTGAGACGCAAGTGAAGATAAAGACGAGACCAACGACCATATTATTGTTTGAAGCCTTTACAGAGTCGATCAACATTTTACCCATACCTGGGAAGGCGAAGACTGTTTCTGTAAGAGTTGCTCCACCAATAACACCAATGATAGCACCTGGAATACCAGAAACAAGTGGTACCATAGCATTTTTAAAGATATGCTTATCAGAAATCTCTTTCTCAGACAAACCTTTTGCACGAGCAAAACGAACGAAATCTTGTGATTGCAAGTCAATCATATAACGGCGAATCCAAATTGCCATAGTAGGTGCTCCTAACAAGCCCAGAATCACGGCAGGAAGGACATAAGAACGCCAATCACCGGCACCCAAGATTGGGAATGAGTCTGGGAAGCCAATTGAAGAACCAATCAAACGAATAATATAAACTAAGGCAATCGTTGGAAGTGCCAACAAGAAAGTTAGAGTCCCTGTAGCGAAACTATCAATCCAAGTGTTTTTGAAACGAGCCATTGCTGAACCAAGAGGAATTGCAATCGCGTATGAAATCGAAAGACCAATCAAACCAGTGATAGCAGAACTTGCAATCATTGAAGGATACTGATAATTGCTTTCAGTAGCTGTATAAGGATCATCCTTACCATAGTTTGCTACTTCACGTGCATCTGCTTGACTTGGAGATTTATAGGTTCTTGAGTAGATATTAACTGATGAAGTTTTCTTACCTGTTGGGAATTGAACTTCTGAAGTCTTGGTTTGTCCTTGACCTTGTGTGATAACTTGAAGAACAGGAGTATTGGCATAAGTTGGGTAAGAATCTCCTAAGTTCAAGTTGACAAAGTTTTGGTGAACAAATGGGAATTGACTGTTGAAGTACAAGAGGTATTTATGTTTAGTCCCTGAACCTACTAGAGACCATCCAATAGCCGGATCATTTTCAAATCGCAAATAACGCTCTAAATTAGGATTTTCCGGGTCTTGAATCTTGTTTGTATGGTCAATTTCAAGCAAGTTTGCATAGAATTTGAACACACGCTCGAAAATAGGGATTTCACGAGTAGCATAGAATTGTCCGCTCTCTGTGAATACACCCAAAGTCCAACCGTTACCAAGTTGTTGGATATATTTTTCGTAGATAGCTTTATTTGTATCGTTTGCATCAACGGTTACAGAAGGGTCAATGCTACTAGCTTTTTCCTGCAACTCTTTCGTATCGTAATATTCGATATACCCCATACGCTCAAAAACGGTATTTTCATAGTTATCACGTTTATCAGCTGTGGTTGCAATTTTATTGTAGTTAGTATCTTGTTTGAAGATCAACTTCCGTGGAACCATCGTATAGATGATTGTGTAAATCAAGGTCGTTACTAAAAAGATAGAAACTAACGACCGCAAGATACGCATAAAAACATATTTTTTCATATTATTTCCTTTAAAATCCCAAAAGAACCTTCTCCTTTTGGAGAGAAAGTTCTGATGAGCATTATTTATTTCACGTGGCTCGCTAATTCTTTTTGAGCTTTTTCATTTGATTCAGCTTTTTCTTTGAGCCATTTTTCACGAGCTTCTTTGTACTCTTTAGCAGTTACAGTGTTAGCTTGCAATTTAAGATATTTGAAGTAAACATCTGAACCTTTATCACCAGATTGAGTGTAAGAGGCTGAGAATGGCACTACACGAGAAATAACTGGTGCTGCTCCTGAAGATGACATAGCTGGAAGGAAGAGTGAGCTATCTGTCAACCAAGCTTGAGCTGCTGCATATTTCTCATAACGTTTGTTAAGATCACTTGTTTCATTACCAGCTTCTTCAAGCAACTTGTCGTAGTCCTTCAAACCAACTTGGGCAACTGCTGGATTTGATGGATTGTCATAACCCATGTAAGTCTTTGTTTGCTCGCTGTTACTTGTTTGCAAGATATCAAGGTAAGTTGATGGGTCTTGATAGTCTGGGTTCCATCCAACAGCACCTGAAAGATCCCAGTCTTCAGCAGCTGCATTCGGAGCATAGTAAGTGATGTTAAATAATTCATCTTTTGTTACTTGTTGAATATCGATGACTACATTTTCTTCACCAAGAACTTTTTCAACAGATTGTTTGAAGGACTGAATACGCGCAATGTAGCTCTTAGCAGTTTGGTCAACTGGAATATCCAAATGAATTGGGAATTTCACGCCATCTGCTTCCAAAGTCTTCTTAGCTTTAGCAAATTCTGCTTTCGCTTTATCAGCATTGTAAAGACCATCTTGGCCATCCGCAAAGTTTACATCTTTCCACTCATCTCCGTAAGAAACAACTTTCTCAGTGACCAAGTCACCAAATGTTTTTTCACCTGCAGAAACAAAGTCTGGTTTTACAAATAGATTACGAACAGCAAGGGCTGCTCCATCTTCACCATTGATCTGAGCAGAGTATGCTGTACGGTCAAATGCAAAGTTCAAAGCTTGACGGAAGTCTTTGTTAAGAAGGGCTTTCTTAGTAGAAGTCTTTTCATCATCAGTTGTTTTTGATGTATATTTATAGCTTTGACGGTCAATATTAACACCCAAACCAGCAATACCAGCTCCTTGTGGAGTATAGTAAATATTGTCTTTGTATGTTTCTGCGATTTTAGAATAATTTGAACTTGTTGGGAAGAGTCGGGCGTAACTGTATGCTCCACTTGTAAAGTTACGTTCGATTGATTCTTGGTCTGAACCATCATAGAATGCAAGCGTTACAGTATCTAAATGAACATTATCTTTATCCCAATATTGCTCATTCTTCACAAACTCAACAGAAGACTTAGCCGTCAACCCTTTAAGCAAGAAAGGTCCATTGTAAAGCAATGATGTTGGATCTGTAGACTTACCAAAGTCAGAGCCTTTTGATTTTTCAAACTCTGCATTCAAAGGCCAGAAGATTGCGTAAGACATTTTAGAGTTCCAGTATGGCTCTGGTTTATTCAAAGTGTATTGAAGAGTGTAATCATCAACAGCTTTTACACCAACAGTTGAAAAGTCAGTTGAGTTTCCAGCCACATAATCTGCCAAACCTTTTACAGAATCTTGGGCAAGATACAATGCTTCTGATTTCTTATCAGCTGCGTGTTTCAAACCTGTAACAAAGTCATTAGCAGTTACTTCTGCATATTCTTCACCATCAGATGTGAGCCATTTTACACCTTTACGAATCTTATAAGTGTATGTCAATCCATCTTTAGACACTGACCAGTCTTCAGCTAATGCTGGAGTCAAGTTGCCATATTGGTCATTTGTAAAGAGTCCATCAATACCATTTGAAGTGACAACTTTAGTACTTTGTTTACCAGAGATAAGGTAGTCCAATGTTTCTGGATCAGCAGTGTATACATAACCATATGCTTTTGGCGCTTCAGTATTAGAAGTTTTTGAAGAACCGCAAGCTGCAAGAACACCTGTAGCAAGCAAGGCAACACCTGCTACTGCAAGAATCCGACTTTTTTTCATATTTATAAACTCCTCGTTTTAAATTGTGGATATTGAAGATTATACCACAGTTTTTTTAAAAAGTAAACGAATTTTCAGAATATTTTGTCGCATGTTTTTTTAAACATTTGAATCTTATGTTTTCAGAAAAGAAAACTATTGACGAGAAACAATTTTCAAGGTATAATAATAAAAGTTAAGGCGGTATAGCCAAGTGGTAAGGCACGGCTCTGCAAAAGCTTGATCGTCGGTTCAAATCCGTCTACCGCCTCTATATAAACGAAGACTCCTAATGGAGTCTTTTCTTTTTTGCACTTAAAAAGCTTTATCAGTTTTCTCTGATAAAGCTTTTGTTTTATTCGGTTTCTTCTTCTGATTCAAGTTCTTGAATTTGAACCTTAAGCTTGGTGACACGACCATTTTTGACCTTGTCATTTGTCAAGGTGATATGCTTGTTGCCACTATCTAACTCATAACTGAGTTTTTCTGATGTTGGAATAGTTCCCACACCTGTCAAATAATAACCAGCAATGGTATCTACATTGTCACTTTCAAGCTCGACATCAAAATAATCATTGAAATCGTTCAAATTCATTGTCCCTTGGACAATATGAGTGTCCTCGCCGATAGTATGAACATAGACTTCAGCACGGTCAGTTTCATCATCAATCTCACCAACAATCTCTTCAAGGAGATCCTCAAGTGTTACCAAACCAGCCATTCCTCCGTATTCATCAAGAAGAATAGCCATCTGTCTTTGTGAATTTCTCAGTTCTTTTAACAAATCGTCCACAAAAATGGTTTCAGGTACAAATAGAGGTTCCTGTAATATCTTTCTCAATACAATATTATCAAAACCATCGGTAAACCCTGCTTTTAGCAGATTCTTTGTATGAATCAAACCAATGACATTGTCCTTATCGCCGTCATAAACAGGAATTCGAGAAAAGTTTTGTTTTAAGATACTTTCGATAATGGTCTGAGTGTCATCTTGGATATCTACCATAAAGGCATCTGTTCGAGGAACCATGACTTCACGCGCCATAAGCTCATCCAGTGAGAAAATCCCCTGCAACATCTCGATTTCATCAGCATCCAAAGTTTCTTCGCTTTTAGTCAGCATGTACTCAATCTCATCACGAGTCATTTTTTCGTCTGCATCGTCAAATGTCATCGGCGTCAAACGGCTCAAAAGATTGGTTGATGCAGATAGCAACCAAACAAAGGGACTCACAATCTTACCGATAGCAATAATAAATGGTACCGTTCGGATTGCCAAGGCATCCTTAAGATTTAGAGCAATGCGTTTAGGATAAAGTTCGCCAAAAACGATTGAAATATATGTCAAAAAAGCAAGTGATAAGAAAGAAGCTACTGCATACGCAGTTTCGCTATTTCCCATCCATGAGGCTATCAATTGTCCTAGAGAGTCTGCTAGTTTAGCCCCTGACAAGATTGTAATTAAAGTAATACCAACTTGAATGGTTGATAAAAAGTGATTGGGTTTTTCAAGTACCTTTAGCAAACGGATATAGCGTTTATCTCCCTCTTCAGCCTTTTGTTCAACACGTGAGCGACTAAGAGAAACCATAGCCATCTCTGTAGCAGAGAAAAAAGCATTTAAAAAGGTCAAAACAACTAATAATACAAATTGCAGTAACAAATCCTGACTGCTCGGGTCTTCCATTTTCCTTCTCCTAAAAAGTATAATTGTGACTATTATACCATATTTTTCAACTTCTACACATTAAATTGTGATTTCTATAGTAAATCCCCTACCGAAACAATAAGGGACCGACTATCTATTAGTTCTTTGTAACAGTTACTTTTCCTGTTCGGTAATCTAACTGAATTCCCTTTTGAACGTTAGGAACTACGACGTTAAACTCCAATTCACCATCAGATGATTTGGCTTCAATCTGAGATGCAGAAGGAACCAAATCTTCTTCTGTAGCGTAGAGCAATGTGACACGGTAACGCACGCGCTTATTTTGATCCAAAGCCTTTCGAACTAAACTTTCATAGTAGTTTTGTCCAGTCGAATCTTCTGCGCGTGCTTGGTTGGCCCAAGCTGTTTGTACAGCGATGTTTTTGGGATTGCTAGTAGATGCATCAAAACCATCTAAACCACCAATCAAGGCATAGCCCAATAAATGTCCTCTATCTACAGCGTGATTATAAGTCCCTTTTAGGTTTTTGACTTGATGCCATCCTGCTGGGGTCCAAGAAGTCGAACCATTCCCGGTTTCTTCACGGTCTTTGTACTGTCTTGTCGCTTTTGACATGAGGGCGTTAGCCACAGTTGGAACTGTCTCCCCACCTACAGTTTTTGTCTTGTTATCAGCATAGGGTTTACTTGAAACCTTTGCATCTAAGTTCGTTTTGTTCCCATTTATGATAAAGGCACCTGCTCCATTCCACTCAAGAGTACCCTTAATTTGTTTTTTGACCGAATCAGTCAGTACACTCTCTGCCAATTCTTGACTTGGAGTATCAAGCGACTGGGATTTTTGTTTTACTCGTGTTTGTGGTGCAGTGTTGGAAGACTGCATTTGTTTAATATAGTAGCTTCCTGCTGACAAGAGCAAAAAGAGCAAGAGGCCAATTAGGGCCTGCCTTGTTTTTTTGTTCATACTTTCTCCTTCATTTCACTTCCTAGAAAAAGGCTGGTCACCCAGCCTATTTCCCTGTAAATTTCGCAATTAACTTATGCCACTTTTCTGGAGCTAAAATCGCCCATGGATCTTGGCCCTTGCCTAAGATACCGTAGCCAATCATCAAGCCAATTCCAAGTGCTAAGACACCTAAAAGTAAAACAATGATGACTAAAAGAAATCGACGCAGCACATAAGATACTTCTTTATTCATCTTCATCTTCATCAGCTTCCACACTTACCCGTTCAATATTAGCTCCTAACTGAGCTAACTTTTCATGAAAACGATAATAACCTCTATCCAGATGGACAAGTTTTCCAACAACAGTCTCACCCTCGGCCACTAAGCCTGTCAATATCAAGGCTGCACTGGCACGAAGGTCCGTAGACAGCACTTCTGCCCCTTGGAGAGGTTGCCCGCCAACAATACGAGCAGTGTCACGGATAATCTCAGAATGCAAGCCCATGCGACGCATTTCCTCTAGATGTTGGAAACGATTCTCAAAGACTGTCTCAACCATAGTTGATTCTCCTTGAGCAACCGTCATAAGAGCAGTAAACTGCGCCTGCATGTCCGTAGGAAACCCTGGATGTGGTAAGGTCTTGACATGAACTGCTTTTAGTTTGTCTCGTTGAGAACGGATGCGGATTCCTTCATCTTCGTCGATGACTTCAACACCCATTTCTTGTAATTTCGCCAACAAGGGACGGTTGTGTTCCCAGATAGCATCTTGAATCAGGACATCTCCACCTGTCATTGCAGCAGCAACCATGAATGTCCCTGCTTCGATGCGGTCTTGAACAACGTTATGGGTTGCACCATGCAAGTTTTTAACACCAGTGATGGTAATGCTCTCTGTTCCCGCACCTTTGACCTTAGCTCCCATTTTATTCAAGAGGACAGCCAAGTCTACAATTTCAGGTTCACGCGCAGCATTTTCGATAACAGTTACACCATCAGCTAGCGTTGCAGCCATCATCAAGTTTTGGGTTGCCCCAACACTAGGAAAGTCCATATAGATATGGGCTCCATGCAAGCGTTCTGCCTTAGCTTCGATATAGCCAGCTGTTTGGGTAATCTTAGCCCCCATTGCTTCCAAACCTTTAAGGTGAAGGTCAATCGGACGACTACCGATCGTACAACCACCTGGCATCGAAACTTTAGCGTGACCAACCCTAGCCAGGATTGGACCCAAGACTACAATAGAAGCACGCATCTTGCTGACATACTTATAGGGAGCTTCTTCTGTGATATCATCTGTCGCATCCACTTCAACAATGTGTGCATCTTGATCAAAATTAACTTTCGCATTTAATCCACGAACTACTTGGTTCATGGTAAAGACATCCGATAGGATAGGGACATTTTTTAAAACTGTTTTTCCTTCGCTTGCTAAAATTGTCGCCGCAAGTAGTGGCAAAACTGCATTTTTCGCGCCCTCAATTGTAACACTTCCGACAAGGCGATTATCGCCACCTCGAACTACAATTTTTTCCATAAATATTTTCCTTTACTATTGATTTTATAATGGACTTACTTTTTGGATAATCACATTAATTATTTTATTAATAATCCAAGCAAAAATCAGACTAACTATTAACACAAATAATGTGAATAGTACATCGTTTACTCTAGATGATACAAATATTTTTCCTAACATAGAAATTACTAATCCATGTATCATATATAATTCAAACGATATACGACCTATTAAAGTTAAATAGACATTTGAAAAATTTATTTTTTTCAAAAAAACTATAATAAAATAGATTGTAAAAATAATATTATCTAAATTAGCAGCTAGTGCATAACTATAACTATCTTCTAAGTGTAAATACTTAAGTAAAATATCGTATTTATGTGAAACAAAGAGTAACACAGTGACTAAAATAATTACGATAAAGTAATATTTTTCTAAAACTCTATCAATTTTATTTTGATTTTTAGCCCATATTAGGCCAATAGCGAAGGCAAGAGCGCTATTATACCACCAGAAATTATAACCTAATTTTATAGCCAAGCAGATGTAACAGGTTATAAATATTGTATTGAGAACAATTGATAAGAACTTATTTTGAAAAAGCTTAAACGATATATAAAAAAATATATACATTAAAATTATAATGTCGACAAACCAACCATTATATATAATAGTACTTCCTTGTTTAAATAAATTAATAAAAAAATTTAAATCTATTAATTGACCATTTACAAATCTATAAAATATATAAATCAAAGATATAATAAAAAATGGAACTATAATTTTGGAGAGTCTTTTTACTAAAAAATTATCCAGATAATTTTCCCTACTTTCGTTTTGAACATACAACCCGTATGCAGATAAAAAGAAAAATATAGAAACGATATAGGTCCCCATATATGAAAAATTAGAAAATTCTTCGCCAGATTTAACCAATGGTGATAAATGATGAAATATGATACCTAAAGCAAGGAAACCTCTAAGCCCTGATGTAGATTCAACACTTAGATATTCCTTATTTTGGGGCAACAAATAAATTAATAGCGTTATTAACAATAAAATTACAATATCCATTATATTTAATTCTCCCAATGTTTTTGTTAACTACCTAAACATCTGCTTATTATAATCCCTGAAACATATAAATTATAGCAGGTCACGTACAGCTTCTTGCCATAATTGGTAGAGATTTAGGAAAAAAGAACTGATTAGATATCCTAAACCGATACTACACAATACTACCAAAAGTCGTACCTTCCTCGCATTGTCCTTGGTCACCTTCAAAATTTGATCCCATTTGACTAAATCTTTCAAAAGTTGAAAAACTAGGTAGACAAAAAACATATGACTACTGAGGGTAAAAAACAATTGAATCATCTGCCTATTATACCATCTTCTCTTTTTCTACGCTAGTCTATGGACTTGCACTATATTTTATGGGTTGTTTTTCAAGTAATCAATTGCATCCTGAAGTGTTTTTACAGGAACAATCTTCATGTCTGTTTTAATCATTTCAGCAGCTTCTACAGCCGTGTCATAATTGCTTTTAGCATTAGGATTGGCCTTTTTAGCTTCTTCAGTTACTGGATTGTTAGGAGCAAAGAACACAGTAGCTCCTTTTTTTGCAGCAGCAACAACCTTTTTGTCAATTCCACCAATATCACCAACATTTCCATCTCTGTCGATACTTCCTGTACCAGCAATGATACGTCCATTTCGAAGAGTTGGATCTGCAATTTGCGTATAGATGGATAAACTAAACATCATTCCAGCACTCGGACCACCAATGCCAGCAGTTGAAAACTTGATTGGCACATCACTTGACACTTCTGTGCGGTCAATCAACCCAATTCCAATACCGTTTTTCCCATTTTCCAGAGTAATGATTTTTCCTTCAGCGGTTTTGACTTTCCCATCTTCTTGATAAGTAACCTTAACCTTGTCGCCTAGAGTTTGAGAATTGACGTAGTCGACCATCTCCTTAGAACTCTCAAAAGTCTTATCATTGACAGCTGTTACTGTGTCGGCAATATTGAGGATACCCTTGAAGGTTGAGTTATCTGTTACGGTCAAAACATAGACTCCCAGGTATTTGAGTTCTATTTCCTTGCCCGCCGCCTTCAGACCTTGATATTTGGCCATATTTTGCGAAGTTTCCATGTAAAATTGGTTGATTCGCATAAATTCTGCATCTGAAGAACCACCTGTCATTTCTTTGGCACTACGAATATCCGTAAAAGGTGTTAGCCAAGCATAAACCAAGTCCACCATTCTGGCGTGTTTAACTCCTACCGTCACAAATTGGTAAGAACCTTCTTCTTGGTCAGATTGGTTATTGACTTGTAAAACCTTTCGAATATCTTCTGAAGTCCCTGGCACCTCAATATAATAAGGAAGTGGTACCGTAAAAGCTATAAAAGTGATAATGAGCCCGATGATTAAATATATGGGCCATCTAGTTTTTTTCTTCATTCTTTAACTCCTCCAAGACTACATTTGGTACATACTTGCTAATATCTTGTTCAAACTTCAATAGTTCTCTCACAGCTGAAGAGCTGATGTAAACATGCTCTGGGCGACTATGGAGATAGATTGTCTCAATCTCTCCTGCTAATTGATGGTTGTAAAAATCAAAACTGGCTTCATACTGAAGATCCGCAGCGTTACGCAAACCACGAACAAGAACATGGACACCCAGTTTTCTCGCAACATCAACGACTAATTCATCATGAGAGGATATGACCTGGACATTTTTTAGGTGTCTCACCGCTTTTTCAACCGTCTCTAGCCGACTTTCTATCGGTAAAAATCCATTTTTGTGTGGATTATAAAAAATTCCCACATACAATTTATCAAAGAGCTTACTTGCACGCTCAATGAGATCCATATGCCCATTTGTCATTGGATCAAAAGAACCTGTGAATAGGCCAATTCTATCTGACATAAACCGTCACCTTACTAATCCCATATATTTTTTCCTTCCAGATACCCAAACAGGCGATTTCTTCTGGAAGCTCTACTGATTTATCGGTCTCGCAGACCACCATGACATCTTCTGAGAAAAGATTTCTCTCCGCCATTTTTTCAATGTCGGATACGATTTGCTCCTTGGCATAGGGAGGGTCCAAAAAGATGAGATCAAAGACACCATCCACTTGCTCTAATGCACGACTGGATTCCATTTTCAATAATTGAAATTTAGAGGTCTCCTTGGTCATCCGGATATTTTCTGCCACAATAATCTGTGCTCGGCGATCCTTCTCAACTAGGACAGCGCTCGACATCCCTCTTGAAACTGCTTCAATGGATAACCCCCCACTACCAGCATAGAGATCTAGCACACGCCCTCCTTCAAAGTAGGGGCCAATCATATTGAAAATAGCTCCGCGGACCTTGTCCGATGTCGGCCTCGTTGTTTTCCCGTCCAAGGTCTTTAAAGGACGTCCTCCGTAGATTCCTGATACGATTTTCATAAGGTATATTATACCAAATTCTGATGAAATAAGAAAATCGAACCTCTCGGTTCGATTGATTAAAGAATATTCTCGTAAGTATCTCTGACTTCTTGTGGCCAAACACTGGTTTGAACTTCACCGATGTGCTTCTTACGAAGTAAGAACATGGCCATACGAGATTGCCCGATTCCTCCACCGATTGTCAATGGGAAGAGTCCATTCAAGAGAGCCTTATGCCATTCAAGAGATAAGCGGTCTTCATCTCCTGTAATAGCTACCTGACGACGAAGAGTGTCTTCATCGACACGAATCCCCATTGAAGACAATTCAAAGGCTGCACCCAAATTATCATTCCAAACAAGGATATCTCCATTTAGACCCTTGTAGCCATTTTCAGATTCTGTTGTCCAGTCATCATAGTCCGGCGCACGTCCGTCATGAGGTTTTCCATCTGACAATACACCACCGATACCAATCAAGAAGACTGCCCCGAATTCCTTACAGATAGCATTTTCACGTTCTTTTGGAGTTAAGTCTGGGTAGCGTTCTACCAATTCTTCTGTGTGGATAAAGGTAATCTGTTTGGGCAAGATTGACTCAATATCATAGCGGGCTTCGACTGCCAGCTCTGTTAAACGAATGGCCTTATAAATCTTTTCAACGGTTTCCTTGAGGTAGGCTAGATTCCGCTGTCCATTTGGAATAACTTTTTCCCAGTCCCATTGGTCTACATAAACCGAGTGAGTCGCATCTAGCGAATCTTCATCCGGACGAAGAGCCTTCATGTGAACAAAGAGGCCTTCTCCTTCACCAAAACCAAAACGAGCCAAGGTATGGCGTTTCCACTTAGCAAGTGAATGCACCACTTCATAGGTTTCATTAGGAATCTGCAAAACCTTAACTGAAACTGGATGTTCAATCCCTGAAAGGTTGTCCTGCATACCATCACCAACCTTACTCAAGATTGGTCCTTGCACTTCTACTACTTCTAACTTATCTTTTAAATATTGGGTAAAGGTATTTTTTACAAAGGAAATCTCTTCTTGCTGATGGATAAAACTTTTCTTCATACGTTCCTCCTTTTGAATAATAAAAAGATTATACCTTTTTGTTAATAAAAATGAAAGTAAAAATTAAAAAAGAGCTCATTCGAGCTCTAAAAGTATTAATCGTCTCTTCCAAAGATACGTAGGAAGCTAAGAAAGAGGTTGATAAAGTCGAGGTAGAGGCTAAGTGCTAAAGAAATTGCCCAGCCTGTAGCTACCTGACCATCTGACTCTTCGTAAACATAACGAATTTTTTGATTATCCCAAGCAATGAGACCTGCAAAAACAAGCACCATAACAATACTAATAATGTAATCCATTAGGTCACTATTTAAGAAAATATTGACAACCATGGCGAGTATCAGACCAAATAGGGCTGCAATCAAAGCACGACCGATTCCACTCAAATCCTTTTTAATGACTACTCCTACGATAGCCATCACAAAGAAGAGGGCTGCACTGGAGATAAAGGCTGTCAAAACTGTCCCAGGAAGATAGAGCGACACAATGAAGCTTAATGAAAAACCATTGATCGCTGAGTAGAGCAGAAATATTGGAAAGGTTGCTGGACTATTCTTTACCGCTAAACCACTCGCAAAAATCACTAGAGCTACTTCTACAATTCCTGTTACGATTAGCCATATACGGGCGTTAATCATTAACTGAACAAGAAGATCTTGAAAGGTTGTTAACATCAAGGCTGAAACAATTGCAGATAAGGCAATCCCAATTCCTACAAAAGCATAAACTTTTGCATAAAATTGATTCAAACCAGAATGTTCTTGAATAATTGTTTGATTCATATCTTTTTCTCCTTATGAAATCTTTTTACTGATTATAACAAAAATAAACTATTTTAACTCAAATAAAACATGAGTATCCCTGCCGCGATGGCGACGTTGAGACTCTCTGCCTGCCCTTTCATGCTGATGTGAACCAGTTGGTCTGCCTGATCTGTCATGAATGGACTAATGCCCTGCCCTTCATTTCCCATAACCAAGGCAAAATCCTCTAACCGATCCAGTTCACGATAATCTTTAGAATTTTGAGACAAGGTGGTGGCTAGAATGGGCAAGTGATTCTTTTTAGCCTCTTCAACAAATGTTTCAACAGGCATCCGATAAATCGGCAAATGAAAATGACTTCCCTGCATGGATCGGAGAGTCTTCAAGCTATATATATCTGCTGACTTGCTTGAAACGATGACTCCAGAAAAACCTGCTGCATCTGCCGTTCGGATTATTGTGCCAACATTTCCAGGATCCTGCACGTCTTCCAAGAAAAGATATTTCCCTTGGCTCAAATCCGGCAACTGCTCTTCTTCCTTTTGAACAATGGCTACAATGCCCTGAGGAGTTTGTGAATCTGCCAAATCAAGCAAGATTTCTTCAGCCACAAAGACTGTCTGAGGATAATCTACGAGTTTATCTCCATACTCTACTAGAGCAAAAATTTTCTCAATCTTTGCACCAGCCTGAACAGCCTCTTCAAACAAATGCCATCCCTCAATTAAATAAGAAGATTTTCGATATTTTTTTTGATGCAATTTCTTGGTATTTTTCACCACAGAATTGGCTTTAGAGGTTATAATAGTCATAGAAATATTATAACACAATCAAGGAGGTTTGGTATGCAAAAGGTTAAAATGATCGCCCAAGGTCGCGTCCAGGGAGTGGGCTTTCGCTGGGGTGTCTATAGTCTGGCTCTAGAACTAGGTGGCATTACGGGTCGTGTCTGGAATAACGACGACGGAACCGTTGAAATTCTAGCTCAGGCTGAGTCTTCTGCCATCATGGCTAAGTTCATCCAAGAGATTCGAAAAGGCCCTACCCCATTCTCTAAAGTAACCTACCTAGATGTGCAAATGAGTAACTTTCCATCTTATTCAGATTTCAAAGTAGCAAATTAGGTCTCTAGAACTATTGTATATTTTCAAAAAAAACAGTAGAATAGAAAGGTATCATTTTTAAGAAGGAATTAAAACAGTGAAATCAATTAAAAGAATCGCCCTCTCTATCATGGGAGTGGCTATGCTATTAGTCTTGACAGGCTGCGTTCAGGTTGACAAAGTGACAGGTCTGCCAACTGGTCCCGTTTGGGATTTCTTGGGTGCCCCGATGGGAGAAGCTATCAAGTACTTCGCCACTGATAAAGGACTAGGCTTCGGGGTCGCTATTATTATCGTAACCATTATCGTCCGCTTGATTATCTTGCCACTTGGTATCTACCAATCATGGAAGGCAACGCTTCATTCTGAAAAGATGAATGCCCTCAAACATGTCCTTGAACCACACCAAACTCGTCTCAAGGAAGCAGAAACACAAGAAGAAAAACTGGAAGCCCAACAAGCTCTCTTTGCTGCTCAAAAAGAGCACGGTATCAGCATGTTTGGCGGAGTAGGATGTTTCCCTCTCCTCATTCAAATGCCTTTCTTCTCAGCAATCTACTTTGCAGCTCAACATACAGAAGGTGTTTCTGAAGCTAGCTTCTTAGGAATCGCACTTGGTTCTCCAAGTTGGATCCTTATCGCCTTCGCGGGTATTCTCTACTATGTCCAATCCCTCCTTTCGCTACACGGAGTTGAAGACGAGACTCAAAGAGAACAACTCAAGAAGATGATTTACATGAGTCCAATGATGATTGTCATGTTCTCAATCTTCTCACCAGCCAGCGTTACGCTTTACTGGGTTGTCGGTGGTTTCATGATGATCCTTCAACAATTCATCGTCAACTACATCATTCGTCCAAAACTTCGTAAAAAAGTACGTGAAGAACTGGCTAAGAACCCACCAAAAGCAAGTAAAACTTCAGCTACTCGCAAAGATGTAACTCCTGAATCAGTAGCAGTTATCTCAACTTCTAATAAAAAGAAAAACAAAAAACGCAATTCTGGAAAACAACATTCTAGATAAAAAATAAAAGGCTTAGCATTCGAGCTAAGCCTTTTTTATATCAGAAAAGCCCGATGTTCCCATCAGGCTTCTTTTTATCCATGTACACGTTTCATGTAATCTTGATAGCTTTCTGTATCCATCAATTCCTTAGCATTTTTGACACGATCTGCTGTTGGAGGTTTAACCCCTTCAAGTGAATACGGAATGCCAAGCTCGCGCCATTTGAATTCTCCCATAGTGTGGTAGGGTAGGATTTCAAACTTATCAACGTTTTTAAGAGTTTTTACGAACTTACCAAGCTCAATCAAATCTTCATCACGGTCTGTCAATCCAGGCACAAGAACGTGACGAATCCAAACAGGTTTCCCAATATCTGACAAGTACTGAGCACATGCCAAGATATTTTTATTGGTTTGACTGGTTACAATCTTGTGCTGTGCTTCGTTGATTTCCTTGATATCAAGAAGAACCAAGTCTGTCACAGCCATGAGTTTGTTGAATTTCTCTAGATAACGTGGCTTATTACGGAATGGAAGGGCACAAGTATCCAAGGTACAGTGGATTCCTTTTTCTTTTGCTTTTGTAAAGAGAGCAATTAGGAAATCAATCTGCAAGAGAGCTTCTCCTCCACTGACTGTGATACCTCCCTTGTCTCCCCAGAAACCACGATAACGAAGCGCTTCTTCTAGAACATCATCTACTGTTCGTACACGAGATTTATTGGTTTCCATCGCCCATGTGTCAGGGTTATGGCAATATTGGCAACGCATCTGACAGCCCTGCAAAAAGACAATAAAACGAATCCCAGGGCCATCTACCGCCCCAAAACTCTCTGTCGAATGCACCATTCCTGTCACTTGTCCATAGTCAATTGTTTCTTCAGACATCACGTCACCTTCCTTGAAACCGTTTTATAATTTTATTATATCACGCTTGAAAGGAAAAACAATAGATTTTGTCTATTTTTTAGAAAACAAACTGTTTTTCACTTTCAACTTTCATGATTTTCAAAAATTTTTCTAATCTTTGTCAAAGTCGAAGCCATAGAGAGTTGCAAAATAGTCCTCAGGTCGCTCTGCTCTACGGATTAGCCGTGCACCCCCGTCCTCTGTATAGAGGATTTCTGCTGAACGAAGTTTGGCATTGTACTGGTAGCCCATAGAGAAGCCATGAGCACCTGTATCATGAATCACTAGTAGGTCACCAATTTCTGTTTGAGGTAGTTCACGATTAACCGCAAATTTGTCGTTGTTTTCACAAAGAGAGCCAACAACATCAACTACTTCCGTCTGACCGCCAGGATTCATCATATTGGTGATGTGGTGATAGGCTCCATACATAGCCGGTCTCATAAGATTGACAGCTGATGCATCTACTCCGAGATAAGTTCGGTAGGTTTTCTTTTTATGGGTTACTTTAGTCACTAGAATTCCATGAGGCGCCAACATAAAGCGTCCTAGTTCTGTAAAAATCTTAACTTGACCAAGACCTGCTGGCGTAAGAACTTCTTCATAAACCCGACGAACCCCCTCACCAATTAAAGCAATATCATTTGGCTCCTGGTCCGGACGATAGTTGACCCCGATTCCTCCAGAAAGATTAATGAAGTCCAGCGAAATACCTAACTTTTCCTTGATTTCTACAGCCAGTTCAAAAAGCTGACGTGCTAATTCTGGATAGTAGAGGTGAGTCACTGTATTAGAAGCTAGAAAGGAATGAATCCCAAAAGTTTTTGCTCCCTTTTCTTTCAAGATAGCAAAGGCTTCAAAGAGCTGTTCCTTTGTCATCCCGAACTTAGCTTCACCAGGATTATCCATAATATCCGTTCCTAGTTCAAATACGCCACCAGGATTGTAACGGCAAGAGATAATCTCAGGAATCCCCGCAGCGCACTCTAAATGGTCGATATCTTCAAAGGCATCCAAGTTGATAGTCGCCCCTAATTCACGGGCATAGGCGTACTCTTGGTCTGGTGTATTGTTTGATGAAAACATCATCTCCGCCCCTGTAAACCCAAGCTTGTGACTCATTAAGAGTTCTACATAACTAGAACAATCCACTCCACATCCTTCTTCTTGCAAAATCTTCAAGATAGCTGGAGTTGGGGTTGCCTTAACTGCGAAGTATTCTTTAAAGCCTTTATTCCAAGAGAAAGCTTCATTAACTGCGCGTGCTTTCTCGCGAATACCTTTTTCATCGTAGAGATGGAATGGAGTTGGAAACTCTTCAACAATCTTTTCTAAGTCTTCACGTTTAATAAATGGCGTCTTCATAGGGCTCCTTCATATTCATTATCAAAGAAAGGCTGGGACGAAAGTTCCAACCTTTAAGCATCTTATTCTCTCTTATTTTTCTGTTTCGAAGATATTCCCAACTTCAACTTCAATTTGTTGGTTCTTCACATCAATATTGGTAACTTTTAAGAGTGATTTGTAGTCAAACTGCTGTTCACGATCTTCCTGAGCATTATCAGCAAAGACAGCTACACCAGCTAACTCAGAATCAAACTCTGTTAAAAGGCTAATCATACCGTTAATCGTTCCTCCGCCTTTCAAGAAGTCATCAACAATCAGGACACGGCTTCCTGCCTTAAGGCTACGTTTTGAAAGGAACATTTTTTCAATACGGTCGCTAGAACCTGAAACATAGTTAACACTCACAGTTGAACCTTCTGTGATTTTCAAGTCACGACGGACAATGACAAAAGGTACGTTGAGAACATTTGCTACTGCATTTGCAAGCGGAACCCCTTTGGTCGCTACCGTCATAACAGCATCAATCTTTTGGTCCATAAAGCTCTTGGCAATAATGCGACCGATATTTTTTAAAATAGCCGGAGTACTAAGGAGATCAGACAAATAAATGTAGCCTCCTGGCAGAATGCGGTCACTCTCTGAAAGTTTATCGCGAAGCTCTTGGATGATTGTTTTGGACTCAAGGGTAGAGATAGATGGTGTGAAAATAACCCCACCACCAGCACCTGTCACCGTTTGAATATGGCCGATTTCAATTTCTTCAAAGGCGCGCTTAATAATGACAATATCTTCTGAAATAGAAGATTTGGCAGATTCATACTTTTCCGCAAAGGTATTGAGACTGGTTAATTTGTATGGATTGTTAATCAAATAATTGGAAATAACAACCATCCGATCACTTCTTCTTAATTTCATTAGTTATTCACCATTCTTTTTAATTAGTCTTTTTCTCATTATAACACACTAAAGCAAAAAAAACGAACTTTATTATCTAAATAAAGCTCATTTTTTTAGTTTCTAGTCTAATTTTGGCTTGTAGAAGGAACGATTGTCCATTGCGAAGACTTTATTGGTCATTTCACCCTCATCAACAAGAGACAGAGCTGTTGACATCATCATCATACTCGCATCCAAATTATCAATCATATGAATAATTTCAGCTTCCATCACACGAGGACGAACAGGACTACCATACTCGAGTAATCCATGGTGGCTGAGAATCACATGGCGCAGAAGCACCACTTCTTCTCGAGTATCATCAATACCAAGTTCCATAACCGCTTTGGTAATCTCGCTATCAATCAAGGCGATATGGCCGATAAGATTTCCTCTCACTGTATACTCTGTCTGGTCCGGACCTGTTAACTCAATAACCTTAGCCAGGTCATGAAGCATAATTCCCGCATAAAGCAAGCTCTTATTGAGTTGTGGGTAGACATCTGCAATTGCCTCTGCTAAACGAACCATAGTCGCTGTATGATAAGCAAGCCCTGTTTCAAAGGCATGGTGGTTGGTTTTTGCAGCTGGATAAGAATAAAATTCTTTATCATATTTGGTATAGAGGGCCCGAACGATTCGTTGCCAGATGGGATTTTCAATCTTGAAAATCATCTGTGCCATATACTCACGGATTTCTTTAACATCCACTGGTGATTTGATCTTGAAGTCTGCTGGGTCATTGGGTTCGCCAGGCTGAGGTAAGCGAAGGGTGATTTGATTTACCTGTGGAGTGTTGTTGTAAACTTCACGACGCCCTTGCATGTGGACAACTTTTCCTGCAGTAAAGGCCTCAACGTTATGAGGTTGGGCATCCCAGAGCTTTCCTTCGATTTCCCCACTATCATCTTGGAAGGTGAAAGCTAGGTAATTTTTCCCAGCACGCGTCTGTCTCAGATCGGCTGATTTGATCAGGTAAAAGCCCTCGAACAGTTCATCTTTTTTCATGTGACTAATCTTCATATTCTTCCTCATCTTCTTGGAACTGGAGCAAATCAAGCATAGGCTCACCTTCTGACAATTCAATATGTCGGAGAGTTCGCTCAATAGCTGAAGTACGTCGGTTTAACAATTCATCAATATTACCAGTGGCATGTTGGAGGTGTTTTTGCGCTTTAACCAGAATACCACCAAACTTGCCAAATTCGGTTTTGACGTTGGCTAGAGTTTGACTAATATGGTCAGCACTCTTTTGGATATTTAGAGTTTTGAAGCCAACAGATAGGGAGTTAAGAAGGGCTGACAAGGTACTTGGTCCAGCTACGATAATCTGCTCCTCCCGTCTCAAACCATCAAAGAAAATCGGATTTCTAACGATTTCTGAGTAAAGACCTTCTGTCGGAACAAACAGAACTCCAAAATTGGTTGTCCGAGGTGGCGCCAGGTACTTACTCTTAATATCCTTAGCAAAACGCTTGACGCTTGCTAGGAGAGACTTACGACAGCGCTCAATCTCGTCCTTGTCACCTGCTTCATAAGCCTCTTCTAAGCGGTAATAATCTGCCAGTGGAAACTTAGAATCAATCGGTAGATAGACATATTCTTGGTCACCTTGTCCAGGCAACTTGATGGCGTACTCGACTCGCTCACTCGAATTTTCAACCGTTGCAAATTCTCGTTCATACTGAGCAGGTGTCATGATATCTTCGATAATCTGCCCCAGTTGCAATTCTCCTAGAATTCCTCTAGTTTTTGTACCAGATAAGACCTTATTAAGAGCGCCGACATCACGGGCAACCGTCTGCATTTCTCCAAGACTGCGATTGACAGATTCCAGTTGCTTTGAAACTGTCTCGAAAGACGCTTGCAAGCGTGTCTGCAAAGTCTTTTCTAACTTTTCCTCAACCGTTTGGCGCATCTGTTCCAAGCGTTGCTCATTTGACTCCTGCAAGGCCTGTAGTCGTTGGTCAGTCTTATCTCTGGTTTGGAGGAGGTTTTCATTCATCTCCTGTCGAACCTGGGTCAGACCTTGGTGCAATTCGATTCGTACCTCCTGCAAACGGTCGCTAACAGCCACTTCAAGATTTTTTTGGTCCAGCTGACTAGACTGTCTGGCTTGCTCAAATCTATAATCTAACTGATCTGAAAGGTTATCTGCCTGGTCTTCTAAACTTTTGGTCAGGTATTTCTCCTGCCTATCCTGCCTTTGCCAAATAAGAAAGAGGCCGGCTAGGTTAGCAATTAGTAACAGTAGTAATATAATCTCCATCCTATCTCCTGTCCTTGCTATGCAGTACAACCACATAGCCATCTGGGCAAGTCACCGAAACTTCCCTATCTATATATTCGTTAGAAGCGTAAACTTTCTTAAAGAAAAAATTCTCCTCTGTCAGTTCATACTTGGCACCAAGAATAGTCAACTGGCTATCCCGAACCGGCATAAAGGCCAGATAATCGTAGTCCGAACGTGGCTCTAGTTGACTGGTACCTTCTGGACAATAGGCAATCAAGTTTTGCCCATCCTCAATCTCTATTTGACGCATATAGGGTGCTAATTTGGGATTGCTAGGCAGAAAGACATTAGCCAGCATATGGTCGATGCGACCTCCTAGGGCACCAAAAATGGTCACCTGAGCCTGAGGATTTTTTTCAAAAATCGTTAACAGTGCTAGTTCCAGATCGGTATCATCCTTCTCTGGCTGAGCTTGGACAAAGTTCTGGGCACGTTCTTGAATCAACTGACTTTCTTCTACAGTCACAGAATCAAAATCCCCAACTGCTAAAGCAAGAGGAAGTTCTTCTTCCAATACCCAGAGTGAGCCTCGATCCACACCGACAAAATAGTCAAAATCTGTCCGGTAGTGGCCGCGGTCTCCCCCTGCAAAAACTGCAGCTTTAGTCCAGTTGATTTCTGAGAGCTTGCACTCGTTCATTGACATCTCCCTTAAAGACATAAGATCCCGCTACAAAAACTGTTGCACCAGCTTCTTTGGCTTGAGCAATGGTCTGGTCATCAATACCACCATCGACTTCGATTTCAAATTTCAAGCCTTTTTCCTCACGAAGGGCAACCAACTCACGAACCTTGTCCATAGTTTCAGGTAGAAAAGCTTGCCCACCAAATCCAGGATTAACCGTCATGACCAATACTTGGTCAACTAAGTGAAGGACATGTTTAATCGCCTCAACAGGTGTTCCAGGGTTAATGACAACCGAAGGTTTAACACCGAGAGAACGAATCTTTTGAAGAGCTCCATGGATATGAGGTGTCGCTTCAACATGGATGCTGATGATGTCAGCTCCTGCACGCGCAAAATCCTCTAAATGATGTTCGGGATTTGATACCATCAAGTGGCAGTCAAAGACCATCTTACTATGAGGTCGAAGACTTTCGACTACACCTGCACCAAAGCTGATCTGAGGTACAAATTGACCATCCATGATATCGATATGGGCGTATTCTGCCCCAGTTGCTTCTAGGCGTTTAATTTCACGTTCAAAGTTGGCATAATCTGCTGCCAGAATTGACGGAGCAATCTTGTATTGAGACATAGGTTTCTCCTTATTTTGGAATTTTTTTGCTGACTTTTTTATAGGTTTCTCTGCGATTTTCAATCTCACTGAGGAATTGCAGATAGTTGTCGAAACGGAAGTTTGCAATGTTGCCCTCTTCTACTGCTGGTTTCACTGCACAAGATGGCTCATGAGTATGCGTACAAGTACGGAACTTACAGTCTCGACTGACACTAGCAATCTCTGGAAAGGCCTGGTTCAGCTCTTCAGCACTTGATACTTCATAATCTAGCGACGAAAAACCTGGTGTATCTGCGATTTTGCCACCATTGAGATTGTAAAAACTAACAGCTCGAGTAGTATGGCGACCACGACCTAGACTGTCTGAGATTTCTCCTGTTTCAAGATTGAGGTCAGGTGCAATTTTATTAAGCAGGGTTGACTTCCCAACACCTGTCTGCCCCATAAAGACTGTCACTTTGCCTGTCAACAGGGGCAAGAGTTCCTCTTTACTAGTCACAAAATCGTAACCAATAGCACCATAGGTCTGCTCGTAAAAATCCAGTTCTCCCCCATCTTCCAGTAAGTCCATCTTGGAAATATAGACGATAGGATGAATGTCCTTATGCTCTAAAAGAACCAAGAAGCGATCCAGCAAATTGCTATTAAAATCAGGTTCCTTGACGGACATAATGACAACGGCTTGGTCAATATTGACAATGGGTGGACGAACCAGACTATTTTTTCGTTCATGAATTTCCAATATATAGCCTTCTGAGTTCTCCTCTGCAGAAAATTCTACCCAATCTCCAACATAGGGTGTATGGCCTTTTTTACGAAAATTCCCACGCGCACGTGTCTGATAAATCTGACCATCACTCTCCACATAGTAGAAGCCAGCCAAGGCTTTAATGATTTGTCCCTGCATCCTAGAGTCCTTGTCCTTTAAGCGCATCTGCTAGACTGGCAAATTCTGCCAAGCTTAGAGCTTCACCACGTACACTTGGTACTAGTCCAGCCTGGTCCAAAGCCTTAGTCAGCTTGTCCTTGATTTCCTCAGTCTTTCCAAAGTAACCTGTCAAGTTGTTCCACAAGGTTTTACGACGATGGGTGAAACTAGCCTTGGAAACCTTAAAGAAGAAGTTCTCGTCTTCCACTGCTACAGCTGGCTCTGGACGGCGCACCATTTTCAAGATAGCTGAGTCCACGTTTGGCGCTGGCACAAATACTGTACGAGGCACGATAAAGGCAACCTTGGCCGTCATATAATACTGAACTGCAATGGACAAGCTACCGTAAGCCTTGGTATTTGGCTTAGCAGAGATACGATCTGCCACTTCTTTTTGCATCATGACCACAAACTCACTAAAAGGAATGCCACTCTCGATCAAGTGCATGAGAATAGGCGTCGTGATATAGTAAGGCAAGTTGGCTACTACCTTAATAGGCAGGTTAGGATTTTTAAAATTCTGGATATGTTGCGCTAGGTCAACTTTTAGAATGTCCTCGTTGACTACGGTCACATTGTCAAAATCACGCAAGGTATCTGCTAAAATCGGTACCAAACGGTGGTCAATCTCAAAGGCCATGACTTCAGCTGCGCGCTCAGCTAAAAATTCAGTCAAGGCACCAATCCCTGGACCAATTTCAATAACATTGACCTGGTCATCAACTTCAGCCGTATCCACAATCTTTTGAAGGATATTGGTATCGGTCAAGAAATTTTGCCCGAAGGATTTTTTAAAGGTAAAACCGTGACGCTCCAGCACCGCCTTGGTCACGCTATAATCTGCAATTCTCATTTATTCTCTTTTCTAATATTAAAGAACTTTCTAATCTTGAGCTCTTCCTTCTTGTTCCTCACTAAGCTTTTGCATGTCTCTAAAAGCTGTTAGGCTAACATAAGCACCTGCTTCATAGTATTCCGTTGGGTTAATGGCATAGTCAAAGCCTTCAATCATACCTCCAGCTTCTTCTATCATGCCATTCCACTTTTCATCAAAAACCATTCGCAGACGTTTCCAATCTGTAAATACTGGAACAGAGTTTCGCCCATCTTTTCCTTCTTTAACTGGAATGTTGAAACTAGAATCTTTTTTCAAGACAAAGGAGTTCCCTTCTGAATTATCCTCTGGGAATCCTGATGCTGCATCTAATGGAAGCAAGAATTTTGCTTTAGGCATAGCCATAGAGAAGAACTTGTAGTAAAGTCCATAAACTAGTTCTTGCTCTTCTGTAGTCGGTTGGTCCATCTGCCCCATCAAGAGCATCCATCTTACCAGGTCAGGATTCATGACAGGCACTTGTATTTCTGGTAAATCAGAAAAATCTGGTTTTTGAACCAAGGCTGAGGCACTGATGCTTACTTCCTTACTATTAAAGAAAGCACCTAAAGCACCGTCTAAATAAAAGGCTGTCCCAAGAAAATTCTCAATTTCTTTTTTATCTTCCGTATTTTCAATCAGTTTTACGACTGAGTTTGGTCGGCTGTCAATGGTTTCCTTGAATTGGCGATACCAAGATGGTGTCAAAAGCATAATCATGGGATCAGTACACAGATAACCTTCCTCACCTCTATCATAAGTAGTTGAAAAGAGGTAAGGTTCGCCTGTTTTTTCCGAATAAACTGCGTAAATCGAATCTGCTGCTAACAACTTGTCTTTGACGATTTCCGCTAGACGTTCCAACTTACGAGTGTTGGCTTGATAGCTTTCTTCACTTTCAGTTTCTTGATTTTGACGGCATTTCCATAAAAAGAGACGTAAAATCTCTACGCTATCATCAAGACTAGCTGCCAAATAGTCTTCATTTGTTAACTGACCCTCTTGGATGGCTACAAAAGCACGATAAAGAGCATCTGAATAGCTAGATAATTTTTGCTCTTCCTCAACACCTGAACTAAAAAGCACACTTCCTTTTTTCAATTTATCCAAAGAAGGAACCCTATCAACCACTAGATGGGCAAGAACTTCATCAGTTAGACTATCTGCATCTTTGTTTTGACTGCTAAGCTTTTTAACCTCTACAGTACCAAGACTTTCCATTCCTTGGTCGGGATTGCAAAATTGCAACTGATCTCCAACCTTGATACTACCTTCTAGACTCCCAACGATCAATAATTGATTCGTTTCTTTCATTGGGAGAAAGTCCAAAACTCCCACACATGCATTGTTTTTAGACTCTTCTGCTTCCTTATTGGATTCAGTTGTTTCAGTTGTTTTTGTTTCTTCTGTCTTTTTTAAAAAATCAAAGATTCCCATAACTTTTCCTCATTATCTCCACTCAGCACAAATCCTATGGAGTCACTTTTCTAATACTTGCTACCAAGCCTGATTAAACCGTATATGCTTACTTCTATTGTATCACATTCCCTCTACATTTTGGGGGAGTTTCTCAATTCTCATACGATTTCATAGCTTCTTCAACTTCAGCTAGACTTATACCGAATAACTCTAAACGTTTAAGGAGTTGTTTCCCATTGGAATAACCGATACGAAGACTTTCTCCAAGATATTCTCTGCGTTTTCGGCTATCTGCTCCGGCTAGAAAACCAAGGCGAATCAAGTCGCTACGGCTAATATCAAAGTCGCTTTCTACTTCAAACTGTTCAGTTACTTGTTCTAGTGCTGCCTTCAAGTCTTCGTAGCTAGCATGCTCAATTCCTAGAGAACGTCCCTTGGTCTTAGATTTTGGCACTGCCTCATCACGTTTGAGAAAGGCGTGCTGAACTGTCGGAATGGCCGTCATAATCATCCGACGAATGCGTTCCCCGTTAAAATCAGGATCTGTAAAGACAATCACCCCATAACGTTGGTGTAGACGTTGGATTCGTTCGAGATCCTGCTCATTGATAGCTGAGCCACGAGTCTCATAGGTCTCCACATCAAAATAACGTTTGAGATTGGCCGTATCATCGCGTCCTTCAACTACGATGACTTGGGAAATTTTCTCTTTCATGATTTACGTTCCAATCCAAAGATGCCTTCTGCATTGGTACTTGTCGCAGCAGCTAATTCTTCTGTCGTCATGCCACGCAAGTCCGCAATAAAGTCTACTACATAGCGCGTGTAAGCTATCTTGTTTTCACGACCACGCTTGGGTACTGGGGCTAAATAAGGTGCATCTGTCTCTACCAAAATCTTATCCAAAGGCAACTCTTTGGCCGCTTCCTGAATATCTGTCGCCTTCTTGAAAGTCACTACTCCAGAAAAGGAAATTGTCATACCAAGCTCCACAAACTTCTCAGCCCACTCTAGAGAACCTGAGAAGGAGTGCATGATGCCGCCACGTGGACCAACTCCCTCACTCTTAATAATTTCATAGGTATCTTCGAGCGCATCACGGGTGTGAATCACAAAAGGTAAATCTAATTCCTTAGATAGCTGAATCTGACGACGAAAAACCTTTTCTTGAACTTCCTTAGATGCCGTCATCCAGTGGTAGTCCAAACCAATCTCACCCAAGGCAACAACTTTTGGATGTTTTAGTTTTTCTAGCAAGTAAGACTCCACTTCCTCTGTGTATGTCCCTGCTTCCGTTGGATGCCAGCCAATCGTCGCATAGAGTTGGTCATACTTGTCCACTAGTTCAAGAGCACGCTCAATAGTCGGTTTATCAAAACCAACAATATTCATCCGAGTTACACCCATTTCAGCCGCTAAGGCAAGTTCTTCTTCTTCGCGTCCCAAAAATTCTTCCACATTCAAGTGGGTATGAGTATCAAAAATCATTTATATTTCCTCGTTTTTTCTACCTTCTATTATACCAAAAAAACTAGTCTCATCCTTATAGGAAAAAATATTTTGAAATCATTCATTTTTTCTTGACGACTTTTTTTCATAGCAGTATAATAACTCTTGTTGAAATTTTCAGAAAAGGAAAGAAAATGTTTACAAAACTAAAATATACCTTTATTGGTCGTCCCCTTAAGTCCTTAACTGAAGGCGAAGGAGGGCTACTTGGAAAAACACAGGCACTTGCAATGCTCTCAAGCGATGCCCTTTCATCTATCGCCTATGGACCTGAGCAGGTCGTCCTTGTCTTGGCTAGTCTTTCTCCCCTTGCTATTTGGTGGAGTCTCCCTATCGGCATTTTTGTCCTCTTGCTACTTGCTAGTCTAACCATTTCTTACCGACAAATCATTCACGCCTACCCTCAAGGTGGGGGTGCCTATATGGTAACACGAGAAAATCTTTCTCCTGAGCTCGGTTTGATTGCTGGGGGAAGTTTGCTTGTAGACTATATGCTAACAGTAGCCGTATCCGTGGCTGCAGGTGCTGATGCGATTACAGCAGCACTTCCTGCTCTCCATCCCTACAACCTCCACATTTCTATTTTTCTGGTCTGTTTACTCATGCTTTTGAATCTGCGAGGCTTGAGGGAATCTGCTAGTTCGCTGATGATCCCTGTCTATCTCTTTATCTTTAGTACGGTCTTCCTCTTATTGTTTGGTATTTTCCAACTATTGACAGGTTCTCTCAGCTATCATGCAACTTCTGCAATTGGTCAAACTGTCCCAAGTCTCTCAATTGTCCTGATTTTAAGAGCCTTCACCAGCGGTTCGGCTTCACTAACTGGAGTTGAAGCTATCTCAAATGCTGTTCCGTTTTTCAAAACTCCCAAAGAGAAGAACGCTGCTCAGACACTGACCATCATGTCTCTGATTCTTGGATTTCTATTTGCAGGGATTACCTTCTTAAACTACTGGATGGGGATTACACCTCAACACGGAGAAACAATCCTTTCACAAATGGCTAAAGGAATTTTAGGGAATTCAGCTCTTGGTCAGATTGTTTATTATCTCTTCCAATTTTCAACAGCCTTAATCCTAGCCGTCGCTGCAAATACTGGTTTTTCGGCCTTTCCGATGTTAGCTTACAATATGGCCAAGAACAAGTACATGCCCCATCTCTTTATGGAGAAGGGAGACCGCCTAGGTTACTCAAACGGTATCTTAACACTAGCCTTTGGCGCTATGATTCTTCTGCTCATTTTTAACGGAAATACAGAACGCTTGATCCCTCTCTATACAATTGGAGTTTTCGTTCCTTTTGCACTTTCTCAAACAGGGATGATTCGCCACTGGAAAAAAGAAAAAGGCTCTCATTTCTTAAAATCTGCCTTTGCAAATATCCTTGGTGCCATCATTTGTTACGCTATCGTCCTTATTCTACTTCTCTTTAGACTTGGAGATATCTGGCCATTCTTCCCAATTATCCTAGTCTTAACCTTCCTCTTTTTGTCCATCCACAGTCATTACCAAAAAGTAGCCAAACAACTTCGACTTTATGAAGGAATTCAAAAGAAAACCTACGACGGCAATGTCGTCCTTGTCTTAGTGGGAAATGTTACTCGAGTAAGCGTTGGTGCTATTAACTACGCTCAAAGCATTGGAGATGAAGTTTTGGCCATGCACATTTCCACCAAGGAAACTGAGGAAAAAGACCAAGAAATCCTCCAAGAATTTGCCGACTACTTCCCAAATATTACTCTTAAAAACATTAATACCAGCTATCGCGATATTATCACACCTACAGTTCGATATGTTCGAAAGATTTCTCAAGAAGCCAAGAAAAAGAACTACACGGTTACAGTTCTAGTACCCCAATTTATCCCTAACAAACCTTGGCAAAATATCCTCCACAATCAAATGAGCCTTAAATTAAAATATGCTCTCAGATGGCACGAAGATGTCGTTATTGCTAGCTACTCTTATCATTTGAAAGAATAAAGAAAAGCTCAAAATCAGAGAAATTATCTTCTGATCTTGAGCTTTTTCTATATGTGATTTTTTCAAGACGTCTTCTAAAATGTTTATTCTCAATCAATAACTTTAGAAAATTCTATCTTTTAGATAAAAGAAAAATCAGTAGGCTCGAGTTCCTACTGACTTCTTTGTTTCATTTGTTTGGATTATGCAGCCAAAACTTTGCGTCTTTTACGACGACGAGCTGCCAATACGCGACGACCGTTTTTAGTTGACATACGGTTACGGAATCCGTGTTTGCGCGCACGACGAAGTTTACTTGGTTGATAAGTACGTTTCACGATGAATACCTCCTCATAGATTTTGTATTCGTTTAGCCGGCTATAAAGTGATCAGTTACTAAACATACTTTACTATTCTATCTGATTCTTACGTATTTGTCAATAGCTCTGACAAATGTTTCCAGCTTTTTTGCTATGAAAGCCTTATCTACGATACTGCTTCAAGAAGCGAGTCATCTTTTCCTGTATTTGGGCCAACTCATCGACACGTGGTAGATAAACGATACGGAAGTGATCTGGCTCTTTCCAGTTAAAGCCACGTCCATGTACCAAAAGCACTTTTTCTTGTTTCAAGAAATTAAGGACAAATTGTTCATCGTCATCGATACGGTACATATTGCGGTCGATTTTAGGGAAGATATAAAGACCCGCTTTTGGCTTAACAGCTGATAAACCAGGGATATCTTGAATAGCATTATAAATAAAGTTTCTTTGTTCATAGATACGACCACCAGGAAGAAGCAACTCATCCACTGACTGGTGACCACCTAGTGAAGTTTGAACAACCTGTTGAGCAAGCACATTCGAACAAAGTCGCATGTTTGAAAGCATGTTGAGACCTTCAATGTAGCCTTTTACGTGATGTTTAGGTCCAGACAAGACCATCCAACCTACACGGAAACCAGCGATACGGTGAGATTTAGACAGACCATTCATGCTGACACAGAAAAGGTCTGGAGCCAAACTTGCGACTGGTGTGTGGACATTGCCATCCATAACCATACGGTCGTAGATTTCATCCGCAAAAATAATCAAGTCATTTTGACGAGCAATCTCGATGATATCTAGTAAGAGTTCTTTAGGATAGAGAGCCCCCGTTGGGTTATTCGGATTGATCAAAACAATAGCCTTAGTATTGGAACTAATTTTAGACTTAATGTCATCTAGGTCTGGATACCATTCCGCTTCTTCATCACAGACGTAGTGAACGGCATTTCCTCCAGCCAAGCTAACTGCAGCAGTCCAAAGAGGATAGTCAGGCATAGGAACCAAGACTTCATCGCCGTTATCCAAAAGCCCTTGCATAGACATAACGATTAGCTCACTAACCCCATTTCCAAGGTAGATATCATCAATATCCACATTGGGGAATTTCTTTAGTTGGCAATACTGCATGATGGCCTTACGAGCTGAAAAGATACCTTTTGAATCTGAATAGCCTTCACTATCACGGGCATTCATAATCAAGTCGTGGATAACCTCATCTGGAGCTGTAAACCCAAACTCAGCTGGGTTCCCTGTATTCAAACGAAGAATTTTTTCTCCATTTGCGCGCATGCGCATAGCTTCTTCCAAAACTGGACCACGGATATCATAAGCCACATGCTCTAATTTTATTGATTTGTTAAATTCTTTCATTCGAGTTCCTCTATTCATCAGGATAGTTAATATTATACCACTCAAAAACGAAATCGTAAATTTCTCAGTACTATTCCACAAAAAAACCTTGCATTATGCAAGGTAACAGAGCAAAGTCGATTTCTTTCTATTTTTGGAGAAGAAAGAGTAGATATACTTCTCTAAAAAGCTGGACAAATTGGACCAAAATCTTTGTAGAGAAACTCTGGTGATCGAAAACAAAGTCATTGTAAGGGATGGTAACTGCATGAACAAAAGAATTTCTGCTTCCATTCAGCAAAACGCAAAGAAAAAATAAGTAGACTGACCAACATTAGGAATAATGTTAGACTAAGCCGAGTCTAGTTGTAAAAATACCATCTCACCAACTTATTTCCTTGCCCTGTCAATTCATATTATACACTAAAATCTTTGCATTTTCAAACAAGTATACATATAAAAAGAGCTTAATATTTAAGCTCTTTTTGTATGCTATTTTGCGATTTCTGCCAACATTTTTTCGATGTGTTGGATGGATTTTTCACGTCCAAGCAAGTAAATGGTATCTGGCAATTCTGGACCATGCATTTCACCTGAAACAGCGATACGGATTGGCATGAAGAGATTTTTCCCTTTGATACCAGTTTCCTTTTGGACCGCTTTGATTTGTGGGAAGATATTTTCTACCACAAACTCATCGTCTGACATGGCTTCAAGTTTCGCTTTGAAAGCCTCAAGTACAGTCGGAACAGTTTCGCCAGCCATGACTTCTCGCTCAGCTTCTGTCAATTCTGGGAAGTCTGAGAAGAAAAGGTCTGTCAATGGAACAATTTCGTCCACTGACTTCATTTGTGGTTTGTAGAGCTCCACCAATTTCTCAGCCTTGTCTGTCAAACGTCCCGCTTCTTCGAGGAATGGTTTGGCCATTTCAAAGATAGTCTCAAGATCCGCATTCTTAATGTACTCATTACTCATCCAGTCCATTTTCTTCTGGTCGAAGGCTGCTGGAGACTTGCTGAGACGGTTTTCATCAAAGAGGTTAATGAGTTCTTGACGAGAGAAGATTTCATCTTCCCCTCCAGGATTCCATCCAAGAAGGGCGATGAAGTTAAAGACTGCTTCTGGAAGGTACCCTTTCTTACGGTAATCTTCGATAAATTGAAGGGTATTAGTGTCACGTTTAGACAACTTCTTACCAGTTTCAGAGTTGATGATTAAGGTCATGTGACCGAATTCTGGTGCTTCCCATCCAAGTGCTTCATAGACCATGAGCTGTTTTGGTGTATTGGCAATGTGGTCATCTCCACGGATAACGTGAGAAATTTGCATGTCGTGGTCATCAATGACAACGGCAAAATTGTAAGTTGGGTAGCCATCTTTCTTTTGGATAACCCAGTCACCACCGATATTGCCACCTTCAAATTCGATATTACCTTTGACCATATCATGCCACTTGTAAATACCAGACTCATTAACAACCAAACGAACCGTTGGGATGATGCCTGCCGCTTCACGTTCAGCGATATAAGCTGCTTTTTCTTCTTGGCTCATACCAAGGTATTCGTTAATGTAACGAGGTGTTTCACCTGCTGCTTCTTGACGTTCACGTTCTGCTGCTAATTCTTCTTCTGTAACGTAAGATTTGTAGGCTTTTCCTTCAGCTAAGAGTTGGTCGATATATTTTTGATAGAGTTCCAAACGCTCAGACTGGCGGTAGTTTTCATGAGTCTCTGGACTTTCATCCCAGTCCATGCCTAACCAACGAAGGTTTTCAAGCTGTGAACGTTCTCCGTCTTCGACATGACGTTTGCGGTCAGTATCTTCGATACGGATGATAAAAGTTCCACCATGGTGGCGTGCATACAAGTAGTTAAACAATGCTGTACGAGCATTACCGATGTGTAATAGTCCTGTTGGACTTGGTGCATAACGCACACGAATATCTTTTGACATATCTTCTCCTATAAAGTCTCTAGGCGTCTGCCTTTTTGCTCTCTATATTATATCACAAGTCTTGCCAGAGTCCAATTTCTCTTTTCGAGAAAAAGCAAAAAGAGTGGTTTTACCACTCTTTTTATTCTATTATAGACGAGCGTTAAGTTCTTTGCTCAATTCTTCAAATCCTGGTTTACCAAGAAGGGCAAACATGTTGCGTTTGTATGCTTCAACACCTGGTTGGTCAAATGGGTTGATGGCATTCAAGTAACCTGAAAGGGCAATTGCCAATTCGAAGAAGTAGATTGTGTAACCAAGAGTGAAGGCATCTTGCTCAGGAAGAGTTACGTACATGTTTGGTACGTCACCGTCAGTGTGGGCAAGAAGAACACCGTCAGTTGCTTTTTTGTTAACGAAGTCAACGTCTTTTCCTTGAAGGTAGCCAAGTCCGTCAAGGTCTTCTTCCAAAGTAGGGATAATCACGTTCTTACGAGGTTTGTCAACACGGACAACTGTTTCAAACATGATACGAGTTCCTTCTTGGATAAATTGACCCAATGAGTGCAAGTCTGTTGAGAAGTTAGCTGAAGTTGGGTAAATCCCTTTTTGGTCTTTCCCTTCTGACTCACCAGCCAATTGTTTCCACCATTCTGAGAAGTATTGAAGGGATGGCTCATAGTTTACCAAAATTTCAGTTGCATAACCTTTACGGTAAAGGATATTACGAACAGCTGCATATTGGTAAGCTTCGTTTTCAGAAATTTTATCTGAAGTATAGTCTTTACGAGCTGCGTTAGCTCCTTCCATAAGGGCTTTGATGTCTGCACCTGACGCAGCGATTGGAAGCAATCCAACTGCTGTCAATACTGAGAAGCGTCCACCGATATCATCTGGAACCACAAATGTTTCCCAACCGTTAGCATCTGCTTCAACCTTAACAGCACCTTTTTGGCGGTCAGTTGTTGCGTAGATACGTTTGTTAGCTTCTTCTTGTCCGTATTTCTTAACCAAAAGTTCTTTGAAGACACGGAAAGCAATCGCTGGTTCAGTTGTTGTACCTGATTTAGAAATCACGTTTACTGAGAAATCTTTATCTGAAACGTACTCTACCAAGTCAGCAAGGTAAGTAGATGAGATTGAGTTCCCAGCGTAAAGGATTTGTGGTGCTTTACGTTCTTCTTTTGTTTGCAAGTTTGCAAAGTGGTGGTTCAAGAAGTCAATGGCAGCTTTTGCTCCAAGGTATGATCCACCGATACCGATAACCACCAAAACATCGCTGTCTGATTTGATTTGTTCAGCAGCTTTCAAGATGCGGTCAAATTCTTCGCGGTCATAGTTTTCAGGAAGGTCCAACCAACCCAAGAAGTCGCTACCAGCACCAGTTCCTTTACGGATCAATTCGTCTGCCGCTGTAACTTGTGCTTGCATGTATTCCACTTCATGTGGTGCAACAAATTTGTCTAATACTTTTGAATAATCAAATTTAATATGTGACATAGTATTCCTCCAAAATTTCTTCTTTTCTATCATAACGCTTACTAACAATTTTTTCAAGTTTTTATACTAAAAATTTCCAATTTTTATCACAATTCAAACGTTTGCATAGAATCTTACAAAATTTAAAAACTTGAGGCATCAAACCCTACGAATAATAAAACGACTAGGATTCTAGTCGTTATAGTTCATTCAATAAATACTCAAATAATTCTAAGTTGCCATCTTCTTCATTGACCAAGAATTCTGGATGCCACTGGAGACCAATAATACGGTGTTCATCGATAGATTCGATTGCTTCAACAGTTTGATCACGTGGATCCACAGCCGTCACACGGAAATTGGGTGCCAGATTTTTAATGCTCTGACGATGCACTGAATTAATCTGACTTTCTTTGCCAAACAATTTAGATACAACACTGCCATCCACTGTCTCAATAGAATGTGAAGTCCCAAAAGGTAGGCCTTGCCAATGACCTTCAATATCCTGATTGAGTGTCCCACCAAAGGCAACGTTGACAAGCTGAACACCACGGCAAATGGCTAAGATTGGCTTGTTCTGACGCAAGGCTTCTTGTAGAAGAGCTAGCTCAAACTCGTCGCGAGTTAGGTTATAGTCGTCGCTATCAATTGTTTTTTCCTCACCATAAAACTGAGGATGAACATTTTGTCCCCCAGTCAAGATGAGTTTATCAATCATTTCTACATAGTCATGGACCACCGACTCATCACCAACCGGAATGACCAAAGGAAGTCCGCCAACCTGACGAATACTCTCAGCAAATTTACAAGAGACTGATGAATGAATATTTTTTCCTTCTGCGTCCACAGGACATAGGTTTGCCGCTACTCCAACAACTGTTCTTGCCATCACTGATTTCCTTTCCTTGTCCATTGATAATCTTATCTTATCATCCTTGCCCACTCCTGTCTAATATGTATTTTTTAAGTCCGTGATAAAATTTTTTTATCAGAAAAAGTTGCCCAAAATCAGGACAACTTTTTTGCTTATTCAAAGACAAATTGATTGTGATAAAGTTCGGAGTAAAAGCCTCCAAGCTTGAGTAATTCATGATGGTTTCCTTGCTCAATAACTTCACCGTCCTTAAGGACAATAATCTGATCTGCATTGAGAATGGTTTTTAAGCGATGGGCAATTACAAAACTAGTTCTTCCTGCCACGATAGCTTCCATGGCATTTTGAATCTTACTTTCTGTTACAGTATCAACGTTTGATGTTGCCTCATCCAAGATTAAGACCTGTGGATCTGTCATCAAGGTACGAGCAATAGAAATCAACTGCTTCTGACCGGTCGAGAAGACACTCTGGTCATCATCAATCAATGTATCATACTTGTCTGGCAGACTTTCGATATATTCATGGATATGCGTAGCCTTAGCAGCTGCTTCTACCATCTCCTGACTAGCGTCCGGTACTCCAAATCGAATATTGTCACGAATAGTTCCGCTAAATAAAACTGAATCCTGTAAGACAATTCCCACCTTGCTTCGCAAGCTATCCAAATCAAACTCGCGAATATCTGTTCCATCAAAGCTGATACCACCTGCATCCACATCATAAAAACGATTGATTAAGTTCATGATGGTCGTTTTCCCCGAACCTGTCGGACCAACAACCGCAATCATTTTCCCTTTTGGAGCTGAAATGCTGACATCTTTTAGAATCGGTTTCCCTGGCAGGTAGGAGAAGTCTACCTTGCGAATCTCTACACCCTCTCGCAATTCTGTGAAAACTGGAGCATCTTGAGGACGAATCTCTTCTTCTGCATCAAACATTTCTTGGATACGTTCTGCACCTGTAAAGGCCAGTTGCAAACTTCCCCAGCTCGCTGCCAATTGGATAATGGGTTGGTAATATTGCTGAGAAAACTGTGTAAACATGACAATCAAACCCAGAGCAGTTGCTGTCTCGATATTCTGATCATTCAGTAAGACAGCTGAACCGATAAAAATAACTACTGCTGTGTTGACCAAGCTCATTCCGTTCATGACAGGAAAGAGAATTCCTGAAAACATTCTTCCCTTAAAGGTTGCTTTTCGAACACGCTCGTTTTGCTCGACAAAACCAGCGATTACATCTTCTTGAATGCCTTGAACAATAACGGCTTTCTGACCCGAAATACTCTCATCCATATAAGCATTGAGCTTCCCAACTTCCTTTTGTTGGAGGTTGGTGTATTTTCTTGCCAATTTTAAAATGACAATCAACATGATGACAGCTATCGGAGTGCTAGCAATCGTAATCAAAGCCAAGGTCACATTTTTTGCGAACATGACAATCAACAAACCAATATAAAGGGCAATATTGGTCATAACAGACACCAGACTTTCGTTGAAAGCCTGTAGGATGTTATCCAAATCACTGGTAAAACGTGACAGGATATCACCATCTTGATGGCGGTCAAAGAAGGAAACAGTCAAGCGAGAAAGCTTGCCAAAAAGTCCCTTACGCATCTCATTTGTCGATTCGGCAATAATACGGCTCATCAAAACCATATAGATAAGACTCGACACCACGAGCACAATCAAAATATAAGCAAGATTAATCAAGAGTCCTAATAGACTTTGCCAAACCATATCAGGATTTCCATTTTGATAAGCTATAACTAAATTAGCTAGTTCCGTGACTGTTTGACCTGCAAATACTGGAAAGAGGGCTTGTGCAATCGTTGCAATGATAATCATAGCAATAACAACGACAAAAGATATCTTATAAACTCTAAAATAGTTCCAAAAGAATTCAAATGTCTTCATCCTACTCCTCCTTTCCTTTTTGCGTTTCGTAAATTTCACGATAAACTGGGTTTGTTGCAACCAAGTCAGCGTGTTTGCCTTGACCAATCAAGCGACCTTGGTCAAGCACTAAAATTTTATCAGCATGAACAACAGAGCTAATCTTTTGTGCGATGATAATCGTAGTCGTCCCCTTCAAATCCTTGTTGAGGGCTTCTTGAACCAAACGTTCCGATTTGGCATCAAGGGCAGAGGTTGAATCATCAAAAATCAAGATACGAGGATTGCTGACAATCCCACGCGCAATAGACATTCTTTGTTTTTGTCCACCAGAAAAGTTAGTCCCACGTTCCTCAACCGGACTCTCAAAGGCCAAGTCCATACGACTAATAAATTCACTGGCCTGGGCGATGCGAGCTGCGCGCTCCATTTCTGAAACTGTCGCATCTCCCTTACCTTGTCTGAGATTATCTGCGATGGTTCCACTAAAGAGAATGGCTTTTTGTAGGACGATAGAAACTGTCTTACGAAGCGTCCCTTCACTAACTGTTCGAATGTCCTTTCCACCAATCTTGATTGAACCTTGCTGAGGATCAAATAATCGTGGAATCAACTGAGCCAAGGTTGATTTCCCTGCACCAGTTGCTCCGACAACCCCAACCATTTCACCAGCTGCGATATCGAAGGATACATCTTTTAGGATAGGTTCTTCATCATTTGGATAGGTAAAGGTAACATTTTCAAAACTGAGACTTCCTTCCAATTCTTCATCTTCCACATCATTGAAAGTCATAGCTGGTTCTGTATCAAGGATTTCACGAATACGACGGAAGGAAATCATGGCACGAGTGACTGAATTCCCCAAAAAACCAACCATGACGATGGTAAAGATAATCTGACTCAGATAGTTCACAAAGGAAGCAATGGAACCAACTACTGATGGATCTGACTCTGCCATACCTGCTACAAGCCAGATTGAGAGAAAAACAGCCCCGTAAGAAATCAACATCATTGCAGGTTGCATAACAGAAAAGGCATAACCGATATAAAGGTTTTCTCCCAACAATTCATCTGACACCTGCGTAAATTTATCAAACTGATCTTTTTCTCGGACAAAAGACTTAACCACGCGCACACCACGCAAATTTTCTTTAGCAATGGCATTGATACGCTCTAGTAAGGTCTGGAATTTTGCAAAGCGCGGTCCCACAACTCCCATCATAAAACCCATTATGGCAACAATCAGAACGACCATGAGAACTAGCACCCACCACAGAGAAGGTAGGGTGACAACTGCTAGAATAAAGGAACCGATAAATAAAATCGGTAGTCGAAAGAGGATTTGGAAGGTCATCATAACGACGTTTTGAATCTGGTTGATATCGTTGGTCATACGCACAACGAGGTTCCCTGCATTAAACTTCTCAATATTGGCGTATGAAAAAGTTTGAATCTTACGAAAGGCATCTTCACGTAAGTCAGACGAAACTCCTTGAGCAATGTAAGCTGCTAACACTACATTGATCCCACCTGCAACCAAACCAATCAAGGCAACAAGAATTAACCAAAAACCGATAGTATAAATAGCTTCATTATCACCCGTTAACAGTGCCTCTAAAACCTCCTGCAAATAACGTGGTTGCAAGAGTGAACTCGTTACCATTAGACCTGTCATGACCAAGGAAGTCAGGGCCTGCCATTTATAGGCTTTTATTTTCTGAAACAGCATATTTCCCCCTTATAAGATAGACAAAAGGGGACGACAGTTCTGTCAGTCCCTTCTTATGCTTTCATGTTGATACTATTCTAACAAAAAAGAATGCTATTGTCAAAGCACTCAGCTCTCAGAAGCTTGTGCAAGCACGACATTAGCATTCTATCAATCCTTTAAAAATTCTTCTAAATTTAGTGCTGAATTTTATTGTTCTGAACTATCTTGCTCGTCTAGCTTAACTCGTCCAATTTCACGGTAGCTACAGTCCCCAACAATTTTTACTGAAAACTGACCATCTTCGTACTCAAGAATCGTCACACTTCCGTTATCAAGACCATGTGGATGCATGCCGTTAATGAGGTAAACAATAGTTCCAATTGTCATTCCATGACTGACAACGAGAGCATTTCCTCCCCCATTAGCTTCCATTTCCTTGGCAATGGCTTCAAAACCTTCCCAGATACGACCACTTAGTTTTTCCCAGCCTTCAGCCCAACCTGCTGTGTCTACTTCTACCAGACCCTCAGCTAGCTCCGCATAGGACAAACGATGCACATGATCGACATTAAAGATACGAGGAATAATCCCCATAAATAAGTCCCCATCATAAGCACCATCAAAACTACCAAAGCACCATTCACGGATTCGCTTATCCATCCGATAAGGAATTTGCCCTGTTAAACCTAGTTCCTCAAGGATAATTCCCATAGTCTGAATGGTCCGCCCTGAGTCACTTGAATAAGCACGTTCGAAGCTTAAGCCTGATTCACGCAAACCAATTCCCAATTCGTGAATACCTCGCTCACCTTCAGCTGTTAAAGGAGTATCACTCCAGCCTTGAGCACGCCCAATCGTATTAAACATTGTTTTCCCATGACGCACTAGATACAATTTTACACTTGCCATTTTTGGTCCTCCATATGTATCTATTATAGCATGATTTCAGGTAAAAACCTCGTCCAAACTACTCTGTGCCGTTCTTTGAAGGTGCTAATTTTGAAGATCTAGCAGTCTCTTTTTTGCCCCCTTCTTCTTTTTTCTCCTCATTTCCTTCTTTGGGCTTGTTTTCTGTTTTCTCAGACTTTTGACCGGTCTTTTTTAAAGGAGAAAAGTGAAATTCAAACTTATTTTTTCCTGTGTCAATAGTCGTTGTGAAGAATTTTTCGTCATTTCGATAAGTTGACTTCCCTACATTAAATGACTGCTCTCCATTTTCAGAAGTAGCTTTTTCATAGGTTCTCTTAGCCATAGCAAATGCAAGAAGTTTTTCTTTATTTAAGGCATAATCCTGATGATGTGCTAGTTGACGATTTAGATAAAACTGCAACAAAAGGCTAAAAATTCCAGCAATAGTGATAGCGTATAGGAGAACTCCTGCTCTAACTTTTTTCTTTTTCAACACGATAGATAAATTCCCTCTCTAGTCCCTTATCAAAATGAAAATGGAAATGAACTACTTGACCTTCTTGGTAAATTCGAGCTGATTTTAGACCGTAGACCATGGGTTGATAACCACGTCCACTAGCATCTGTTTTCCGGAAATCATTTGACTTTGATTTACCCATGGAAATGGGTTTACCTTCCTGTCTAAGGTAAAGCCTATCATTCTCCACTTTTTCAAATTGGGCTCGATTCAGCTCTGCTTCCAGCTGATCCACAAATAAGAGCCACTCTTTTTGCTCACTTCTCTGCTGGTAGCGAACCTCTGAAACCAAGAGCTGACTCATAGCTTGAAAGAGGAGTAAGCTACCACTAATAACGATAAGGGCAACCAAGGATTCTAAAAGTGTAAAAGCTCTGACCCTACTTGTCTTGAATCGCCAGTAATTTCTCCGTTCCATGGTATACCTCCAAACCTTGCTCATTCGAGACAACATGAACCGTAAGGCCATTGACAGTTAACTGCTTTTGTCCAGTCTGCAAAGCCATACGAGCCACTCGCAAAACTTCTTCTTGTTTTAGAAGTTCTACTTCTCTTTTTCTACTTTCTTGAATCTGTCCCAGCAAGAGGGTTGCAATACTAGCAAAAATTGCGAGTGAAAACACTGCTTCCAGTAGAATAACCGCCTTAATTTTTTGCTTCTTGAATACGTTTAATCTTTCCATTTCCTAGATATAGTTGGTAGCGAACCACTTCTTTCCTTGTTTGAAATCTCACGCTAGCTAGAGACGAATTCCCTCCAGCCTTATCAAAGGTAATTGACTGATTTGACTGCAGTTGAACTCCTTTAGGAATAGCCAATTTCTGATAGCCATTTCCAATACTTCTCTCTTCTAGCATTAAGTTCATCTTTTGCTGACTAGCCAGACTTCGCTTCTGGGTTTCTCGATAAAGTTCCTCAAACTCCATAAAGAAAATCTGTTCTTCCACAGCTGCAAAAGTTGATTTAACTGAACTTGACAAACCCAAGGCTAACAGGCTAACTATTCCTAAGACCAATAAACTTTCTAGCATAGTAAAAGCCCTAATCCGAAACTGTTTGACTTGTCTTTTGTTTTGCATGATATTCCTTATAGGCTTTTGCTTGCTCAGCAGTGATACGTCCATCTGCCTGTAATTTGCTTAGACTAGCATCTTCATTTTTATCCAGACTATACAGTTCTGCTTGGCTTTCTACCACCTTGACGACAGCTGCTTTCCCCTTATCATTGACTGCATCCTTTTGCTTAGTCAGATTTGGCACAAAAAGCAAAAGTAGGACGCTAATGATAAGCAACACCACCAACATTTCTACCAGAGTGAAAGCTTTTGCCTTCGTTTCCTTTAATTTCATCATTTTTTTCATCTAAAAATTTACCTCCATATTTTGATACATTGGCAGCAACATGGCTGCGTACAATAAAACGATTAGCAGTGCTACAAAAATAAAGACCAGTGGTTGAACAAGGTTCATGGTCCGATTGACTCGGGTAAAGAAGGATTCCCAGGTTTTTTCCGCATAAATTTCCAATTCGCTTCCCAACTTGGATTTAACTTCTCCATATTCAATGATTAATCCCAACTCCTTTCTAAAGAAGGGATAGATCTGAACAACCTTAGAAAATTCATGCCCATTTTGCAAAGATTGATCTAAATCGTATCCAATTTCCTTAAAAAGAGGATCTCCTTGATCCTGCATCATCTGGAAAATCTGTGCCAACTCTAAACCTTGTCCAATCATATTGCCCCATTCTCGAGCATAATAGGCAGTTAGATAATACTGAACAAACATACCTAGAAAGGGGATTCTAGCCAGACAAGAAAAGACTTGTATCTTCTTAGATTTCCTGTAGAAAATCAGACCTGTTAAAGATAGTAGACCTAACGATAGAACAAGCCCAAGAAAAATCTGTGGCAGGTTACTAATCACTAAGGTAGCTATGTTACTACTATCCAGTTGGGGCAAGAGATAACTTCGCAACCCCAACATTATGAGCAGTAAGAAAGCTAGCAAAATAAGTGGGTAGGTCGCAACTTCAATTAACTTCTTCTTGACCTTAGCAAGATTATCCAAATATTCTTCAATTTTCCCCAAACTCAAATGGAGATTTCCATGAACTTCAGCCAATGAAAGTTGAGTGACAATCGCACTCGAAAAACCTAAATTCCCCATCATTTCCGAGAAAGATTTTCCTTTCGATAGTCCTAGGCGCATCTGTGAAACATATTCCTTCTCCAACAAAAGACTTCTATCAAGAAAGGAAATGATTTCTACCAAGTGAAAACCACTAGAAAACAAATTGTTAAAGAGAGTGATAATTTTCTTCTGCTTACTGGTAGCTAATTTTCTCCGCTTCAGCTTGAAGGGCAGTGATATGTCCGTCTTTAAGAAGCTGATCAATTTGCTCATTCCACTTTTCTGCCTGGTGTTCTGAATAATTTTGGTTTGCAAAATCAATAATTCCTCCTCCCCCGATTAGTCTCTGGTAGCAAACACCTTGTAAAACAACTGCGAGTTCATCTTCACTGACACCAAGTTCTAAAAGACGCTCATAGACCCCACGAATACTCTTTGCATGTATGGTCGAAAACACTGTAGCTCCCGTTAAGCTCGCTCTTACAACAGCACGGGCTGTCTCGCTATCCCGAATTTCTCCAATGATTAAAAGATCTGGGCGGTGTCGCAAAGAAAGTTTTATCAAATTTTCATAACTCAGTCCAATAGCTTCATTGAGTTGTAATTGCAGCATCTCTTCTTGCTTAATCTCGACTGGGTCCTCAATGGACATGACTTGTTGTCCCTTAAACAATGACTTAGCTAATTCATGCATTAAGGTAGTTTTACCACTTCCTACAGGTCCTGCAAATAGATAAAGGCCGCGTTGTCTAAAGCCCTTTTCCAGTTCCTTAAGGTCTTGAAACCAGAAGCGCAACTCTTGTTCTTCATCGTGCAAAAGGCGAATAACTAAACTCTCATGACCACGATAATCTCCTACCGTCGATAAGCGTAGTGAAGAAACCTTGCCATCATGCTGATAATCACAGGACCCAAGCTGACTACGACGCTTTTCTCCAACATTCATCCCCGCAATAAATTTAAAATGACTAATAACTGCGCCCAACTTTTCAAAGTCATAGCTATTAATCAAACGCCTTTCATCACCTATTCGCATATGCAACTCATAACCCTTGTCCTTGGGAATAAAATAGATATCCTGAGCTCCATCCTTTTTTGCGAGACTAATCAATTCTTGTGCAAGTGCTTGTACCATATTTCCTCCTCAGTTTATTATTCGAAGAAAATACAAAAAAAGAACAACTTTATTAAAAAGTTGTTCCATCTTTTTTGATGCGACATGTCCGGTGGATTTCTAAACCAGTTTGTTTTTCATAACCCGGTCTGAATTTTTCAACTGGTATAACTTGACCATCTTCCAGTAAAGCCAAGGAATGATATTGCTGCAGAAATTCATCACATTCCTCACACCAACGCTTATCCTCCGGATTCCAAAATATGGTCATTAAGTCTCCTCGACTTTTATATAGTGGAATTTTCTTTTCCAGTTCAAACCAGCAAGATTTATAATACTTCAAGGCATCATAGTAATTTTCAAATTTCTTACTACTGATGACGTCTTCTTCCCATCCTTCTATGAACCACCAAGGTTCAAAATCCCCGTACATTTCTATAACTCGATACATAGTTTCATTTCCTTTGTATCGTATATTATAGCGAAATTTTAAGAACAATGAAAGAAATTTGCTTGCTTTCACGAATTATCTAATATTTTCAAAAAATCCAGCTATTCTAAAAAGAATAACTGGATTCAAATTCGATTAACCTTCTGAAATATCGTTTTCAATGATAACCTTAATCGCATGATGATCTGCAGCCTTACCAAATACCTCATAGGCCTTTTCAATTTCACTTAGTTTGAAGTAATGAGTTACCAATTTTTCTGGTTCAATTTTATGGCTTTCTAAAGCTTTCAAAAGCTGAGGAGTTGTGTTGGTAGAAACCAAACCGGTAGTTACGTTAATGTTACGAATCCATAGAGTATCCAAATCAAACTGAACTGGCTTACCATGCACACCACAGTTGGCTACTGTTCCATCTACACCGATAATCTTTTGGCAGAGATCAAACGTTTCAGGAATACCAACAGCTTCTATAGCAACATCTACACCTCTACCATCTGTTAAATCATAAATTTCTTGAATTGCTTTTTCAGGGTCTGAAGAATTAATCTTATGAGTAGCACCGAAAGAAACTGCAGTATCCAAACGGTTATCATCTAGGTCTACCATGATCAATTTAGCAGGTGAATAGAATTGAGCAGTCAATAGAGCTGCTAAACCAACTGGACCTGAACCAATGATTGCCACACTACAACCAGGCTCTACTTTTCCTTTTAAGACACCAATTTCATAACCAGTTGGTAGGATATCAGATAACATAACCAAGGCTTCATCAGACAAATCAGCTGGAGTGTGATAGAGAGTATTATCAGCATGAGGAACACGAAGATATTCTGCTTGCATACCGTCGATCAAATGTCCAAAAATCCAACCTCCTTCGTCTTCACAGTGGGCATAGATTCCCTTTTTACAGTAGTAGCATTTACCACAGGCACAAACACAAGAAATCAAAACCTTATCTCCTTTTTTGAAGTTTGAAACGCCTGCTCCAACTTCCTCTACAATCCCGATTCCTTCATGTCCAAGGATAGTTCCACTCTTACATGCAGGGACATCTCCTTTGATAATATGAAGATCTGTTCCACAAATAGTAGTTTTTACAATACGCACAATAGCGTCAGTTGGCTTGCGAATAACTGGTTTGTCAACATCAACAAATGAAGCAAGTCCTGGTTTAACATAAGTATAGGCTTTCATAAAGCTTACCTCCGTTTTTTTATTTGTATTGTTTATATCATAATTGTAAGCCTTTTCATAAATAAAATCAAGTAATATGTGAAGAAATTAACAAACTAAATTAAAAAAAGTAGAAACTAAACTAGTTTCTACTTTAGAGATTATGCTTGATAACGTTTTTCACCATCAAGGTAAGTTGCTACCAATTCCAAATCCTTATCAAGAACGATAAAGTCAGCATCGTAGCCTTCACGGATTTGTCCACAAACGTCATCAATATGAACTGATTTTGCTGGGTTGAGACTGGCCATCATAACTGCTTCATGTGGATTTGCAATACCCCATTCAACAACATTTTTCAAACCGTCTTTAAGTTTGAGAATAGAACCTGCCAAGTTCCCAGTAGATTTGAGACGTGCAGTACCATTTGCAACCACAACTGGGAATTCTCCTAGCATGTAGTCACCATCCTGCAAACCACCCGCTGTCATACAGTCAGTGATAAGAGCAATATTTTCAGTACCTTTTTGTTTAAGTAGGATGTCACAGGCCTTGGGATCAACGTGATGCCCATCACATATCAATTCAGCATAAGTATGTGGCAATTCATACATAGCACCAACCATACCAAGCTCACGGTGAGTTAACCCACGCATACCATTATAAGCATGAACCCAAACACTTGCACCAGCGTCAACAGCCTTCTTAGCCTGATCAAAAGTTGCATTTGAGTGACCTAAAGCAACAGTTACACCTTCACCAGTAACCGTACGTACAAAATCCTCAACACCTTCACGTTCAGGTGCAAGGGCAATTTTATTTAGAAGACCATTAGCAGCCTTCTGCCAAGCACGAAATTCATCCATGCGAGGATCTTTCATGTAAGCAGGGTTTTGAGCTCCTTTAAATTCCTCAGTAAAGTATGGACCTTCAAAATAAATACCACGAATCTTAGCACCAGTAGCTTCTTGGTAACGAGCCCCAATGTTTTCAGTTACTGCTAATAACTGCTCATATGAAGATGTCAAAGTTGTTGGTAAAAAGCTTGTAACACCTGTACTAAGAAGACCTTCACTCATTGTATGAAGAGTACCTTCGATGTTATTATCCATAACATCAACCCCACCAAATCCGTGAATATGTGTGTCAACAAGACCAGGAGCAATACTATAACCAGTATAGTCAATAATTTCTGCGTCCTCAGATACTTGATCCACATGCTTACCAAATTTACCATCAACTAGTTCTAGAAAACCGCCACGGCGAACACCATGAGGATAGAAAAATTGATCCGCTTTAATATATTTAGGCATAATGATAACCTCCGTAATTCATTTTTCTAATATTTATTATGTCAATTACATTATAAACCTTTCTGTGTAATTTGTAAATGGTATAGACCTATTATAGTTAAATTTATAATGAAATAAATTAAGATTTAGTAAATATATAGTAAAGTAATAGTGAACATTGAGGTTTAAAATAAAATTTAGAAAAAAAGAAAGAAAAATAAAAAAAAAGGTCCGAAAACCTTGTCTTTATTACTATACCGGCGGCCGGGGTCGAACCGGCACGTCCTTGCGGACACTGGATTTTGAGTTCAATAACTACATTATTTAAATCTTACAACCTTGATTTAATAGGGTTTTAAGCCTTTTGAATCTTGCAAAATAGACTCATTTTTCAAATTTTTGTAACTTTTTGGTAACTCATCTTTCTCCCTTAAATAACTACTTCCATAAACAGTGAGACAATTATTTTATTTTTTAAGGATTCTTCATAGTTGATAGGTCGCAAAATGTTCTGAAAAACTCTCAGAATTGCTGTGTCAGCAACGAGAATGCGCTATTTTTGCATGAAAAAACGAAAATTCGAGGTCTGCATACAAAAAAATCGGAGGTGTTAGCCTCCAATTTGTCCTATTTATTTTTTATGGTTTTTTATTGTAAAGTAGACCCAACCGAATGAACATAGGTTGTAGAAAGCAAATGAAAAAACTGCAAGGATGATAGCTCCTGTATCTAAATAACCTCTTTCAAGACCGTTTTTCAACAACAACAAGCCTGTAGTTTCGACAAAGATCAAAAAGAAAAATATATAAAAAATTTTCACATTAAGCATATTGTTACCGCCTTAAACATATGGAAAAACGGCAATCAGCATTCACTAAATTCCCGTTTTTTATTTAAATTCTATTACTATTAACTACCTAATACTACTAGTATTACTAATATTACTACTAATTATCCTGAGGCCATCGTGTATAAATTGACCCAAAACGTTAAATCCGTCATAAATTCCTTTATAAATAAAGAGTCCCAAAATTATAGATGAAATAATAATACTTGCACAAATAAAATATGTACGTTTTTTTCATTCATAAGATCAATCCTCCTTTTTATTTGTATCCGCTTACATTTTATTGTATAATAAAAATGTAGTAAAGAAAGAAGGTGTTCTTATGCTAAAAAAATTGCAAAAAAAATATTTTTCAAAATATAAATGGACTGATTTATTTTGGATTCTATTTGTTATTTTGATATGCATCCATATAGGAAACCAGGAGTTTCTTCCTCTTAATCATCAAGAATTTTCTCTTCAGGGTAGTTCCTGGGGATTTGTACTTGCATTATATAACTTACTATTCATTGATAAATTTGTTATCTCTAATCGGAAGTAAAACAATACCAGGTAAAAACTCAATTTCAGGAGAAAATAAAGTAAATAGTAGCAGTCTATAAAAAAATTGCATTTATCGGTTTAATAAGGATATTTGTGCTATAATAAAGATAGATAGAGATACCGATTAATAATCAAAGAACAAAGGCTTTACCAGGGCAGATGGATATGTTTGAAAATTAGATAATTACTATTCAACTTATTTACTGGATCAACAAAATAACGAAAGGAGTATGTACCATAACTACTCAAACTTTAAGCACTGTGTTGATGTGTGTTGCGCTTGTATTGATTCTTTTCTCTGAAAAATTGTTCAAGCAACATGAAAAAATCGGAAAAATAATTTGCACTATAATCATATTAGTCGATGTTTTGTTAAAGCTGCTCTAAGTTATTTTAAGAATACAGGAATTTGTTTGTCCTGTATTCTTTTTTGTGTTTCGCTGTAATACCAATATTTTTTACTTCATCAGTAAAATAGCGACTTTTAAATCTTGCAAAATAGACTCTTTTTTCAAATTTTGGTAACTTTTTTGTAACTCATCTTTCTCACTTAAATAACTACTTCCATAAATAGTGAGTCGATAATCTTATTTCTTAGTTATCTCATTTGTCAAATTAAGCTAGACAATTTCACCTGACTCAGAAAAACTTGATACGGAGTTTGGTAGTTCAAGGACTTCCTTGGGATTCGATTTCGCTTATCAAGTACAGAAAAAACAAATTAAACTATAGTCCGTTAAAAATTAGAGGTATCGTAGTTAGTTTACATATCTATCAAGTGTCTATAGTAATAAACTTCATTATTAAAATAAAATGTATTAGTATCAAAGCAACTATCTCAACTTGATTGGTTACTATAATACATCCCTACTAATATCAAAAAGCCACTGTTTCCAGTGACTTCATAATACCTTTCGCTCAAAAATATTTACGTTTTTACCAACAAAGCTACACACTCAGCGGTTCGCTGTTACCTTAAATTTCGTTATGAAACAAGTTTATTTCTTTCTAACGTCCTCAAGAACCTCATCGCCTTTCAACTCAAAGACTCTGTGATTCTATTATTTGTAAAACTTCTTTCATATTTTCAACTTTCCATTGCGCTTTGTCATTAAAAAATGGTAATCGGCTATCATAATAACCAATAGTTGCAATTCCGGCGCTAGTTGAAGATTCAATTCCAGAGTATGAATCTTCAATTGCAATACATTGTTCTGCTTGCAATTCTAACTTATGTAGCGTTGTTAAATAGATAGACGGATTTGGCTTACTTTCTACAAAATTCTCTCCGCTAACGATGACATCAAAATATTTTTTTATGTCACACCTTTCTAAAACTTCATTAATATGCTCATATTTTGATGATGATGCTACAGCTAATTTGATTCCGTTTTTCAATGCATAGTCAATAATTTTTAGAATTTCTTTTCTAAAAAGTAAAGAATAATCAATTTTTTCATATCTCTCATCACTAAAAGAAGCATATTCTTTTTCTATAGTTTTTATATCATATTGTTTCCCAATAAATTGCTGTAAAAGCCTATAAAGATTAAAATATGATTTACCAACTAATACCAATAGCTCAGAATCTTCGTAACTAGATTTTGGATTAAGGTGTTTGATAAAATCTTTCTGTATTAGAAAATCTTGGTACTCCGTATCAACTATAACTCCATCCATATCGAAGATTATACCTTTCAAATTCATAAATCCTCCTTTAAAATCAAAATCTATCATATATAATACCCGTGTTGCTAGTTGATAAAAAATCCTAAATTATAGACCAAAATAGCCCGTTCGATCTCTAATTGCAAACCTGCTAAAGAGCGAGCAAGCGGATGTTCAATGTTAAACAATGCATTTAGGACAGAGATCCGAGTTTCGATGGTCCTTCGGATTGCCAGGATAGCAGGATTGTTGTGCTCAGCTGCTCCTTTCATATTTTTACGAATCGGCGTCAAAAAGTCTATTCCCTTGGCTTCCAATCGTTTTTTCAGTTCCTTACCCAAGTAGCCCAAATAACTACTATTTGGGCAAAATGTTACTTAGTTTCTTTTTAAATGAGCAATGAGTAACTTAATAAGATAAGCTAGAACTACAAGTGATAATAGAAAGAAAATAGAATAAATAAAATAGATTTGCATATTGGACACCTCCTAAATAAAAGAGATAAGCCATCCTGCCCTCAATATTATTGTACTCCCACTTAAAAGCGGTGTCAAGCATTATGATAAATAATACTAGCACCTATGGTGAATTTAAAATCTAAAAAACAAACCATCAATCTGCATTAAAATAATCATAAACCTCTTTATATGGAATTCCGTTAATATTTTAGACACATTTTGGGAGGAAATTTTGAAGACTAGCGTCCTTCTATTTTTCCCAATAAGTTTTAACTTCTTCAAAAATCTTATTCAAAAGTTCTGCATCTTTTTCTGACAACTGATTTTTTTCTATAACTCTATCTTTTAGTTCTGTTGCCTTTATTTTATTTCTTGCCACCGAAACTGCTATTGAATGTTTCAAAATATCAAACTCATCCTTTGAAAAGTTTGCAATATTGGTAAGATCTAATTGTTCTAGAGGTAAACTACTGATAATTGAATAAGGTTTTTGTCCCAGCAAATAATCTGTAGTAGTACCAAAGATATTTGCTAATTTCACAACGAATTCTAATCCTGGTTCTAACGTTCCATTCTCCCACCGAGAATATGTCCCTTGTTGAACTCCAATTAATTCCGATATTTGTACTTGAGTTAACTTTTTTGATTTTCTGAGAGTTTTTAACCTCTCTGAAAATTTATAATCCTCTGTATACATAATTCTCCTATAGATATTCTTATTCGTATATTTTTTCTTGACAAAATATTCTAAACGGTATAAAATAGAATTATTCCATAAGGAATATTTATTTTGAAATTAAATATTCCATTGAGAATATTATAGCATAAAAGGGGGTAAAAGCGTATGTAATTAGTAGTCGATTTTAAAAATTTTAATAAAGGAGGTAAGATTCGACAAAATAAAAAAATCTTGAAACAAATGTGCCGTTCGTTCCAAGATCAAAACATATTATGTAACAATTATACCACAGAAAACTCCTCAGTTGCACAAAAAAATTTCGGAGGTTTCACAAAAAGATGACCAATAAAGAGTTAGTCAATCAAATTTCTGGCCTAAACTCTACCTCTACTCTTAAAAATTGGATCCAACTGATTAAAGAGATAAGTGGCAAGGAATTTAAGAAAATTAAAATTCCTATCAGTAGAAATCCAAGAACTCATCAATTAAGTTATACACTTGCCTATGACTTTACAGACGAAGACCTTAGACAATTTCAAAAGTTAGCTAACCTAAAACTTGAAATAGGTCTAAAAGAGGCTATACAAGCCGTATTTGGGAGTCTAGCAGACAATGAACAAGAACTCCTAAACCAAGTAATAGATGAGCTCTATGATGAACTGAGCGCCTTAAAACAGGAATTTAAGCGAGAAATACGACTGATAAAAAATGAGAATGCCAATCTAAAAAAGAAAATCCAAGATATTGAAGAGTCGATGCAAACCGGCTTACTAGGGTTTGTTCAGAAGAGGTCAAAAAATAGGTTCGGCTAATAGCGAATTTTCGGCTGAGCCATGAGGCAGAAAGCCGAAAACGAGCGTAGATGCGGACGGATCATTTTTGACCGAAAGGGTGTGTAGTAACACCACCCTCTGCAAGTTAGGTGTACCATCGAAAGAATTCAGTATTTCCAAGGGTTTCGGAGATTTTAAGAGTGGCAAAATTAGGCAAAAAGTTGAATCAAAATCTATGGCAAAAAATGAACATTTACGTTCTGTATTTGACTGGATTCAAATTCAGTTTGATAAGACTGAATTTTCGCCAAGAGAAATAATCGAAGACATTCTATTTCTTGATTATGACCTATTTATTGAGAATAAAGGGAGCCTTAAATACTATAACTATGATAGCCAGCTTCATCATGGGAATATCCGTATCTACTATGGAGCGAAAGAGTCGTCCTACATGCTTGTCATGTCAGGACAGGCACTCGAGTTCTTTAGAGATATGGTATTAGATCCAAATAGTCTGTCCGAAAGACAGTTTCTGAACAACCTCTACTACAATTACAATCAGTTTTCAGTAAGACGAATTGATATTGCAATAGATGATTTTAATGAAACACCCTACTTCACTCCTAATCAGCTTCTAAAGATTTGTCAGAAGAAACGCTTTATATATGGAAAAAGCACTTACTACAATACCTACGGAGATGAAACAATCGGTCAAACCTTATATTTGAGAAAACCCAATGATGATGAAAGACTTAGAATTTACGATAAACGCTTAGAACGAGCTGAGAAGCTCGGCATCAGCAAGCGGTATATAGAAAATTGGATAAGAACTGAGTTAGAACTTAGGAAAGAAAAAGCTCACTACTTCATTCAAGAATGGTTGCATTCGGAAATAGATCTTCTCAACTTTACCAAGGGATATCTCAAAGAAAAAGTGAGGTTCTATAGTGATAGTCACTTCTCAAAACCTTTGAGAGCTTGGGAAAAGTTTTTAGGTCACTCAAAACCTGTCTCTATCATTATTTCAAAACCAAAAACAGAACTAGAACAAAAATTAGAATGGTTTACCTATAAAGGTTCTGGGGCTATTCTAAAAGCGTATAAATTTCTATACGACAATAATTTACTGCATGAGTATGAGAAATCTAACTATCTCGCACTCAACAATATGGAATATCCACCAGATTTAGCAAGTGGATTAATAGAAAGGGCAATCCTCTTTAAAAGAGAGGATTTGATCCCTACAATAAAAGAAAATATTAAAAGGAGAAATTAACTATGGCAAAAATGCTTTCACAAAATGACTGGAATTTTAATAACATTGGAACAAAATTTGAATTGGATGAAGTCATTCCAAAATTTGAAACGGAAGTCCGAGCAGATGCAAACGGAGAAATTATCAAAAACCGAGATGGTAGCGAAAGACGTTTTAATACCGATAAAATCATTGGTTGGAAATACAATGTAACAATCAAGGATGGACAATTCAAAAAGAAATCAACCCAAGTCTCAGTAGACAATCCAGATGCCTTAGTTGATAATGACTATATCCAAGCAATGGACGAGGTACCAGTTACATTTGACAATTTACAAGCTACTATGATTAGCACGACAATGTATTACAAGGCGGATGCAATCCATCTAGTAGATGTAAAACAAAAATAAGTATCAGACAAGGGGAGTTAATCCTCCCCTTACTTAATCTAATTAGAAAAGGAGATCACATGATTAAAACTGTAACAAAAGATGACCTTATCGAACTTGGATTTGCTCCAGGAACTGCAAGAAAGATTATCCATACTGGCAAATTACTATTAGTGAATCGTGGTTTTAACATCTATGATAACAAACGTATTGGTACAATTCCAGCCAGTGTCGCTGAAGAACTATTAGGAATTGAACTCCAGAAAGAAGCATAATGAATGACTATTCGTAAAACTAAAAGTGGTAAATGGACCGTTGATGTTTCTAATGGATTCCACCCAGTCACACAAAAAAGAATACGTATCATTCGGAAAGGATTAAAATCTAAAAAGGAAGCCCTAGAGCTAGAACAACATATTCGAATTGTAGAATTGAAAGAAAAACAATTTGACTTTGTAGTGACAACAGATATGTTATTCGACTTACTTGAAGAAGATGATCTGAAAAATGGCAGAAAAATAAGCTATACAAGTACACAAAGAAACAATTATGAGCGTCATATTAAGCCTTATTTTAAAGATACAAATTTAAATAAATTAACGTATGACCATATATTCGAATTTCGTGAATACCTAAAAACAAAACCTAAAAAACAAAATGAAAATGAAACATTAAGTTACAATACAATTAATAAAATTCTAATTCTACTTAAAAAAATTTTTGATACTGGTATAAGAAAATCCCTCATTGATAAAAATCCTGTTGAGAATCTGAGAAAATTACCAATTAGGAAGCCTAATATCAAATTTTGGAGTATAGAAGAATTCACGAGATTTAGAGAACTTATTCAAGATGATGAAATAAGCTATGACCTGTTTTTCGTGATTGCTTTCTTTACTGGGATGAGAATGGGAGAAATCCTCGCATTGAACTGGAATGATATAGATCTTTTAACAAATACAATATACGTTACCAAAACGGTATACTTTGTCAATAATACAAGCTACATTAATACAACAAAAACACGATCAGGAACTAGAAATATAACAATAAATCAGAAATTAGCAGAAATGCTAAAAGATTGGAAAGTAAAACAAAAAGAAAAACTTGAGGAATTTACGAAAAATACTGAAGAACTACAAATAATACAGAGTACACCAATAACAATTACAAAAAATATGATTGATAAGAAGTTTAAGCAAATACTAGAAAGGGATAAAGATTTAAAGAAAATAAGAATTCATGATTTGAGACACTCTCATGCATCATTACTTATAAATCAAGGAGAAGATTATCTTGTTGTCAAAGAAAGATTAGGACACGCATCTATTACAACAACAATTGATACTTATTCTCATTTGTACCCTAGCAAACAGAAAACATTGGCTAATAAACTTGATGATTTATTTTAAAATGGAAAAAATTGGTAACTCGACACACAACAAAGAAAAAAAGACAAGGTCCGAAAACCTTGTCTTTATTACTATACCGGCGGCCGGGGTCGAACCGGCACGTCCTTGCGGACACTGGATTTTGAGTCCAGCGCGTCTGCCAATTCCGCCACGCCGGCAAATAGTAACTGGGGTAGCTGGATTCGAACCAACGCATGAGGGAGTCAAAGTCCCTTGCCTTACCGCTTGGCTATACCCCAATAATATAAAATAGGCGAGTGAGGGGAATCGAACCCCCGAATGTCAGAGCCACAATCTGATGTGTTAACCACTTCACCACACCCGCCATAACGTTTAACACGGGCAGTAGGAATTGAACCCACACTGAAGGTTTTGGAGACCTTAGTTCTACCTTTAAACTATGCCCGTATAAGATGGAAGGGGAGGGATTCGAACCCCCGAACCCGAAGGAGCGGATTTACAGTCCGCCGCGTTTAGCCTCTTCGCTACCCTTCCGTGTTATATAAGAAATGGCGCGAGACGGAATCGAACCGCCGACACATGGAGCTTCAATCCATTGCTCTACCAACTGAGCTACCGAGCCAAATATTGCGGGAGCAGGATTTGAACCTACGACCTTCGGGTTATGAGCCCGACGAGCTACCGAGCTGCTCCATCCCGCGTTAATAATAAATAAAGGAGGATGTGGGATTCGAACCCACGCACGCTTTTACACGCCTGACGGTTTTCAAGACCGTTCCCTTCAGCCGGACTTGGGTAATCCTCCAACAAAATAGTCCGTACGGGATTCGAACCCGTGTTACCGCCGTGAAAAGGCGGTGTCTTAACCCCTTGACCAACGGACCATATTTATAAAAATGGGCACGAGTGGACTCGAACCACCGACCTCACGCTTATCAGGCGTGCGCTCTAACCACCTGAGCTACGCGCCCAAGTTAAAAACTTGGTAATTGAACAAAGTTCAAAGCGGGTGACGAGAATCGAACTCGCGACAACAGCTTGGAAGGCTGTAGTTTTACCACTAAACTACACCCGCTTAT
>NZ_GL732439.1:50708-64882 GCF_000187465.1 Streptococcus infantis ATCC 700779 | reverse complement strand
GAACTTGAGATAAATTTTTCTTATTTTTTGTTTTTTACAAAGCAAAAAGCCCACTGTTGTAGGCTTTCTGTAAGATATTTCTTAAAATTAAAGCATCTTGTTGTAGAATTCAACGATAAGTGCTTCGTTGATTTCTGGGTTGATTTCATCACGTTCTGGCAAACGAGTCAATGAACCTTCCAATTTTTCAGCGTCGAATGATACGAATGCTGGACGTCCAAGAGTAGCTTCTACCGCTTCAAGGATTGCTGGAACTTTCAATGATTTTTCGCGAACTGAGATTACTTGACCTGGAGTTACGCGGTATGATGGGATATCAACACGTTTTCCGTCAACAAGGATGTGACCGTGGTTTACGAATTGACGAGCTTGACGACGAGTAGTCGCAAGACCAAGACGGTAAACTACGTTATCCAAACGACGTTCCAAAAGAAGCATGAAGTTGAAACCTAGGATTCCGCCCTTGATTTTTGTAGCTTGTACGAACAAGTTACGGAATTGTTTTTCACCTACTCCGTAAGTGAAACGAAGTTTTTGTTTTTCAGCCAATTGCAAACCGTATTCTGACAATTTAGAACGGTTGTTTGGTCCGTGTTGTCCTGGTACGTAGTTACGACGTGCCAATTCTTTACCTGTACCTGTAAGTGAAAGGCCAAGGCGACGAGCTTGTTTCCAAGATGGTCCTGTATAACGTGACATGTGTATGTCCTCCTAATATAAATATAATTTCGGCGGAAATAGTCACTTAGAAAGCCCTGATTCGTGCAGATGCCCTTCGCCTAAACAGCCAAGGTTACTTGTTATAAGACACCTGTTGACGAGCTTCATGCTTTCCTGCTGCTATTTCACACAAAGGCTATTGTACCATGAAATACTACATTTGTAAAGAAAATTTTTTAGTTTTATTTCAAATTAAGATGAAATGTAAACGTACTTCCTATTCCGTAATGGCTTTCTGCTGTTATTTCACCACCTAGTTGATGGGCTAGTTCTCGTGCAATCGCAAGTCCTAATCCATGACCACCTGTCTTCATATTACGTGATGTTTCTACACGATACAGTCGGTTAAAAATTTTTTCCAAATCTTCAGGAAGAATACCTTGACCCTCGTCTTTCACACTGATTATCAGCTCTTCTTCTGTTAATTGAGCAAGAACTTCAATCCTAGTTCCAGGTTCTGAATATTTAAATGCATTGTTTAACAAATTGACTAGAATACGAGAGAGTTTGTCATAATAACTCTTGATTTTTGCAGACTCAGGCTTTACTTGAATGTAGACATCTCGCTCCTCTTGTTCAATCTGAAGTTGAAATTCACTCATCGACTCAATCAACAGCTGATCTAAAAATACATCTTCGACTTCTTCGTCAGCTATATCTTGAGGCTGATCGTTAAGAGTCAAAACATCCAATTCCTCGACTAGCTTGTTTAAACGCTCGGTCTGGCGACCAATCGTGGTTAAGTAATGGAGTCGTTCCTCTTCCTTGATTACTCCATCTAGAATTCCTTCCACAGTAACCTGAATGGAGGTAATGGGAGTTTTAATATCGTGAGAGAGCTGAGCAATCATCATTCTCTTTTCTTGCTCACTCTCATCAAGTGATTGAAAGGTATCTTGTAAATTGCGGGACATGTCATTAAAAGCTTGGCCTAACTCTTGAAATTCTATCGGTCCTTTGGTTTCAATTTCTGTGCTGAAATCCTTGCTTGCTATATCCTGAGCTTGTTTTTTCAAATGTTTCAGAGAAGAAAAAATAGGCGACAAAAGAAAGATGCTCACTGCAGCGCCAATGAAACTTGCAATCAAGGTCATTCCAACCAGAAAGTAAATTTCACTTTTCTCAATCAACATTCGTTGGACTGCCCAGAAAACGACCAAAATCGTTAGTAAAGTCGAAACTAGATACCCCACTAAAATATAGCTTTTTAATTTCATTTTTTACCTCTCGGTCTTTCCATCTTATAGCCCAATCCCCAAACAGTTTTGATAGCAGGAGTGTTTAAATTCGTATACTTACTCAACTCTTGTCTCAAAGCATGGATATGAACATTGAGTGTATTGGTATCATCCACATAGTCCTCCTGCCATACCTTCTCGTAAAGTTCAGTCTTTGAAAAGACTCTCTCAGGATTGCTGGCTAATATCCATAGAAGTTCAAAAGATTTCACTGTCAATTCCAAAGGCTGTTCTCCAATGCGAACCTCATGAGTCACATGGTTGATCACTAAGTCACCAAACTCAATCTGCTCGGTCTCTCCGCCACGACTAAGCGGCGCATGATATTATTCACTCTCAAAACCAATTCCCGTGGGCTAAACGGTTTAGCTATAAAATCATCCGCCCCCAAACTTAATCCATAAATCTTATCCTGTTCGCTTGTCTTAGCAGTTGTAAAGAGAAAGGGTTGATCAGGGGCAATATACTGAACTTCGCTGATGAAATCATAACCATCCATATTAGGCATCATGATATCTGTGATAATGAGATCGATAGATTTTTTTCTAAAAAGTTCTAATCCTTCCTTACCGTCATGGGCAACTAAAACATCGTAACCTGCCTGTAAAAGATAGCGATTTTGAATATCTAGAATATCTATCTCATCATCAACCAACAAAATTGTCTTTTTCATCTGACACTCCTTTGACAAAAACAGTGTTATACTTGCTTTAGTATAACACTATTTCCCCTAATATTTAAATGATTTGTACCTTAATCTTCTCTTTTGACTTTCCAACCCAAAAATCCAACAAAACCTGCCAAGGCTAGGCCAAGGATTCCAAGTCCAGATGTAGCCGTTTGAGCTTCACCAGTATTTGGTAGCATCGCTTTAACATCTTTTTTCATCATATTAGCCATTGGGCTAGAAGCTGATTGATCTGCTTTCATATCTGACATATGGTGATTTGTACCCATCATACCCTCAGTCGTACCTGTAGAGCCTGTTTCAGAAGGCTTCGTATTCATCTGACCTTGTTGAGATGGTATTGTCCCCATTTCTTTTCCACGAAGCTGAATCGTTACTTGGCGAGTAGCAATCAGATTGGTCAAATCAGGTTTGCCGTCTTTAGCGCCATAGACTTTAACAGTAGCTAGATATGTATGGGTTCCGTTAGCTCGAAGTTGCTCCAGCAAGGCCTGACCATCTTTGCCAACCGTATTGCCATTCAAATCCACTTCGTAGAAATATTGGCCTTTAGCCAAGCCTTCAAGTGGCAATAAAGCAGGATTTTTATCCATTCCATTGTCTGACCAAGGGGCTTTGTCTGAGGCTTTTAACAAGAGGCGAGTCAACATACCATCTCCACCAAAAGCTTCGTATGGTATAACTTGGTTGACACCGGCCAAGAAAGGTCCAGGAACCTTAGCCTTATCAAGGTAGCTAGCTGGAACATCAATCATGTCTTTGACATTGTTAACAACAGACTCTTTAACCTGATTTGGTGTGGTCAAGCCATTCAAATTAACAGTCAAATCTTTAGTCGCTACTAGGTTAGTCAAATCGGCCTTGCCATCTTTCACACCGTACACTTTAATAGTAGCTTTATAACTTTGAGTTCCATTTTGTTTCAAGAAGTCAAGAAGCTCTTTATCTGATTTACCTTGGGTTCCAGCCAAGTCTACTTCGTAGAAGTAAAGGCCTTTGCCCAATTTCTCTACTGGTGGGAGGGCAGGATTTTTAGCCGTTCCGTTGTCTGACCATGGAGCTTTATCGGACGCTTTCAAGATAAGGCGAGTCAACATACCATCACCAGCAAAGAACTCATATGGAATGACTTGATTGACGCCGGCTGTAAATGGACCTGGGAAATTAGCTTTGTCAAGGTAGCTAGCTGGGACATCTACTGTGTCTTTGGTGTTATCAGCCACACCTTTTTGCACTTCAGCTGGTGTGGTTAAACCATTCAAGTTGACATCCAAATTCTTAGTCGCTACCAGATTAGTTAAGTCAGGTTTGCCATCTTTCGCACCGTACACTTTAATAGTAGCTTTATAACTTTGCGTTCCATTTTGTTTCAAGAGGTCAAGTAGCTCTTTGTCAGATTTTCCTTGGGTATTTGCCAAATCCACTTCATAGAAGTAAAGACCTTTGCTCAATTTCTCTACCGGTGGGAGAGCAGGATTTTTAGCCGTTCCATTATCTGACCATGGAGCCTTATCAGAGGATTTCAAGATAAGGCGAGTCAACATACCGTCACCAGCGAAGAATTCGTATGGAATAACTTGGTTGACACCAGCTGTAAACGGGCCAGGGAAATTGGCTTTGTCCAAGTAAGTAGCTGGGACATCTACTGTGTCTTTGGTGTTATCAGCCACACCCTTTTGAACCTCAGCTGGAGTGGTCGCTGGTTGCGCTTCACTGACTTCGCGGTCTTGTCCAGAAACTGTAGACGTAGGACCTTCCACAGGTTTAACTGCATCTTCTGTTTGTTTCTTAGAGTCAGCTTGTGCTTGCATTTCCTCTTTTGGTGCTACTACCGGCTCTTTAGCAGTTGCGTCCGCTTTTTCTGAAGAGCTTGTGGTATCCACACTTGCTTGAGGTGTTGGAATAGACTGTTCTGAAGGAAGAGCTACATCGACTGCTTTTTTGAGAACCTCTGCTGGTAAGTCGCCCTTTTCACTCACCGAGGCGTCGTTTGGCACGACTTGAGCAAGAGTCGGATTGACGACATCAGCACGTGCAGAACTTGGTTGACCGACTAGGACAAAGAAGCCACTAGCCACAACAACTGAAGCAACACCAACACTGAGGCGGCGAATAGACCAACGAGTATATCTCTGATTTGGATTGAATTTCATAGGATTCTCCTTAGAGTTTTCTTTTTTTGATAGCTCTAGTATAATCTCCTAAAATTAAAAAGGATTAAGAAAAAGTTAAATTTTTTCTTAAATCCTTCTTATAAAATACTTATATTGACCCAATAGTCACTAGAAAAAAGAATGGTCATTTCTCTTTTAATCATTGAGGTGTGCTAGATTATCCAAATATTGGTTATTGATTACTGCCATCATATAGCCATCAGCTTTCAATTGATCATTCGGCCCAAACTGAACATCCAAGGGAGCATTTTCATAGTCACGAAAACCAAGAATATTGAGATTGTATTGTCCTCGAAGATCAAGTTCGCTTAGACTCTTACCTGCCCACGACCGTGGAATTTTCATCTCAACAATAGAGACATTTTTGTCCAACTGAAAAACATCAACGCTGTTATTAAATAAAATAGTCTGCGCCAACGAACGACCCATCTCATATTCTGGTGAAATGACTGAATCTGCGCCAATTTTTTCAAGGACTTTTTTTGCTGTATAGCTTTTAACCTTAGCAATAACAGTTGGTACTCCTAGACCCTTGCAATGCATGACTGCAAGCACACTAGATTCTAAATTTTCCCCAGTTGCCACCACAACTGTATCGCAGGTATCAATTCCTGCTGAGAGCAAGAGCTCTTCATCTGTTATATCTCCAACAACTCCACGTACCAAGACTGGTTCGAACTGATTGATTCGCTCCTCATGGTCGTCAATGGCGATTATATTTATATCATGCTGAGCGAGAGCGGTAAGTACACTACTCCCAAAAATACCCAAACCTAAAATTCCAATTGTCCGATCTGACATAGTTTATCCTTTCTTATCCTATGGTAATATCTGCTTTCATATAGTGGATCATATCTTTCTTATCTGGTTGATACTCAGCCAAACTAACTAATAGCGTCAGTGGTCCAATTCGTCCGATAAACATCAGTAGCATGATAATGCTAAGAGCTAATCTACCTAACTCTGGTGTCAGATTGGCAGTCACTCCGACCGTGGCAAGCGCTGAAATTGTCTCGAACATGATGTAGATAAAGCGCGGATTCCCTTCTGCGGTTACCCCTAACAGGATCAAGCCCAGCAAGAAAGTTAGCAAGAAGATAATAAAAACACTGAAAGATTTTTGGACTGTCCGAGGTAAAATTGTTCTCCGAGCTACATTGGCATGGGGTAATCCTAAAAGTTCACTGCGTGCAAAGACCAATAAGACAAAGAAGGTTGTAATTTTAAGCCCCCCGGCTGTTCCACCAGGCGCCCCACCGAGAAACATTTGTAAGATATAAATCAGCAAAGTAACAGGCCGAGCCTGGGTAAAATCAATAGAAGCAAAACCCGCCGTTCTCATGCTAACTGTTTGGAAAAAACTGACTAGCAATTTATCAGGGATGCTGAGATTGCCAATCGTTCCCGGATTGTTCCACTCTATCAAGAGGGTTGAAACTGTTCCAGTAAATAAAATTCCTGCTGTCAAGAAGAGAACCAACTTGGTATGGAAGCGAAGCCGACGTTTTTTCTTGCTCAACTGCGTGGCCAGATCAAACCAAACCATGAACCCTAGACCACCTGTGATGATCAAAGCAGCAAGCACTAGATTAATCAACGGATCAGTTTGAAAAGCTACTAAACTTGTACTTCCAAAATTATCAAAACCAGCATTACAGAAAGCTGAAATAGCTACGAAGATAGAGGTAAAAATCCCTCGGCCCCAACCAAATTCCGGAACAAAACGAAAACTTAACAAGAAGGCTCCGAGTCCTTCAACGATAAAAGTCGTCAAAAAAATCGAACGTATGAAAACCATTAAAGACTGAGTTTCTCCATAACTAAAGCTCTCCAGAATTGTTTCACGGCTACGAAGGCTGAGCTTTTGCTTGCTTTGAATATAAAAGATCCCTATAAAGGTCATGAGACCCAAACCACCAATCTGGATCAAAAACATACAGATTAATTGACCCCAGATGTTATATGTAGTAGCTACTGGTTGAGTAAAGAGTCCTGTCACACAGACCATGGATACTGCTGTAAAGAGATGGTCGAAATAGGTAGCTTGGGAGCTTGTTGCTTGCACAAATGGCAGACTCAAAAGGAGAGAGCCTGCGAGAATAACCAAAGCAAAACTTAAAAAAATTCGACGAGCAGGTGATAAACGTCCCAAGGTCGTGTTTATTTTTTCCGAAAATGATTTGAATAACATAGTTACATTGTACCATAAAACAGTTAAAGCAGTCACATATGACTAACGATTTCAAGACAGAGTTCGAGTGCCTTATCAAAAGCTTCTGAACCCCAATCGCGGCTATCATAATTTTCTAAATCCGCTAGAGAGTCGGCTGTAAATAGAAGTTGACCCCAAACTACTCCTCTAAGCTGGGCAACTGCTGCAAGAGCTGCACACTCCATCTCCACAACTGCACAGCCTTCTTCCTTACGATAGGCAACTTTTTCAGCTGTTTCTCGGTAAAAACCATCTGTCGACCAAGTCATAACCTCTTCATAAGGAATGCCTAGTTGTTCCAAGACTTGCTCAATAGCAGAGATAGCCTCAATCTGCATCTCCATATAACGAGAAGGCGCTACATAGTGGTAGCTGGCTCCCTCATCTCGCAAAGCGCGAACAGGGACGAGAAAGGCATTTTCTTCTATATTCGCCAACACGCCACAAGTGCCAGTAGAGATGATTTTCTCCACACCGTAGCCAATCAACCAATCCATAAACTGGGCCGCAGGGGCAGAACCTACAGGAGCTTGGGCTAGACACACTTTTTCACGTTTGTAGTCCATGACATAAACCGGGTAGGTCTTAGTGGCAGACACAAACTCCCCAACGCACTCTGCTCCTACTTCCTGAGCATAGCGGTCAATCTCCTCCTCCAAAAATGCATAGATGCACTTCTTTGGTAACTGTAAATCCAAGCCTTCGTGATTCGGCATGATGACTGCCTGAGGATTATCGTCAAACTCTAAAATAGGAATAGCATGTTTTTGAATCATAGAATACCTCCTCTAAATTTTTACTATTATAACAAAAGCCAAACGAAAGTCAAGACGGGAGGCTAAGTCAAATCATAAAAAACCTACCTTAAGTAGGAAACAACAATTAAATGCTTTTTCCTCTACTAACAAAATTGCTAAAACTTAGGAATTAGTTTATAATAGATTGAATTTGAAAAAGGGAGAAATCTTATGAAATTCTATTCATACGACTATGTTCTAAGCCAAATCAGTCAACAGGATTGGGTCATGATTATTGTGTCGACGCTCTTAGTGATTGTGACTGGATTCTTTGCATTTAAGGCTTTCAAAGATAAAAGAGGGAGTAAGTTCCGTGAATTATCGCTCATTTCTATTTTGACGTTAATTGCTTTTGTATTGATTAGCATTACGAATCTTCAAAACAACCAATCCAATGATAATCAATTTCGTAGTTCCTTGCACTTCATCGAAATTGTATCAAAAGAGTTAGGTGTTGATAAGAAAAATGTTTATGTCAACACATCAGCAGTGACTGATGGGGCGATTATTAAAGTAGGTGACAATTTTTATCGTGCCATTAGTGGGACTGACCAAGATAGCTATTTATTAGAAAAGATGGAACTCTATAAATCAGATGTGGAACTCGTGGAGGTTGAAAAATGATAAGCTTTTTTGCTACAATTGCAATTAAATTAGCCTTGGGGCTACTTTCTCTTGTTTTTGTTATTAACGTAACAGGTAAAGGAAATTTAGCACCAAGTTCTGCAGTAGATCAAATCCAGAACTTTGTTCTCGGGGGTATTATCGGTGGGGTTATCTACAATAGTTCTATCACCATCATCCAATACATTGTTATCCTCATTATTTGGACTATTCTCATTTTACTCCTCAAATGGTTGAATACCAATGTTTCCTTCATTAAACATCTGATTGACGGAAAACCTACGATTATCATTAAAAATGGTAAGTTAGATCCTGAAGCCTGTCGCTCAAAAGGTCTTGCAGCGGCAGATGTAGCTCTTAAATTGCGCGCTCAAGGAATCTTCCAACTGAAAGATGTCAAGAGAGCTGTGATTGAGCAAAATGGACAGCTGATTGTCGTAAGAATGGGTGACGAGAATCCTAAGTACCCAGTGATTACAGATGGCGTTGTCCAAGTTGAAATCTTAGAAACCATTGGCAAATCCGAGGAGTGGCTAACTGAGAAATTGAAAGAAGAAGGTTTCGAAGAAGTCTCAAATATCTTTATCGCTGAATATGATAAAGGTCAATTGAATATTGTAACCTATTAAAAAATAAACTGATGCTTTTCGTATCAGTTTTTTGCTTTTTAGCATAAAAGGGTATATACTTAAATTAATATCTGATGTAATTTAGATAATACAAAAAATTAACGGAGGTATCCCCCATGTCAATCGAAGAAAAATTCAACCAAGCTAAAGGTTCTGTTAAAGAAGGTTTTGGTAAACTAACTGGCGATACAAAAACTCAAGCAGAAGGAGCTGCAGAAAAGGTAGCTTCAAAAGCTAAAGAAGTTGTTGAAGATGCAAAAGAAGCTGTCGAAGGTGCAGTATCTGGCGTAAAAAACATCTTTAAAAAAGACGGAGAATAATTCTTTTTCGTCCTAATAACATAAGAAAATCTCCCTTCTCTTTCGAGAAAGGAGATTTTCTTTTATGGTCGTCCGCCAGGGCCACCATTCCCTTGAGGTCCACCTCCACCAGGCATCGAATTGACAATCTCAGTTTGTTTTTCACCATTGAAATAGATGTCTCCGCCTGTGTAGGTCGCTGTTCCATCAAAGTCAAAACCGGTTTGACCAGTCATTTTGATGGTTCCTCCCGTAACAGTAATGTTACCATTTGAGTCAATTGGATCTGTGTCCCCTTGACCAACTTCAACCGTCAAGTTCCCACCATTCATAGTAAAGAAGATTTCACTTTGTTGGGCATTTTTGTTGGCTGCATTGACACCATCATCTGTTGAGTATATGGTGATGTCTCCACCGTTGATAGTGATTGACTTCCCTTCAAGCCCTTCTGTAGAATTCTTAACGGTATAGGTACCACTATCAATAACCAAATCACCTGATGCGTGGATACCATCGTCCCCTGCAGTAACAGTGATGGTATTATCAGAAAGATACATGGTTCCAACAGAAGTATCTTCATCATTGTCGACCTTAACTCCGTCTTCCTTGGCATCGATAGTCATGGTTGTGCCGGTAATGTTAAGTTCATCATTGACATTAAAAGCATCTCCGACTGCTGTGATGTTGTAGGTTCCACCTGTGATGTGAAGCGTATCGTTTGCTTTAATACCATTATTTTTCTTACCATCTACATTGAGGGTCCCTTTACCATTGATGGTTAAGTCCACTTTAGAAAAGAGGGCCGCGTCTGCCTTTTCGTCACTATTAGAAGCTGAATCTGAAAGGCTATTGGTTGTGCCATCTGCTAGAGTTAGGTAAACATGACCAGCTGATGTTGCAGAAATAGCTGCATTGGTATTGGTCATGGTCACACCCTTTAGAACAATATGTACATCATCAGTCTTTTCGGCTTCAATCTTGATTTGAATTCCGTCGGATTGACCAGATATGACATAGGTTCCTGCCTTAGAAATAGTAACAGTCGAACCTGATACGGAAACTCCGTAACCTGATACCTTCGCTGTTGATCCTGACAAGATTGCAGTTGCTGCCGTCTTTTCATCGTAGGAAGTATCGTAGTCCTTGTCTGTGAAATAGCTAGTTTTCTTAGCATCTGTAGTGGACGCCATTGTTGTTGCGGTATTGCTAGCTGTTGTATTTGAAGTTGACTGGGTACAAGCTGTCACCAGTGTTAGAGTTGCTATACTCGTTAATAGGAATGTCCATTTTTTTGCTTTCATACTCATTTCCTCGTCTTTCATTTACATGATCCTAGTCTACGGGACTTTCCTAAAAGAAGCCTAAATTTTTTCTGAAAGTTTTCTTAAGTTTAGTTTCAATTAAGTTAAATTTAACAATAGTTTTAGATAAATTCCTTAAAATCGTAAACAAGCAAGTTCATCCTTGTTTAAAAATAGTATAAGTGAAGATTAGAGGAGAAGGACTTATGAAACCAATCGAAACAACTTTTAAACGGATTGAAACCAAATATGTTGTCTCCACAGATAAACTAGACAAACTGATTCAAGATTTAAAGGAATATTTAGTAGAAGACGACTATCCAATTTCAACAATATCAAATATCTACTTTGACACAGAATACTTTGATATTCTCCAAGATGAGCATCTTGGCGACAAACGAAAAGAAAAGGTACGGATGCGGACCTATCTCAGCCAACCTAAAATAGATAGTCAAGTTTTTTTAGAAATCAAAACTAAGGACCAAGAAGGGATTGGTCGCAAGTACCGACTGCTCTCAACTCCTAGTTCCATCATCAATTTCATAACCAAAGGGCACTTGGATGCTAGCATTACTGATACAGTCGTCATTGAAAAAGTGAAAAAACTTCAGCATGATTACAAACTCGCTATCAAGCCTCGTATGTACATCTACTACGATCGTTATTCATTAAAGGAAAAGAAATCTATCGAGGGCTTCCACTATAACAAAATCCGTATCACAATTGACCAAAATCTAGTCTATAGAGATGAAACTGTCAGTCTCTTCGCGGGAAATCACGGGGCTCCTCTCTTAGATAACAACACTGTGATTATGGAAATCAAGGCCCCTGGAAACAAGCCCCAGTGGTTGCAGGACATCCTAGACAAGTATGATTTGATGGAGCACAAATTTTCAAAATACAGTTGTGCTTACCACAAATCTCAAGGGCTGCCTTACGGACCACGTCCCAGTATAGAAAGCGCAGGTACCGCTTATGCTTAATCTATTTAATTCCATTTTCAACAACACCACTGCAAGTGCAGATCCCTTTCAACTACTGTTGGCACTTCTAGTCAGTCTAGTCCTCGGTTTGGCACTTACTTGGACTTACAAATATAGAACCCTCTACACCAGAGAATTCGCTATCAGCTTGACCTTGCTTCCCTGCCTCATGACCTTGGTTATTTTTCTGGTCAATGGGAGCTTGGGCACCTCAATTGCTGTAGCCGGAACCTTTAGTTTAATTCGTTTCCGTTCAGCAACGAGTGGATCACGAGAACTGATTGCCATATTCCTTGCCATGATTATCGGTTTGGCTTGCGGAACAGGTTATCTCTTCTTGGCTATTCTCTTTACACTCTTTATCTTGGGCGTTTGGTTCCTTTTAGAAAATCAACAGATCAAAACTGACAATCAACGCCGTAGACTTTTGACAATCACGGTAGCCAATCAAGACAAGGTACAGGAAGTTATCCAATCATCTCTTAACCAATTCTGCTCAGAAGTTGACATGATTACAATGAATAGCACTAACGCAGGTGATAATCTAACAATTGTCTATGAAGTCGAGCTAAAATCTGATACCGATGACTTCCAAGTCGCTAGCTATCTTACTCGCAACATTGCTGAATGCGATGTGGCTCTCACTAAAAAAGCTAAGAAGAGAAAAAATCTCTAGCAAAAAAGAACAGCATTTCGCTGTTCTTTTAATTTTCTTTGACTGGAATTTCTTTGATAATTCGTGCTGGGTTGCCTGCCAGAACTACATTATCACCAAAAGATTTAGTAATGACAGCTCCTGCTCCTGCAACAACGTTATCACCTAGTGTAACACCTGGAAGGACAATAACCCCACCACCTGCCCAGAAGTTCTTGCCAATTGTAATTGGTTTCCCAAATTCTAAACCTGAATTTCGTTCATCTGGATCCAGTGGATGAAGGGGTGTTAAAAATTGGCAGTTAGGACCAATCATAGCATTGTCGCCAATGGTGATAGGACAAACATCCAACATGGTCAGATTCCAATTGGAATAGAAATTTTCTCCCAAATGAATATTGACACCATAATCCACTACCAAACGAGTATTGACATAGAGGTTTTCACCAGTTGAACCAAACCATCCTTTGATGATTTCCATACCTTTTATTGGATCGACTTCTTCATTAAAGGAAGCTTGCTTTTGTCGTGCTGTTTGTGCTAGAGCACGAAGTTCTGGATCGAACGGATGATAGGGTTCCCCGGCAATCATTTTTTGGTATTCACTTTTCATATCTTGATATCCTTGTTTATTTTACAAGATTGTAGCATAGTTCTATCCTTAAAACAAGCAGCACAGAGATAAAAAAAACTAGTACATCTTTGGATGTACTAGTTTTTAATTAGAAAGATGACTTTCTCACTATTCTACAGAGTTGATTAGTCTTCTTTCTTTTTACGAGCGATAAGTCCAAATCCACTCAAGACACCTACTAAACCAAGGGCAGCAAGGCTAGCATGATCTTCTGTACCAGTATTTGGCAATTGAGGAGCATTTTCCTTAGCTGGAGCTGGTTTTTCTTGAACTGGTGTTGGCACTGGATTTGGTGTTGGCACTGGATCTGGCGTTGGCACTGGATCTGGTGTTGGCACTGGATCTGGCGTTGGCACTTTCTCATAAACGTGCTCTGTGTCGCCGTTTGGAAGTTTCTTAGTCTCTACGAAGCGGTAACCAGGAATTTCAGCTTTTGGTTGTTCTCCATCTACTGTTGGGTAACCTGGGATAGGTTTTCCATCTTTGTCTACAAACGTAGTAACTGGTGTTACTGTTGGTGTGTATGTTGCAGAAGCTTTTGTTCCGTTCATATCTTCACGAACAACTGTAACAGATGGAGCTGTTCCTGTAAATTCAGGTTCTGGTTTGAAGGTTACTGTTCCGTCTGGTGCTACTGTGTATGTACCAACACCTGGAATAGTCTTAGTTGTTGAACCATCGTCAAATGTTGCTGGAACGTCATCATTCATTGGAACACGGCTATCGCCTTCCTTGAATGTTGGTTTACCAGACTGTTCTTTACCTTTTGGTCCAATAGTTGTAGCTGGTTCTGCTGTTGGTGTTACTGGTGTAACAGTTGGTGTGTACTTAGCTGTTACTGGGGTACCGTTCTTATCTACACGTTTAACAGTCACGCCTGTTCCTGTTCCGATGAATGATTTCTCTGGTACGAAGGTTACACTTCCGTCTGGTGCTACTGTGTATGTTCCTTCTCCTGGGATAGTCTTAGTTGTTGAACCATCTTCAAATGTTGCTGGAACATCGTCATCCATTGGTACACTTGGATTACCTTCTGTAAACTTAGGTTTACCTGTTTGTGTCTTACCTTGGATATCTGTTGATGTAACATCCTCTGCTGTTGGAACAACTGGAGTAATCTTAGGTGTGTAAGTTGTTTCAGCTGGGGTACCGTTGGCATCCTTAGCTTGAACCTTAACGGCAACAACATCACCTGAATAAGTCTTATCTGTTGGGGTGAA
>NZ_GL732439.1:0-48743 GCF_000187465.1 Streptococcus infantis ATCC 700779 | reverse complement strand
GTATGACTTGTCAGTTGGTGTGAATGTTACAACACCTGTTTCCTTATCAACTGTGAAAGTACCAATTTCTTTACCTTCTGGTGATTTAGCAACTACTGATGTAGCTGGTTTGCCATTTTCGTCAAGAAGAGTAATGGTATCCTTGTTGATTGGTGCAACTGGGTCACCTTCTGTGAATGTAACAGTACCAGTTTGAACCACACCTTGAGGTGCAACAGATTCAGCTGGAGTTGCTGTTGGTGTTACAGGTGTTACTGTTGGTGTGTATGTTGCAGAAGCTTTTGTTCCGTTCATGTCTTCACGAACTACTGTTACTGCTGGTGCTTTACCAACAAATGATTTTTCTGGAACAAATGTAACTGTTCCGTCTGGAGCTACTGTGTAAGTACCTACTCCTTCAACCTTCTTACTTGTTGTACCATCATCAAATTTAGCAGGAACAGCTTCGTTAATGGCTACAGTCTTTTCAACACCGTCAATATCAGCAGTACCACCTTTAAATTCTGGTTTACCAGTTTGAGTGGCACCTTGAACATTTATAGTTTCAGCAGGTGTCGCCGTTGGTGTTACTGGCACAATCTCTGGAGTGTAAGTAGTATCTACTTTAAGGCCATTTGAGCTTTCAGCTTGAACTTTAACTGGGGTAACTTTACCTGTATAAGATTTATCAGTTGGTGTGAAAGTTACCTTACCTGTAGTTGAATCAATAGAGAAAGTACCAATTGGTGTTGTTCCATCTTCTGCATAAGCTGGAGTTGTACCAATAACTTCATTTCCATCTTTATCCAAAAGCTTATAGCTATTTTCTTTCAGAGGAATTTGTTTGTCTTGACCATTTACATTAACTGTCGCACCTGCAAAAGTTGGCGTTCCAGTTTGTACAGCTCCCTGAATATCTTTAGATGTTGCAGGTTGAGCCGTTGGAGCTGCAGAAAGTACAGTTGGTGTGTATTTCGCATCGGAAGTAATTGTAGCTGTCTTACCATTAGCATTGGTAATAGTCGCAGTTGCTTGAACTGTTACCCCTTTTGCTGTTCCAACAAAATCTTTTTCAGGAGTAAATGTCACAGCACCAGTTGTAGGATCGATTGTATAAGTACCTTCGCCTGCTACTGTCACAGTTGTTTCATCAGTAGGTTGTCCAGTTGCTGGATCTACCAATTTCTTGCTTGTGATTTTTGCAGTCTTATCGTTACTCAAATCAAATGTTGGAGTTTGAGTTTGAGGAACATTTTGAATGTCCACTGACTCCTTGTTAGTAGGAGTAATTGTTACAGGTGTTACAGTTGGAATGTATTTAGCTGTCGCAGTCTTAATAGCTTCTGCTGGAGCATCCCCGTTCTTATCGCGACCAACTGGAGCAGTTAGAGACAAGGTTACACCCTTAGCAGTTCCCACAAATCCAGGTTCTGGACGGAAGGTTACCTCACCAGTTGCACGGTTTAATGAATACTCTCCTTCGCCTGGGACTGTAATAGCAGTGTTATCTGTAACTTGACCAGTCGTTGGATCTACGAATTTTGCAGGGTATTCTCCACTTGGCGATACTTTAACTTTCTCACCCTTGCTATTTGTTCCTTCTACTGCAAAAGTTGGTGTTCCAAGTTGAGTAGCACCTTGAACATCTGTTGTTTCTTTATCAATACCTTCAAGGTTCTTAGGAGTTACAGTAGGGATGTATAGACCATCCATGTTATCCAAAGCTTCGTTGATTGAAGGAAGTTCCGCTGCGTCTTTAGAATTCCAATCAGTATCGTTTCCATTGTTGTCTGTACGACGAATTGAAATACCATCTGCAGTTCCGACAAAGTTGTCTTCTGGGATAAACTCTACGTCGACGTCCTTACCATTAGCAGTAATCTTGTATTTACCTTGACCAGCTACTGCGTAATAGCCATCAGGTCCTGGAGTCACGACTTGTTTTGTCTTGTTATCGACCATGACTGGTGCAACTTTTTCGTTGATGACTGCTTTTTGAGTGCGGCTATATTTAGCTAATCCTTGTGGAGTAAAGGCGATAGTTGAACTTTGTTTCGCTCCTTGGACGTCACTTGTTTCCTTGCGTTCACCTTTTGGCGGGAAGGTTACTTGAGTCTTGAAGTCTTCTACCTCACCAGATAGAGCCATGCCAGTAGGACTTTCAATCTCTTTTGCATCTTTTGCGATACGGACACGGACACCAAGCTCTGTAACAGTCGGATCAGTAATCGCTTTACCATTGTTGAACTTCAACTCAACAGTGCCATCTTTTGTGATTGTAGCAAGATCAGAGCGTTCGTTATCATCGAACTTCCCATTTTGGTTAAAATCAATCCAACCATATAGATAAGCTTTATCTGCTCCATCTGTATGGGCTTCAACCTTCAAAGTATAGTTTCCTGGACGAGTACGATCTAGCTTGATCATCTCATTAGTCGCGCCCTTCAAGTCATCTGGTAAGAGTTGGTCGATTCCTTCGTCAGCAGTAACCGATTTGTCGTCACCTTCCCAGTCGCCCTTGTTGTTTTCATCCATATCTGGGCTAACATCTCCCAAGTATGGTTGACTTACCTTCCCACCAGTAACTCCGTCTACTGTTCCAATCGCATGAGAAGCTTTGCCATAACTTTCCGGTGCATCTCCCTCATCAAGCGGGAAGAAACCAAGCATAGCTGCTTGTTTACCAGATGAAGCAATATACAAGCCAATCTCAGATGCCCCGCGCGTCATAACCAAAGGTACTGAAACGTTACCGGATGAATAATTTGGTCCAAACACGCCAGTTCCAAGACCACCTGTTGTCAAATCAGCACTACCAAAGTACTTCCATGCGACTGGTTTCTTATCTGGACCAACTTGATCCGATTTAATCAGAAGTTGCAAATTTAGTCCATTAAGCTTAGCTCCATTAACTTTAACCAGTTTGTTATTAATGAATCCATTCGCAGGATCAAAAAGGTAATTTGTGTCTTGAACTACATAAGGTTGACCATATGGACCTTTTTTCCATTCTCCGACATGTTGCCAACCCGTACCATTTGTCGTGAATAGAACCAATTCACCAGGATTGGCTGATTCTCCATCTGCCATAACTACTGCTGGCTTAACAGATTTGCCTCTAAATGTAGCAGAAATTTCAAATTGTACACCGATATTGGAACCATTGAGTTCAGAACCAATTGTGGTTTGCTTTGTACCAGTATTAATACCTTCCTGTCGAATCTCTGTCCAACGATTCTGAGGATCGGCGATAATTTTTGCTTCTTCACCATTTTTAAACGCTTCTTTAGTAGCTGGTGTCATAACTCCACTTACAACACCATTTTTTGCATTTGGATCATAGGTAGCTTTTTCTTCAGCAGTTGCGCCTCGCTCCTCCATACGCTTCTTATAAATTTCAGTTGCTTGGAAGGGTTTCAAAGACTTCACTTTTACAGTAACTACATATCCAGGCATAATTTCTTTTGTATAGGTTGAACCAACTTGGAGAGCTGTTTGACCATTGTCTCCTGTAGTTGTGTTGGTCCAATTTGCAGTATCTCCGAAATCTAGCCAGTTGATCTGTTTTGTGAATTCTTTAGCATTTGAGGTTGAATAGCCTGGTTTCTCAACCTTAGGAGTTGATGTTGCGTCTTCCACATCATCCGCGATCAAGTTAGGATCATTGGCGTCACCAAGTGCACGACGGCTACGACGTTTCCCAGTTTTTTCTGCTGGGACTGTTGCAGCTTTCTCTTCTTTTGCTGGTGCTTCTACGCCTGCAGCAGGAACTTCTGTTTTCTGGTCTGCTTGCGCTGGGGCAACAGGTGCCACAACTGGAGTTTTTTCTTCAACAGGTGCTGTTGTAGTTGGGACTGTTTCTGGTGCAGTTACAGGAGCTTCAGCTTTATCAGTTGTCGCTGGAGCTGTTTTTTCTACAGGAACTACAGGAGCTGCATCTGCTTGATAAGTTGTTTCAGGCGCCTTTTCCGTTTCAACCGTTGGAAGATTAGCTGGACTTTCTACCTCCGTAGTCGCAGTAACTCCCTCAACTTTTTTGTCCTCTACAGCTTCATCCGCACTAACGTTTGCAGCTGTACCAAGCATAACTAAGGTTCCGAGAAGGACCGAGCAAACTCCGACGTTTAGTTTACGAATCGAAAATCGACTGATACGATCGTTAAACAAATCATTTTTCACGATATTACCTCCAATACCCTTGCGGGATTGCATATATTGTTATATTTTATGCGTTGTTTTTCATGAATACACAAACAACCATTTAACATTTTAGCATTCAATTGCCTAAAATACAAAGTATTGTGCTTAATATTTTCAAAAAGAATATATATACTTCGAAGCGTCAAAATATTATTATTTTTTGCATATTTTGCGCAATTTTATGCAATATTTTTACCCGGAAAAAGAGGGGTATCCCCTCTTTTTCATTTCAAGTAAAATATTCTATTCGTTTACTTCAACTTGAGCCTCTACAACAAGATTTGTTTCTTCATCTTCTTGAGACGGTTCAAGGTAAACTTCTTCGTTGACTGCTTGTGGTTCAAGGTTACGGTAGCGAGCCATACCAGTACCAGCTGGGATGATCTTACCGATGATAACATTTTCCTTGAGACCAAGGAGATGGTCTTTCTTACCACGGATAGCCGCGTCTGTAAGGACACGAGTTGTTTCCTGGAAGGAAGCAGCTGACAAGAAGCTGTTTGTTTCAAGTGAGGCTTTAGTGATTCCCATAAGGACTGGGCGACCAGTTGCTGGAACACCACCTGCGATAAGAACATCTTTGTTGGCATCAGTAAAGTCGTTGATATCCATAAGAGTACCCATGAGAAGATCTGTATCACCTGGATCCATGACACGAACTTTACGGATCATTTGACGGACCATTACCTCGATGTGTTTGTCACCGATTTCTACCCCTTGGCTACGGTAAACTTTTTGAACTTCACCAAGGAGGTATGTTTCTACTGACAAGACATCACGAACAGCAAGGAGACGTTTTGGTTGGATAGAACCTTCTGTCAACGCTGCACCGCGAGAGATTTGATCGCCAACTTGGACACGCATACGTGCTGTGAATGGTACCACGTATTCGCCTTCGCCAGTTTCACCTTTAACGAAGACTTTCTTAGTACGAGTTGAAGCATCTTCTTCGATTGCTGTAACTTCCCCTTTGACTTCTGTGATGACCGCTTCCCCTTTAGGATTGCGGGCTTCGAAGATTTCTTGGACACGAGGAAGACCCTGAGTGATATCGGTATTTGAGGCAACCCCACCCGTGTGGAAGGTACGCATTGTAAGCTGTGTACCAGGTTCCCCGATAGATTGGGCAGCGATTGTACCAACTGCTTCACCAACTTCAACCGCATCACCAGTCGCCAAGTTGATACCATAACAGTGACGGCAGACACCATGACGAGTGTTACATGTAAATACAGAGCGGATAGTCACTTCTTCAACACCAGCATTGACGATTTCACGGGCCTTGTCTTCTGTGATCAATTCATTTGGACCAATGATAACTGCACCAGTTTCTGGGTGTTTAACAGTTTTCTTAGTGTAACGACCATTGAGACGTTCTTCAAGAGACTCAATCATCTCTTTACCTTCAGTAATAGAACGGATCAAGAGACCACGGTCAGTTCCACAGTCATCCTCACGAATGATAACGTCTTGGGCAACGTCAACCAAACGACGAGTCAAGTAACCTGAGTCGGCTGTCTTAAGGGCCGTATCGGTCATACCTTTACGGGCACCGTGAGTTGAGAAGAACATTTCGAGTACTGACAAACCTTCGCGGAAGTTTGAAAGGATTGGCAATTCCATGATACGTCCGTTCGGAGCAGCCATCAGACCACGCATACCGGCAAGCTGTGAGAAGTTTGAGATGTTCCCACGGGCTCCAGAGTCCATCATCATAACGATAGGGTTCTTAGGATCTTGGTTGGCAACCAAACGTTTCTCGAGTTTTTCACGGGCAGCACGCCATTCAGCTGTAACAGCATTGTAGCGTTCGTCATCTGTGATCATACCACGACGGAATTGTTTTGTGATTTGTTCTACACGTTTGTGTGATTCTTCGATGATTTCAGCCTTGTCTTCAACGACTGGAATATCGGCGATACCTACTGTCAAACCTGCAAGAGTTGAATGGTGGTAGCCTAGGTTCTTCATACGGTCAAGTAGGGCAGATGTTTCTGTCGTACGGAAACGTTTGAAGATTTCAGCGATGATATTTCCAAGGTTTTTCTTCTTGAATGGTGGGTTGAGTTCAAGTCCTTCAATAGCTTCCTTGATATTTCCACCTAATGGTAAGAAGTACTTAGCCGGAACACCTTCTGTCAAGTTAGCATTTGTTGGCTCTTGCAAGTAAGGTAGTCCTTCTGGCATGATATCGTTGAAGAGGATTTTACCTACAGTTGTAAGCAAGATTTTGTGTTTTTGCTCTTCTGTCCATGGTTTGTTAAGGCTATCTGTTGCGATACCAACACGTGAGTGGAGGTGAACATAACCATTACGGTAAGCCATGACAGCTTCGTCACGGTCCTTGAAGACCATACCTTCGCCTTCACGACCAGCTTCTTCCATAGTCAAGTAGTAGTTACCCAAAACCATGTCCTGAGATGGAGTAACAACTGGTTTCCCATCTTTAGGGTTCAAGATATGCTCAGCAGCAAGCATCAAGATACGAGCTTCTGCTTGGGCTTCTTCTGAAAGCGGTACGTGGATGGCCATTTGGTCACCGTCAAAGTCGGCATTGTAGGCTTCACAGACAAGCGGGTGCAAGCGAAGGGCTTTACCGTCAATCAAGACAGGTTCAAAGGCTTGGATACCCAAACGGTGAAGGGTAGGTGCGCGGTTCAAAAGCACTGGGTGTTCCTTGATCACTTCTTCCAAGATATCCCAGATACGTTCATCTCCACGTTCTACCAAGCGTTTAGCCGCTTTAACGTTTTGAACGATATCGCGCGCAACGATTTCACGCATAACGAATGGTTTAAAGAGCTCGATTGCCATTTCACGTGGCACACCACATTGGTACATCTTAAGAGTTGGACCAACGGCGATAACGGAACGTCCTGAGAAGTCAACACGTTTACCGAGCAAGTTTTGACGGAAGCGTCCTTGTTTCCCTTTGAGCATGTGGCTCAATGATTTAAGCGGACGGCTACCTGGTCCTGTAATTGGACGACCACGACGACCGTTGTCAATCAAAGCGTCAACCGCTTCTTGAAGCATACGCTTCTCATTTTGAACGATGATACCTGGCGCGTTCAACTCAAGCAAACGAGCCAAACGATTGTTACGGTTGATAACACGACGGTAAAGGTCGTTCAAGTCAGATGAGGCAAAACGGCCACCATCCAACTGCAACATTGGACGAAGATCTGGTGGAATAACTGGAAGGATGTTAAGAACCATCCATTCAGGCTTGTTTCCAGACTTGTGGAAAGCATCCAAAACATCTAAACGACGGATAGCTTTCACACGTTTTTGTCCAGTAGCTGTTTTCAACTCTTCTTTGAGTTCAGCAATTTCTTTTTCAAGATCTACTTGTTTCAAGAGGTCTTGGATAGCTTCAGCACCCATTTTGGCAACGAATGAACCATGACCAAACTCACGCAAGCGTTCACGGTATTCACGCTCTGTCATGATAGACTTGTGCTCAAGTGGTGTATCTTTTGGATCAATCACCACGTAAGCAGCAAAGTAGATAACTTCCTCGAGGGCACGAGGACTCATATCAAGGGTCAAGCCCATACGGCTTGGAATCCCCTTGAAATACCAGATATGAGATACAGGAGCTTTCAACTCGATGTGTCCCATACGTTCACGACGAACTTTTGTACGCGTTACTTCAACACCACAACGGTCACAAACAATCCCTCTGTAACGAATGCGTTTGTATTTTCCACAAGCACACTCCCAGTCTTTTGTAGGACCAAAGATCACTTCGTCAAAGAGTCCTTCACGTTCTGGTTTCAACGTACGGTAATTGATTGTTTCAGGTTTTTTGACTTCTCCATAAGACCATGAACGGACTTTGCTTGGAGAAGCTAGTGTGATTTGCATACTTTTAAAACGATTTACATCAACCACTATTTCTTCCCTTTCTATTTTAAGTGAACTGCTTATTCTTGTTCAGCAGCTTCTTCTGTTGCTTCCGCTTTTGCATTTTCTTCAGCCTCAAAGGCTGCTTTTGCCTCTTGGGCTGCTCTTTCGCGGGCTTTTTCAAGGTCATCTACGTGGATGACATCTTCGTCCATTCCTTCATCAAGGTCACGAAGTTCCACTTCTTGATCATCTTCGTCAAGGACACGCATATCAAGACCAAGAGATTGCAATTCTTTTACAAGAACTCGGAATGATTCTGGAACACCTGGTTTTGGAATTGGTTTTCCTTTAGTAATAGCTTCATAAGCTTTCAAACGTCCGTTGATATCGTCAGACTTGTAAGTCAAGATTTCTTGAAGGACATTTGATGCACCATAGGCTTCAAGCGCCCAAACCTCCATCTCACCGAAACGTTGTCCACCAAACTGAGCTTTACCTCCGAGTGGTTGTTGTGTAACGGTTGAGTATGGTCCGACTGAACGAGCGTGCAATTTATCATCAACCATATGGTGAAGTTTGATCATGTACATGACACCAACTGACACACGGTTATCGAATGGTTCACCAGTACGACCATCGTATAGGATAGTCTTAGCGTCGCTATCCATACCTGCTTCTTTGACAGTATCCCAAAGATCTTCAGAACTTGCTCCGTCAAAGACTGGTGTTGCGATGTGGATACCAAGAGTACGAGCTGCCATACCAAGGTGAAGCTCCATAACCTGACCGATATTCATACGTGATGGTACCCCAAGTGGGTTCAACATGATATCGACTGGAGTTCCGTCTGGAAGGTAAGGCATGTCTTCTACAGGAACGATACGAGAGACAACCCCTTTGTTCCCGTGACGTCCGGCCATCTTATCTCCGACCTTAATCTTACGTTTTTGTGCGATGTAGACGCGAACTAGCATATTAACGCCAGATTGCAATTCATCACCGTTTGCACGTGTAAAGATTTTAACGTCACGAACGACACCATCGGCACCGTGTGGTACACGAAGGGAAGTATCACGAACTTCACGAGATTTGTCACCGAAGATAGCATGCAAGAGACGTTCTTCAGCAGAAAGGTCTTTTTCACCCTTAGGTGTGACTTTACCTACAAGGATATCCCCTTCTTTAACCTCAGCACCGATACGGATGATACCCATTTCGTCGAGGTCTTTAAGGGCATCTTCACCAACGTTTGGGATTTCACGAGTGATTTCTTCAGGCCCAAGCTTTGTATCGCGAGTTTCTGATTCGTATTCTTCGAGGTGAACTGATGTGTAAACATCGTCTTTCACCAAGCGTTCGCTCATGATAACGGCATCCTCGAAGTTGTAACCTTCCCATGTCATGTAGGCAACGATTGGGTTTTGTCCAAGCGCCATTTCACCTTTTTCCATAGAAGGTCCATCGGCGATAAAGTCACCTTTTTCGATGACATCGCCAACTCGAACAAGAGTACGTTGGTTATAAGCAGTACCTGAGTTTGAACGACGGAATTTTTGGATGTGGTAAACATCAAGGGAACCATCTTCACGACGAACTTCTACTTTGTCCGCATCTGCATAGGTAACCTTACCACCATGTTGTGCAATAACTGCAGCTCCTGAGTCATGGGCTGCTTGGTATTCCATACCAGTACCAACGAAAGGCGCTTTAGGATCGATCAACGGAACAGCCTGACGTTGCATGTTAGCTCCCATGAGGGCACGGTTGGAGTCATCGTTTTCCAAGAAAGGAATACATGCTGTCGCAACGGCAACTACCTGCTTAGGAGAAACGTCCATATAGTCAACGCTTGATGCTGGATATTCTTGGTTAACCCCTTGGTGACGTCCCATGACAACTTTTTCAGCAAAAGTTCCATCTGCATTCAATTTAGAGTTAGCCTGAGCTACTGTGTATTCATCTTCTTCATCAGCAGTCAACCAAACAATTTCGTTGGTAACTTTACCAGTTGCACGGTCAACCTTACGGTATGGTGTTTGAATGAAACCATACTTGTTGAGGTGCCCGTATGAAGACAAGTTGTTGATCAAACCGATGTTTGGTCCTTCAGGTGTTTCGATTGGACACATACGACCATAGTGAGTGTAGTGCACGTCACGCACTTCATATCCAGCGCGGTCACGTGTCAAACCACCAGGCCCTAAGGCGGACAAACGACGTTTGTGAGACAACTCAGAAAGTGGGTTGTGTTGGTCCATGAACTGTGACAATTGTGAAGAACCAAAGAATTCTTTGATCGCCGCAGTCACTGGACGGATGTTAATGATTTGTTGAGGTGTCAATACTTCGTTATCTTGAACAGACATACGTTCACGAACATTACGTTCCATACGTGAAAGTCCAAGACGTACTTGGTTGGCAAGCAATTCACCAACGGCACGAATACGACGGTTTCCGAGGTGGTCGATATCATCGATACGACCGATGCCTTCAGCCAAGTTAAGGAAGTAGCTCATTTCAGCAAGGATATCTGCCGGAGTGATAGTGCGAACTTTATCATCTGGATTTGCATTTCCGATGATTGTTACAACACGGTCTGGATCAGTAGGTGCTACAACCTTGAATTTTTGAAGAACAACTGGTTCTGTCAAAACAGCTGAGTCATTTGGAGTGTAGACAATCTTGTTCAAATCGCCATCCAAGTGACTTTCGATACTTTCGATGACATCGCGAGTCATAACAGTACCTTTTTCAACCAAGATTTCACCAGTTTCAGGGTCCACCAATGGTTCAGCGATTGTTTGGTTGAGCAAACGAGTTTTATTATTTAATTTCTTGTTAATCTTGTAGCGTCCAACAGCTGCCAAGTCATAACGACGTGGGTCGAAGAAACGAGCCACAAGCAAGGTACGTGAACTCTCAGCAGTTTTTGGTTCACCTGGACGAAGACGCTCATAAATTTCTTTCAAAGCTTCGTCTGTACGAGAGTCCATTGGGTTTTTATGGATATCTTTTTCAACAGTGTTGCGAACCAACTCGCTGTCCCCAAAGATATCAAAGATTTCGTCATCGCCTGAGAAACCAAGAGCACGAACCAAAGTCGTAAATGGAATTTTACGTGTACGGTCGATACGAGTGTAGGCGATGTCTTTTGAGTCACTTTCCAGTTCCAACCAAGCTCCACGGTTAGGGATTACAGTTGAACCGTAGCCCACTTTACCGTTTTTGTCTACTTTATCATTAAAGTAAACACCTGGAGAACGCACCAACTGTGATACGATAATACGTTCACCACCATTGATGATGAAAGTACCCATCTCAGTCATGATTGGGAAATCTCCAAAGAAGACTTCTTGAGTTTTGATTTCGCCAGTTTCTTTGTTAATCAAGCGGAAAGTTACAAAGATTGGTGCTGAATAACTTGCATCATGGATGCGAGCTTCTTCAAGCGTATATTTAGGTTCTTTGATTTCGTAGCCAACAAATTCCAACTCCATGGTTTCTGTGAAGTTTGAAATTGGCAATACATCTTCAAACACTTCCTTCAGACCATAGTCTAGGAAATCTTTAAATGAATCAGTTTGAATTTCAATCAAATTTGGTAAGTCAAGAACTTCTTTGATTCTTGAAAAACTACGACGGGTACGATGTTTCCCGTATTGAACGTCATGTCCTGCCAAGATGATTCTCCTTTGTAAATAAAATTCCAAGCTTAGTCGCCTAAGCCAATAATTATCGTTTAATGGTTCTAAAACCCCTATCAACTTATCCCCATTGACTAATTTTTCAGAATCTTTAAATCTCTGTTACAGATGCAAAAAAATACCGAAAAAAAGCACAAAAAGAGCAGTTAAATCTGACTTTTTTCAGGAGATTTAACTGCTGTGAGCCTTGTCCGGACAATATTTCAGACAAAACCTACGACAAATGATTACTCATATTATACCCGATTTTCTCTAATTTTTCAAGTCCTTTGAAGGATTTTTCTTGCTTTAGTATAGGTGTGGCTTGTTTTCAGAAAAGAATGTTTTCAGAGATTCGTTCTTGAATAATTAGAATCACTTGTATGATATATCTTGCCAATCAACTGAAAAAACGCTTCTCCCTTGTTTATAGGGTATCATCTAACATACTGGAAAAGCACAAAAATTTTTCTAAGTAAGAAAGAATGCTGATCAATTCAACTTGCTTGACAAAAGCACTTCTTAGTGCTTTAATATACCCTATAGAGGTATATTGGAGGTGCCTATGTTTTACTTATTTACAAAAATTGATAGTATTTCTACCAGCGAATTAGAAGCTAAACTCAAGGAACCGATTCAGCTATTGGACGTTCGGACGCCTACGGAATTCCGTAGAGGTCATATCAATAATGCAAAGAATATTCCTCTAACCGAAATCGGATCTTACACACCTGCGACAAAAGAAACTCTCTATGTCATCTGTCATTCTGGTGTCCGAAGTAAGATGGCTGCTAAAAAGCTCAAGAAAAAAGGCTATGATGTTATCAACGTCCGAGGCGGTATGATCGCTTGGACAGGCGAAACTATATAGAACTAAAAGGGAGAAACTCAATGAAGATTATCATTGTTGGATGAGTTGCAAGTGGTATGTCAGTGGCGACTCATCTCAGACGTCTCATGGAAGATGCTATCATCTCACTAGCTTCTCCTGTAAACCGTCAAGGACGTCAAGTGGCAGACGTAATTGCTGGAATGGAGCGCAAAAACAAGGGTAGTATCGGTACTGCTATCGTTCGTGCTTTTGGTATATCCGCTGCTTCGACAGGTCTTAGTGAGCGCACTCTTAGTGACAATCAACTCCCATACAAGGCAATTCATGTTAGCGGGAAAGACCACGCTGGTTATTATCCAGGTGCTACTGATATGACCTTAAAGCTCCTCTTTGACCCAACCAGTGGCAAAATTTATGGCGCCCAAGGAGTCGGAGCTAAAGGAGTCGACAAGCAAATTGACATCCTCGCAACTGCTATCAAGGAAAATCTCACCTTCTTTGACTTACCAGAGTTAGAGTTTACCTATGCGCCACCTTTTGGATCTGCCAAGGATCCCGTCAATATGCTGGGTTACGCAGCCTTGAACCTTATCGAAGGTTTCAGCGACAATATACAGTGGTACCAGCTAGAAGATGAAATAGCTACTGGCAAGAAATTCCTGGATGTACGGACCAGTAGCGAATTCCAGAGTGGTCGACTCAAAGTCGATACCATTCATATTCCCCTAAACGAACTACGGGAACGCTTGGATGAACTAGACAAAAATCAAAACTACATCGTCAGCTGCCACAGTGGTTTACGCAGCTATATCGCAGAGCGTATCCTCAAGCAAGCAGGATTTACCGTCCAAAACCTTGACGGCGCTTATTCACTATACAAAATGGCTAATCCAGAAGGAGTAGAATATGCTAACTAATATCAGCATGGCTGACTTTTATGAAAAATATCAAAATGAAAATCTAGATTTTATCGATGTCCGTGAAGCACATGAATTCCAAGCAGGACATGCACCAGGTGCCAAAAATCTTCCGTTAAGTACCTTGGAGCAAGGCTACAAAGAACTCAAACCTGACCATGAATACCATGTCATCTGTCAAGGTGGAGTGCGTTCTGCCTCTGCCTGTCAATTTCTCAGCGCCCAAGGTCTCACCGTTACCAATGTAGAAGGTGGCATGAATGCCTGGCCCGGTGATGTAGAATAAATCAAATACAAAAAGAGCAGTTGGTTTACTCTAAAGAAAACCAACTGCTCTTTTACTATTCTATCAACTCTTAAAGTAAGCCTTTATTCTGTTACTTCCGTTTAATCAAGTATTTAACTGCCTTTTCCAATCTTTCCTTCTGCGCTTGAGGGTCGCCTAAAGGTTCATTAATACAAGCTGTTAAATTCTCCGTTATCATCAGTTCAATAATACGATCAACACTGGATCGCACTGCTGTTAATTGAGTAATGATATCGACACAATCACGCTCTTCCTCCATCATTTTTTGAATACCTCGCAATTGACCCTCTGAGCGTTTGAGACGTGTAATGTACTTTGATTTTGTCATATCTTTATCCTTAAACGATTTTTCTACATTATATCTCTAATACAGACCTTTGTCAAAAAGAGCACTTATCTTAAAGATAAAACCTCCTAGTTCTCCACTCTGACTCTCGTAACAATACCGTCTTTATCTGACAATGTCAATCTAGATGCTCAATGCTGATAAAACAAGAAAAATCCTCCCCATGTAGGAAGGATTGTTTGGATTTAATGAGCTAACATTTCTTGAGCAATTTCCTGACCAGATAAGTTTTCTGGATAATAGGTTGGCCAGTTGTCCATCTCTTCAAAGAGGGCTTCTTGGCTAGTGCCTCCAAAGAAGATATGGAAATGCTCTGCCTTGACCGGAGCGATATTGTGGTCGCTAAACTGAACATACTTGAATTGCCCAGCGTCTGCATCAATCGCTTCAAAGAGGAAGCGTACTCCACGATTCCCTTTCTTATAAGTCAAGATTTTCTTGCCGACATACTTGTAAGTATATTTCTTACTTTGACCACCTTGGATGAATTCCATAGTATTATCCGTGATGTTAATCTTGGTCACATCTGTTTGGTAGCCCTTTTGATAGTAAGCCTTATACTCATCCTTGGTCATCTTACCAGTCAATTTAGCCTTGTAGTCAAATACTTGGTCAAGAGTCCCATCCTCAAGGAAAGGATAGACAGACTGCCAGTTGCCAGCATAATCACTTAGGGTACGGTCCTTAACATCTGCATCCTCAAAGTAGCCATTTTGAACGGTTTTAGTTTCCTCTGCCTTTTCTGGTTCAATCTCTGCTCCTGCCTGATCAGTTGTCTGCTTGAGTGCCTTGAGGTTTTTCTCCATGACAGAGACATAGTTTTCTCCAGCCTTCATGTCCTCTTCGGTCAAGCTCTCAAGAGGATTCAGAACATCTAACTTCACTCCTGTTTCTTTTGAGAGAGTATTCGCTAGAGCTTGTGAGGCATTTTCTTCAAAGTAGATATAAGAAATCTTATTTTTCTTGATGTACTCGGTCAATTCTGCCAAACGGCTTGCTGAAGGCTCCGCATCTGGTGAAAGACCTGAGATAGCGACTTGATTGAGTCCGTAGTCCAAGGCTAGATAACGGAAGGCTGCGTGTTGAGTCACAAAACTCTTTTGCTTAGCATTAGAAAGCCCTTCACTATAGGCCTTATCCAAGGCTTGTAGTTTTTCAATATAGGCTGCTGCATTTTGTTCAAAAGTCGCCTTCTTATCTGGATAGTCAGCTGAAAGACTATCACGGATATGTTCTACAAGTTTGATTGCACGCGCAGGAGACAACCATACGTGAGGGTCATACTCGTGATGATGACCTTCTTCACCATGGTCATGGTCTTCCTCTTCTTCACTTCCTGGAAGGAGCAGCATATCTCCAGTAGCTTTAATCATTTTTACTTTTTTCGCATCTAGGGATTCTAGTAACTTAGGGACCCAAGTTTCCATATTTTCATTTTCATAAACAAAGGCATCTGCGTCTTGGATTTTAGCGACTGCCTTAGCTGATGGTTCATAATCATGTGGCTCTGTTCCAGCCCCGATTAAGAGTTCGACATTGGCTGTATCACCTGCTACTTGCTTGGTAAATTCATAGACAGGGTAGAAAGTTGTAACGATATTTAATTTCCCGTCTGCTTGTTTTTGATTGGAACAAGCAACTAAGAATAAGGTCACAAGACTTGCCAAAAGTAGGCCTAGTTTTTTCATGTACTTCTCCTATTTGATAAAACGTTTGAGTAAGCTGACTACTAAAAAGACAACTACAAAGATAATGGTGATACTTGCACTCGGTGGTGTCTCTGCATAATAGGAAATATAGAGTCCCGCAACCATACCTAGAAAACCAATAACACTGGCAAGAATCATCACAGAACTAAAGTTTTTCCCTAGACGCAAAGCGATACTAGCTGGTAAGACCATGATAGTCGATACCAAAAGCGCTCCCGCTGCTGGGATCATGAGGGCAATAGCCACACCCGTTACCATGTTAAAGAGAATAGACATGGTACGCACTGGAAGACCATCGACAAAAGCTGTATCCTCGTCAAAAGTTAGAATATACATGGGTCTTAAAAAGAGGAAGGTCAGGATTAAAACAACCGCTGCAATAACAAAGAGACCAATGACCTGCTCTTGACTAATAGTCACAATAGAACCAAAAAGGTATTGATCCAAACTCATCGAGCTAGAGCTCTTACCCTTACTCATGACAATAAGTGAAACTGCCAGTCCTGTAGACATGAGAATGGCTGTCCCAATCTCCATAAAGCTTTTATAAACCGTACGTAGGTATTCAAGGAAGACCGCTGCAATCAAGACAATCACAATAGTTGAGATGGTCGGAGAAATTCCTAAAACCAAGCCAAAGGCAACCCCTGAAAGCGATACGTGACTCAGAGTATCACTCATAAGACTCTGACGACGCAAGATAAGGAAGGTCCCCAGAACTGGTGAAAAGAGACTCATGGCAATAACTGCCAAAAAGGCTCGCTGCATAAAATCATAAGACAATAGATTAAGCATGCTCCACCTCCTGGTCACTTTCATGGACATTGAAGCAACGCCATGGGGAATCTTGGTCTCGGACCAGGTGAATATTACGATCTGCGTAGTCCTTAACTTCTTCAGGATCGTGAGTAATCATCAAAACAGCCTTGCCGTGATGGTGGGCGCTATGGTGCATGAGCTCATAAAACTCATCCTTGGTTCCCGCATCCATCCCTGTCGTCGGCTCATCCAAGATAAAGATATCTGGATCTGAAGCAAACATACGTGCGATAACAGCCCTCTGCTTTTGCCCACCAGAAAGGGAGCCAATGCGTTTATCCCGATGTTCCCACATACCAACAGAGTTTAAACTAGCCTTGATATGTTCCTCATCGTGAGCATTTAGACGACGGAACCAGCCCTTTCTTGGATAACGACCTGATTTGACAAATTCATAAACGGTACTTGGAAAGCCTGCATTAAAACTTGCAATCTGTTGAGGAAGGTAGGCGATTCTTAGTTTTGTCCCACGAGTGTTGGTCTTTGAAATGGTAACTTTGCCAAATCTTGGTTGCAAAATTCCCAGACTAGCCTTAATTAGCGTTGTCTTGGCTGCTCCATTTTCTCCAGTAAGGGTGACAAATTCCCCACTATCAACACTGTAATTGATATGCTCAAGCACAGGTTCCTTGTCATAATAGAAGGACAAATCCTCTACTGTGATGTATCTCATTACTTGATTTCTCCTACTAAAGCAGTTAAAAACCGCTGGATAATTTTTTGCTCCTCAGCCGAGAATTGACTGGCAACTTGTTCATACGTCGAGAGGGTGTGCTCATGATGATGATGGTGTTCTTCAGCAATCGGTCGAGCTAGGTCTGTCAATTGATAGAAAATCACTCGAGCATCCTTTGGATCCTTAGACGTTTCCAGCATCCCCTCTTTAATCAAGGACTTAATGGCCTTGGTGACAGCTGCTTGACTGACATTGAGACGGCGAGCTAACTCCGAATTCGTTAATGATTCCTCTGATAAGAGCATAAGAATATGCTCCTGGGTATTGGTCAAAGCCACATTACTGGTGCAATGACCGATCAAAATTTCATGCTGATTTTCAGCTTTCAGGATTACTTCATTTAAAAAATGATCAATGTCTGTTGCTAATTGTCTCATGAACTTCTCCTTTCCTAGTTATCTTTTTCCCAAAACAATATAGATTACCACAGATTCTTTACTGGTTAATTATATCATAAACCAAAAAAGAATCAAGAAAAAAGATGAAAACATCTGAGATGTTTTCATCCTTTAGAATTATTTTTCTTGTCTACGGCTAGTCCAGAGGGCTGTCGCTCCAAGAATCACACCAAGTAGCATCATGAAAATAGATTGCTCACTACCTGTATTTGGAAGTAGTTTCTCTGAGACTACTGTTTTCTTAGCAAACTTATCTGCAACCTTATAATCAACTTTTACAGTAGAAGGTTGAGTCGGTTTTGTTGCTTGGTCTTCTACTGGTTTAGCTGGATCTTGCTCTTTACCTTCTTCAGGAAGTTTAAATGTTTTTGAGTCCACAGAAATCGTGCGTGAATTTGGATTGACCTTTTCATACTGAGTCAAATCAGCTGTTTTAAGATAGTCTTCAAAGGCAGCATCCATTGAAGGACCTTCTTCTCTAGCACCACCAAGCATGGTATAACCGTCACCACCTGCTGCAAGGAAGTCATTGGTTGCTAGGTAGTAGATTTTCGCCAAATCTAGTTTTTCATAAAGACCAGTTGCACGATTCTTCACTTGAATAGCCAAGACGCGTTTACCTGCGACTAGGTTTGTATCGTAGTAGACCTTGGCTCCTGAAATCTGTAAGAATCCACCGCTTGGTTCGAGCAATGGTTGACCATTTTCGTCTAAGACAGTTTTTCCTGCTTTATCCACCTGCAAAATAGATCCGAGTGATTTTTCAAACATATCCAGAACTTGCTGACCAGTTACTTGGATTTGTGAGATTGTGTTTCCAAATGGCAAGACTGCAATGACATTTCCTTTTGTAATTGGTTTGTCTTTAGCAATTGTCTCACGCAAGCCACCACCATTTGTCACAGCGATATCTGTTGGATGACTAAATCCTGTTTGACCATACTGGTAGAGAGAATCTGCGACGACATTTCCGAGATTCGTTTCACGAACACGAACATTTTCACGGTCTCCGTTTAGTTCAACAGGACTGTTAGACACAACCTCAACTGCATTTTCTGCATCATACTTTGCCTTAATATCTTTAACTAAACTAGCAACTTTTGGATTTGCTTCTAATTTTTTGGCTTCAGCAGCAGTAATCTGAGTTGGATTGCCCAAAAGCTGACGAGATTTATAAGTAATTTTACCAACGTTATGGAGATAACTTCCAGTTTGGTTGTAAGTCACATTATCTCCGTAAGTAGTTGATTCTACTGTATGAGAGTGACCATCAATGACTGTTACACGTTTCCCTTTCAAAAGAGGGTTCTTAGACAGGGCTTCTGCTAGTGTTGAGCCACGCCAAGCCACTGGCGTTGTTGTATCAACACCCAAGTGGGCTAAGACTACATAATGCTTATAATCCTTACCTTCCGCCTTAGCCTTGGCTTGAACTTCTTCAACGACCTTATTAACCTCTTCGATTGGCTCAGTAAAAGTTACTCCTTTAACATTTTTAGGGTGAGTTTTCGTTGCTGTTTCCGGCGTTGTCACACCTATCACTACAAACTCATCGCCTTCAACATCCTTATTCTTGTCAACAATAGTAGAAGCTTGGAAGAGACGAGCTCCATCTACATAAGTATTTGAGCTTAACAAGGGGAATTTCAAAATTTCTTTGTATTTTTTAGCTTCATCAAGTCCGAAATCAAACTCGTGATTTCCTACAGCCATGGCATCATACTGCATCTCGTTAAGAATCTTAGCACGTGCCTCACCTTTTGATGAGTTTGAGATAGGAAGACCCTGGAAAGCATCACCAGCGTCCACTACCAAGGTGGTCTGGTTGGTTTTTGCACGCTCTTGTTCAATGACTGTAGCCAACTTAGCGTCTCCAATGACTCCCTTTTCCTCTACAATACGACCATGGACATCATTGGTGTGTAAGATAACAGTGTCCTTTTCTTCGCTTTTAGGAGATTCAGCAGGAGCTGACGGAGCTTCTGCAGGTGCAATCGCTTCTGAAGTTGTCGAAGTTTCCGGTACCGCAGGGCTCTCAACAGGAGCTGGAGTCGCCGACGGAGCTGGAGTTGCTGCGACAGCTGAACTTTCTGCAGGAGTTGTTGCTTCTTCAGCGAATACTTGTCCAGCTAAGAAGGCTGGAGCTAATAAAGCTGTAGATAGGATGGGTAATAAGAACTGTTTCTTCATTTTGAAATCCTTTTCTTTTCTTTTTCTCTTTTATATTATACGCTATTTCTAAAAATTTTGAAACTTTTGACCTATTTGCATCTTAAATATTCACCATTTAAACAAAAAAGCTTGGATTAAAATCCCAAACTTTTAGCTCATTTTATTGAAAATCTTTGATGTTACCATCGTAATCCGCCCAATCTTGGCTAAAGAAGCGGTCATTCATTTGGTAACTAGGTGCTGTTGTTGGATTGCTCAAAAAAGGATTTACAACCTTATCAAACGCCAGCCAGCCTAACCAACCGATATGAATCGTATCCTTGACAAAATAAGGTTCATCACCGTTTTTTGAAAAATCAGCAATATTGGTAAAACCTTGACTTTCCAACTGGTAACGAATTTTTTCGACAGAGTGTTGATACATTTCTTCACTCAAGCCTGTGTAGTCCATCCATTTTTTTTTGACAGGTTGAAAGACAAAGAGTACATTCACCTTAGATTTGGCAAATTGATCGAGCACTAACTGCAAATCATTGTATTCCCTTGACTGGAGGAAGTTGTAATTTTTTTGATACCCTTCCCACTTTTTTATATCTTTCTTTAGTTGAGTATTGTAAAAGTGGTTCTCCATTCCCAAATCATTATTGGTCGTGTTTTCTTCTGCATCCTTACGTGCAATATTTTCCAATTCTTCATACGAAAACTGATCTGGGAGACTGCTCAAATATTTTTCAATATGATCTTTGTACTTTAATCGACCTCGAATCGAAAATTGACCAAAAAGGGCAGCTTGTCTTTCATTGAACTCGGCAGAGAGATTAACCACCGTTTGATCAAAATCTGACAATTGTTCATTCTTAGCCAGCTTCTCAACAATCCTCTTCATCGGAACTCTTGGATTTTGTTTTAAGAGTCTATTAGCCGCATATTGAGAGGCTACATCCCCAGATTGATTCTCTAAAAAAGCAGTCAACTGATCATTGTTAAAATAGGTTTGAAAAGTAACCGGATCTTGATCTTCCTTTGTAAACCACTGTGGAGAGATTACAAATACCGCTTGTTTATTTTCAAGTTCAGATGTGATTTGTTGCATCCCAAAATACTGACTAAGAGAAGCGGCTCCTGCCTGCCCCATAAAATAAGGACGGTAGGAGCGGTTATACTTTTCAGCCAACACTCCTGGATGCATACTATCAAAACGAATCCATTCACTCGACCCAAAGAAAGGGACAAAACGCATATTAGAATCCGTGAGAGCTCTCACTTTTTGGCTTCTCTCCTTAAAGCTCTCTGTACTAACAGAAGCCGCAGAGTATTTTTCCTCCATGAGATTATGGCTTGTTGTACCTGGATAAAAAAAGATGAGTAGAAGAACCAAAAATCCAGCAATGAAGATAGGCCCAAAGATCAGCCACAAGCGTTTAAGCATTCTTTAACTCCGTAATCCCTGCTACGATTTTATTAGCCGTATTCCAATCGTCACGACCAAATTCTGTAACCGGGACACGAATATCAAAGCGGTTTTCGATTTCCACAATCAATTCAACCGTTCCCATACTGTCTAAGACACCTGCGTCGAAAAGATCTTCATCCATCATGTCAGAAACGTCTTCCATAAATAATTCATCGATAATTTCAATAACTTCTGATTTGATATCCATTTTTAAATTTCCTTCTATTTTTTAATTCCATTTATTTTTTAAACCATAAATCATTCAAAAATCCCGAAAAGATTAAGAATGAAACCATTACGACATGGAAAGTTATAACCATGCCAAGCAACTGAATCCAACGGTTCTCAGGAAAAGGTGGTTGCCCTGCTTTTTTCCGTTCTTTATTGAGCATTTTTTTCTTTCTGACCCAGGCATCATTCATCACTAAGCCTATCCCATGAAAGAGTCCGTAAGCGATATAAAACCATGTTATCCCATGCCAGAACCCCATAAGTAGCATGTTCAGGACATAGGCAACACTTGAAGTCACATTTCGATTCTTAAAAAGCTTCTTTCTCGTTATCACCATGACCATGCGCATAAAGACAAAATCACGGAACCAGAAGGATAAACTCATGTGCCAACGATTCCAAAACTCTTTCAAATCTCTTGACAGGAAAGGTTTGTTGAAGTTAATCGGACTACGAATTCCCATCAGATTTGAAATAGCTATAGCAAACATAGAGTAACCTGCAAAATCAAAGAAGAGTTCCAAACCAAATGTGTACATGATGGCCACTACATAATAGTTAAAGACGCCACCTGTTTGTAAAGCTAAATTCTTTAGCGGTGGTAATAAAATCTCGCCTAAAATATGAGCTAGGATAAATTTATACAGAAATCCCCACATGATATACCGAACGGACTCGGCTAGCATATCTAGCAACTCATCGCGCTCCGGTATCGTCTGATAATTTTCATTAAAACGTTTGAAACGATCAATAGGACCACTTGAAAATGTCGGCATAAAGAGAAGAAAACGCAAATACTCCCATATCTTCAAATCCTTAATGACTCCATCTCTGAGTTCGATGATGATTCCCACTGAACGAAAGGTCAAATAAGAAATTCCCAAGAACCCAAACAAAGACTGCGTTCCATTGATAGCCGGTTGCACCTTGACAAAGGTAATCGGAAGGAGGGACAGAAAACTAACGAGGTAGAATACCCACTTGCCATCCTTACTTTTTCGATAGTGCTTGTAGAAAAGCAGGAGCAATATTTCCCAGCACAGATAAATACCCAAGGCAGCTAATTGATTGGTCTTGCCTCCCGTCAACATAGTGACTATAAAGAACAGACTAACCAATATTTCATACCAGCCAAAACGTTTTTTGAAAAAAAGACCGATAAAGATTGGCAAAATAGCAGTAATCACATACAAAAAGTACTGCGGATTCCCATAAGGCTCAATATGAGGAAGCTGTTTAAGAAGCTCCATCATCTATTGTTTACCTCACTAATCAACCCTTTGATGTCGATTTTCCCATTTGGAGTTAGCGGCAAGCTGTCACGGTAGAGGAATTTCGAAGGCATCATATAAGACATCATAATATCTTCCAAGTCTTCCTTGATCGCTTTGGTAATATCAATCTCGCGCTCAAATTGTTCTTTGACCCCATCTTTTAAGATAACATAGGCCAAGAGATTTTGAACCTTGTGTTCTTTATTATAGCGCGGTACCGCAACAGCCGAGTCAATGTACTGAGATTTGTTCAAGTTTTGAGAAACATCTTCTAGCTCAATACGGTAGCCGTTAAACTTGATTTGGAAATCCATCCGTCCACCGTAGAGAAGAAGGCCTTCATTCGTCATAGTTCCGACATCTCCCGTATGGTAGGCTGGCAGACCTTCAAATTCGAAGAAAGCTTCTGCTGTTTTCTCAGGATTATTCATATAACCTTTTGAAACAGCCGGTCCAGATACGATGATCTCACCTTGCTCACCATTTGGCAATTTGTTTCCTTCCTCATCAATGATGAAGGTTGGAGAATCTTCTTTGGTATAACCAATTGGCAAGCGTTTAAGTGTCGCTAGCATCTCATCTGTGATAGCAACCGCCGACAAAGCAACCGTTGCTTCCGTTGGGCCGTAGGCATTGATGATGCGTGCATTTGGGAAACGCTCACGCAGTTTTTGAGCCGTTTTAACCGTTAACTCTTCCCCATCAAAGTAGAAATGGGTAATGCCTGGCATCTTTTCAGCATTGAAATCTTCAGATAACATAGCCATATCTGCAAAAGATGGTGTCGAAGTCCAGATAGCAATCGGTAGAGAAAAGATGGTTGCAAAAAGTTGTTTGAAGTCTTGAGTAATGGCTGATGGGAGGGCAAAAAGCGTGCCTCCAAGAGCCAGGGTTGGTGCCCAATACATGACAGACAAGTCAAAGGAATAGGGCGGTTGCGCCAACATTTGCGGACGCTCTGGCGTCGCAAATTCCTTGTCTGTAATCATCCAGTTGGTGAAGCTGAGCAAGTTATCATGTGAAATCTGCACCCCTTTTGGTTTCCCAGTTGTCCCCGAAGTAAAGATGATGTAGTAGTTATCATCCCCTTTGACCGGATGTTGCAAATCATAGGCATGTTGAACTGCATAAGCTTGACGCACTTGCTCCAAGGACATGATTGGAGCAGCTGGGTTTTCAATTGGAAACTCATTGATGGCGATGATTAAGCTTGGCTCTGCTACTTCAACAATCGCAGACACGCGCTCCAAGGCAGAATGGCTGTCAATTGGGATATAGGCATGGCCAGATTTGGTCAAGGCCACAAAGGTTGCTAACATTTCATATTCTTGGCCACCAAACACCACAACAGGTGACTTTTCAGGAAGTCCCATTTGGTCAATATGGGCTGCTAAGCTATCTGAATCAGCCTTCAATTGGCCATAGGTATGCTCTTCTCCAAGGACATTGTAGACCGGAAAATTAGGCTGCTTTTGAGCATAATGCTCAATGGTTTCAATCATATCTACTATTGGTTTATTTGACACAATAGGGGTTCTCCTTTAAGTTAAAATTCATTATAGATAAAGCTACCTTGAACCTGACCGAGATAACTAAAAAAGTAAAGTAGGCCCAAGAAAATGATAAAATACAAGGCTGTCCGACCAAGAAAGAGATAGAGTTCATTTCTCTGTTTCATCAAGAAAAACCTTTCATTCCTGTAATTTTCAACTAAAATAAAATCAATTTCTTACTAACTTATTTTTCTGCTATTATACCACTTTATAAACTATTTTTTCAATTGTTTTCCGTCCATTTCCACTACATTTAAACATCATTAAATTGTTCCATATGATACCTTCTAATGATAGCTTTAATGCTTTCCAGTATAGATTATATTGGGAGCTACAAAAAAGTAGGCTCTATACTACCTATAGAGGACTTCCCCACTATAAATATTATAGAGCCTTATCTTATGTCTCACTTTATCGGTAGAATTCCCTTTATCTAGAGATTTTTATAATATATAATCTTAAAATTCACTATAGATGAAATCTTGAATGTTCGAAAAATCAGTCACAAAACAGTAGATTACGATGCTTAAAATAACTGTGTAGAAAAACAAGGTCCACAATAGTAAACGATGTGTGTCAGTTAGTTTCATTTGCAAATTTGTAAAGTTCTTTTTCAACTTCCATCCATCCTTTCACTCCAACGTGCATCACGTCAAATAAAAAGTAATCATCATACTCTCTGTTTCCATAGTTTAACACCGTAGCACCGTGGTTTTTGGCAATATTTTCTATTTTTTTGTAAGTTTCTTCACGCATTTCTCGTGAAACACCTGTGTAATCATTCCATTTACCATTTACAGGAAAGATAATGACTTCAACTTCAATTCCCAATTCCTTAGCAACTGTCAAGAAGAGCTCCATATCTGAATACTCTGGTGACTCTATGTAGCTCAAGTCTTTGTTAGAATCTTTCAACGAAGCATAACGGTCTCTCAAGTAGGTATTGTAGTAGTTATTATCCACAGCATAATCATTGTTATCTGTTTTCTTTTTAACTTCTTCTACAAACTTCTTCGTCATCTCCTCCCAATCATAATCCGGCGTTTTATCTCCTAGTGCAGGATAGTCTGATTTGGCATGATTTTCATAGAATTTTCGTTTAAGCTTAAAGGAATAAACGGCATTGTCAAGCTCCAACAGTTTTTTATCAATGATTGTCCCTTTTCCTTCTATAAAATAGCTTTTATACTTTTTATAGATATCATTTTGTTGTTTGTTTCCTTTGGTAATCTCAATAATGCGATTAATCAGTTTTTCTTTCGTTTCCTTACTGATTTTCTCGTTATCTAGCATGTGAAAAATATGTTCCTGAGAGGCCTTGTTTAAGAAGGCGTCTTGATGAGTCCCATCCTTTTCGAACCATTGAACAGACTCTACGATAGCTACTTTTCGCTTACTCATAGCCCCCTCAATCGAGCTCAAGGTCGTAGCTTGAATGATATTTTGAGAGTAACTGGTTCCTATCTGCATAATGTTAAAATCATTGTAGTTAAAAATTTTATTGGGATGGTAATCTTCATTTATCGTCGCAACTAACTCTGAGGAACCCATTAGAACTAGTGTATTGGGAGTGATATTATTTGTTAGAATATCTCTACTTTTATACTTTTCATAAGAAGTGCTGTAGCGAATACTATTGTCCTTGACTTTATAATAGTCGTCAATCTTCTTGACATATGTCACATTTAAAAGAGCAAGAGTCGCAATTACTAGCACAAGCGATAGTAAAAATGCTTTTAACTTTATCATCTTGTTTTGTCCAATCTCCTTGTTTTAGCAGATCTCTTTATCTACTTAGAATTGCCATAATTATCTTATAAGGTTCACCTGAAAAGATAAAGAAGCCAACCATAACTAAATTCATGGTCACAAACCAACTTATTAGCTTGTACCAAGTTTTATTTTTATGTTTCTTATAAAAAGTGCTTTTCTTTTGATAAATTTCAAATCCAGACATCAAGATTCCATGGTAAAAACCATAAGCGATGTAGCTGACACTAATTCCATGCCAAAATCCCATAACCAACATATTGACCATATAGGCATAGGCTGCATTGTGTAATCTATTCTTAAACCATTTCTTTCTGATAACCTGCATTAAAACTCTTGAAAATACGAAATCTCTCAACCATGTTGACAAGGTGATGTGCCATCTAGTCCAGAAATCCTTGATATCAATACTCAAGAAAGGTTTATTGAAATTCATCGCTGTCTGAATACCCAAAACATTACTGCTTCCAACAGCCATCAAACTATACCCCGCAAAGTCAAAGAACAGATAGAGAGTATACAGGTACATATATTTGATTGAGTAGACAACTGTCCCAGTATTGCTTAGAGCAAGTAGTATCTGGTAAACATAGGTTGATAAAACAACCTTGTAGAGAAGGCCTAGAACAATGCGATAAATACCATCACCTGCTAACTCAAGGTAGTCTTTTCTAAGCATGACTTCGTTAATCTCTTTTAGAAATCTTCTGCTACGATCGATTGGTCCCGAACTAACTGTAGGGAAAAAGAGTAGAAACTGCAGATAATCTTTTACACTGATTTTTTCTTTGATTAAACCATCCGATATCTCTAGCATGATCTGAATGGTCTTAAAGGACATGTAGGAAATCCCAATAAAAGCCAACAAATGTAGCTGGGTTATGGCAAAGACTTTATTGACCACTAAAGGTAATATGGATAACATAACTAGAGGTTTTAACCGTTTTGAATCCATTCTTTGTGCTATAAAAACTAGGACATATTGGTAGATGATGAAAGCCAATAGATAAACAACCATGGTTTTACTCTTACCATAGATGGCTCCTGCAAATAAAATTGACAGACTTAAAATATAATAATCCTTACGCTTGCCAAAATAGTTTAAAACAAAGCCAATCAGTAAAACCACAAGCAATAGAAGGAAAAACTCATTCCCCTCAAAATAATTCATACCAGATGGACTCCTTTTCTCTTTTTCTCATCTCCTGATTTGTCATTTTAGGATTAGTCCCTATCATATTATCAAGGATAATTAACTTCATTAATTATATCATAATTTAAAAACTATATACTTCTATTATCCAATTTCCTAAAATAAAAAACAAATGACTCTTACCACTAAATTCCAATAACGAGATAAAATTATTTACAAAATAAATAAAATCCAAGAGTAAAAAAATAATTTGACTCAGCTTTTTCCATCAAATCACCTAAATACATTTGTTACCCCTTTCATTTTCTCCTTCAAGCGGAACATAATATAAAAAATGCCAGAATAATCCTCAGAACTAGCAAACACACCACTCCCTCTTTGGGCATTTTTATGCTAAAATAGTAGCTATGGATAAAATTATTAAAACTATATCAGAAAGCGGGGCTTTTCGTGCTTTTGTCCTTGACAGCACAGAAACAGTCCGAACTGCTCAAGAAAAACATCAAACCCAAGCTAGTTCAACCGTAGCGCTTGGCCGTACCCTTATCGCCAGCCAAATTCTCGCTGCCAACGAAAAAGGAAATACCAAGCTAACCGTCAAGGTTCTTGGAACTAGCTCCCTCGGTGCCATTATCACAGTTGCAGATACCAAGGGTAACGTCAAAGGCTACGTTCAAAACCCTGGAGTTGACATTAAAAAGACTGCAACAGGAGAAGTCCTAGTTGGACCTTTTGTCGGAAACGGTCAATTTCTAGTGATTACAGACTATGGCACTGGAAATCCCTATAATTCCATGACGCCTCTTATCTCTGGAGAAATCGGTGAAGACCTCGCTTTCTACCTGACAGAAAGTCAACAAACGCCTTCAGCAGTTGGCCTCAATGTTCTTTTAGACAAAGACGACAAGGTCGAAGTTGCAGGTGGCTTTTTGCTCCAAGTATTGCCAAATGCCAAAGAGGAAGAAATCGCACGTTTTGAAAAACGAATCCAAGAAATGCCTGCTATCTCTACACTTCTGGAAAGCGATGACCATATTGAAGCCCTTCTCAAAGCAATCTATGGTGACGAGCCCTACAAACGTCTGTCCGAAGAAGAAATTCGTTTCCAATGCGACTGCAGCAAAGAACGCTTTATGGATGCTCTTGCCAGCCTTCCAAGTTCAGACCTTGAGGAAATGAAAGAGGACGACCATGGGGCAGAAATCACTTGTCAATTCTGCCAAACAACTTATAACTTTGATGAAAACGACCTGGAGGAACTCATTCGTGACAAATCTTAATACACCTTTTATGATTGGGAACGTCGAGATCCCAAATCGGACGGTCCTCGCACCCATGGCAGGTGTGACCAACTCAGCCTTTCGTACTATCGCAAAAGAACTTGGCGCAGGGCTCGTTGTTATGGAAATGGTCTCTGATAAGGGTATCCAATACAACAACGAAAAAACCTTACACATGCTTCATATCGACGAGGGCGAAAACCCTGTTTCCATCCAACTTTTTGGTAGCGATGAAGACAGCTTAGCACGCGCAGCAGAATTCATCCAAGAAAACACCAAGACCGATATCGTCGATATCAACATGGGCTGCCCAGTTAACAAAATCGTGAAAAATGAAGCTGGGGCTATGTGGCTCAAGGACCCAGATAAGATTTACTCTATCATCAACAAGGTCCAATCTGTCCTTGATATCCCCCTCACTGTCAAAATGCGTACGGGCTGGTCTGACCCATCCCTAGCAGTTGAGAATGCCCTAGCTGCCGAAGCTGCAGGCGTCTCTGCCCTCGCTATGCACGGCCGTACACGTGAACAGATGTACACTGGTCACGCGGACCTAGAGACCCTTCATAAGGTTGCACAAGCTCTGACCAAGATTCCATTTATCGCTAACGGAGACATCCGTACGGTTCAAGAAGCTAAACAACGCATCGAGGAAGTCGGTGCTGACGCCGTTATGATTGGGCGCGCAGCTATGGGAAATCCTTACCTCTTTAATCAAATCAATCATTACTTTGAAACTGGAGAAATCCTGCCTGATCTGACCTTCGAAGACAAGATGAAAATCGCCTACGAGCACTTGAAACGCTTGATTGACCTTAAAGGTGAGAATATCGCTGTCCGTGAATTCCGTGGTCTAGCCCCTCACTACCTTCGAGGCACATCTGGTGCTGCCAAACTCCGTGGAGCTATCTCACAAGCCAGCACTCTGGCTGAGATTGAAGCCCTCTTGCAGTTAGAGAAGGTATAAAAGACAACAAAAACCCGTAACTTCAACTGAGTTACGGGTTTGCATTTGTTTTGAGAAAAGTTTTACCGCCAGATTCTATGGTTGAATCAAGACAACACTAGAAACTGTACCATCTGCTCCTGTTGTAATCTGGATGATTTTTCCACCACCAATTTTGGCATTATATTTACCATCATCAAGAGTATAGGCATAGCCTTGGATAGAGTAGTTTTCTTTCTTGCCATCAACAGATTCTACTGTAAATTGACCTCCTGATGAGACAGTGATAGTCTCGCCATTGGCACCCTTCCAGCTTCCTGCTGCTGCTGAAAAATCCCCATCGACCATGGTTAAAACGCCTTTGTAACGTTTATTATGTTCCGCCTGCTGGTCTTGTAATTTGCGGTCAGTCGTTGGGTCATAAGTTGACTGGCTTGCTTGATTAGATTGACTTTGTGAAGCTTGCTGATTAGAAGATGGTTGAGATGGAGTTTCCTGTTGCTGAGGAGCTTGGGGAGTTGGTGCAGCTTGGTTGGATTCTTGACCCTGAGTTGTAGGACTTGAAGCTTGTTCAGAGGAAGCTTTAGCTTTTTCTGAAGTAGTGGTGCTTGTCGAAGCTTGAGTTTTACTTTCTTTGGTGGAAGAACTTGCCTTTGAACTTGACGTGGTTTGTGTTGTTTTATTTGCATTGTCGTTTTTAGCTTCTTCTTTTTTATTACCACATGCTCCTAAAAGCAAAGTTGAAGCCAATACTGCTACTGCTAGTAAACGAATTGAATGTTTTGTTTTCATGATGCGCCTCCTGTGTAATCTTTTTGAAATGTTATGAAATGATTTTGTAACGTTATTGTAATATTTGTTTTAGGGTTTGTCAACTATTTATATATGGTTTTGGTTTTGGTTTTTATTTATACTTGTTCTTTTTTTAATCCTCCTATCTCTATTATTCGTTAAAAATTTAAAAAACAGGAAATTTTTCCTACTAAAAATACTATATTTTACAAGTGTAATCGCTTGCATTTTTATCTTGAAGGGCTATAATAAAATTGAAATAGGATATTGGAGGTGTAGGTTTATGTCAAAGAAATATTATAAATATCTTCCTTGGTTGATTATTGGTGCTTTCTCTTCTTATGGGGTTGCTACTCATTACGCTCAAACAACATTTGATTTGTTCTACTTAACCACTATTTTCATGATTGTCTACGTGGCTTTATTGTATTTACACGAACATTATTTAAAATATAAATACAAAGATTTATTCATTCGAATCATGAGCAATTCTAATAAAGATAAACATCCTTAAACAAAAAGAGGTCGGGAAAATCCCGACCTCACTTTTTTATGACTAATAAGTCTTTGACACGATGGCTGAATTGACTTTTGACACAAACTTTATTTTCTCTATTCTCAAGCTCAACCAGTCATCGGATTTGTTGAAATTTCTCAGGACTGAAACTAGGAAACCAAGACTTGGGTTATCGATTTCTGCTCTCAAGCTTTTTATTTCAATCGATAGGTTTTTCTTGGTTTCTTTTTAGGCACTCGTTTGAGCCCAACTTCTTCTACATACTCACCGTATTTAACTAGAAAGTTATTGCTGACGATTGGTCGTCCTGGGTTGATGAGATTGACTAATTCGGTTCCTTCATAGACAGTGAATTCCTCCTCTAGCAGATAGAGAAAGGTCGGATTCCAGTCAAGACGCCCTTGGATTCGTTTAATAGACTCTTGGATAATGGCATAATGATCAAAGGCGAAGGCTTGCTCCCCCAGCTCTAGTCCCTCTAGGAAGCACTTACCCGTCTGAAAATCAACATCGACAAAAACCACATCCTTGGCATCATCTCCAGCTTGAACGAGATCAAGTGCTCGGCTAGGTAGATACACCAAATGGGCGATAGTAACCGTCCAGCCCCGCGGATCACGACCTGGAGTAGATACTGTCATCAACTGTTCGATTTTTTCCAAAGGAAGGTCAAGGTTAACCTCCTCTCTCACTTCACGCTGACAAGCATGGGCAGCATCTTCCCCTTTATCCATAAAACCACCGACTAAGGCCAAACAGTTCTGATAAGGATGGGCCTTACGGCGGATTAGTAAGAGTTTGATTTTCCCTTCCACAAAGCAATAAGCTACCATATCCACCGTCACGCTCGGTCTTTCATACTGAGGAAGATCCTGTTTACAGTACCAGTCTAAAAATTCCTTCTCAGTCGCATGAATCTCAAAATATTCTCTTTCTGTCATTCCAGCCGGTATTATCGTTTCAGTCATCTTATCCCTCCTTGACAGCCTTAGTCCATTGGTACCAACCGACTAGACTATTGAGGGTGTAGACCCAGTACATTCCTTGGATATGAATGTTTTCACCCCACCAGAGGTAGATACTAAAGAGATTGGTTGCAATCCAGAAAATCCATTGCTCACGGTAAAGACGTGTCATCAAGAGCTGACCAACACCATTGGTCGCATCGGTAACACTGTCACGGAAAGGACGAGCACTGCTGATACTTTGGTAGGCTAATCCCATGCCAATCCAGATGATAGCAGTCAAGGCCAAGTACTTGAGCCAATCAATCAGACCGAGTTTCTTAGCTTCAAAGTGAGACTCCTCTGGTCTTCCTTGCTCATTGATCCGATTAGACAACCAAGTATAGAGACCAATAGGCTGCATGACAAAGAAATAAACTGTTGTCAAAACTTCGCCGTAGAAAGTAGCATTCATAGATAAGACCAAGTAGATTGCAGAGTTAATAGCTCCAAAAAGATAGTTACTAGCTCGACCTTCAGCTACCAAGATAACGCAGACAATTCCTGTCCAAGAGGCAAAGAGGCCAATCCAGTCATGACTTTCCGTGTTTTGTGTAAACTCCAGAATAAGAGGAACACTTGATAAAACAATCAAATAGAGCCACTGGAAAAGACTGCGTCCCACAAAGAGGTCATTCCAAAGTAAACGCATAACTCCTGCAAAACCAATTTTACGAGCTTCCGCGTGAACATTTTTAAAGTTTTCGATAAATTGTGTGATTTTTTCTACTATTTTTTTCATTTTTTTCTCCTAATCTGCTTGGTAAATGGCATCAATAGCCACTTTTGCTGCTTCATAATTTCCTAGATAGTCATCAGCTAGATAAACATGAGAGATATTGGCTAGATATTGCTCCCTCATCATATCCAAATGCTGAGAAAAACTGTGACGAATATGGTCTTCTGCCATGGTCATATCGCGAAAACCATCATTGACATAGGAGCCAATAGGTTGCACAAAGAGGATTAAATCCCACTTTTCCTTGGCTACGATGGAAACAAAGAGATTATCAAAGGTCTCTATGGACAGGTCCTCCTGCTCTTCGCTTTCCATGTAGTAATCGTAGTAGCCCTTGGTTACTAGTGAGTTGGTATCTGCAATGACTAGGCCTCGATTGGCATTGCTATCGATTAACTTGGAAGTTTGGTCATATTGGCCCAAAAGAAGGTAATAATAATCTTTTGGGGTAAGCTCATCATCTCGGACATTATTTTTTATCTGATACTCACGAGCATACTCCAGACTGACTGGCGCGTCATAAAAGCGAGCTAAATCCTTTGCTAGAGTTGTTTTACCATTACTAGCACTTCCCATAATCAACACTTTTTTCGTAAACTGACGGCGGAAAGGTTGAGCGATATATTTCCAATATTTGCTTGGATTTTCACGAATCATGCTAGCCGAAATTCCAAATTTTCTTTCCTGTAGAACAGTCTCGAAACCACGTTTTGACAATTCTTGTTGGTATTCGGACTCTCCTACAAAAAAGATTAGTTCCTCACCAGTCTGGTCATAGGAAATGGCCTGCAACATCTGATCCAACCACTCCTGCCAGCCCATTGGATAGCGTGGAATATTGGTTTCGTCAAGTTTACAAACAGAGGTCAACTCATCATCTCGAAATGCTTCACGAATATAGCGAAACCTCTTTTGTAGTGTAAGTCCAACCTGTTCACCACGATCTCCCTTATAACCTGAAACTATCACCCATACAGCATCGCATTGTCGTTTTGCTCTTTGGATTAAATCAATATGTCCCTGATGCAAGGGAGCAAAGGTTCCAAAAACCACTGCTATCCTTTTTTTCATGTCTTTTCAACCTTTTTATAATTTTTTATATTTTATATCATACTACTCCTTCTATTATTTGTCAACACTTTTTTATTAATTTTTATAAAAATATTTTCTACATGATCGGATTTTTTCTTGATATACAAAACTTGATCAGTAGAAATTCGTTTTTGAACTCCTTAAACTAAATGCACAATTCAAATGCTTATTTGAGTAACAACTTCCCAAAAAAAAGAGGCTGAAACAATCTGTTCCAACCTCACAATTTTAAACAATCTCAAATTTCAATTGACCAGCTTTGACGCCAATCTTAAGTGTCTTACCTTCTTTCAATTCACCTGTAAGAAGGAGTTCTGCTAGTTTGTCTTCTACTTCTGTTTGCAGAGTTCTGCGCAGTGGGCGAGCTCCCATTTCTGGATCATATCCCTTCTGAGCTAGAAGCTTAAGGGCAGATGCTTGGAGTTTCAAGTCAATGCCTTTTTCTGCGAGACTTGCAATCAATGGTTTGACCATAATCTTAACCACTTCCTGCATATCTTGACTTGACAAGCTGTGGAAGACCACCTTTTCGTCAATACGGTTGATAAACTCTGGACGATAAGCTTTTTTCAACTCTTCGAACATCCGTTTTTCCATATTTTCCTGGTCAAAACGAATATCCTTAGCTCCAAAACCGACCGTCTTGTCATCACGAAGAGCTGTCGCACCAAGGTTTGACGTCATGATAATAATGGTATTTGAGAAATCAACCTTGCGACCCTTACTGTCTGTTAAGACACCATCATCCAAGACCTGCAAGAGCACATTAAAGATATCTGGGTGGGCCTTTTCTACCTCGTCAAAGAGCAAGACTGAGTACGGTTTGTTACGAACCTTCTCGGTCAACTCTCCGCCCTCTTCGTAGCCTACATAACCTGGAGGAGCTCCATTGAGACGACTAGCTGCGAATTTCTCCATATATTCACTCATGTCAAAACGAATGAGGGCTGACTCGTCATCAAAGAGAACTTCTGCCAAGGCTTTGGCCAATTCTGTCTTACCAACACCTGTTGGTCCTAGGAACATAAAGGAACCAATTGGACGTTTGTTATTACGAATACCAGATTGATTTCGGCGAATGGCACGACTGATACTAGACACTGCTTGTTCCTGACCGATAACACGTTTATGCAGTTCAGTTTCAAGATTGAGATACTTCTTGGCATCCGTTTGTGTCAATTTTTGAACTGGAATACCTGACAAGCGACTCAAGGTTGTCAAAATATCAGATTCTTTTACCAGATCTTTATAGACCGGAACTTCCTGTTCTTTTGCAATGAGCTGAGTTGCTTGTTTCCATTTGCCATCCATCAAAGCCTTATCAGCAGCTGTTAAGCCTGACTCGTCTTTTTTAGCGTGTTTTGATTTGTTTTGGACAGTTGCTGCGGCTTCATCCAAAAGATCAATCGCTGAGTCGGGCAAGTGACGACTTGTCAAATAGCGATGTGCCATTTTAACAGCTGTTTCGACAGCATCGTCTGTAATTTGGACATGGTGGTGCTTCTCATAAGTTGCTTTTAATCCTTGTAAGATAGCCATACTATCAGCCACGCTCGGCTCCTCAATCATCACTTTAGCAAAGCGACGAGAAAGGGCTGCGTCTTTTTCGATGTGTTTTTGGTATTCTTCCTGAGTGGTTGCCCCAACAGTTCTCAGAGTTCCACGCGCTAGGGCAGGTTTCAGGATATTGGCCGCATCCAAGGTCGAATCAATACCACTTCCAGATCCCATAATGGTATGAAGCTCATCGATAAAGAGGATAACCTTACCGTCTTCCTCGATATCTTTGATAATATTGTTCATACGTTCTTCAAAGTCTCCACGGAAACGGGTTCCCGCAACCACATTCATCAAATCAAGTTCTAGGACTCGCATCTTAGCCATCTCATCAGGTACATTTCCGTTGGCAATTCGCTGTGCAAGGCCAAGTGCCAGAGCTGTTTTACCAACACCTGCATCTCCAACTAAAACTGGATTGTTTTTTGTTTTTCGACTCAAGATTTGGATCATACGAGAGATTTCTTGGTCACGTCCAATAACTGGTTCCAATTTGCCTGAACGAGCTTGCTCTGTGAGGTCATGAGTGTAATCTTCCAAACCACCACTTGGAGTTTGAGGCATACCCATCATATTTGCCATAGAATTTTGTTTATCTGCTGCTGTTCTGTGTCGCTGACGCAGAGCCTTCAAATCTTCCTTTGTCCAACCAGCACGCGCTTCAAGACTACGACGAAGCCCAGCAATCTTGACTTGACCTTTCTGATCTTCATAAGAAAATCCTGCTTTTTCCAAAATGCGAGTAGCTAGGGCATTGCCATCATGCAAGATAGCGTAGAGAAGATGCTCTGTTCCCAATGCCTTGGCATGTACCACCGAAGCAACATGTTCCGCCTCCAACATCAAGATATTTAAGCGATAGGAAAAAGGGAGTTCCTTGTAATCTTCCTTGTGGTTATAGTTGGCTTCTGTCAATTCTACAGCCACTTCCTCTAAACGATCAATCTCATACGGAAATTCATTTAAAGTTGCTCCCGCAACACTGTAGCTATGATTGGCCATGGCAATCAGCAAATGCCAAGACTCTAGGTAATCTGCATCAAAGCGACTCGCTACCAAAAAGGCGCTATCGATGCATTCTCTCAATGCTTTTGAATATTTCATGTCGTTTTATTTTCCTTTTCTATCTACTTCATGCAACAACTGACGAAGCATATTGGCACGAATATAATTAGCTTCCTCACCTAGAATTCGGTCTGTCCCCATAGCTAATAATAGATTCATCTCTTGGCGGGTCATGAGTTCTTGTTCGACTAAGAGTCTTAAGACATCTTCAAAGATGACTTGGTTCACCTCATCACCCACTGAATACAACAAATCGCGGAGCATATCATGATGGTTAGAGAATTCAATTCGACCAATACGAATATAGCCTCCACCACCACGTTTACTCTCAACTAGATATCCTCTACTCTCTGTAAAACGAGTCTTAATCACATAGTTGATCTGGCTAGGTACGACTTGAAAGGTATCCGCTAGCTGACTTCGTTGCAATTCGACGATACCAGATTGTTCTAAAATCGCCTTGATATAAGCTTCAATATGGTCCGATGTATTTTTAAATTTCATAGCTTGCTACCTCCTTCTTAAACTTTGACTATCTTTGACTATACTACCATTTAAGACTCTATAAGTCAAATTTTAAAGGCTAAGTCCTTGAAAATACTGAGTTTTAAAAATAGCTACTGATAGCAAGCAATTCCCATTTCATTTTCTATTCTACATTTATGTTATAATAAAGAAGTTACAGCTAGCTTTCAAATCCTTTGAAAGTATGTTATTTATCATCAAATCTAAGAAATATTTCGTAAAGTCTAGAAAAAAACTTCGGTATCATTAATGGTGTACCGAAGTTTTTTGTAGTGTGAGTGTTTCACAGTTTTTTCTACTATAGTTCATATTCTATTATCGAGAGAAAAAATCTCTCCAAAACGGATTTTCGCTATCAAAAATTTTAACCTCTTCTTCCGTCATATTGTGAGGATAATCAAGAAAAAGGTTATAAATTTTTTTCTTATCAAAGCTGAACAGAAATTCTCCTATAACACCTATTCTATAAATCCACCAAACTTTTGACTCTTCACTATCTTTGTAAAAATCACTGTACCCTTCAAGATTAGACTCCGAAAAAATGGGTTCATCTATTTCATCGAATGGGTCTTGTTTGCTGTAGTCATTTAGTTCATTATTTAACATCATTTAGGCACTTTTTGTTATCTCTTAAAATTACCACCAGGTAAATGATTTCTCGCTTGGTAATTCTCCTCTATCCCACATCTGCTTCACTGCTCCACGAGCTTTGTTCGCATAGTAAGGATAACCTAGTTCTTTATCATAATTTGACTCGATGACAACTGTAACTTCACCAGTTTGCTCATCAATCTCAATCATACCTGGGTCACGGTTTTCAGGAATATACCAATATCCTAAAATACTAGAATTAAAAATTTAAATTAGTTTAAGCATTGCTTTTTTCCTATATTCTAAAGTCGCTCAAGTCATTTAGTACCACACAACTTGCCCTGATTCTTTCAAGCCACCGTCTTCATTTTTTAGATTTATAATACATTTTGACACATTGAACGGATTGATTGCTATAGTTTCTGTGCAACACACTATGATTGACTATCCAATAGCGTAAATACTGCCACTTTATTCATCAATTCATCCTCTGTGTAGTCAATTGTAAATGTATCCATTTCAAAAAAAGATTTTGGTGGGGTTGAATTTATCATAGGGACACTACGTATCCTATACTCTTTGTCTCCAATTTTTACAAATTGATTAACTCTTAATTCAGAAAAGTCTGGATTTTCAACTGTAATAGAGACCAAACGATTTGCAATTCTGTAAACATCAATGATTCTATTTCTCATATAATTACCTACTACACAAATACTTGATTTAAAGTAAGTACCTCGGCCATTAACATTAAATTCAAGATCTGTATCTAAATATTTTTTAATTTCTTCTTTTTTCATCACATCACCATACGTCAATTATATCACTTTTTATCTATCAGGATTTCCATTTATAGACAAAAAGAGAGCAAGTAAAGAATAGACTTCACCAACTCTCTTCATTTCTAATTATTTAAGCCCAACTCCGCTAAAATCTGGCGTTTATAGGCAATTTTTTGAACTTCCTTGTCTTCGCCTTCAGACCAGTCGAGTTTGACTTCAGAAACAATCTGACCAGGGCGATTTTTTAGGATGTAGATGCGATCACTGAGATTGAGGGCCTCCTCTATACTATGCGTAATGATGAGTGTCGTCAGGCCTAGCTGTTTATGAATATCAAGATACCAGGCATGAAGTTCCATCTTAGTCATCTCATCCAAAGCGCTAAAGGCCTCGTCTAGAAGAAAGAGCTTATGCCCGAAAAGGTAGGTACGGAGCAAAGCAACACGCTGGCGCATCCCACCACTGAGTTCATGAGGGTACTTATCCCTTACAGCCGTCAACTGAAAGGTAGCAAGGATTTCGTCTGCGCGGGCAATGGCTTCTGCCTTATCCACCTTTTGGATCAAGAGGGGCAAAATGATATTGCCAAGAACGGTCTTGTGTTCCAAGAGCAGATCCTTTTGTAGCATATAGCTCACGCGCCCCTTGGGATTTTCCTCCCCGTCAAGAATGATTCGCCCAGACTGGACTTCTAAAATCCCTGCAATCAGGTTAAAGAGAGTAGTCTTTCCTACACCACTGGGCCCTAGGATAGAGACCACTTCACCTGAAGTCACTTGTAGGTTAATGTCCTCTAAAATCTTTTCATTGTCGTAGGCATAGCTTACATGTTCTAGTCTAATTTCTGTCATTATTTTACAAATTCGTTGGTAAATCCTTTATCAGTCAAGTCTTCCTTGAGGATTCCATTTTCTTTATCCCATTTGTAGAAGGCATTCCAGCGGTCAGCATCAAACTGTCCCCATTTTTCCTTGTCGCTTGCGTATTCTTTTGACAAGTATTTTTGAGATTCAATGACAAAGTCACGTTTATCCTTTAACTCTGGGGCATTTTTGATGAGGATATCAGCCGCTTCTTCTGGGTGATCCATCGCGTATTGGTAGCCTTTTTTGATAGCTTGGATGACTTTACGAGCTTCTTCTTTGTTGTCTTTCAGATAGTCATTGTTTGCGATGATAACTGGTGAGTAGTAGTCAAACTCTTTGACATAGTCTTTCAAATACATGAAGTTGGCATCCACTCCTTGAGATTTAGCAAGAATACCATCCCAACCGTAGTAAATCCAGGCAGCATCAAAAACGCCATTGGCAATCGGTGTAATCGAGTTTGAGTCGTTGTTTGGTACTTTTTCAACCTTCTCAAAGTCTCCACCTTGAGATTCTACCAAGGTTTTCAACATCGCAAGCTCAGTTGGGTCATTCCAAGTTCCGTATTTCTTACCAACCAAGTCTTTAGGGCTATTGATATTGTCAGACTTACGAGAGATAATCCCTGATGTATTGTGCTCAACGATCGCTGCAACGGCAGTAATACCTGCTCCTTTTTCCAATTTCTTAGCCATGTAATCTTGGAAATAGATAGCAAATGGCGCCTTACCATTGATCACCAAGTCAGATGAACTTTCTTCTGGTGGCAATTTCAAATCAACATCCACTCCAGCTTCTTTGAAATAACCTTTTTCTTTGGCGACATAAAGCCCTGTGTGGTTGGTATTGGGTGTCCAGTCTAGGATAAAGTCAATTTTTTTGAGTTCTGCTTCTTTGTTGTCCTTAGAAGCAGTTCCTTGGCCACAAGCCACAAGCACGACAGCTAGAAGAGCTGTTACAATCGTTAAAAACACTTTCCATGTTTTCTTCATTTTTATTTCCTCTTTTCTTTTTACAAAACGCTTCTTTTAAGTACGTTTCCATTTAATCACATATTTTTCACTGATATCAACTAGCTTCATACCCAGAAGACTGATCAGCGATACCAGAATAATAATCGCGAACATGGTATCATACTGAAACAGTTTTTTGGACTGAATCATGTAAACACCAAGTCCTTCAAAGCCTCCCAACCACTCAGATACAACTGTTGTAATGAAAGCATAGGAGACACTGACCCTCAGACCTGCATAAAAGTAGGGAAGGCTGACAGGGATTTTAAAATGCCACAGGATTTGCCAAGGATTTGCTCGCATCAGACTAAACAAGGTCAGCATATCCTTGTCACAATGCCTAAAACCATCTAGAATACTGACGATGATAGGAAAAGTAGTCGTCAAGATAATCAAGACAATCTTGGGCAAGATTCCATACCCCAACCATAAAACTAGGATAGGGGCTATGGCAATTGTCGGTATGGTCTGGACAACCACCATCATTGGGTAAATCAGGTCATTGAGCCATCCCAAACTATCCATAAGGACGGCCATGATACAGGCTATCAAGACACCTAAGACCAAACCGAGTAAAGCTACTCTCAAGGTTGCCCAACTATGGTACCAAAGAAATTCTCTGTCGCGAACAAAAGACTGGAGAATCTCAAGTGGTGTCGGCAGGATAAACTTTGGTAAGAGTTTTAAGAATCCCGCCACCTGCCAAGCGGATAAGACACCCAAAAATCCTAGCAGACTAATATGCCGTCTCATTATACTTTTCAAGTTTCTCATCGATGCTTAAAATCTCTCCTATATTTATTTTCACATTGGCAAAAACATTGTCTGCCCCTTGACCTGCCACTTCTAACGCTTCTTTGAGAATGCGCATAAGCTCATCAAATTCTCCCTCCAAAACTGTTTCAAAGGGTGTCACCACCATGGTCACTTCTTGAGCTTGCAGATAGTCAATGACCTTATCAATTACAGCTATGCGATCAATCCCTCGTGACAGGGGCAGGACTTGTAAAGCAATGCTTGCTTTCATTCAAACCTCCTTCTAAGTTACAGTTTTTCTTTGTAAAAAAAGAAAAACCTCTTCCATATATGAAAAAGGTGCAATATTAGGCCAAGTATCGTTCCCTACGCTGGCATTACCCAGATCAGGTGCGGTCGAAGTTTAACACTTCCTCTCAGACTGTACACAGACTCCCATATATTATATGGACATATGATAACGAAAAATAAATAAGATGTCAAGGAAACTGCTTACAGAAAAGAGAATGGGACAGAAATCGGTAATTCGTTAGAATTCGATTTCATCGTCCCACCTCCGCACAGTTGAGTAGGGCTGTAAAAGCTGATGAAATCAGCGTAGTAGAGCCCACTCAACCACTGCGTCTTGCTCGACAATCCAAAGAAAATTGAGAGGCTAGGACTTTTGTCCCAACCTCTCCTCTAATCATCTATTCTCAGTTAATTCTTTCAATTAAAGCATAGGTGCAAATAACTGTGTTACTTCTTTAATCATCATTTGATACCATGTAGGATTTATGGTATCCGAGAAGATCTCTTGAGATTGTTCAAAAATTCCTTCAAAATCTTTGCGAATATCCGCTATTGACTCTGTTTTGTAGAGTAGTACTGCATTTTCATAGTGATGAACCAAGCTACGATAATCCAAGTTAATAGTGCCGACAGCCGCGAATCGATCATCAACAATCATTTGCTTACTATGGATAAAACCAGGTGTGTATTCAAAAATGCGAACACCCGCAGATAAAAGATCTGGATAAGCTCCCCGTGTTACAAGTTGAATGAGTTTTTTATCCGGTATATGGGGTGTGACTATCCTCACATCTACGCCTCGCATCGCCGCATTTTTTATATCCTCTGTCAAATCATAATCGATAATGAGATAAGGCGTTGTGATATAGACAAAATCTTCTGCTTGGTTAATCAGATTTTGATAAACAATCTTCCCTACCTTCGTTTTATAGATTGGCTTAGGTCCACTGCCGTATGGGATACAAAGACCGCTACCAAATCGTGTCTGATTTTCCAAATGATACTGATCAAAGTCACTGATTTCCCCACGGTTGATGTACCAGTTCATGAGAAATAGTCTGGTAAATGCTTGAGTCGCCGGACCATCAATCCGAATCCCACTATCTTTCCAGTGTCCAAAACGTTCAATATGATTGATATATTCGTCTGCAAGATTAATTCCTCCAGTATAGGAAATTTGTCCATCAATCACTAATATTTTCCGGTGGTCACGGTTATTATAAGCCACTGTCATACGAGGAATCACCTTATTAAATTTATGAGCATCAATCCCTTTAGAACGCAAATGAACAGTATAATCCCCAGGCAAAGTCACCATACAACCGATGTCGTCATAGAGCATCTTGACCTCGACTCCCTGAGCTGCCTTTTCTTCCAGAATTTTGAGTATGCTATCCCACATCAAACCTTCGTCGACAATGTAGTATTCAAGAAAAATAAACTTTTCTGCTCTTTTAAGATCCTCCAGCATCTGTTTCCACATTTCCTCACCACTTGCGAAAAATTGTGAATCTGTCTGGTCATAGACTTCTGCATTACTATCCATATGTAGCAAGGCATTGATAATTCCGTAAGCTGGTTTGTCTGTCTCCTGTAGTTGCAAATGGAATTGGCGCCCATTATTCTCATGAAATGCAATAGAATTCAATTCCTGGAGTTGTTTCAGTTCTTTTTTTGATAGTCTTCTCTCACCGAACATGAGATAAAGCAGTGGACCAAACACCGGTACAAAGGTCACAATCAACCAAGTCACTTTGCTTTCAGGTGACATCGAACGATTGACAATCGCTATAACGGTTGCTACGCTAATCAAAAATACAAGAGTCACCCAAATAATCGGAGCAATCTGGCTCATGTAAAGAATAATTCCGAAAACAAGAAATAATTCTATCAGGATAATCGCAATGCTAAAGCCATACTTGGACATTAATAAGCGAAATTTTCTGATTCCCATATCTCCCTCTCAATTTCTAAGTATACTCCCTAATATACTGTCTGAAAACGTTTGTTACCTTCTAGTATACTTAGTTTCGTAAAAGTTATCAAGCTTTTTCTGTATAGGCCGATAGTTCTATGTTTAAAATTAATTTAAAAAGCAGGCCACTTATATGTGCCTGCTATTATTTTACAATTTCAAAGCCAACATATTGACCGTCATGCCAGCTGCAGTTCCCATTAAGAAGATGGTATCTCCTTCCTTCACATATCCGTGATCGAGTGCATAAGCCAAACCAAAAGGTACAGCAACGGAGACCATATTTCCATAATCCGTAACGAGATTAAGGTACTTGTCTTCGTCTACACCCAGTTTTCCCATGACCAAAGGAAGAGCGCGACTGGCTTGGTGGGGAATAATATAGTCTACAGCATCTTTAGAAATACCTGATTTCTCTTGGAATTCTTGGAACATTTCTGGAATGACACGAGCAGAAAGCAAGAGAATTTTCTTGCCTTTCATATCAAACATAAAATTTGTCTTGGTCTCTTCAGAGTACTCTTTTGGCTGATAAGAAGTTAAGCCTCCACGAATCTCTGTATCGTGAGCCCCCTCTGACCAAGTACGTTGAAGACTAGCGATAACTCCCTTATCCTTATCACTTGATTGGAAAATAAAGGCAACCGCTCCATCACTAAAGAGTTCATAACTTTCTTTTTGCTTTGGATTGAGACCCAAGCTACCAACTTCACTGGATACAATCAAAACACGACAGTATTCCCCAGCTTCAATCAAATGTGACATGGTTGATAAAGCAGAGATAAAACTTGTACAAGTCGTATTAATATCCATAGCCGGGATAGAGAGCCCTTTTGCCACACGTTCATGGATCAAAGCTGCCGTACAAGGAATCGGCTGAACACCAACCGCACTAGCTGATACCAGGCAATCAATGTCTTTCATACTCAAATTTGCATTTTCAAGTGCAGCTTGGATAGCTGCTTCTGCCAAATCTAGTTGCGTTTCTTCATTTTCAACCACACGATGACGGGTCTGGTCTTTAAATTGCACTGTATTTTTTGGAAGGCAGACTCCATAACCTGCAATTTCTACATGTCTTTTTACTTCTGTCATAATTTTTTGTCCTTTCATAAACGTTGGATACGTTTGAGCTTACGACTTGTATCCCAATGATAATCTGAAAATTGTATTTCAGGTTCTTTAAACTCTTTTTGTTGCGCCAAAAGTCGAAACTGCTCTGTAATCGCTATTTCTACTTGCTCATCTCTTCGACTCAGACAAACTTCCACTAGCTTCTCAGAATGTTGTTTGACTTGGTAATCTCCAACATTCTCCACAAAGAGAATGCAACGTCTGATAAAGTCAGGATAAATCGTTACCTGACCTCCATCTCGTCCATCAAAATAGAAGATGTCGTCAGAACGCCCTTCGACCTTGTCAATCCTTGTGTAATGAGATCCACATGGACAAGGTTCAGGATTCTCAACCAAGATATCGTTGAGCTGGTAGCGATAAACAGGCTGACTGCTCCGCTTAAAATCAGTAATGACTGGATAAAAACGTCGGTCATCCAAGTAGTGTTTTTCCACAAAAATGATGTCTTCATTGAGATGAAGATTCCCAGCAGAGCAAGTACAGGCTAGGAAACCTTCGGTTGCCTGGTAGACTTGGTCAATAATCGGCAACTCAAAAGCGTTCGAAATTCGCTCTTTATCACTATCTTCCAAGATTTCAGCCACCGAAACGATTTTTTGTGGGTGAATGACTAACTCCCCATCTTTTAGACGCTTGCTCAATTCAATCAACATAGAAGCAGGTGCCACTACAATAGTCGGTTGATAACTATTGAGACGCTCGATATGCTCATCTGTATTCTTGAAAATATCAAAGTACTCTAAATGAATAAGTGCCGTATTGATGGTCTGATAAAGTTCATTATCCGCTCTGAGGAAAAAGGCTATGCGGTGCCCAAAAAGTTGGCCCTTGGGCAACATCTTTGCCAAGATAGCTGCTGCCCACATACTTCTCTCTTTTTCAGTTGTGATAAAAAGGCCCCGGTGTCCAGATGTTCCAGAAGACAACCCAACAGCTATTTCTCCCTTGAGCTCTGTAAAATTCCTGGTCTTTTCACTTTCGATAGCCAAAGCCAAGGCCTCGTCTCGATCCACACCTTGAGTATTAAGCTCATTGAAATGACTCATCATAAAAGCCTTATCCATATGATCAAATTCACTAGGTACACCATTTTTAAAATAAGGTGACTCACGTTTGAGAAAGTCCATATAGGCAGCCAGTTGCTTTTTCTGATAGTTTTCTAAAGCTTCTCGAGACTTAAAGTTATGAAGCCAGCGAGTTTGGATAAAAGTTTTAAGAAAGGTTATTTTTTTCATACAAAATCTGCTCAATCCTTTCTACAGGGTCATGGCTAACTAGTACTTCTATGCCATCCTTTAAAAGTTCTTCCAAGAGCTCTGTTCCCTTGATATAGGCTTCCTTGTTGTCCTGCACCAAGGAAGGAATCAGATGCATCTGTTTGGTGTAAGGTAAGAGGTCTATTCCCCAACAAAGATCTGCTGCGATAAAGAGATCATAGTCTGGAATAAAGAGACAGGCTTGGCCCTTAGCATGCCCATCAATAGAAGCAACTAAGATACTACCATCTCCAAACAAATCATAGGTAGGGCGATACTTAAAGTTAGCATTTTGCTGATTTGCCTTGATGACTGTCAATCTTTCCTCGAAGTCACTCGGCAAAAATTCTTTAAAAATTAAATCTTTTAGTTTTGGTTTCTTGTAAACATCATAGACTTCCTGGGCCAGGATAAAGTTTGCATTCGGAAAGAAGCTAGCCCCTCCCAAATGATCTGGATGTAGATGAGACAACAAGACATAGTTGATTTCTTCTGGCTTAATCCCTTTAGCTTTCAGCAAGTGCAAAACCTGATCTTCCTCCGTCATTTGAACTGGCGTCCCCAAACGGTAAAAAGCATAACGAAGTTTCGTCTTAATATCATAGTGATAGCCAGTATCATAGAGCAGATGGCCCTTATCCCTGTGCTTGATAAGGAACACTCCTGCAGGGAAAGTCATCTTTCTATTCTTGACACCCTTAAAAAGCAAACCTGCATAACTAGTACAATACCCGGCTGGGAAATACTCAATGCTTTCGATAATCTTGGACATATTGTTCAATCCCTTCTGAAATACTAATTTTCGGATGATACCCCAATTCCCTCTCGGCCTTGCTAATATCCAGCGTTTGACTATAGCGAAGCAGATAATAGGTATATCGAGTTAGAGGTGGTTCCCCTTTAAGGTTCAAGGTCTTGTATATAAATTCTAAACTACTTGCAATTCCTGATAAGAGAGATGCTGGAATTTTTCTATATTTGATTGGATAATCCAGACCTGTCAAACTTTCCTCTAGCAAATCTCTAAAAGCCCTCGGTTCACCATTAGTAATGTTATAAACCTCCCCTTTAGCTTCTGGAGCTTCTATGGCCAAACGGATTGCAAGAGCAACATTTTCCACACAAGTCATGTCCATGAGCTGACGCCCATCTCCAATCAAAGGAATTCCTATTTTTTGACTCAGATTGATAACCCGTGGCAAGATGCTAGTGTCCCCAATCCCAAACAGGCCCCGAGGTCTCAAGATGATACTCGGAACATCTGGATAGTCTTTAAAGAGTTTCTCCGAAGCCAATTTGCTACGGATATAGTTATTGAGATTATTTTCCTCTGGAGCATCAGTTTCTTTGATAGCCAACTGATCCTTAGGAGCAGCATAGATGCTTGGTGAGGATACATAGACTAAACGTTGAATACCTGTTTGGCGACATGCCTCGAGAACATATTTAGTTCCTAAAACATTAGCCTGATAAAAATCTTCCCAAGGACCCCAAACTGTTGACAGGGCTCCCGCATGAACGACCAGATCCATCTCCTTGCAAGCCTCTAGCACATCATCAGCTTTGGTCAAATCACCCTGAAAAAAACTAACCGAAGAATTCTCTAAAGAACGACCAACCTTACTGTTTCTACCAAAAGCTCGAACCTGATAGCCATGCTGGACTAATTCATCTACAACATATTTACCCAAGAAACCTGTCGCTCCAGTTACTAAAACTGTTTTCATTTTTCCTTCTCCTTATTTGTCAGCAGACGATGGATTTCGCTCTCTAAGATTTCCGTCGGATGATAAGACTGTGCTGCTTGGCGCAAAGTCTCTAATTCTGGCCAATTTTCTTTAGCTAACAGCTCCTCAAAGGCTTGTCCAATGGCCTTGCTATTATCTCTTTTAGCTGAGAAAGCAACACCGGCTTCAACCCCACGAACGGCATAATCAAATTGATCATAATCATGAGGCAATATCAAAGCTGGTTTACCATAAATAATGCATTGATAAAAAATCCCAGCTCCCCCATGATGAATCACATAATCCATCTGGGGAATGTACTCCTTATAAGGTAGATAAGAAACTACGGAAAGGTTCTCCATGAGATTTTCACATTGGAAGGCCTCTCCACCTACACCACGAGTTAAAAAAAAGTGACAATCAGGATGAGCTTTTGCAAGTTGCGTAGCTTGATAAATAAGATTTTCTTTTGCCCAAGCTAGTTGTGTCCCACAAGTTATCAAAACTTTCTTTCGCTCCATAAAAGGAGACAAATCTAAAGGATAATCCTCTCCTGCCTCAACTGAAGCACCAGAAGGACCAACCCACTTGTAGTGTTTTGGAAATCCCTTTTTTAATTCTACTTCTTTCATACCAATACCAAGAATTGAATATGGAGAATAAATGGTCTCATGACCTAGTTGATTATACAATTTAAAATTATATCTTTTTAAGCGATCACGAAGCAGAAAAGATACAATTCGTTTCACTAAACGAGTTGCTTTTCTACCTAGGAATTGGACCGAAGCTTGCCAACCATTCTTGGGACTTCCCATCCCACCAATTAGACAAGGCGGGCCGTCAGTAGTCTCTAAAACAAATTGTGTAGCCATGGTGGTTATCCAAGGAATTTCAAGTTGATTAGCTACTAAACCTCCAGACAAGGTTATAAAATCAGCAATAACGATATCAGGGCGATTCTCTCGCCACTCTTCCAATAATTGATCAGAAACTAGATTAATTAAATCAATACTAGAAGAAAGTTGTTGATAAGCTGATAATATCCCTAATTGCTGATCATTATTAGCTGCACGTTCAAAATCCTCAATGTGATTTTCTAGTATTGGAACTACATGAAAACCTGCAGACTCAGCAACGTCTTTTTTTTGAGGACCAGTGAACAAGCGAATATCATATCGAGGGTAATTAAGTAAGGGGATTAATAAATTCATTGTTGGGTACAAATGTCCACTTAAAGGAACTACTACAACATCAATTTTGATTCTTTTCATATGTCTAGGATATCAAATTTTAAAAAAAAGAACTATCAATAAGATAGTTCTTTACACATTTATTAGTTTTAACATGAAAAGGTAACGAAACATTTAAGAAAACGCAATGTGAAATTACAGATAATAATGATAAAAATCAAATATAAAAAAAAGCAATTGCCTCAATTCAAGTATTGA